>CAJUBA010000035.1 GCA_910584635.1 uncultured Christensenella sp. | reverse complement strand
TCAAGTTCAAAGGTTACTATCTCCGTACCCGTTTGTCCTACCGTCAATCCTTTGATTGTGCTGTTACTATACTTTGCTTTCAATCCTTCGGGCAACGTTCTTTCGTCCAATACCGCGTTTATTCCGCCTTGCGTGTAAGGAAGTTTTCCGTCGGGATATTCCCACTTAACGTTTGACAAGTCAAACTTTGCCTTGTCTATTGTCCACTCGATTGAATACTCTTTTACGTTTGTAGGATTTGCCGTTTCTTTAAGTTTTATCGTTGTTTTATACTTTCCTGCGTTCTTTACAGTTTCTACCGATTCTTCGCCGGCGTCCGTCAACAATACCGTTCTTGTTCCGTACTCCTCGTCTATCTCGTATCCCGTCGGCGCGCTGACTGTAAATCCATAACTCGCCTTGTCGTAAGTTAGATGCTCCGTCATTTCCGATTCATACTGTCCCACTTCCGAGTCTACTATCCAACTTCCCATTACAGGATTCCCGTTCTTATTCAAATACCATCTCAACGTAGATCCTTCTTCTACGCTCTTTACGTCCAAAGTCGCCGCAGGGTCTATTATTATCTCGTAATTCCCGTTCGTCGTTATTCCGCTCAACGCATACTTTACCGCTCTCAACTTGCTCATGTTGAAAGTTATCTGCATTGTCGTACTGTTTTTATTTAACTTTATATCCTCTACGTTTATTTGCAACGTGGGTAAGTCTTTCGCGCTCGCTTCTATGCTCAACGGCACTTCGTCGTCATTCTTCGGTCGCTTATTACTGTCTTGATGTAATTCAAGGTTAAACGTCTTATTCTTGCCCTGCAATCCCGTTAAGTCGCTTGCGCTTCCGCCTACCTCGCTTAGTTTTATATATACCTTAGCCTTAGTTATTTCAAATACAAACTTGTCTTTACTACTCGCCCACTCGCAGTTAACGCTGTCTTTCAACTCTACCGTAAGTTCATACTCTCCTACCGTCTTTTCCGACACCAGTTTTGACGTCGTACTCAAATCCACGCCGTTGTAACTTACTTTTACATAACTCTCGTCATATACTAACTGAAACTCTACGTCGTTTCCGCCGTTGTAAGGTAATTGCCATTCGTTATCGTAAAACGTAGGATACGCTACTTTTCTTTTAACGATATTAAAAGGTATTTTCTTTGTCTTCGCTGTTATATCGTCGGCAAAATATCTTGTATCGTTATTAAGCGTTATTTCTACTTCATATTCGCCGACCGTCTTTGGATTTGAAGACATTTCCTCTGTAGAACCTTTTTCGTAATACTTAATCGTTGCATTACTTCCTAAATCCACGCTTGTAAACCAATCTTCATTTTCTATTCCATGTTCCAATCCGTCATAACTTATTACCACGCTTTCAGGAGCATTTACCTCTTTTGAAATGTATTTAGCCACCTCAGATAAATTCAAATGTATCGCAGGACGCACTCCATTTGAACTGTCGTTATAATCCGCTTCCATAATACTACTATAATTTATAGTTTGCGCGTAACCATAACTATTGAAAACTCCGGTTCGCAACCAAGAATAAGTCTCAGTGTGTTTGCGTTGAGCAGAACTTAATTTCCAAATAGAAGTAGTACTCAAATAATTATTCCAGCCCGTTTCAACGCCGCTTGGCACCCAAATATAATCGTTTCCCCATGCGTCGTATCTTTTGCCGTCATAGGTATCCGCAGGTTGATAATTTACTCCCGGATACCAACCGCTAGACAATGCTCCCAAAGCGTCGTTTGGAAAATTATAATCACTCGGACCACCTCTTCCAACCATTGTTTGATTTTGTTGGTATTTAATATTTTTAGGTTGTACTAAAAATCTCTCTGCAAATCCGCCGGCAGTGGAATCTGAAAATAATTTGAATGTATTGACTGTAAGCAAAGTATTTCTCAAAATACTTTTGCTGTACATATTGTTGCCTTTTGTAGTATTATTTCGACTGGAAGAATATAAGGATGTCCCCATATCGTCGCGTAAATATAATGTCGCTACTACGTTGTCAATACCGTCATTTGCAACTGTAAGCGACGCTACCATCCACTCTAATCCGCCGATTGTAACAACAATTCCGTTTTCATTTTTGATTTTTTCATTTATTACAGAAGCGGGTATAACATAACTGTCAGTCGCCGTGTCTTTCATAGACTTAACATAATTCAGCCAATCTTTATTGCCGAATAATTTATCCGTCAGTTCATTAAACGCAGTTGCGTCAAACTTATTTATTTCCGACCGCCATAATTCTCTGCCATCGCAAATATTTTCCGCATTTGTGGTATCTGTTAACGCTTTTGCCGAATCTGTTGGCAAATAAAAGCATAAAACAGCCGCCACAAAAAGTGATAATATTATAATAACCGATAAAGCATAAATGCCTTTTGTTTTTCTATTCCCTATATCCATTTTAACCCCGTTTTTGTATGCGGTCAGGAAAAGTGTACTTTTCCTGACTATGAATTTATGTCGAAAATGATGTAAAATACGACATAATTATACAGATATATTATACAAAATTTATATGTCGAATTCAAGAGAAACAGGTCAGGAAAAGTACACTTTTTTTGGAATTT
>CAJUBA010000034.1 GCA_910584635.1 uncultured Christensenella sp. | reverse complement strand
ACCCTTTGCAAAATTTATTTTTCGCCGAACTTGATGGGGGTTATGTACTATATTACATTAGATTCTTAGACTACGCATACGCTACGCTCAGAATCTAATGTAATTAAGAATCAGTATATTAAGAGTCCGACTAAAATCGGAACGCAGTAGCGATTTTACGTTTGGTCGGGAATAGCGTAGTCGAAATATCTAGTCTTATGCCGATAGGCTATCCGTATCAAGTCTAATTCAATTTAATTGTGATTTTTAAGAGTTTTGTAGTCGTGGGGAAATGTTAAAATTTACAGTAAAGGTGGGAGTGAGCAAACGCTCTAAATTGCTTTTTCTTCGTACATGTCGTATTCGGTAAGCATACTGTTGTAACAACCGAGATGATAGAAGAAAGTTGATTGCTTCATAGAGAGAAGTTCAAGCGCTTCCGGAAGAGTTATTCGCCTATTATTGTAGTCTTCCACCACTTGTATAAAATCAGGCGAGTATGCTTTTTTCGGCCTTCCAAAGCGAGTGCCGGACTGCTTTGCAAGCGCGATTCCTTCCGCTTGTCGGGTGCGTATGTTAGCGCGTTCGTTTTCTGCTACGAAGGAGAGAACTTGAAGCACTATATCGGCAATAAATTTTCCGACAAGGTTGTCCGCTTTTTCTCTTGTGTCGAGAAGAGGCATGTCCAAAACGACTATGTTTGCGCCTATCTTGTGAGTAATTTTACTCCACTCGGAGATGATTGCTTCATAGTTGCGTCCAAGTCTGTCTATTGACTTTATGACGAGAAGGTCGCCTTCTCGCAGTCTTCGAACAAGACGGATGTACTGCTTTCTTTCGAAGTCTTTACCGCTTTGTTTGTCGCAGTAAATTTGCTTTTCGGGAATCCCGAATTTGATTAGATCTTGAATTTGTCTGCCTGGATTTTGGTCTGATGACGATACCCTAGCATAACCGTATTGATTCATTCAAAATACCCCCTAAAAATGAATTCATAAATTAAGAATACCAAAATTTTGGAAAAAAATATAGAGTTTTGACAAAAAAAATCGACAAATTCCAAAAAAAGTGTACTTTTCCTGACCGCGTTTTTTGTATCATAATTCGACACTGTCAGACATTATAATACATATATATTATACTAAATGGCTTTGTCGAATTCAAGAGAATCCAGTCAGGAAAAGTACACTTTTACTGACTAATGGGAATTTAGGGTAAAATGGATATACGGAAAAGAAAAATAAAAGGCATTTTTGTCTTGTCTGTGTTGGTTATTTTATGCTTGTGTGTTGCGAGCGTAATATCTTACTTTACGCCAAACAATTCGGCTAGCGCTATTAGCGACTCATCAAGCGCTACTTATATAGGAGAATTGTTGTCAAATAATTACGCTACAAGAGAAGATAAAATGCTCTTCAACGGTGTTAATTTAGATATTTTATATAAGCAATTGACGGGAACAGCAACATACGAAAAAGTTAAGGAACTTTCAGTAAAGACTTTGAACGGAGATAATTTCCGTACTAATAATGGTGGTAAGGATATAACGGTTACAATAAACGGACTAGTATGGAACGCAACCTATCTGTCTACCAACAGACAGGGCGATCCCATCGTAACGTTATGGCTTGCGAATTCCAATCAGTTGCCATCCGCTTATAGGACATCAAATTGGAACGATTATTCAAATAATACAAATGGTGCATATCCCGCAAATATGTATGGAACTAGTAAGATAAGAGCGGTAACGTTAAATAATGGCGGAAAATACGCTACTGCTTTAAACGTATTAACGACGGAAGAAGTAGAGCAGAATGCTAACAATCCTTTTGCTATCTTCACAATGGACAGCATAGACGGTTCGTTGACATCGTTTATAGACGCGCCGTCAAATGTAGCGTGGCAAGAAACAGAGTTGTCAAAAACATATAACGATTTTCAATATAACTTTAATAACGATAGATACTCTACCGTTACTCCGGCGAATCTTTATAGCAATATAGATTACAGCAAAAAAACAAATTACGATATTTGGAAAGAAGATAAAGTATGGTTGCCTTCAATGACGGAAACGGGTTGGAGTGATAATTCCATAAAAGGTATGTGGCATACAAATGCGAATCAACGTGGAAACGATAATGGCTCTGACGTAGCAAACGCTAATTCATGGTCGCGTACGGGTATTGACGGTTACGTGCTTGCTAGGACACTTGCATCAACCGGAGTGGGGGGCTCTAACCAAAGCGTAGTTTCTACTTATGCAGTTCGTCCGGCGTTTCACTTGAATTTGAGAAAAGCGGAAGAAGCGTCCAACGCTATTGCAGTTCCGCCGGAAACTTTGGAATCAGTCTACGATACAAACGCGGTGGACCTTACAAGCGAAAGTTGGTATTCAGACAATATCAAGAAATTCGTGGACGTAAGTTACGAGTACTTCAAAGTAGGACAGGATACTTCCGGAACTGGAACAACGGTAACGCAGATAAAGAATGCAGGAGTATACAAAGTCAAGTTCTCAATAAAAGACCCGTCTTTGCACTTATGGAAAGGCGGCGGATCAATCAAGACGTTGACGTATACGGTCAAACAAAAGACGTTGGGAGTAAACTTTAACGCGGACGCTAATCCTCCCACGGCAATACCTACGGGATTGTGTTCAAGCGAGAGTAATAATCTTCAAGACACAATACTAA
>CAJUBA010000033.1 GCA_910584635.1 uncultured Christensenella sp. | reverse complement strand
TTGTGTATAAAAATATTCAATATAGTACGACAAGTACACTGGGCGGTTCGACCTATACCCGCTAAAACGAAAATTTTACCACTCTCCGCCGTCTAATTGAAGCGTTGTTGAATAATAGTATAAAGAAAAAGAATAGGAAAAAATAAATAGCAAAGCGGAAATACAGATTACAGCCATATTTTTTAGCGAAAGCGAGAGGAGTAACAGAAATGGGAAAACCAAAAAGTATGAGCGTAATAAAAGTAATTCCGCTTTGCTATTTAATCCGACCAAACGCGAAATCTTCATTGCATTATGATTTCGGTCGGGTAAAGTCCTACTGAAATCGAAGCAAATCATAGATTTTACGACTGGTCGGAAAACATTTGTCGGCTTGACATAAACAAAAAGGACGGTATATCCGTCCGTTTCATTTATTCAGTTATTTATGTAGTTTAATCAATAAGGTTTTCAAGAATAAATTCGTAAAGGGTAGATGCCTTTTCACTCCAATTTTTGAATAGCCATTTTGCTTTATTTCTATTTTGGACAACAAGTTTGAGGTCCATAAGCGGGGTATTCGTACTTTCGATTTTAAGCACTACTGTATAAGTGCCGTCTGTGTTTTTGTAGTAATCTGAAAAATAGTCTTGTTTTTTTCTGTATTTGATTTTGTTTAGTTTGATTATTTCGGCTATATTTTCTCTGAGCGACGACGGAATTTCCACAAAGTAGTGTTTTAGACCTTCTCTTGAATCGGAAGTGATAGCGTAACGCGGATTGCAACCTTTTGTAGCCACGTTTGTTATCATATTGTTTTTGATAAGATCCGTCAACGCGACTTTACAGTCCATATAGTTAAGCCAATTATTTTCGGTAACCATATCCAAAATGACGCTCTCTTGGAGAGCGACTTCCATTTTGTCCAGCGCGTAAAGCAGTATGAGTTTGTTCAGAGTAGTGGGTTCTAACATATATTACTGATAAATATATTGGGAGATGCTTTTAATAAGTTCGTCGCAGTCGTCGCAATGTACTTCAAGTACGACCGGTCGGTTGAGGTCCAAAGAAAAGATACCCAAAATGGATTTAGCGTCGACAACGTATCTTCCGCATCTCAAATCCATATCGAAATCGAATCGCGATATAATATTGACGAAAGATTTTACGCTTTCGGTAGTGTTAAGCAACAATGTTATAGATTTCATACAAACTCCTGATATTTAACAAAAAATAAGCCACAGTCGACATAATTTCGACAATAACATAATTATTATATATCAATATATACTTTTTTTCAAGCGACTTGGATATATTTTTTAATTTCTTACTCGCTTGATATTTTTTATATTGTATTGTATAATATTGCTGTATATAGCGTCAAAGGCGAGTCCGAGCGCGAAATATAAACAAACCGGAGAAGAAACCATGGTAGAGTTATCACCGCAAAAAGCGTACAATATTTTTTTGGATTATTGCGACGAAATGGCAAGGTCGACTTATATACTTTCGACAACGGCTATTAAAAACCTTTTGAGATTTATCGCAAATACGCCTTGTCTTTACAACTATGTCGAAAAGTGTAATTCCAGCATAAGATTTAGAGAGGAGTACGGCAAATTCTTCGGCGAAAATTGTGTAAACATACCTTCCGACCCTATGGCGGTGGTATCTGTCGTTACCGCGCTTTTGTTTGATTTTGACAGAAACAACGTAGATATAGACAGATTTTTACGTAGAAATTATAAGTATGACGATTACGGAGCGTGTTATCAGCAGTTTTGCAATACCGTGCTAGTAGCGTACGCAAGAGCGTTCGGCGGAGTAGTCGATTATAAGGAAAAGGTCGTTGAAGCGGTAGAAGAGAAACCGATAGATAATCTTGTCAAAGAAAATGCCGCGCCTTTTGTAAACAAAATGATGCGTATCGTCGACGAAGATCCAAATCTTTCCGACGAAACCAAAGAAGAGTGGCTTACGATTTTGGACGGACTTAATTTTTCCTTTGATTTATCAAGAGCCAAAATGATAAAGGCGATGTGGATAGGAGTATATTCTGTAATAAAGAAATACCGTCCCGTTCAGTCGTATTTGCGCGAAGTAAAGAAAATACTGGAAGACTTTGCATTGATTTAATAATATGAAAATACAAGACAAACAAGACGCCGTAAAAACAATAAATAAAGTTGCAATCGTTACGATAGTCGTCAATATGTTGCTTTCGGCGGGTAAATTTATCGCCGGATTTGTAGGCAACAGTACGGCTATGGTATCGGACGCCGTTCATTCGGCAAGCGACGTCGCTTCTACCGTGATAGTATTGATTGGCGCCAGATTAGCGGTCAAGAACGAGGACAAAGACCATAATTACGGTCATGATAAATTTGAAAGCATTGCTTCGATAATTCTTGCAATGATGCTTTTTGCGACGGGACTCATGTTGGGTTATGCAGGTATAAACGGCATAATAGACGCGACAAAAGGGGAGTTCGTAAAGCCGTCTTATATCGCGCTTGTCGCCGCGGTTATATCCGTAGTCGTCAAAGAAGGAATGTATTGGTATACGATATATTACGCCAAGAAATTGGATTCGCAAGCGTTGAAAGCCGACGCGTGGCACCATCGTTCGGACGCTTTTTCTTCAATAGCCGGATTTGTGGGTATACTCGGCGCGATATTGGGAGCGCTCGTTCTCGAAGGTATAGCGACGGTTCTTATATCCTTGCTTATAGTAAAAGTATCTTACGATATTGTCAAAGTGGTAATTCGTCAACTTACCGACCATGCCGCTTCCGACGAACTTTACGGTAAAATCTACAAAACCATAGACGATGACGAGGACGTAAAGAATATCGATTTGCTTAAAACGAGAATTTCCGGCTCGATTATATACGTTGAAGCGGAAATAGCCGTTGATTCGTCGCTCAATATAGTCGAGGCTCACGATATAGCCCAACGCGTACACGATAATATCGAAACCGCATTTGAAGAAGTCAGACATATCGTTGTACACGTAAATCCTTATTATTGCGACGAAGATAAGCCGAAAGACGGGGAAGGGAAAGATTCAGAAGAATAGTATTTGATAAAAAAATGAAAACTGAAAATGCCGATATCGCGATTTGACGACGTCGGCATTTAATTATTTTACTTTCTTATTCGGCATTTGATTTATAAAATCGTCCAGCCGTCAGGCACAAAGAGTTCGGAAAAAACCCTTACGCAGTATCTGTCCGTAAACGACGATATATAGTCGCATACGACTCGATCCTTTGGGTATTCCTCCAACAACGACTTATAAAAATCGGGAAGTCTGTCGATATTTTTCATGTAATACTCGAAAATCATAACGATTATTTTGACAGCCTTCGCTTCCTGTCCTTTTGCCTTGGGATTAAGATAAACTCTGTCAAACATAAATTGATGCAATTTTTCCGTTGCTTCTTTGAAATCGGAGGATTGTTGAATCGCGGGTTTATCCCAACTGGTCTTTACCATATCCAAAATCAAATTGTTGATACGTTTTGATTTGCTTTCGCCAAGCACGGCAATGCAGTCTTTTGGCAAATCTGCGTTGGAGATAACTCCTCCTCTGATTGCGTCTTCAATATCGTGATTTATATATGCGAATCTATCGGCATATTTGACAATCTCTCCTTCAAGCGTAGCGGGGCAGTCGTCGTATTTATGGTTGGCTATGCCGTCTCTTACTTCAAAAGTCAAATTAAGTCCTTTGCCGTTGTTTTCCAAAATATCTACTACGCGTTTGCTTTGCAGAGAGTGTACAAACCCGCCTTCGACGAGTTGATTAAGTTGTCTTTCTCCCGCGTGTCCGAAAGGCGTATGTCCCAAATCGTGTCCCAGAGCAATCGCTTCGACTAAGTCCTCGTTGAGTCTAAGCGCTCTTGCGATAGTACGTCCTATTTGTGATACTTCCAAAGTATGAGTCAAACGCGTGCGGTAATGATCGCCTTCGGGGGATAGGAAAACTTGAGTTTTGTGTTTTAACCGTCTAAAAGATTTGCAATGCAAAATTTTATCTCTGTCGCGCTGAAATTCGCTGCGAAGTTGACATGGCTCGCATTCGCGAAGTCTGCCTTTGGTATTCTCCGAAAGCGTAGCGTATTGAGATAGCGTTAGTTTTTCAATTTCGCAAATATGTTTTCTGACATTATCCATATAATTATTATACTATATTGTTATTATAATTGTCAACGGGCATAAAATAACGAGATATGATAATGTAATTAAATAAATTTTTAGATATTCAGATAATTACAGTAATTTTTTAACGATGTTGCATTAACCTATACTTATATTTTTCGAAATTTGGTAAAAAAATAATAAAAAAATCG
>CAJUBA010000032.1 GCA_910584635.1 uncultured Christensenella sp. | reverse complement strand
GTACACTTTTCCTGACCGTATACAAAAACGGGGTTAAAATGGATATACGGAAGAGAAAATTAAGAGGCATTTTTGTCTTATCGGTGTTGATAATTTTATGCTTGGGTGTGGCAAGCATATTATCATTTTTTACGCCGAACAATTCGGCTGATGCGATTGCATCGGGAGTAAGTGTTACTAATATAGGCAATTTGCTTATGGATAATTATGAGAATGGCGGAGACGTTTTCAACGGCAATCAACTTGATAAATTGTATTCACAGTTGACAGGTAAACCAAACGCGACTTATGCGGACGTTGAAGCGGCCGCCAAAAATATAAAAACGAGCGAAGATTTTCAATCGTCATCGAATTCGCAGACAAAAGGCGCTCTTATAACGCTTACTATCGACAATATGGTATGGAATGCGGTTTATCTGTCGACTACCAGAGCAGAATTTGACGGCGACCCTATACTGACGTTATGGCTTTCGGATACTGATGACACTGCTCAATATAATACATATAATACGAATCAAAACGGTAAATATCCAGCAAACATGTACGGTACCAGTAAGATAAGAACTGAAACTCTAAACATTTCCGGCACTTACTATGACGATAAGGACGGAACTAATCCGCACGTAATAAATTCGGCTGAAAATACAAGCCATAAATATGCAAAGTTTACAATAGACGGCGTATCGGGTAGTTTGACGAATTTTATTGAAGAACCGTATAAAGTAGCATGGCAGGCGACTCAGCGTTCGTCTTTGATAAATCCGTACCATTTGGATTTCAATAACGACGCTTACGATATGTCCGGCACTTATACTATGCAGTCGGGCATGAATTATGCTACGGATTACGTGGGAGTAACGTTAGACGAACGTATTAGAGATCTTACAGCATGGAAAAACGATAAAATATGGTTGCCGTCAATGGCAGAGAGCGGAATGAACGGCGGCGGCGGAATATGGAAAACTTCTCAGTCTCAAAGAGCGACGTCAAACGGATTGAGAACGTGGATGCGTTCGGCTGATAATTCGCATTACGATTTCGTACACGTACATAGAGCGGACGGCAGCAGGGACGATTATCCGGCGGTTGACGTAACGTGCGCAGTTCGTCCTGCTTTTCATTTGAACTTAAAAAAGGCGGAAGAGTCTGCGGCAAGGTCGTTGAACGTTCCTCAAAACTTTACAAAAGTATATAGCGGGTCAGCGGTTACTCCGGAGGGAGAAACTTGGTATACAGCTATGAAAGAGGCGATAAAATCCGGAAACGTAGTCGAAGAATATTTCAAAGAAGACGGAATTACGCCTGCGCAACCTATTGACGCGGGAACCTATAAAGTAAAATATACTATTAAAAAAGGATATTATTGGTCAGACGGAAATGAAAACGACAAAATGCCCTTGATAACTCTAAAAATTGAGAAAAAAGCGTTGCCCTATCCGTCTGCGCAAGTAAAACAGGAAAAATATAGCGGAACGGACGGCGTTGAGTTTTATTTTGACGATTTTAATCCCGATATAATGCAAATGGAATTCAAAGAGAGTTATGACGGTACGTCAATAAACGATAGCGCCTTGATATTCAGCGTAACGGCGACAAATAAAGGAAAGTATGAGTTGGTAGCGACATTGCGCGAAGAATACCAAAAAAATTATAAGTGGGCGACGCAACCGAAACTTGAAATAGAAATTACGCCGGCGCAGGTAATAATTGAGAAAATAACCGACGGCGGAGGAAACATTATAAACGCTACGTACAAACAGGATAAATACGTGGATATAAAAGTGTCGGCGGTTGACGGCGATAAAATAATGGGTAGCGATAAAGTCCCCGTTGAAATATATATTATGAACAACGGGAAAGAAATCGTATTGAATTCTTTGGACGAAGATGGAAAAATAGAACTTGTATCGAAAGGATACGAAGTTTTGCATAGAAAAATATTAACAAGTCAGTTGCCTCAAAAAGCGTCTTATAAATTGAACGTAAAATCGTTAAACGAAAATTATACGGTTGAAATAGACGGAGAAATAACGTTGAATATTCTTTCGCAAGGAGATTTGTCTAATATTGCATGGGATTTATATGAAGACGGCGTTATTCGAAATGAATACGCGATACTAACCGAACTTACGGAAACAGGAGATAAGATTTATACCGATCAAAGTTTGCAGTATACGTCAAAACCGTTTTCTTTTCAAGTACGTTATCCAAAACAGTATACTTTGGATACCAATTACGGTAACGGCGGATACTATATAGAGAAAATAGAAGAGAACGGTTCAAGCGAGCGCGTTAACGGAAGTGTGGTAAACGCCGGCAAGTACCGTACTTCGATAAAACTAAGCAACGGAGAAATTTATTCCGTAGTATGGACTATATATAAGGCAAAATACGATTTATCCTCAGTCAAATGGGAGTATGAGGATATGGAACTTCCGTATACTCCGGGGGGAATATCCGCTTTAATTAAGGAGGAGACTCTTCCGGAGGGATTGAGCGTAAATTACAAGTACAATTCCAAGGGAAATGCGGTAGGAGATACTTTGCAGGAAGAAGTCGAATTTTCGCTTACTGGAGATTACGCTATAAACTATATGTTGCCAGAAAAAGACAATGCAGATTCATACACGGGCAATTTTATATGGAGTGGCAGTTGGACTGTAGTAAAGAGTAAAATAGTAATAAAATGGACGGAAGAGATTAGGGAAATAGACGGAGTTCCCTGCAGTGTAAGAGTATTGGATATAGAGGATAAATATAAAAATCTAATACAGTATAGATATTACGAAGTAGGTTCAAAAGATGAAATAACGTCGGAGACTCCGTTTGTAACGGAATTGAACGTAGATGAGAATAAAGTTAAGACGTATATAGCAATGGTAGTATTTACTTCAGATAACGGAGAAAGATACGAATTTGTCGGAGATGTATATTCATTGAAATTCGACGTTGGAAGTTATAGCGAAGAAGTACAAATAACGCTTGCGCAAACGGAGATGACATATAACGGAAATACGCAAGACGTGAAGATAAACGTCAATAAAGGTTCCGCAGATCCGAATACTGCGTTTGAAATCAGTTATTTTGAGAGAGGAGGATTGTCGCCGTTGGACGGCGCGCCTATAAAGGTAGGAAAGTATACTGCGAAAATAAAGATAAAGGACGGGATAACGGGCTACTATTTAAGCGGAGATAACGTGGAGGACGGAGTCGCCGTAATGGATTTTGAAATAAAACAAAAAATCATCAACAATGGCGGATGGAAGAATTTGAGCAATCCGCCGTCGATAAAGGTAGACAGTAAGAGCGATTTGGAATTTATAAGGTACGAATATAAGGATGTTGACGGAAATCCACTTGAATTCGGGGATTTGAAACCCGGCAATACGTATTACGTAAGAGCGGTAATAAAGGATAATGAAGGCAACGTAGCGTTATCTGACGGGACTAGATATACCGAATGGAAAGAATTTACGGTAAGCGAAAATGAAACGTTGTATGATCCAAACGACCCGAACAATCCCAACAACAGCGATTTGCCGGGAGGAGAAGGCGACGGAAACGACGGCGACGGAGATAATGATAAGGACGGCGACGGCGGAGCGTTAGACGAAATCCTTGCGAAGATAAAAGACTTACCGTTGTGGCAGTTGATAGCAAGCGGAATAAGTATAATCTTGATACTTGTATTCACAGGCAAAGGCATAGGCTATGCAAGCAAGAAGAAAGAGAACAAGAAGATAACGCAGAGCAAATACGGAACTTTCTATGCGGGCGCATTCTTAGGTATAAGCGTAACCAACTGGACGGTAATAGCAAGCGTACTGATGGGCGTAGCGGTGCTATCTCTAGTATTTATGATAATAGAGAAGAAAGGCTACAAGAAATCTGTAAGAGAACTCGAAGACGCAAAGGAAGAGTATGCTAGAAACAGAGAAGAAATGATGTATATGCGAATGATGGGCGGACAGGCTAATATGCAAAACGGCATGGGAGCGCAAGGCTTTGCTTATGCACAGCAACATGGACTTGGAGCAGAAGAGATAAAAGGGATAGTATCCGAAACAATGACGGCAATGCTTCCGAATATGCAACAATACTTACCGCAACAGGCGTCTTCCAACGACGAACTTGTACAAAAACTCATTGAGCAGAATGAGCGTAACGAAGAGAGAATAGAGAAGTTGATGCAGAAACTCTCCGAACAACAACCCGTCGAGAGGGTAATTGAAAAAGAAGTATCAACGCCTAATATCAATGAAGAGAGGATATTGAAAGTAGTCGCTCAAACGGAAAACAACGACGAAACAATCAAGAAGTTGCTTAAAAACCAAGAAAACATAATGGATAAGTTGAAAGAACTGTCCTCAAATAAAAATAAGGAAAAAGAAGTAATAGAAAAGATAGTCGAGGTACCTGTCGAAAAAGTGGTTGAAAAGGAAGTTCGAGTAGAAGTACCTGTGGAGAAGATAGTAGAGAAAGAGGTAGTAAAAGAAGTAAAAGTAGAAGTGCCGGTAGAGGTAGAAAAAATAGTAGAGAAGGAAGTTCCTGTTGAAAAGATAGTGGAAGTACCTATCGAAGTTGAAAAGGTAGTCGAGAAGATAGTAGAGATACCTGCGGCTAAACCTGTTTCTACGGCAAAGAAACCTGCCGCTACTAGATTGACTCTTGACGAAGCGTACGCAAAACTCTCCGCAAAGCAAAAGAAGTTCTTCGATACGTTGAAAGAATACGCAATGAGTAAGGATAAATGTAAAGAGAAGAAATCCACGTACTATATCTTACTGGGACAGTCATCTGTAAATCCGTTGATAAAACTGACGATAAAGAAAGACTGCACTGTAGCGTTGTTCAAGATGGAAGACGAGTATATGAAGGACATCAGAAGAAACGCAGGAAGCGAAGGGACTAAAGTAAAGGTAAAAGAAACGGAGTTGATAGTAGGGGATAGTCAAGCGTTGGCGACGGCGAAGGAGATGGTGGACCTACGCGAGGATCAAATCGAGAGATACAACGATTATTTGAAGGAGCAACGTTCCATGAAGAAACGCTAGTCCGTTAGACGACGTATAG
>CAJUBA010000031.1 GCA_910584635.1 uncultured Christensenella sp. | reverse complement strand
TAAAAGAGAACGAAGAGATATTCGATCCGGACGATCCGAACAATCCGTATTATCCGAGCGAGGATAACAACAATTCTACAAACGACCCGAAAGAGCCGACGCAAACAGTTGATTTCGATAAAGTGTTGGATATATTGAAAGAATGGTGGCAAGCGATAGCGAGCGGAATAAGTATAGTCTTAATCTTGATGTTTACGGCAAAGGGAATAGGCTACGCAAGTAAGAAGAAAGAGAATAGGGAGACGGTAGAGAGTAAATACAAGACTTACTACGTAACAGGCTTGTTCGGACTTAGCATGACCAACTGGACGATAATAGCGGGCGTACTTATGGGCGTAGCGGTATTATCTCTTGTATTTATGTTAATAGAGAAGAAAGGCTACAAGAAGTCTGTAAAAGAACTCGAAGACGCGAAGGAAGAGTATGCGAGAAACAGAGAAGAGATGATGTTTATGCGAATGAACGGCGGAAATAACGGCGGACAGGGACAAGGATTTGCTTATGCTCCTCAACAAGGATTAGGAGCGGAAGAGATAAGAGGAATAGTATCCGAAACAATGACGGCAATGCTTCCCGGAATGCAACAGATGTTGCCGCAACAAGCGTCGACTAACGATGAACTGATAAATAAATTGATAGAACAAAACGCGCATAATGAGGAGAGGATAAGAGAACTTACGGAGCATAGCGACAAACGAATAGAAAAACTAATGAAACAACTTTCCGAGCAAAAACCTGTCGAGAAAGTAATAGAAAGAGAAGTCGCGGCAACAAACGTAAGCGAAGAAACGTTAGAGAGATTGGTAAGTAAGTTACAGCCTATGCAGACGAATATAAGCGAGAACGTGTTGGAACAACTTGCAAGTAAATTGCAAACCAACAATACAAGCGACGAAACGATAAAGAGGATGTTGAAGACGCAAGAAGATTTAATGCGTAATCAAGACAGACTTATGGAGAAGATACTTGAACTATCCGCAAATAAATCTGTTGAAACGCAGGTAGTAGAAAAGATAGTGGAGAAACCTATTGAAAAAATAGTAGAAATACCCGTCGAAGTAGAAAAGATAGTAGAGAAAGAGGTAGTAAAAGAAGTTCCCGTCGAAGTAGAGAAGATTGTCGAAATACCTGCCGAAAAACCTGCTCCAAAAGCAAAGGCAACCGCTCCTAGATTGACACTTGATGAAGCGTACGCTAAACTCTCCGCTAAACAGAAGAAGTTCTTCGATACGTTGAAAGAATACGCAATGAGTAAGGATAAGTGTAAAGAGAAGAAATCTACGTACTATATCTTACTTGGACAGTCATCGGTAAATCCTTTGGTAAAACTGACAATAAAGAAAGACTGCACAGTAGCGTTGTTCAAGATGGAAGACGAGTATATGAAGGACATCAGAAGGAACGCGGGAAGCGAAGGAACAAAAGTAAAGGTAAAAGAAACGGAATTGATAGTAGGAGACAGTCAAGCGTTGGCAACGGCGAAAGAGATGATTGACTTGCGCGAAGATCAAATCGAACGCTATAACGATTTCCTCAAGGAGCAACGCTCCATGAGGAAGAAATAGAGTCCGTTAGACGACGTATAGAATTCCGACCAAGCGTAAAATCTCCATTACATTACGATTTTAGTCGGACTAAAAAACGGATAATGATTGAATTAGATTCTTCGACTACGCTCAGAATGACGGGAGAGGAGGAAGTACACTGGGCGGTTCGACCTATACTCGCTAAAACGAAAATCATACCACTCTCCGCCGTCTAATTGAGGCGTTGAATAATAAGAGTCCGACTAAAATCGTAACGAAGTGTAGTTTTTACGTTTGGTCGGCTAGATAAAAGCATTATCATATATTAAAATTCTGACCGTTTATAAAAACATATTCAAATGGCGACTATTTAATTGAAAAAAATATGTTACTGTGCTAAAATAAAAACGAAAATTTACTGCCGGAAATTATGGCGAGGGAGTTTGTATGTACAGCGTAAAGAAAATCAATGCGGACGCATATTGGGTAGGGGTAAACGACAGAAAGATAAATTTATTTGAAAACGTATATCCTGTCAAAAGGGGAATGAGTTATAATTCCTATTTAGTGCTTGATGAAAAGACCGTGCTTTTGGATACGGTTGACAGTAGCGTCAGTTTACAATTTTTGGAGAATATCGAAAGTTTGCTGGGTGAAAGGACTCTCGATTATTTGATAGTAAATCACATGGAACCCGACCATTGCGCAAATATCGGCGCTATTGCGCAGAAATATCCGTCAGTCAAGATTGTTGGCAACGCTAAAACATTTACTATGATGTCTCAATTTTTTAATTTTGACATTGAAGATAGAAAAGTCGTTGTAAAAGAAGGAGATACGCTTTGCAGTGGAAGACATACGTTTACCTTTGTTATGGCGCCTATGGTGCATTGGCCGGAAGCGATGGTAACGTACGATACTACGGATAAAATTTTGTATTCAGCGGACGCGTTTGGTTCGTTCGGCGCAATGAGCGGAAATATTTTCGCAGACGAATGCGAATTCGAAAGTAAGTGGCTGGACGACGCTAGAAGATATTATACCAACATTGTAGGCAAGTACGGAGCGCAAGTTCAAAGTCTTTTGAAAAAAGCAAGCGCGATAGAAATATCCATGATTTGTCCGTTGCACGGACCTATTTGGAGGGAAAATATAGGCTTCTTTGTTGATAAATACGATAAATGGAGCAGTTATACTCCTGAAAAGCAAAGCGTTGTGATAGTATACGGCTCTGTTCACGGACATACGGAAAACGCAGCGGAAATACTCGCAGGTTTATTGGGAGAGAAAGGCGTAAAGGATATAGCGATATACAATGCTTCAACTACGCATTTTTCGGAGATTGTTGCCGAGTGCTTCAAATATTCGCATATAGTTTTTGCTTGCGCAACTTACAATATGTCGCTTTTCCCGCCTATGCAAATCGTGTTGCATGAAGTAGCGGAGCATAATTTGCAAAACAGAACCTTTGCGTTTGTAGAAAACGGAACGTGGGCGCCCGTCGCGGCAAAACTTATGCAAGAATCCCTTGAAAAACTTAAAAACAATAAATTTATAGAAAATAAGGTAACAGTCAAATCCGCTCTCAACGAGCAAAGTTTCTCTGATTTAGAAAAACTTGCCGATGCGATTGCCGAAGACGTAAAAAATAATATATAGAAAATAATCGTATAATTATAAAACTCTCTTATCAAAGTAAGGGAGTTTTTTATTGTATAAACAAAAAACAGCGGACAAACAATTATTTATCCGCTGTTAAATTTTTCATAATAATTAACTGAGCAATTACTTCAATGCTTCTTCAACTGCAACTGCGCAGGATACGGAAGCGCCTACCATCGGGTTGTTGCCCATACCGATAAGTCCCATCATTTCTACGTGAGCGGGAACGGAAGATGAGCCTGCGAACTGAGCGTCGGAGTGCATTCTTCCCATTGTATCGGTCATGCCGTAGGACGCAGGTCCTGCAGCCATGTTGTCAGGGTGCAACGTGCGTCCCGTACCGCCGCCGGATGCAACGGAGAAGTATTTCTTACCGCTTTCTACGCATTCTTTCTTATAGGTGCCTGCAACGGGATGTTGGAAACGGGTCGGGTTAGTAGAGTTGCCTGTTATGGAAACGTCTACTTTTTCGTGTTTCATTATAGCAACGCCTTCTACAACGTCGTCTGCGCCGTAAACTCTTACTTTGCTTCTTTCGCCGGTGCTGTAAGAAATCGTGTCAACGATTTTGAGTTCGCCTGTGAAATAATCGAGTTTGGTCTGAACATAAGTAAATCCGTTGATACGGCTGATGATTTTAGCCGCGTCTTTTCCAAGTCCGTTGAGGATAACTTGAAGAGGATCTTTTCTTACTTTATTGGCTTTCATAGCGATACCGATAGCGCCTTCCGCAGCGGCAAAAGATTCATGTCCTGCAAGGAAAGCGAAACATTTGGTTTCTTCTCTCAAAAGCATAGCCGCGAGATTTCCGTGTCCGAGGCCCACTTTTCTCTGTTCTGCAACAGAGCCGGGGATACAAAAACTTTGAAGACCGATACCGATAGCCTCGGCAGCGTCCGCAGCCTTTTTGCAACCTTTCTTTATAGCGATAGCGCAACCTACGGTATAAGCCCAAACAGCGTTTTCAAACGCGATAGGTTGGATACCTTTTACGATAGCCTCTACGTCGATTCCTTTATCCGAGCAAATCTGTTTTGCTTCTTCAAGGGATGCAATGCCGTATTCAGAGAGGCACTTGGTGATTTTGTCTATTCTTCTTGAATAACTTTCAAACATAACTGCCATTGTCCGTACCTCCTTATTCCTTTCTCGGATCGATAACTTTTACGGCTTCTTTGAATCTTCCGTAACTGTTGGTAAATTTTACCAAAGCGTCATTTGCGGACATACCGCCTCTGATTGCTTCCATCATTTTGCCGAGGTTTACGAATTCATAACCGATAACTTGGTTGTCTTTGTCAAGACCGATATGAGTTATGTAACCTTCTGCCATTTCTAAGTATCTTACGCCCTTAGCGCCGGTAGAGTACATTGTGCCGACCTGCGAACGCAATCCTTTACCGAGGTCTTCCAGACCCGCGCCGATAGGTAAACCGTTTTCGGAGAAAGCCGATTGCGTACGTCCGTAGACGATTTGCAAAAAGAGTTCTCTCATAGCGGTGTTGATAGCGTCGCAAACGAGGTCTGTATTGAGCGCTTCCAATATAGTCTTGCCGGGCAAGATTTCCGCCGCCATTGCCGCCGAGTGAGTCATACCCGAACAACCGATAGTTTCTACCAACGCTTCTTCGATAACGCCTTCTTTAACGTTGAGCGTCAATTTGCAAGCGCCTTGTTGGGGAGCGCACCAACCGATACCGTGCGTAAGACCGCTGATATCGCTTATCTGCTTAGACTGAACCCACTTGCCTTCTTCCGGAATAGGCGCAGGACCGTGGTCAGTACCCTTGGCAACCTTGCACATATTCAATACTTCATGTGAATATTCCATTAGGAAAACCTCCTTAAATAATAAATTTAATATCCGTTAAAAATTATACAATACCGAGCGACTGTATGTCAAAGTATTTGGACAGAGATTTTCCAAAATACTTTGACGGTATATAATGTGGATTTTTGTACCGACTGTTAGGTTTATAAAAAGTGGCGATGTATATTATAAAATCTAGGGATAGGAATAAAAGGGTTATTATCAAAATATAGCAGATTATAATATTAACCGATATTTATGTTTTTCGAAATTTGGTAAAAAAATAGTAAAAAAATCGACAAATAGCAAAAAATTCCAAAAAAAGTGTACTTTTCCTGACCCTTTTCTCTTGAATTCGACATATAGATTTTGTATAATATATCTGTATAATTATGTCGTATTTTACATCATTTTCGACATAAATTCACAGTCAGGAAAAGTACACTTTTCCTGACCGTATACAAAAACGGGGTTAAAATGGATA
>CAJUBA010000030.1 GCA_910584635.1 uncultured Christensenella sp. | reverse complement strand
TTAGTATTGTGTCTTGAAGATTATTACTCTCGCTTGAACACAATCCCGTAGGTATCGCCGTGGGAGGATTAGCGTCCGCGTTAAAGTTTACTCCCAAACTCTTTTGCTTGACCGTATACGTCAAAGTCTTGGCTCCTCCGCCTCCTTTCCATAGATGCAACGTCGGGTCTTTGATTGAAAACTTTACTTTGTATACTCCCGCGTTTTTTATCTCGGTTACCGTTGTTCCCGTCTCCGTAGCAGGGTCTTGTCCTACTTTGAAGTACTCATAACTTACGTCGACGTAGTTCTTTATATTGTCCGTATACCAAGCCTCGCTTGTAAGGTCTACTGCTTCTGCGTTATATATACTCTCTCCTGTCGTAGGCGGTACTGCTATAGCGTTGGACGCTTCTTCCGCTTTTCTAAGGTTTAAGTGAAATGCCGGGCGGATAGAACAGGATGTGTTTGCTAATAGGTCATGACTAACATGAGAACCATCTGCCAAAAGCATAAAAGGCGTTGAATATAATCTCTCATAGGCAGAACGAACCCAAGTATTTGCTTGAGCCTTATTCGTTCCATTGTCATTGCCTCTTTGTCCGTTAATTGTCTTCCAAAGTCCGCGCCTATTATAGCCTGATTCTTGATACCATCCAGTTTCAGCCATCGACGGCAACCATATTTTATCCTCTTTCCAATTTGAATATCCTGTTTTATTTTGATAATCATGAGCGGCATCAAAAAAATTGCCCATAGTAGTTGAATAATTATCATTATTAAAGTTGTAAGAGAAATATGAACCGTTTGCTTCAAAATTGTTAGTCCTTGTTGAAACGGTTTCTTGCCATGCAACATTTGAAGGAGCGTCTATAAATGATGTCAAAGATCCTTCTACTCCGTCCATTGTGTATTTAGCAAAAGGACTATTCGGGTCTTGCTCTACTTCTTCATCTGATAAAGTAGTTAATGAAGTTGCATATTTTCCGCCATTATTTAATGTTACCGCTCTTATCTTGCTTGTTCCATACATATTTGCGGGATATGCACCATTTGTATTATTTGAATAATCGTTCCAATTTGATGTCCTATAAGCGGATGGCAACTGATTGGAATTCGCTAG
Organism: uncultured Christensenella sp.; assembly: GCA_910584635.1. Lineage (GTDB taxonomy): Bacteria > Bacillota > Clostridia > Christensenellales > UBA3700 > RACS-045. The sequence continues at coordinate 5,975 of CAJUBA010000030.1, read as the reverse complement.
CCACAACGTTACTATTGGGTCTCCGTCCCTATTTCTGGATAAATACGTTGCGTTCCATACAAGTCCGTTAATTGTAACCGTTATATCTTTTCCATCGTTGTTTGTTCGGAAATTATCGCTATTCAAAGTCTTTTCAGATAATTCCTCAACTTTGTCATAAGTCGCTGTTCCCGTTAATTGCTTATATAAAAGTTCCAAATTACTACCGTTAAAGACCATTTTATCTGCTCTTGTAGTGTAATCATTTAATAATAATTCCCCTATATTTGTAGCGTTTGACAGATCAGATATTGCATCCGCCGATTTATTCGGTATAAAGTAAGATATTATGCTTGCCAAACATAAGCATAATATAATCAACACCGATAAGACAAAAATGCCTTTCAATTTCTTATTCCCTATATCCATTTTAACCCCGTTTTTGTATACGGTCAGGAAAAGTGTACTTTTCCTGACCCAATTCTCTTGAATTCGACAAGGGGATTTTGTATAATATATCTGTATAATTATGTCGTATTTTACATCATTTTCGACATAAATTCACAGTCAGGAAAAGTACACTTTTTTTGGAATTTTTTGCTATTTGTCGATTTTTTTATTATTTTTTTACCAAATTTCGAAAAATATAAGTATAGGTTAATGAAAATTTGCTAAAATTTTGTGAGTAAATGTTAAACTGATAGCCTACGGCATTAGACTAGATTCTTCGACTGCGCTAAAATGACGGATGGATAAACGATGCTTTGTTAACTCTCCCGTCATATTGTGCGAAGCGACAGCGAATTCGAAATATCTAAGTCCTATTCCGACAGTCTATTCTTATAATTAAGTCCGACTAAAATCGAAGTGAAACAAAGACTTTATGACTGGTCGAAAAAACAAGTCGGACTAAATCAGATTTCGCACTTGGTCTTAATTATTTCTTTGCCGTATCTTTTGCCGACTGCGAAAAAGCGACGTAATTCAATATCAACTGAAATTTCGTGAATCTTATATCGCAAATCAAGTTGGGACGGCTGATACTGTCCGAACACAAGTTGGATAGTAATCCCAAAGACACGTTGACGTCGCTTAAGAGCGTTTTGACAAGAGAATTCTCCGCCCCGCTTTCAGAAGAAAGTTCGTCAAACTGTATTTGCAAATTTTCTCTGATATTCTCGATTTGGTCGATAGCGGCTTGTTTATCAATCTGTTGGGCGCTCAAAGACTCGCCTATCTTTGCAAGTTGATTTACGATAGCGACTGAATAACCGCCCATACTCTGCATAAGAGGCGAATTGTCGGCAAATATCTTTTCGAAGTCTATCTCTTCGATTTCATAACTTATCAGTTGACTTCCTTCGTTTTTTTCGACTACTGCGTTCGCTTCGTTCAAATCGTCGTATATATCGCCTACAATCAAATATTTTTCTCCGCTTTTGACAATATACCCCGCGCCCCCTACTAATCTTATCTGATCGGCGTAAATTCTGGCGTTGGAATAACTATCGGCGGATTTAAGTACAATCGCGTAGAAACCGCTTTTCGGCGTCGCTTGTTCACGGTAAAGCGACGATACTTTCGCTAGCAACGCCCCGTTTGTTGCAAAATCGCCGATAACTACGGTCAGCAAAAGACAAGTGATTATAGCAAGGCTCATAATCCAACTCTTGCGTTTTGAATCCCCTCTATCGTAAGATTGAGGTAGTATGTCTATAATCGCGTCGTCGTCATCTCCGATTTCATAATTAGTCTGAACCATGCTCGTAAGTTGAGGAACCACTTCGATTTCCACCTTACCGTCGTCGTAATAGTCGCCGGCTTGAGTCTGACTTTCTTCGCGGCTTTCTTCATACATTTTCTGTTCAGGCGATTGGCTTTCTCTGTTGCCGTTTTTATTCTTATAATAATTTTTAAGATAATAATTACTGTAATCCATAGTATAGATTATGTCGCAGTAAATCTATTTATGTAATCCTATCCGATTATAGAGGAGAATATATAAAATTCTTTGCAAAATAATGATACGGATAGGCGTTTGCCCATCCGTATCTTTTTTATATATTTAACCTGCCGCTATACAACGGCTCTTACCCTGACAAAACGTTCGCTACTTTTTAATAATTTACGCTTCGTACTTTTCTACCGTTACTTCCGCCTGTTTGAACAAACTCATGGAAAATTCATCCGGATATCCGTATTTGTAAACAACGCGTTTAATTCCTGCGTTGATAATCATTTTTGCGCAGATAACGCAAGGTTGGTGCGTACAGTACAGCGTCGCTCCGTCAACCGAAACTCCCAACTTCGCCGCCTGAATAATCGCATTTTGTTCCGCATGCACAGCGTAACACAATTCATGTCTTGTACCCGACTCTATTCCGAGTTTTACTCTAAGACATTCTCCCTTTTCCACGCAAGACAGAATTCCCGACGAAGCGCCGTTGTAACCTGTCGTAAGTATTCTTTTATCTTTAACAATGACGGCTCCAACGTGTCTGTCCGCCTTAAAACAACTCGACCAGTCCGCGACCGTTTCCGCCATTTGCATAAATCTATCATCCCATTTATTCATTGGTATACCCGCTTATCCTTTATCTCAAATTTTCATATAATATTGATTATATATTATTTATATAAATATGATAGCATAAAAATTCTTTGATTACAACAATTAAAATTTTTTCTGCCAAAAATCTCGAAAAATATTGGAAAGATTTTACACAAAAATATTTACAACTTGTTTTTTTGGTGCTATAATTACATTTGTTAGCAGTCGATAGGTTCGAGTGCTAAAATAAAGGAGGTATTTATTTATGAAAATAAAACCATTATTTGACAGAATTGTTATTCAGGAAGTGCAAAGCGCAACAAAGACTTCGAGCGGACTTGTCTTGCCGGATTCCGCGCAGGAAAAACCGCAGATGGCAAAAGTTCTCGCGGTAGGTCCGGGCGGAACTATCGACGGTAAAGAAGTCGTCATGCAAATCAAAGTCGGCGACACCGTACTCTACAATAAGTATGCGGGCAGCGATTTCAAACTCGACGGAGAGGAAGTTACTATCCTCAAACAGAGCGACGTGCTTGCAATAGTCGAAAACTAATTTCGGAGGGATATGAACTATGGCTAAGAAATTCAAATACGGCGAAGAAGCCAGAAGAAGCCTAGAAGCAGGCGTAAACGCGGTTGCAAACGCGGTTAAAATTACTATCGGTCCTAAGGGACGCAACGTTGTATTGGACAAAAAATACGGCGCTCCCCTTATCACAAACGACGGCGTTACTATCGCAAAAGAGATAGAACTCGAAGATTCTTTCGAGAATATGGGCGCTCAACTCATAAAAGAAGTGTCTATTAAAACCAACGATGTTGCGGGCGACGGTACTACCACCGCTTGCGTACTCGCTCAGGCTATAATCAAAGAAGGACTCAAAAACGTAGCGGCAGGCGCCAACCCGATGATTCTGAAAAAAGGTATCAACAAGGTTGCCGACGCGGTTGTAGAAGAGTTGAAAGCAATATCCAAGCCTATCGACTCCTCCGCCGCTATTTCTCAAGTAGCGAGCGTATCGGCTGCTGACGAAACCATTGGCGAATATATTTCCAAGGCTATGGAAATTGTAGGCAAAGACGGCGTTATATCCGTAGACGAATCCAAGTCCACGAAGACGGAACTTCTTACCGTCGAAGGTATGCAGTTTGACAGAGGTTATATTTCCGCTTATATGGTAACCAATACCGATAAAATGGAAGCCGTTCTCGACGACGCGTATATACTTATTACCGACAAGAAGATTTCTTCAAGTAAAGACATTATGCCTATACTTGAACAAGTCGTACAAAACGGTCTTAAACTTCTCATTATTTGCGAAGACATGGACGGCGACGCTTTGACGGCTGTCGTACTCAACAAACTCAAAGGCATACTCAACTGCGTTGCGGTTAAGGCTCCGGGCTTTGGCGACAGAAGAAAAGCAATGCTCGAAGACATTGCGATACTGACCGGCGGAACGGTGATTTCCAGCGAAATAGGTTATGAACTCAAAGACACTAACCTTTCCTTGCTCGGTCGCGCTAAACAAATCAAAGTCGACAAAGACAACACGACTATTGTCGGCGGTAACGGCGACGAAATGTCAATCGCGGGAAGAGTCAATTCTATCAAATCGCAAATTGCGGAAACTACTTCCGAATACGACAAAGAAAAACTTCAAGAAAGACTTGCGAAACTTGCGGGCGGCGTAGCGGTAATAAACGTCGGCGCTCCTACGGAAATCGAAATGAAAGAAAAGAAGTTGAGAATAGAAGACGCTTTGTCCGCTACTCGCGCGGCTGTAGAAGAAGGCGTAATACCGGGCGGCGGCGTTGCCCTGCTCTCTATCATACCGAAAGTCAAGAGCGTAGTAGATTCTCTCGAAGGCGACGAAAAGACGGGCGGATCGTGCGTAATCAAAGCGCTTGAAGAGCCTATCAAACAAATCTGCTACAACGCGGGCGTTGACGGCGGAGTTGTTATAAACAATATCCTCAACAGCAAAAAAGGCTATTCTTACGGCTACAACGCATTGACGGACAAATACGTAGATATGATTGAAAACGGTATTCTCGATCCTACCAAAGTAACGCGTTCGGCATTGCAAAACGCCGCTAGCGTGGCTTCTACCCTGCTTACTACGGAAGTGTTGGTAACGGATATTCCCGAACCGCCTGCTCCCGTAGCGCCGAATATGGGCGAAGGAATGTACTAATAAATCAAATTCAAACCATAATAAAAATAGAACGGAAAATAAATTCCGTTCTATTTTTTTACCGTTCATTCTATATCCTAGACACTTAATCTGTTTTATTAAAAATAGGACGGGACGCTTTGTATAATTATGGGGCGCGTCCCGTCCTGAGGACAAAAAGGCTATGTTGTGTTTCCGACCAAGCGTAAAATCTCCGTTTCTCTTCGATTTTAGTCGGAATTCTATATGTCGTCTAACGGACTATCTCTTCTTCATGGAGCGTTGCTCCTTCAAATAGTCATTATACCTTTCAATCTGATCCTCCCTAAGGTCAATCATCTCTTTCGCCGTCGCCAACGCTTGACTATCCCCTACTATCAATTCAGTTTCCTTTACCTTTACTTTCGTTCCTTCGCTTCCCGCGTTCCTTCTGATGTCCTTCATATACTCGTCTTCCATCTTGAATAACGCTACCGTGCAGTCTTTCTTTATCGTCAGTTTTACCAACGGATTTACCGATGACTGTCCAAGTAAGATATAGTACGTAGATTTCTTCTCCTTACATTTATCTTTACTCATTGCGTATTCTTTCAACGTATCGAAGAACTTCTTTTGTTTTGCGGATAGTTTTGCGTACGCTTCGTCAAGAGTCAATCTAGGAGCGGTTGCCTTTGCTTTGGGAGCAGGTTTTTCGGCAGGTATCTCTACTATCTTCTCGACTACCTTTTCCACTTCGATAGGTACTTCTTTTACTATCTCTTTCTCTACTATTTTCTCGACAGGGACTTCCACGCGGACTTCCTTTTCGACGATTTTCTCTACCTCAACAGGTACTTCCTTTACTACCTCTTTCTCGACTATCTTTTCGACTTCGACAGGCACTTCGACGATTTTCTCTACGGGCACTTCTACTCGAACTTCTTTTTCAACAACTTTCTCGACCGGTACTTCAACCGTTTGAGGTTGATACTGCGAATTGGCAAGTTTCTCCATTATCGCTTTTTGTCCTTCGATAAGACTTTTTATCGCTTCATCGTTTACCGTTGCGCTTGCGACTTCTTTTTCTATAACTCGCTCGACAGGCTTTTGCTCGGCGAGTTGTTTTATGAGTTTTTCAATTCTTTCCTCGTTTTTATCGTTCTGCTCAATAAGTTTTTGTACAAGGTCATCATTAGAAGACGCCTGTTGCGGTAGATACTGTTGCATATTCGGCAGCATTGCCGTCATTGTTTCGGATACTATTCCTCTTATCTCTTCCGCTCCTAATC
>CAJUBA010000029.1 GCA_910584635.1 uncultured Christensenella sp. | reverse complement strand
TCCCCTCAATATCTGTTGCTTGGATTGTTATATCTGTAAAGTTGCTGTTTACTTTTTCCAACTCGAATTCTACTTCGTTCGCCACCCCGTCTGTTTCGCTGTAATACTTTTTTGTATCTCCTTTCGTCTTGGAAATTGATAGCGCCGTTGAGGCTTCAGCCTTGGCTAAATTAAGGTGAAATGCGGGGCGTACTGCATGGGCAACCGTTACACGACCTGTATCGATCAAAGAGCCGTCGGCGAGCAGTATATACACACTGTAATAAGTATTGTAACGAGCCGAACGCAGTCTCGTAGACTTTGCCGGACCGGAAGTTATCTTTCTTTGATTTTTCGACGTCTTCCACAGTCCGCTCGTATCTCCGCCATCCGCGCCATAACCCACTTCCGCTACGCTCGGAAGCCAGATTTTATCGTCTCCCCACGCTAAATATCCATCCCTATCTACTTTTGAGTTTGTATAATACGTCAATGTTGGGCTGTACATATTCCCCGCTATAGGCGCGCCCAAGACATCGTTGTTTGTGTCATACTGACAATCACTATAAAAAGAATAAGTCTTAGCGCTTTCTAAACTTGCATTCTTTTGGAAGGGCATATCGTTAGGCGCGTCTATAAACTGTGTAAGACTACCCTTCACGTTGTCCATCGTAAACTTAGCGTAGGTGCTGTTTTCGTTTTGTTCGACGGTTTGAGTCGCAGAGCCTGTTCTTGCCCACTCTCCGCCGTTATTGAGTACGGACGTCGCAATAAAACTCGTTCCGTAAGAATTTGACGGGTATTTCGTAAGAGAATCTATAGCGTTTTCAGATGTGTTAAACGTCGCCGTCATAACATTATCAACCATTGCATTTGTACTTGCGTTATAGTAGTTGAACTCAATAGAGTCCGCTTGCCACAATGTCAATACTGGTTCGCCTTTTTCATTCGCAGACAAATACGTTGCCGTCCAAGGTATTCCGTTTATTACAACCGTAACGTCGCTTCCGCCGTTAAGAGTTCTTAAATCCGCAGACGTTTTCGTCGAAGTCAGACCGTTAAGCGTATCTTTGTTAGGCTCTTTTTCTCCGCTTATCTGACTTATTAACTTCCAAAATACTTCTTTATCAAAGACTTTACCTTGACCTGTTGTATCTTCATCATATCCTTCCAATAGCATTTCGCCTAGATTCGATGAGTTCGCTGCGGTTTTATTTACTGCAATCTCATTAAAAGTCTTATAATTTCCTAATATTGCGTGCGCGCAAAAAAACAACACTACAAGCAATACTATCGTAACTGTTAAATATATTTTTATTTTCTTTTTCCTAATATCCATTTCTACCCCGTTTTTTACCGGTCAGTAAAAGTGTACTTTTACTGACCGCGAGATATTGCCAAACCATTTTCATTATTGTATAATTATTATGAAAAATTGCTCGTTTTTTGAGTATTACAGCATAAGATTTATTGGTCAGTAAAAGTACACTTTTTTTGGAATTATGTTAGATTTTGATTGAAATAGAAGAAATAAGGCTAAAATTATAGACAAGAGGAAAATTTTTCTCTTGTCTATAATATATATTTTTATAATATTTTTATTAAAACTTTGTTATTGTACGCCGTAATTTATAGGTCTGTTGTCCGGATTGAATGAACTATCCCAACCGTTCGGCAACTGTCCTTCGGCGAAAGCAGTATTGATAGTTAGATTTTTACAACCTGCGAACGCATTAACTCCTACCTTTGTTACGGTAGAGGGAATATAAACTGTTTTGAGTTCCGTATTGCCGTTGAAAGCATTATCCTTGATTTCCGTAACAGTATACGTTTTGTCATCAACGGTAATCGTTTCGGGAATACGGTAATTTGCTACGTTCAACTGCAAAGAGTTGTAAGATACCAAACTTGCCGTACTGTCGTTGTAAAGCATATACGTGAAGTTGGTCTTTCTTCCCATTTCTGTCGCAACGTCGGTATACTGTCCGGCGACGTTCCAATATGTCGGCAAGTATTTCGGACTGAATACAAGACCCAAGAATCCTGATACGCTCGTCAATTTCTGAATATCGGCAATGTCGAGTTTGATATTCCAATACAATCCGCGAGTCGGTTTATCAGTGGGGAGTTTCGGTTCCGATCTACCAACGTAGATTGTCGCGTTGGATCCCGCAAAACAGAACATACCTATTTTTTCTATCGAAGCAGGTATAAATATTTCTTTCAATCCCAAAGCGCCTACAAATGCGTAATCTCCTATCTCTTCAAGAGTAGCAGGCAATTCTATAGAAGATAAAGCCTTGTTCATATAGAATACTTTCTTGCCAATCTTCTTCAAGTTTGCCGGCAATTTGATTGACGAGAAGGATATCAAAGACATCATTCCGGTAGCAAACAATTCGTCGCCCAATTCTGTTACCGTATAATCTACCGTTACCGTCGATTCGCTTGATTCTCTATACGATACGGTATCCGGTATAGTAACGCTGCCCAAAGACGTATTGCCGTTGTATTCCGCGGCAATAGCGGTTCTATCGTTTTTGAAGATATATGTAAAGTCGCCAATCTGATCCATACCTATTACGCCCCAGTAAACCGTTCTCTTGCTCTCGTCTTTCGAATCGCGGTTAGAATTCCAATACAAAGCATGGAAGCCGCTCGGTCTGCTATCGTACTGGATATACAGGTTTGCGGTAATACCGCTAAACGCGTATTTCTTAATAGTAGTTATTGTGTTAGGTATGAATATACTTCCCAAATTCTCGCAACCTTGGAACGCAGATTGGGAAATCGTATTGATATCGTAGATCTTTTTCTCATAACTTATAGTATAAATATTTCTTGTTTGCCCCGTCTTTTCGTCAACGTTTTCAACATAGTTGAACGACGGCTTTTTGTAATTCAATTCCGACTTGATATACGCTCTTGCGGCGTTGTTGTTTACGAATTTATTTATGATAGCAGTATTCTTATCGCTTGCAATCAAGATATATCTGTAATCGCCGGAAGTTACTACGTTTTCAACGTTATTCGTAACAGGTCTTCCACTGCTTCCCGTGCCAATTAAATAGTTGTTGCTGTTCCAGAAGGAATTCCAACCCGCAGGATAATCCAACACTCCCAATCCTTTAACTTGGGTATAAATATCAAGTTCTGCTATATTAGCAAATACGCAAGCGCCGACGTTAGAATAGGTATCGGGGATATAAACGCTTTCCATTACCGCATTGTCAGCAAAAGCCTTATCCTTAATCTTCTTCATTCTCGTACCCTGAATTACCCTCGGAAGAATTACGTTCGTAATTTCGCCGCTGTAACCCGTTACGGTATCGCCGCTGTATTCTATGCCGTTTAAGACAGTATTACCGAACAGCATCATTATTCCGTCTACACTTTCGGTATCGGTATTGAACATAACCGTGCAGTCGGGATCTCTGTACCACGCGTCAAAGTAATAACCGTCGCGCTCTATTCCCGAGGAAATCTTTTCGCCGTAATACAATTCCACTGAAGATATGAGTTCGTACATTGAAAGGTCGAAGAAAGTAACTCTGTATTTTCTTCTCAGCGAATCGTATTTAGCGTATATTTCGGTATCGCCCAATACGTTGTCTTCATCGCTGAACTTAGAATCATCGACGCCCTTACCCCATTGAGAAAATTCATAATCGAATCCTACCGTGGATTTTCTCAACGGATTTTCAGGTTTATTTTTAACGGAGCCTCCGTATTCTACTTCTTCTCTGTAATATTCTTGGTATACGCTTTCGTCGCTGTCGCTCACGTCGTTGAAATAAACGACCATGTACTTTCTTAACGCTTGAGAATACATAGCGTCAACTTCGACATGAGCGGAAATATTGGTAATATCTTTACTCCACTTTACGAAAGTATATTCGTGCGATTGAGTCTTATCTCTGGTAACAATCGGAGCCAAAGACGTCGCATCGGTACCGTAATCTACTGTAATTTTACCTACTTCTATTCTGTTGCCCAAAACCTGTTCGTTAAAGAAAGTTATGACATACTGCTGAATCTTTCTCAAATAAACGGCGGTATACGTTATTTCTCCCGTAACGATAGTTTGCTCTACGTCAATGGGTTCAAAAACATCGCCTTCCGAAATAAACGGATTTTCTACCAATCCCCAACCTTCAAAGGTATAATTGTACTGAACGTTGTTTGCCATAGGCACTACGTTAGGCGCGCTCGGATAATCTTCGTAAGCGACTTCTTGCGCTCTGATCACTTCTCCGTCATTGACAAACTTGACAAGATACTTTCTTATCGTGTCCGAATACAGCGCGTTGACGGTCATATCGCTTGATACGTAACCTAAATATCCCTGCCAACCTATAAACGTAAAGTCGTATTTTGCCGTGGAAGTCTTTTTCGTATCGACAGGTTCCTGTCCGATAATATTTGAACCGTACGGCACGTTTTCAATAACGTAGGTTTGATCGTCGCCGTAAGCGAAAGTTACGGTATACTTACGGATAATAGCGTCATAGTCCGCGTATACTTCAAAAGTTTCCGTAACGTTGCCCAATTTTTCGGTAGCGTCGTTATTGTTTTCATCTACCCAACCTCTGAATTCATACTCGTTTTGCGGATTGGACGCTCTTTGCGGAGTTTCGCCTTTATACGTAGACGCGTTGCCGGATTGTACGGTATCTAAGTATAGAAGGTCGCCGTTCCAATCTACATATCTGATTTCATAAGATTGCGACTGTTTGTCAAATATCGCATTGACTACGGTCTTGCCTTGAATATTGACGTAATCTTCATTATCCCAACCGGTGAAAACGTATACGAATCCATCGCCCGGATTGTAAATCACTTTGGACGGAGCGGTTACGTTTGCGCCGTACTTTTCAATCGTCGACTGAATACATTTATTTCCCGCGTAAAAACTTACTTCGTATACCTGTATCTGCTCGGAATATACCGCGTTGACAACGGTATCGCTTTGGATATTGTCAAAGATGTTGTCCCAACCTACAAATGTGTATCTATACTGAGCGGTATCGCTTTTTTCCACGTTTTGCGGAGCGGTAGCGGCTTCGTTGTAATAAACGTACGATACCTTCTGCTCGCCGTCGCCGTAATTAAATTGGACTTTATATCTTCTGATGTCTTCTCTGTAAAGCGCGTCGACCTTAAAACTCTCTCTTACGTCTTTCAACTTATCGCTGTCAGACCAACCGATAAAAGCGTACTCGACGCGAGGATTTGACGCTCTTTTAGGAGTTTCGCCTCCGTAAACAGACTCTTCGCCCGTTTCTACTTCATCCGTATAAAGCAAAGTACCGTCCCAATCAACATATTTGACTTGGAAAGTTTGCGTTTTTCTATTAAATATAGCGTTTACTCTGGTATTGCGAGTAATAAAATTGAAATTTTCGCTCCAACCGGTAAATTCGTAAATATATCCGTCATTTTCGACTTTTACGACCGGCGAAGGCGCGGTAACGTCAGCGCCGTATTTCTCTTTGCTAGACTGAATACATTTATCGTCTATCCAAAAACTTACTTCGTAAATCTGTGTCTGCTGCGTATACTTTGCATTTACAACAGTATCTTTTTGTATATTGTCAAATACGTTATCCCAGCCTACAAAATCGTATTTGTATTGAGCGGTGTCGCTCTTAGCGGTATTTTGGGGAGCAACCGCCGCTTCTCCGTAATTAACTTTCTTGATTTCTTTCTTTCCGTCGCCGTAATTAAACTCAACGTTGTACTGTCTTATGCTTTCCTGATACATAGCGTTGAGATTTACATCCGCGGTAATATTTGTCGATACGCCGTCCCAACCCACAAATGTGTAGTCGTATTTTGCCGTAGAAGGTTTCTTTTCCGGCTTTACTCTACTTGAATACGCGTCTTCTCCATACTTAACTTTTTCGGTATAAATCAATTTGCCTTCGTCGTAATATTTTACTTCGAACACTCTTAAATCCGCCCTGTAGACGGGAGTGGCGGTATAGTAACCTTGCGTAAGATCGCTTAAATCGCAATCCCAGTGATCAAAAGTATAAGTATATTTTTCGTCATTTGGTTTTTCGGAAGGCTTCAAAAACGTTAAATCCGCGTCCGAACGGTCGCAGCAATATTCCAACAAACTGGCTTTGTTGTAATCTAAAAACAAAATCGTTATAGCGTCAACAATGGGAATCCATCTTGCGTAAACGTTCACGTTTCCGCTTACTATGTATTTCTCTATATCTTCAGTCGACTTTATCTCCTGCTCCCATACGTCTTTGTCAAGATACCATCCCTTAAAAACGTATCCCTCGCGAGAAGGCAAACTTGCAAGATATTCTTTTGCTTGCTCGGCAGTCATAGCGTCCGTCGCTACGCCATCCTCGCTAACAAAACTTACGCTGTAAGTGTCTCTTGTCTCGCAGGCAACAAAAACCGAAACCGCCATGGCGAGTATCAGTAAAGTCAAAATTATTTTAGCGACTGTCTTTTTCATTTCCCCATCTTCCCCAGTATAAATATATAATATTTATATTTTTTGCTACAATAATTTTAACTTCCATTTAATAATTTGTCAAATAACCGCTTTTATTTTTGTTTGCATACTCCAATTTATTTATACGTAGTTATAATTTATTGACAAATCGCAAAATTTTTGTTAATTTTTTCACATTTATGCAATCTCAACTTAACGACAAAAATACAAATAAATTTATGGGGGTTATTGTTATTTTTTGACAAGACATTTCTAGCGCAAATGCAAAATCTTTACTTCGTTGCAATTTAGGTCGGATTTGCCCAGACCAAACGCAAAATAGACGCTCGCACAAGACGCAATATGCTTGCTCGCTAGACCGTCGTGTTGTTCCTTACGGCTACGCTCAATTTTGGTCGGACTTTATTATACGGATAGCCGCCTGTCGGCATTGAACTATCTATTTCGACTTCGCTTCGCTTCGCTCAATATGACGGGTAAATATAAGTTACTCTGTTCTCTCAACATACTAATTAAAATGTTACGCATATTCTAAATATGACGAGCGAGTTACAAACTTACGCTTATTCATCCGTCATTCTGAGCGTAGCGTATGCGTAGTCTAAGAATCTAATTTAATATAGTACATAACCCCCATCAAGTTCGGCGAAAAATAAATTTTGCAAAGGGTAAACAGTTGAATTTTTCGTCAAGGCGATAAAAAAAGCAAATTTTCCACCCCGTTCGGCGGTAATAGGGAAACTTCAAAAAGGAAACGGCAGATTTTTTGTCTAGATAGTATAAGAAAAAGTTCCTCGTACCTTTTGTTCGATTGAATAAGCAACTACATATAATTATAACGCGTCTTCCCCTATCAAACTAACCTAATGGGTCAAAAGTCATGTTTAATATATTGAATATATAAAAAATTTGACCTTGTAGACGTTATCAAAAGAATAAGTATCCAAACCGTTCGGCGGTAATAGGGAAACTTCAAAAAGGAAACGGCAGATTTTTTGTCTAG
>CAJUBA010000028.1 GCA_910584635.1 uncultured Christensenella sp. | reverse complement strand
ATAAATATTAAACTAGATTCTTCGACTACGCTCAGAATGACGGATGAATAAGCGTTACTCTGTACTATCAATATAACGAATATAGAAACATTACGTTTATTTTATAATGATGAAAGAATTAACTAATATTGTTTCCTCTCCCGACATATTGAGCGGAGTGAAACGCAGCCGAAATATCTAATGTAATAAAATAATCAATATAAATAAAGTCCGACCGAAATCGTAATGCAATGTAGATTTCGCGTTTGGTCGGAAAAAGCAAAGTCCGACTAAAATCGAAGTGAAACGGAGATTTTACGAATGGTCGGAAAAAATAAGTCTGACTAGATTTTCAATACCTTATATAATAATTACAATATTATATTTACTATAATTTATAATAAGCCTTATCGATTGTAAATTTGTTTACTTTTATGGAATGATATTGTATAATTACATTGCAAGCGGGAAATTCTGCTTGCAATGTCAATTTACTGAGTAAGCGCGGGAAATAAAAACCTGCTTTTACCTAGGAGTGTTTATGAATAAGAAGTTTTACATTACGACACCGATTTATTATCCAAGCGGAAAGTGGCATATAGGTACTTGTTATACTACTATAATTTGCGACGCGCTTGCGAGATACAAAAGAATGCAGGGGTACGACGTATTTTATCTTACGGGTACGGACGAACACGGACAGAAGATTCAAAAAGTTGCCGCGGCGGAAAACGTCGAGGTCAAAACGTATATCGACGGCGTGGTAGGCGAACTCAAAAGACTGTGGAAACTTCTTGATATTTCGTACGATAAATTTATTCGTACGACTGACGAGGAACACGAAAAAGCAGTTCAAAAGATTTTTAAGAAACTCTACGATAAAGGAGATATTTACAAGAGCGAATATGAGGGATGGTACTGCACTCCGTGCGAAGCGTTTTGGACAAAGACTCAACTTGTCGACGGAAAATGTCCCGATTGCGGAAGAAGCGTGGACCTTACCAAAGAAGAAAGTTATTTCTTCAAACTAAGCAAGTACCAAAAGAGAATAGAGAAACTTATCGAAGAGGATAAAGAATTTCTTCAACCCGCTACAAGACAAAACGAAATGCTTAACAATTTTATTCGTCCGGGTTTGCAGGATTTGTGCGTATCGCGTACGTCTTTTGACTGGGGAGTAAAGGTTCCGTTCGATCCTAAGCACGTTGTGTATGTATGGATTGACGCTTTGGTAAATTACATTACGGCGCTGGGTTATGAGGGCGAAGACGACGGCCTTTTCAAAAAATATTGGCCGGCTGACGTACACATGATGGGCAAGGAAATAATAAGATTTCACTCCATTATTTGGCCGGCAATACTGATGGCGTTGGATTTGCCACTGCCCAAGAAAGTTTACGGACACGGTTGGTTGATGTTCAACAACGATAAGATGAGCAAGTCCAAAGGCAATATTGTCGACCCGTTTATACTTTGCGAAAGATACGGCGTAGACGCTTTGAGATATTATATGTTGAGAGAAGTACCTTTCGGTCAGGACGGAAATTTCACAAACGAAATTTTTCTCAAACTTCGCAACAGCGACCTTGCCAACGATTTGGGAAATCTCGTGTCAAGAGTTATGGCGATGGTTGGGCAGTATTTCGACGGAATTATCCCATGTCCGGGAGAACGCGAGGAAGTAGACGAATCGCTTATCGCTTTGGCGGAACAAATGTATCCTTCCGTCAGCGCGAGTATGGATAAGATGTACGTTCCCGAAGCGTTGGAGAGCATTTTCAAAGTGATACAAAGAGCAAATAAATATATCGACGAATGCGCGCCTTGGATATTGGCGAAAAGCGAAGAAGGAAAAATCAGACTGAAAACAGTCCTTTACAATCTCTGTGAAACAATAAGAATGTCCGCGGTTATTCTTCAACCCTTTCTTACTCAAACGCCGTCGAAGATATTCGAAAAACTCGGAATAAAGAGCGCAGAGTTGACGTCGTTTGAATCGCTTGAAAAATTCGGCGCGAAAATATCCGGATTAAAGGTGGAGAAAGGCGAACAGTTATTCCAAAGAATCGATATTGAAAAGGAACTTAAAATAATGGACGGGATATTGGACGAGCAGAAGAAACTCGCTCAAACGCAGTCGAAGGAAGAAAAGAAAGTGGAAAACGTAGTAGATATACAGCAAATCACGATAGACGATTTTGCTAAGATTGTCCTCAAAGTGGGCAAAGTAGTGGAATGTCAAAAAGTTGAGAAAGCGGATAAATTGCTTTGCAGCAAGATTGATTTGGGAGAGGAGCAGCCGCGTACGATAGTAAGCGGAATAGCAAAATATTATTCCCCCGAAGAAATGGTAGGCAAGCAGGTAATTGTCGTAACCAATCTCAAGCCTGTTAAACTTAGAGGAATCGAATCGCAGGGCATGGTGCTTTGCGCAAGCGACGAAGAGGGAAATCTCGCTTTGATAGCGCCCGAGAAAAGCATGAAGAGCGGCAGCGAAGTAAGATGATAATAGATTCGCATTGCCATTTGAGCGACGAACGGCTAAAAGAGCGGATAGGCGAAATCGTAGAGAATTTCGAAGATGAAGGAATTGAAGGCGTAGTCGAAGTAGGTTTTGATTTGCCAAGTTCTAAAAACGCGGTCAAATTGAGCGAAAAATATAAAAACGTCTTTGCCGTTGTCGGCACGCATCCGCATGACGCAAAAGACTATGATAAAGCGAGCGAGGACTTTTACAAAAGCGCGGCAAAATTCGATAAAGTGATAGCAATCGGAGAAATAGGACTGGATTACTATTACGATCTGTCTTTGAGAGAAGTTCAGAAAGATGTGTTTGCGTCGCAGTTGGATTTGGCGTATGAAGTCGGACTTCCGGTAGTATTGCATATCCGCGAAGCGTACAAAGACGCTTTGGATATTTTGACGGCAAAGAAAGATAAACTTGGCGCGGGAGTTTTATTGCACTGTTATTCGTCTAGCGCGGAAATGATAAAACAGTTTAATAAGTTTAATTGCTACTACGCGTTGGGCGGGGCGATAACTTTCAAAAACGCAAAGAAAGACGACGTTATTTTGGCGATTCCCGAAGATAGGTTGCTTGTCGAAACAGACAGCCCTTATATGACGCCCGTACCTTTTCGAGGTCAGCCTAACGAGCCTAAATATATAAATTACGTCGTAGATAAGATAGCGCAAGCGAAGAATCTTCCGCGCGAAAGAATTATAGAACTTACAAGCGAAAATACGAAAAGACTGTTTTCGAAATACAAACTTTAAGAGGCAATATATGCAAGAAAGATACGTTTACGTTGTCGATAAAAACGTATATATAAATTTGACAAACCGTTGTACCAACCGCTGCGAGTTTTGCGTGAGATATTACGATAAACCCGTATACGGCGATTTATGGATTAAATCCGAGCCGAGCGCTGATGACGTAATAAAAATCTTGGAATCGGAGTACGACCTTTCCCAATACGGGGAAGTTGTTTTCTGCGGTTTCGGGGAACCTACTTACAGATTTGACGCGATAGAAAAAATCTGCGATTACGTTCATGCCAAGGGAGGAAAAACCAGAATAAATACCAACGGTCAAGCCAATGAAATTTTGGGCGAAGACATTACTTCGAGAATAGTAAAATGTATTGATAAAATAAATATTTCTCTCAATGCTACGGACGCGGTAAAGTACGATAAAATTTGTCATAGCGTTTACGGCGAAAGAGCGTTTGACATAATGTTGGATTTTGCAAAGAAATGCGTGCAGGCGGGCGGTAACGTCGCGCTTAGCGTAGTAGACGTGATAGGCGAAGACGAGATAGCCAAAGCCAAAGAAATCGCCGAAAGCGTAGGCGCTAAATTGAGAGTAAGGGAATTGCTTTAACGGTATGAGCGACATCAAACAGATATTATCGGATTACAATTTCAAATTCAACAAACAGTTTGGGCAGAATTTCATTACCGATACCAATCTGTTGCAGGCAATGGTAAAGGACAGCGGAATTACGTCGGAAGATATTGTTGTGGAAATAGGCGCGGGCGCGGGTACGCTTACGCGCGAAATAGCCAAGGTCGCAAAACGTACTATTGCGTTTGAAATAGACAGAAATCTAATCCCTGTTTTGGAACGCTCTTTGCAAGGACTTGACGATAAAATCGAAGTTGTATTCAAAGATATTCAAAAAGTCGACGACAAAGTGCTTGACGAAATAATCGGAAGCAAAGATTACAAGGTAGTCGCGAATTTGCCGTATTATATCACAACTCCCATAATAATGCGGTTTTTGGAGAGAGATAACAAACCTAAAAGCGTAACCGTAATGATTCAAAAAGAAGTGGGCAAAAGATTGACTTCTAACGCCGATTGCGGAGATTACGGGGTAATAACACTGTCCATAGCGCTTGAAGGCAAAGCCAAAATAATGCGAGAAGTACCGAGATATATGTTTACGCCTCAACCAAACGTGGATAGTTGTATCGTAAGAATAGACCTCGACGACAATTATAAAGATATAGATAAGAAAAGAGTAAAGAAGGTCATTAAATCGGCGTTTGCCATGCGACGCAAGACTCTTGTCAACAACTTGACCGGCGGTTTGGGTTTAACTCGCGAGGCAGTAGAAAACGCGATGAGTAAATTAAACATCGATGTAAGAGCGAGAGGAGAAACGCTGAATATTGAACAGTACATAGCGCTCAGCGAATTGCTGAAAGAAAATTGATTCAACGTTTAGATTTATTCCGAATATTTAACGGTTAAGTTCCCTTAAAAATTAAAATAGGTCATATTTATTTTTTTGCCTTCATACATTATCGTGTATGGAGGTATAATTTTATGGTTATATTAAAGAAAATCGTTATTATGACGGAATACGGCAAAAGCAATTGCTCGGGTATAGTCAAATTTGAAAACTTCGCGGGAAGGACAAGTTGTTTCGTACGTATTCTTGGAATAAAGTCAGGCGGCGTGATTTGCATTAAATGCGGAGAGGACGTGATTTATTGCGGAGATTTATTCGAAGGGGAGAAAAGATTCAACGCAATCTACGATTTGAATAAAATAATTCAAATAGCGGTACTCAGCGACGGCGCTATCGTAAGTTTGGGTAGCAACAGAGGAAGATTCTCTCCGAATAATATACTCAACGATATTCATAAATATTACGCTGTAAAAAGCGGCGCGGTCGAACAAAGCGTTGTTAGGGAAGAAGTAAAAGAGGATAAAGTCGTTGACGTAATTTTCGACAAAGAAGAAAACGTCGACTCACAGACCGTTGAAACAAAAAGCGTTGACGAAGCAATAGACGAAGTTGCCCTTTCGTATGACGAAAATCAATCGAATGTAGTTGAGGAAAAAGAATCCGCGGAAGTAATCGCTATGGCAGAGCCTAAGAAGAAAAAGTCAAAACCCGCGAAAGAAGTTCAGCCTTTTTATAAAAAAATCGAAGACAATATGAGCGAACTTTTTGAGAAAAACGACCGCGATGAGGAACTTTCTCTGCTCATTCCCGACAGTAAATGGGCAAGAGTATCTTTGGGCGACGACGGATATTATGTTGTCGGCATAATTTACAGCGAAGACGTTCCAAATATTATTTGTTACGGAGTTCCCGATAAAGACGGAGCGAATCCTCCACAAAGCAACGAAAATTGCAGACAGTGGATGGAGATTGAAAAAGGCGGAAGAGGATATTGGATGATGTATCAGTCCGCTCAAACGGGAGAAACTCTCAGCGACGCAGGATTCGGACAGTAAGGTCAATACGCATATCTTATAGATTTTATATAAAAACGGCATACGTTTTCGCGTTGCCGTTTTTCGCTTTTCAAAAAACAAGCATATTTTAGCCTTATTTCTTCTATTTCAATCAAAATCTAACATAATTCCAAAAAAAGTGTACATTTCCTGACCAATAAATATTATGCTGAATTACTCAAAAAACGAGCAATTTTTCATAATAATTATACAATAATGAAAATAGTTTGGCAATATCTCGCGGTCAGTAAAAGTACACTTTTCCTGACCGTATATAAAAATGGGGTTAAAATGGATATAAGGAATAGGAAAACAAGAGGTATTTTTGCTTTATTTGTAATAATAATATTATGCGTGTTTTTTATAAGCGTATTGTCATTATTTACGCAAAATAGTTCTGTTGACGGGGCGGTAATCGGAACGGGTAAAGCAGATTTTATAAAAACGGATTTGTTACTTACCTCTAGAGATACAACGGTAGGAGGAAGAGTATTCAACGCTTCCGCGTTAAGCGAATTATACCAAAAGATAACGGGAGATTCAAACGCGAATTTTTCTACGGTTGCATCTAAGGCGCATGCGATAAAATCTACGTATTCGGATTCAAGCGTTAAATCAATACATAGCGGAATGACTTCGGAGGATATAAGAAAAGCCAATACGTCTAAGAAAAATATAGTATTAACTCTAGGCGGAAAAGAATGGATAGTAGTTGCGCTTACCTCAAAAGATCAAACGAATACAAGCGACGTAGTTCTTACTTTAATGTTAAAAGACATCGAATATACTACAAAGTGGGTAGAGGGACCGGTTGGCGATTTTACTAAAAATTTTCCTGTGAGTATGTACAGTTCAAGTTATATTAGAGCAGGGTTATTAAACGGACAAGACAGTGGCGGAAATACGGTATATTATTCTGCAGATAGAGTAAATAACAATCAAACATTTACTGCGCCTAACAATTATTATCCGGGAAACAAATATCCTTTTGAAATATTTACAAATAGAAGCGCTTCTAATGCAATAACTAATTTTATAGTAAAACCTAATGAAGTACTTTATCAACAAAACGAAAATAGATTTGACGCTATAAATAGACCTGCGGGTTCAAGTACAGACTCTATGTACGCGTTGATAAACGATTCTTCAAAAAATAAGATAGCGTCTAATAAATGGAATACTACTTCCGGAGCAATAGCGGTAGAGAGAGCAATAGGATATTTTGATTGGGGCAACGACTATATTTGGCTTCCATCTTTTGCTGAAACAGGCGGTTATTCATCAAAATCGTCTGATATGTCTATTATAGGAAATGCTAATGGCTTATGGCATTTAGATTCCTCTCAACGTGGCGTAAGCAGTGGAAAATCAACATGGCTTAGAAACGGCGCGGGAGCGTCAATTTCAAATGCTCCTATATTGGATTGCAACGGCGAGCATACTAACACGCTTATTACAGATACTGTCAGCAGTACCGCAAACGGACTTATTGCAGGCACTTTGGGAGTTAGACCATGTTTTAACTTAAATTTAACGTTGGCGGAAAGCAGTTCGGCAACAGGAATATCCGCGCCAAACGCATTTAGCGCCGAATATAACGGAAGCGCGCAAAAGATAAGCGCAAGTATAGCGAGTTGGTATACTACGTCGTATGCGAATGCAGTAAACGTCAAGTATTACGATACGTCTACGACTCCTAAAACAGAACTTGTAAACGGACCTACCCAAGTGGGAAGTTATGAAGCGGAGTTTACTCTCAAAGACAATACGTACTATTGGTCGGATAACGCGGGAGGCTCTACGCGAACGGCGGTATTCAACATAACGAAAAAGCAGATAAACTATCCTACGTTTTTAGCGAATAAGAACAGCGATGAGTATGCCGGAGGAGAGGATATAATATTTACGCTGTCAGGGTACGACAACAGTTGTATGGACATAAGCGTAACGTCGGAGAAAGGAAATACGGCGGATTTAAGCAATAAGAATTTAGGACAGATAAAAGTCAAGAACGTAGATAAGTACAATATAAGCGTAACGTTAACCGATTCGGATAATTACGAATGGGCAAACACCGCAATATTGCAAGCGATAGTAACGCAAGCGACGATAGAAGTGGATATAACCGCCTCGAACGGAAGTTATAATTTAAGCGGAGTACAAGGCGGAAATACGAGCGCGAACTTGACTGTAAGTAACGGCAAAGGGGCCAAAGGGCAAGATAGCGTCGCGTTGTACGTTACCGCCAACTATAGCGGATTGCAACCTGTGGATATAAGTAGGATAGACCTTACAGCGACAAGTCAGGACAGAGAACAGATAACGTTGGATTTGAGCAATTTGATAAAGGATTTGACGTATACTTTGGACGTTAGGTCGGGAGATAGCAATTACATAGCGAGAATAAAAGGAAGCAATGCAAATCTGCATGTATTAGACCCGTCGACAAGAACGAAGATAACATGGAACTTATATGAAGACGGAGTAAAGGTATTTGATAAATACGCGGATGCGGAACTTACGGATTATGTGGTAACGCTTTCAAGTCATTTGACGTACAACGGGAAGAAGTATACGTTTGACGTAAGTTTGCCGGACAGTTGCGTATTGGACAGTACGTTTGGAGAGAACGGGTATGAAACAAAAGCGAAGAGCGTGGGAAATCCCGATATAGGAAAGAACGCGGACGCGTATACAACTACTATAAGACTTCAAAACGGAGATAAGTATTCAATAGAGTGGGAGATAGACAAAGCCAAGATAGATTTGACGGGAGTCAAATGGGTATACGAAGACGGAAAGATGCCGTTTGCGCCCAACGGAGTAAGCGAAGAGTTGGATATAGAAACGCTGCCAAAGCAACTTAAACCTACGTATTCGGGCAACTTAAAAGGAATGCAGGTAGGGAATAAAGGAACGGTAACGGTATCGTTTAGTATGTCCGACGAGGATAAGTGGAATTATATATTGCCGGTATCGACAGACGAAGACAGTTACGAATTCACGCCGAGCGATACTAATACGGGATTTGAATGGAAAAAGACGTGGGAAGTAGTGTCTTGCGTAATTAAAGTCGAGTGGGTAGACGAAACGAGAACCGACGTAAACGGCAAGACGTATACTCTCAAAGTATTGAAAGGAAATTACGGCGAAATAATAGAATACGAGTACTACGAAACGGACGAGACTGGCGAGAACTTGTTGGATGAAAACAATCCTATAAAAAATTTGGTAGTAGAGGATAATACCGTCAAATATTACAAGGCGAAAGCGATAGTAAAATCCATTTGGGGAAACGGCTACGTATTGTCGGGGGAAGAATACAGCGACTATTTCACGGTAGGAGAAAACGCGGTAGCGGTAACGATAGACCTTGAAAACAAGACTATGGTATACAATGGCGAAGGACAGGAAGTAAAGATAAAGTTGGTGTCCGGATATACGAGTTTGAGCAATTTTGAAATAGAGTACTATACTCGCGGTGGAATAAGCGCGTTGGCGGAAGTGCCTGCAAGCGTAGGAAAGTATACAGCGAAAATAAGTTTGAAAGACGGGGTAAGCGGATACTACTTGACGGGAACTGACGAAGACGGAAGCGTAAGGATAGATTACGAGATAACGCAAAGACAGGTGGATAACAGTGAGTGGAGAACGACGTATAATCCGCCGTCGTTGAAGTTGGAAAGCAAAGAGGATATAAATTGGATAGAATACGAGTACAAGGACGTTGAAGGGAATGTGATAACGTTTGATGAGTTGGAGCCGGGCAATACGTATGAAGTCAGGGCGGTGATAAAGAATGCGGACGGCAACGT
Organism: uncultured Christensenella sp.; assembly: GCA_910584635.1. GTDB lineage: Bacteria > Bacillota > Clostridia > Christensenellales > UBA3700 > RACS-045. The sequence goes on along the minus strand of CAJUBA010000028.1, from coordinate 693 downwards.
AACGTTTGCAGACGGAAGCGTAGCGACGGAATGGAAGGAATTTACGGTAGGAGCGAACGACGTGTTATACGACCCGACGGACCCGGACAGTCCAAATTATCCAACGGATACAGACGACCCGAATACGCCGGTTAATCCGGATGATCCGAATAACCCAGATAATCCGGACGACGGTAATAAAGACGACGATACCAACGTAGATTTCGATAAGTTTGTAGATACTCTGGAACAATGGTGGCAAGTGATTGTCAGCGGAGTGAGCATATTGCTGATATTGCTGTTTATGTCAAAGACGTTTGTATATGAGAGCAGACGTAAGAAAGCGAAGAAAGAAACGAACGAAAAGTATGCGACGTATTACGGCGTCGGCGGTACGGGATTGTTCGGACTTAGTATGAACAACTGGACGGTAATGGCAGGTTGTTTGGCGGTCGGAGCGTTGACTAGTTTAGTGATAATGATAATAGCCAAGAGCAGAAGCAATAAGGCGATAAGCGAACTTGCAAAGAGTAAAGAGGAATATGAACGCAGGTCGAGAGAAGAAGAATTTAAGCGTATGTTTATGATGCTCGGCGGAAACGCCGGCAATATGCAAAACGGCATGGGAGCGCAAGGTTTCGCTTATGCAGGACAAGGATTGGGAGCGGAAGAGATACGCGGAATAGTGTCCGAAACAATGACGGCTATGCTGCC
>CAJUBA010000027.1 GCA_910584635.1 uncultured Christensenella sp. | reverse complement strand
TCCCCTCAATATCTGTTGCTTGGATTGTTATATCTGTAAAGTTGCTGTTTACTTTATCTAACTCAAACTCTATTTCGTCCGCTACTCCGCTTGTTTCGCTGTAATACTTCTTTACGTCGCCTTTTGTCTTGGGGGTCGCCGCTGTTGCTGATTCCGCTACTTTTGCCAAATTTAAGTGGAATGCAGGTCGCACTGCTCTGGATGATAATGCGTCCGTACGAGATATATTTGAACCCGCAGATCCTAAAAAATACATTGTATTATGACTGCTAGGATAGCCTGCTGACCGCAACCATACATTAACGTCATTAGCGCGAGTGGTATTGATTGCTTTCCATATTCCTTCTTCGCCCCTTACGCCTGTTTCCGCCACACTGGGAAGCCATAACATATCGTTTGCCCAACCTTTATATCCGGCTTTGTCAACTGTATTATTTTTGGAATCATTCAAATAATCGCCCGCTTTACCATTTCCGCCAACATCCAACGCGTCATTGTTGTTATTGTAACCAAACTCACTCTTATATGCGGAAGATGTAACGTTATCCAGCGCTTTTTGATCATGTTGCCAACTCATATTGTCCGGCACTTCTATAAATGACGTTAAACTACCCGCAACTCCGTCCATTGTGTATATTGCCCACTCGCTATCTGGGTCTTGCTCAACTGGAGTCAATGATGTTGCATTGTATGTCTTAGCATATCCGCCGCCATTATTCAAAGTTACCGCTCTTATCGAACTAGTTCCATACATATTGTTAGGATACTTCCCTGGATTGCTTGTACTTGCCTCTGCCTGTACGTGCCAACTAGACAATATCTCAGAATTTGCAAGCCATAACGTAAGGATTGGATCTCCGCTTGAATTCGTTGACAAATACGTCGCTATCCATTGCTTTCCTCCTATCTGCAGTACTACGTCTTTTGTACCGTTACCCAACTCATTGTTGTTCGTCCTAAAATCCGCCGATGTCTTAGGCATCGTCAGATTATCCAAAGTGCCTTTATTTGGATTTTTCTCTCCGCTTATTTGGCTTACCAACTCCCAAAATACGTCTCCGCTAAAAACTTTGCCTGTTGTACTGTTTTCGTATCCTGCCAACAATATTTCGCTAAGATTTGTCGATTGCGACTCTATATCTTCTGCTATAATTGCATGTGTTGTTTTGTTACTGTCCATTATTACGCACACGCTACAAAACAACATTGCAATTAACAATATTGCTACCGTTAAATATATATTTATTTTCTTTTTCCTGATATCCATTTCTACCCCGTTTTTTACCGGTCAGTAAAAGTGTACTTTTACTGACCGCGAGATATTGCCAAACCATTTTCATTATTGTATAATTATTATGAAAAATTGCTCGTTTTTTGAGTAATTCAGCATAAGATTTATTGGTCAGTAAAAGTACACTTTTTTTGGAATTTTGTAATTATTTGATTAAAAAATTATAAATCTGTAAAAATAAATAATAAAAAACAGGCCGTCGCCTGTCTTTCAATACTGTTTTTCCTTTATTGTTTTAACTCTATTAACATTAAGCCGGCTGTTCTTCGTTAACTTGATTTGAATCGCCATCTTTTTCTGAAAAATCTTTTCTTTTATTATTGTTGCGTCTAGCCTTGACTCTGAAATCGGCTATCGCCGCGCCCGTCAACGCAATAAGGATAACTCCCGGAATAATAAAGATATAGTATACCACTCCGCTTATATCCTGCACTTCCTCTTCATTTACGGGAATAAATGAAATGTAATCGAAATTTATCAAGTCAGTCTTTGAAGAAGGCATAGCCTTGATAGAGTGTTCCTTTGACGTATCGAAATCTATCGCAAATAGAAGTTGATCGGTCATTGTCGTTTCGCTAAACAAATCTATCGTAGAGTGGAATTTTCCGTCGACATAAACGTCCATTTTGCCGTACTTGCTATCCTTTACTCCGTAAAGACAAATCTGCCTTGATTTTGCGGTAAATGAGAACATCGAGTTACTGTTTACGCTCTCGCTTATACTTCCGTTAACGCTGACATACTCGCCTACGTTGGACCAACCGCCCATATAAGCAAGCATTGACGAAGTGTTGGGAACGATTCTGCTCTCTTCAAAGTACTGACCGAGTCTTAAATCGTTTATATCGCAAGTAAAATTGCTGTCTGAAGAAAGTATTATCTTGACGTATCTATAAGTACCGCTTGAGAAAAGCATATAGTTGTCGCCGCTCTTCAAAACGTTTTCGCTCAAATCCAGTTTGATTTGATTTTGGAATTCGGCGTCGTTTGAAAGATACATCTCGACTTCCGCCCCGAAAGCCTCGCTTCTTACGTTAAGCATCAAATATTCCAATCTGAGTTGCTTATGCAAATCAAGCACAAACTCGTAATTATTCGTCAGTTTTGCCGCGCTGTAATAACTTCCCGTCGTAAGAGCGTCGATAGCGAGGTTGATTCCTCTGTTGACAACGGGAGTAGGATAGGAAGTGAAATACTCCACCTTCAATTCGTGCGCCTGATAAAAATCTTCCCTATAGCCGTAACCCGTAGGATATATTACCGGCGGAAGGAATTCCACTATATCCTCTTTTTTCAATCCTTTATATATAAGAAAATTGCTGTCAATCGGGTCTGCGTGGATTCCGTAGTCGTTGTCGTCGTTCGTCGATTCTTCTTCAATATATCTTATGCCCAAAGCAGCGTCGCAATCGCCTTTGGTCGAAAGCAAATAAAGTTTGTAATCATAAGTCTTATTTTCGTCCAAAACTATATCGTAAGACTGATAACGGGTAAATTCCTGTACGGGAATGGGACTGTTGAACATAGTCGTCATGTATTTGGGAACTCCGAATTCTACCCTGCAAAGTCCGTGATTTCGCAAATAAAGTCTGTACTTTCCGCTTACGGGAACTTTTATGCAACCTTCCGTAACCGTCAAGACGTAAACTCCCGGGTCTACTTCGGCGCGTCTTCTTACTCCCGCGAAATCAATACTTCCTGTATAATCGGGACTGCGCTTTTGATACGACTCAACTGCCTCGTCCAAAGCGGTAGCGGTATTGTCGAATTTCCAATTTTCGTAGATTTTATAAGTGGCTACGGTAATCAGCACGTTTATTCTTCCGAAAAGCGTAACGCTGTTTTCTCCGTTTCTCAAAGAAAGTCGGAATTCGTCCGTAAGTTTACCCGTACTAGGAGTATAGTAATAAATTCCGTCTTCTTCTTCCCAAAGTTTATCGTCGCCGTCAAGTCCGACAATATCCCATTCGCCGTCAGCCATCGTAACTAAATTATCGGCAAAATCAAAAGTCGCTCTTTCGCCCATAGCGACGGTATAACCCATACTAAAAGATTCTTCGCTTCCCAAAGTAAATTTAGTCTGCACGGGTATATACATATTGTTGCCCGACATTTTGTTTTTTGTCTCCTGAGATAAGGTAAGAGAAAACTTTTCAAAATACAGGCTCATATCGGCGCTCAACTCCTCGCTTATAATCAAAGCGAGCGTATCGTTGTAAGGCTTACCCGACGCGATTTTACCGTAAGCGATAATTATATTTATGGTCTTGTCCAGACCGTAAGTATGCATTATATTGATAAAGAAAGCGCGGATAACGTCCCTGTCGTAATTCCCGTCGCGTTCGTCCGTCGGCATGGCGAGAAGTTCCGTCGTCCTTTTCAAACATTCGTAAGGATCGATAAGCCACGTCCATTCGCTCTCTTCCTCAACCGCGCTCGAGTGCGTCATTACGACGTTGTCAATACTGCAAAGAACGTCTACTATCATGGTTTCCGCGCTTGATTGCGAGAAGTTTTCGGAAACGCTGACTTTATGGTCGCAAATAGCGTAAAGCAAATCCCAAGCCTTTCCGCCTATAAGGTTGTCGTAAACAAGGAAATCTTCAAAATAAGCCTTGTCCGCAACTACCGCTCTTCTATCGTCATCGTAGATTAGACCGTTGCCGAAGTTGCCTAAAACAACGCTTGAGGTATACTCGCTGCTACTGCTCGGTATCTCCAAAGTTTCGTTGAAAAACGATACCGCCGACTGCCACCAAAGCAAAGAATTGTAAAGGTCTTCGCCTATTACGCATTTTCCTTCTTCGTCGTATAGTTTGTCAGTAGGAACGTAGAATCTCGCGTTGACGCAGTCGAGTATCGCGTAATCTCCGCCCCCTCTTTCTATTTGAGCGACGTCGTCGCGTCCCAATCTGTAATACGGCATAACGATTCCGCCCTCTATTCTCATGTTAAAGGAATTGACGCTCGCTCCGTTGTTAGCCATTTCCGGCACGAGTATTTCTACCACTCCGCCGTCGGGAGCGTCTTTTGAATCTATCATGGTTCTGACGGTAGAAATCTGTCTTACTACTCTTACGCCCGTGGAAAAGTTGTTAACCAAAACGCTGTAACCAAACTGCGCTATCGTATTGGATACGTCTATCGTAAGCGTTTCTCCCGCAGGCAAGTAAATGCCCGTAATATGGTATCCGCTCAAACGCGCGTCAACGTTGATTTTTGCGCGCACTCTAAGTTGGTCTTTATATTCTTTCGCAGTCGTGGGAGCGGCGTGAGAATCAAGTACGGCAATACCGTCGCCAAAGCGCGAAACAACCGAATCCTGTCTTTCGATATTGTTCTGATTATTTTTTGAACACGCCGTAAAACCGACGCATATTACGACGGCAAGAATAACAACGGCGATAATCAGCGCTTTTTTTCTCATTTCTACTCCTTTACGCTTTTATTCAGAATAATTTTACTACAAAAAATTACAAAAGACAATTAAATATATATCGATTATTATAAGTTGAACGGATTTTTAGACGCAAAATAAACAAAAAATTATAATATAAATATAAAAAGCCGACGGGAAAACCCGTCGGCGTACGTATTTCGTCTGTTAAATCAATAGTCGAGTTCGATACAACCCAAATTTCCCGCGCGACGTTTGTAAAGCACGTTGACTTTACCCGTCTTATTGTTGAGGAATATATAAAAGTCGTGGTCGACAAGTTCCATATCCTCGACGGCTTCTTCGAGATCTATCTTCTTCAAAGCCATGGACTTTGTACGGATAATCTCCATTTTCTTTTCTTCCGCCTGCGGATACATGCTTCCTTCGTCCAAAGCGCTCTTTTTGAGTTTGCCGAGTTTCGTGCGGTGCTTTCTTATCTGTCCTTCTATCTTCGGCAACGCAATATCTATATTGTTGAACATATTTTCCGAGGAAACTTCGCTTCTTACCATATTGTTTCCGAAGAAGATTGTTACTTCCATAACGTACTTGTCTTTTCCGCCCGTTTCTTTAAGAAAAATCTTCGCTACGGCGTCGTCTTCGAAATATCTCGAAAACTTTTCCATTTTCTTGTTGATGATTTCTTCCAAATGGTCGGTCAGTTTGTAATTTCTCGCAATTATTTCTATTTTCATATAATTGCCCTCCTTTATTTTTGTCGGGAAATCGGCAAGCCAATCCCCAAATTTATTTCTTTGTATTCTGTGTTTATATTATACCACAGACAAAAAACAATTAAAAGATGGTTTTTGAAAATTTATTGTAATTTTTATCGGATATTTTAATTTGGCGATACCAAGGGTTTTCGCTTTGGCATCTAGTAATAAAACTGCGCGCTAAAATTTATTTTTAATTTACCTATAAAAAAACCGCCGCCCTTTCGGACGGCGATTTTTTCGTCCCGATTCTGTGAGGTGTCGGGAACGAAATATTAAGTTATGATTTGACTGATTTAATCGTTTGCTTGCCAGAAAGCGGAATATCTCGTTATCAACGCGCTTATCTCATCTTCCGTAATCAAGCCTTTACCTATCGCCGCTTTCAAATACTTTCCGCCAAACGCTTCGAATATCTCCTGCGGTATCTCATATTTACTGCTAAACTCTTCGTACGTATACAGTCCGTATATCTCGATATCAAACTCGTACGCTTGCTTATCTACCGTCATTGTCTTTGCGTCTACGTCAAAGATATTTATCAATCCTCCCGTAGCGCCCGGCATTGAAAGCATGCCATTGACGTAATAACATAAATGTCCGTACGTTACAGGACTCCACGCCGCGGTATATTCCTGAGTAATCTCCACTTCCTCAAGTCTTACTTTCGTATAACCGAAGTTGCCTTCCTCATCTACCGTCTGCTTGTTAAAGTAATGTCCTATATACTTATCCGCGTCTTCTCTTAAGAAAACGTACTTGTTCAAGTCAAAATCCCAGAACCCGTGTTCATCTATGACCTTTACGCTTGTACCGTCAGAGAATCGAAGATTAATTATATTATACATTCTTTCTTCGTCTTTGTCTACAAAAAGTATGGGGGAAATTTCAAATTTTCCATTAAAAATATCCCAAACCAACAACATTTCGTCGCCTTTGAGCGTTTCTACCGGCACTTGACGACCGTCGGCAAGCGTAATTAGCGTACCTGTGGCAACGCAAGAGTCGCCGCCGGAACTTTCGCCGGTATTGCTTCCGGGCGCCACGTATTTTCCCGCGGCTCCATTTGAGCCTGAACTTCCATCCGGACCTTTCGCCCCGCCTTTGAATACGCTTTTTTTCTCACCGCCTTCTCCGCCTTCGCCGCCGTAACCGCCGTCGCCGGCAGCGCCGCCATGTCCGTCTACTTCATAATAATTCCCGCCGTTGCCGCCGTTTCCACCGCGACCGCCTCTATATCCGTCGCCGCCATTAGAAGTCAAAGTAGCATTCAATCCTTTTGCTCCCGTACCGCCATGACCGCCATGACCGCCGTCGCCGCCTATACAACCAGTACCGCCGTTTCCACCGCGACCGCCGGCGCTTGCGCCAGTGTACTTAAAGTCTTTACCTTCCTGATAAGAAGCGCCGTCTCCACCGTATCCGCCATTGCCACCGGCGCCACCGGCTGGCAATTTACATGCATGGTCGCCGGCTCCGCATTCGCCTGCGTTACCGCCGTTTCCGCCTACGCCACCTGAGTACGAGTACACCACCGCAAATTCACCGTTTATACGGCATACTACACCGTCCGATCCGCTTCCGCCATAACCGCCGCTACCGCCATCTCCGCCGCAACCTGGTTTTCCTTTTATAATATCAATAATTCCTTCCGTCGGCGATACCGGACATCCAACTCCGCCATAGCCGCCGTCGCCGCCATCTCCGCCGCGACCGCCGGCGCCGCCCTTTACTGCATTAGTTCTGCCATGACCGCCGGTGCCGCCATTGCGACCGTAGCCGCCGTTTCCGCCATTGCCGCCTTGCAATAATATCGAACAATCGCCCTTATTTGCAACGCTTGTACAAGACAAAGCGCCTGTTCCGTTTTCGCCATTTAGTCCGTCGTCGCCATTACCGCCATTTTCTCCGGCGCTATAACTATTACTGCCTGCCTTTGCGCCGTTCGCGCCGTTTTCGCCGTTAGAACCTATAACTTGCAAACTTCCGTCCTGTCCTTCGAAAACAATTGCCTTTGCTTTTATTAAGTAACTCGGGCTTTTACCGATTATTTTATTTGTCCCCGATAACAACGCTTCTGTTTTGTCTACCAAAGAGAAATCAAACAAAACGCAATTAGTTGCTTTTGCGTTTATGTTAATCAAATGTATTGAAAAACTTGATTTTGTCTCCATAACGAAACGAATATTCGTCAAAACTTCTCTCTCGTTTCCAAGAAGAATCAGCCTATCTAAAGTCGAAGGAAGATTATACGTCTTTGTGCTTACGCTCGTTCCCCTCATATCTGCTATAACGCTTGCTTCCGTAAAAGATATATTCGCAATTTTCGTAAACACAAATGGTATCGCGTCTACTGCGACTTTATACGTCATTCCGCTTTCGTTGAATCTTATCTGCGCTACGCTGCTAATACGCGCGTTATTTGCAAAAATATCAAATCCATCGTCATACATTAAGAAATAAGAACATTCGTCTCCGTTTACCGTTAAAGTTTTTCCCGACATCGTTATATCCATCGTCTCAATGCGCGCGTCAAGTTTGTAATTTAATTGACTGATACTTATAAGGTTTGTACGATATCCGTTCGTTCCGTCGCAAGAAGCGCTCGCTTTGTAAGCGAACTCCAATCTGAGAATAATTTCTATCTCTCCCAAATCGTCTTTAGCCTTTAATATCAGTCGTCGGCTAGTATAATTCTCGTCAATATTAACGCACAGTCTATTATTTTCTAACTTAGCATCTACGACCCCCGTATCGGAGATTTGCCAAATTACATTTTCAGCGTCAGTCTCAAAGACATATATCCTGCCCATGCTAATAATAGGCTCTGTTTGAAATTGTTTTCTTTTTTCAAGTATCTTAATTCTTAATTCTCCTCCGCTTGCTTTTAAGTAAACGTCTTGAATTTTAGTCGGTATCTTAATCAACAATTCCGCTTCTTTATTATCAAAATCTGATTCAGCGTAATATATACTGATGAAATAAGTTTTCCCTTCTTCTAATTTCAACTTGACGCCATATCTTTTGCCTTGTTCCGTAGGCTGAAGCGTCAATTCTTCAAAAGGAATTTCATTGAGAGAAGAATCGGTTACTGTAATAAAAATTTGCAATCTAGTACTTACATAAGTCAACATAAGATAATATTCGCTCGACGCGCTTGCGTTGACTATGAAAGTATTATCTGTATTTGATTTGATTTCTACGTTGTGGTTTACTCCTTCAATCAAAGTATTGTTTAGTTGGGCATTATCGGAGTTATGAGCGTTTATAAGCATTGTTACTCCGTCGTTTGTTTTCATATCTATGTAATACAGACCTTTTTCGAAATGAGCGATATGCTTTTCGCCCGCTTTGTTATCCGCGCTTATTAAATTATTTTCCCAATCTAAAATATCAAAAGTTCCAGTTACTCCATTGGATATCCAAGTAGTAATAGCGTACGCTCCGCTTTCTTCTATCTCAATAAAATACAGTTTGTTTGTCGCGTCGAAACTTGACCTAAGCGGAATAAGCGTCGCTCTTCTTTGTATGGAAATATTATACGGGGTATTCTCTTCTCCCGTTATTTTGAGATAATAAACTGAGCCTTCTTCCATCTTATCGCTAAAAGTACGCAGATGCTCGTCAAACCATTCGAATACTTCTACTCCGCTAACGTCGTAATAATCAGTCTTGGTCGGTATATAGCGTATATAACAATATTCGTCTGCGCCTATCATTCCTTCCAAATCTTCCGTACACTCAAGCGATATGTCAAAGTTAAAAGCACTTTCCTCTCCTCTCGCTACAATAAAATATTTAGCGTCTTTGGATATCACATACGCTCCGTCTTGCAATTCAAGCAATTCCCATTTTTCGTCATATACAGAATACTCTATATTGTGGGAAGCCGAAATTGTTATCCGCGCGTCGCTTGTCAAAGAAAGTTCATAAATATTGCTAGATAAGTGCTTACCTGCCAACTCATTATTCCCCAACGTCAACTTAAATAAATCATACGCGACTTCAAGCGCAATCTTTGCTGCCGACTCTCTGTCGTTTTCGATATACAGATAATAAGTCTTATTCTCGTCAATTACTGATTTAATCTCAGCGTCTGTTATCTTATCGCTCTCGATAATTACGTTGAATTGCTCGTCGAGTAAAGATATTTTCAAAGGTATTTCAGATACTGTAGCAAATTTTACAATACTGCTCGCTTTGGGTTCGCCTAATTTATACAAAGCGTTCCGTCCTACTTCCAATTCATAGGCTTGTCCGATATCTAGCGCAGAACCATGAGAAACCTTAAATTTCAATTTAGCGTCTTCGTCGCCGTTGTTTGTAATTTTAATAATATATTTTCCGCTCTCGCAATGCGCGATTGCTCCGCTCTTCATATTCAGCATAGAGACTGTTTCCAACACGTTGTTTCTGTCTTCGTATGCTACGCTTATAGAATAATTCCCGTTTTCATCGAGAGAATAGTTAAAGCCCGCGCCGTCAGTATTATCAAACGCAAAAAACTCGCTCTCGCCTGCCTTTACAGTCAGCGTCTTTGTTTCTTCCGCTTCTATCTGTTGCGGGGTAAACTCTGTCCTTATTTGATATATTCCTTTTTGATTATATAAATTTTCGCTTATGAAATAAAATTTTTCCCCTTTTGTCAATTCTACGACAAGTTTTTGATTTCTTCCGTCTACGCTTTCATCAAGATTGCCTTTATCCGCAATAAATCTATTTTTAATCTGACCATTAGATTCAAAAGTATAGATTCCATTTTCAGGCGCAGTAAAAGTCAACTCATTTTCTCTTTTGGGCAGAGAATAAATAATCGTGTTTTCATTTTCTTCAAGTTCTATTCTTTTTTCTTTATATATCTCTTTAAAATAATCATTTGATTCCAAATTAGTTGCAATAGGTATGATATTCGAACCAGTCAAGGTTTCCTCTTCTTTAACGATATCCAATTTTACTCTGCCTACAAACGCCGTATTGGACATATTCGTCTCATCGGCATAATTATAATAAAATACAGATTGAACGTAATTACTGGATTTTATCCCAAACATCAAAGAACTGTCCTTATAATCAGTATCCAATACGCTAACATAATTTTTAATAAGGAATCCATATTTTTCAATTTGCTTATATCTTGATACTTCCCCGATTACTAAGGAATATTTTTTATCATTCTCAAGTATTTCTCTAAAATCTTTAGACATAGCCACTTTCCATTCTCCATTTAAATCGATTAGATCCTGTATCGACATTAACCAACCTACTGGGGTAATAGCCACACCAAGTAAAATACGAAACGATTCCGCGATTTCTTCAATCTGGCTATTCTGGGCAGACACTCCGCTAAATATATATTCGCCACCAATAAAATAACCGCCGTTATCTTCAGTCGCCACATAATCATCATCTCCTGAATTATAATCATTAATATTTAACAATGCACCGCTAAATGCCACATTTTTCAAATATAAGTTATTAGATGCCGAATATTTTATATAACGGTACCTTTTCTGATTAAATTGCTCAGTAATCAATAATACTGGCGTAATTATAGTTTTATTATTTTCTGATATGTATCCATATTTTTCATAATACAATGGCTTTATCTTTCTTACAATATGACCTGAAATGTTTAAATCAAAAGTCTGTTTGATTAAATATATTAGATTCGTATTCTCTGTTTCATCGTAATTAAAATAAAATCCATACTCAGCCCCTATATATAGAAAGTCTTGTTTTTTTTCATCAAAAAGTCTTTTCGGTACTATTTTTAATATCCATTTATCAGTTTTGTCTTTTGGACGTTCCTCAAATTTTTCTCCAAATTTAAATTCTTCACTTAAATAACTTTCATAGTCACTAATATTGTGCATATCACCGTCAACATTTATTTCAATACTCTCTGTCATTTGTCGACACTCTTCTTCCAAACTTAATTCTTCATTGACTTTGTCTGCAAAAACTTCTTTATTTGAATTATTTATAAATACAGAAAGAAGCGAAAAACAAAGTATAAGTATAAACAAACTTATAATTATATTTTTCCATGTTTTTTTAATAGTTCTCATATATATTTCTCCCTTAGTATATTATTTTTCAGTTTCTCTCCAAGTTTTATTGATATAAAATCTTACTTGTCTTGAGTTTGTTGCGTATTTCCTCTTGAACTCACTAGGATTTTTAGGCCTTTCCGGTCGACAGTCAAAAAATATAAGTATTTCGTACTTATTATAATATGGACGACTATCAATATATTCTTTTGCCGGCCAATTTTTACAATATTGTTGAGATGTACTAAATCCTTTCGTATCGATAAAAGCAAAGTTGACATGCCAACTTTCTTTTAACGTCATCTCCGGCAAATCGTCGTCGGTCAAGTACTCACCTGTTTCCTTATCTTTTA
>CAJUBA010000026.1 GCA_910584635.1 uncultured Christensenella sp. | reverse complement strand
GTCGTTTGTATTTATGCTTATAGAGAAGAGAGGATACAAGAAATCTTTGAGGAATTTGGACGAAGCGAAAGATGAGTTCGAAAGGAATCAAAGAGAAATAGACAACAGAAAGAGAGAAACGGAAAGCCAACGCCGCGATGAAGAAATGAAAATGATGTTCATGAGTATGCTCGGCGGAAACGTCGGCAATATGCAAGGCGCACAGGGACAACCGCAAGGCTTTGCGTATAACGGACAATCGGCGGTTGGAATGGAAGAAATGCGCTGTATGATAAACGACGCAGTAGCCGCTCTATTGCCCAACGTACAACAGTACTTGCCGCAACAGGCGTCCGCTAACGACGAACTCGTACATAAACTCATTGAGCAGAACGAAAAGTTGATGCAAAAACTTTCCGAGCAACAACCCGTCGAGAGAGTAATAGAAAAAGAAGTAGCCACGTCGAATATAAATGAAGAGAGGATATTGAAAGTAGTCGCTCAAACGGAAAACAACGACGAAACAATCAAACAGTTGCTTAAAAACCAAGAAAGCATAATGGACAAATTAAAAGAACTGTCCGCGAATAAACCTGTTGAAACGCAAGTCGTTGAAAAGGAAGTTCGCGTTGAAGTCCCTGTCGAGAAAGTAGTTGAAAAGATAGTGGAGAAAGAAGTACCCGTCGAGAAAATCGTCGAGGTTCCGGTAGAAGTTGAAAAAATCGTCGAGAAGGAAGTAAAAGTAGAAGTACCTGTAGAGGTAGAGAAGATAGTTGAAAAGGAAGTAGTCAAGGAAGTAAAAGTAGAGGTTCCCGTCGAAAAGATAGTGGAAGTACCTATCGAAGTGGAAAAGGTAGTAGAGAAGATAGTTGAGATACCTGCCGAAAAACCTGCTCCCAAAGCAAAGGTAGCCGCTCCTAGATTAACTCTTGACGAAGCGTACGCAAAACTCTCCGCTAAACAGAAGAAGTTCTTTGATACGTTGAAAGAATACGCAATGAGTAAGGATAAGTGTAAAGAGAAGAAATCTACGTACTATATCTTACTTGGACAGTCGTCGGTAAATCCGTTGGTAAAACTGACGATAAAGAAAGACAGTACGGTAGCGTTGTTCAAGATGGAAGACGAGTATATGAAGGACATCAGAAGGAACGCAGGAAGCGAAGGAACGAAAGTAAAGGTAAAGGAAACGGAATTGATAGTAGGGGACAGTCAAGCGTTGGCAACAGCGAAGGAGATGATAGACCTTAGGGAAGATCAAATAGAGAGGTATAATGATTTTCTCAAAGAGCAGAGGTCTTTGAGGAAGAAATAGTCTGTTATCCGGCGTATAGCGCAAGCAGGAGCAAACTGCGACTTAGGGTATAGCAATTACTTTTGTTTAATGTAATTGCAAAAATTACAGTCGAGTTTCCTCCTTTATTCCGACCAAACGCAAAATCTCGGCTACGCTCAATTTTGGTCGGACTTAAAGCGGATAGTAAATAGACTAGATATTTCAACTGCGCTCAGAATGACGGGAGAGTAGGAAGAAGTACACTGGGCGGTTCGACCTATACCCGCTAAAACGAAAATCTTACCACTCTCCGCCGTCTAATTGAAGCGTTTAGTAATAGGATAAATATTAAACTAGATTCTTCGACTACGCTCAGAATGACGGATGAATAAGCGTAAGTTTGTTAATTCTCCCGTCATATTGAGCGGAGCGTAGCGAAGTCGAAATATCTAGTGTAATAAAAAATCAATATAAAAAGAGTCCGACCGAAATCGTAATACAATGAAGATTTCGCGTTTGGTCGGGAAACGACTGGTCGGAAACACAACATAGCCTTTTTGTCCTCAGGACGGGACGCGCCCCATAATTATACAAAGCGTCCCGTCCTATTTTTAATAAAACAGATTAAGTGTCTAGGATATAGAATGTACGGTAAAAAAATAGAACGGAATTTATTTTCCGTTCTATTTTTTAATTACGTTATACATTTTAAGCAATGAGAATAAGTTTACCCAAAATACATACTAATTAGCGGGCGTTTGGTTTTGCTTCGCGCTTTCGCGACTGCTTACCACTTCTTTTGTAATAGGATCGATTATTGTTGCCCAATAGTCGTTTTTATCTTTAATAAACGAAACGTACCAATAATATTCGGGTTCGTTGTTTTCGTTGGTTTGGCTTAGAAGTTTTACGTAACATTCTCTGTCAAACGTCTTATCTTCCAATGCCGCGTCGATTTTTTCTTGATAATGAGTATAAGCGATTTCCAACGCGCCGTTGCCGTCGGTTATGTTGGCGCATTTATTTTCAAGTTGGAAAGTATAGGTATTGTCGCCGTCTTTCAAGGTCAGAGTTTTGGGTTCGCCTATATTTTTCATGTCTTCGACGTTGCAGAGAAGGTTTATTCCCAGTCTGCTTTTGGTTATTGTGCCGCTAACGCTCGAATTCGTACCGGTAAGGGTAAATTCATAAGATTTTGAAAGGTTTGCCGCGTTGCTGGGAACTATCGTCAAAATATTAAGTTCGATTTGCGCGTTTGCTTTACCGTCGGCTATAAACAACTCTTCTTGGGTCGTTGTAGTGAGTTTTACGTCAAAATTTTCGTCGTTTGCGGTATAAAGTCCTGTTTGCATATAACTGACGTTTTCGCAAAGTTTTTCGTAATTTGTCTTAGGCTTTTGACAGCCGGCAAGAGCGAAAATAAGGCAAGCGAGCGCGCTCAAAACGGCAAATCTGATAAATTTCTTTTTCATATATCCTCCAATTATTTTGATTAGTAAATATTATGACGTAGATTTGTCGGATATGTGTTGTTTGACGCTTTATAAGGTTTATCATTTTGTCGAATAATATAATTTATCGAGTTATTTTGTATCGATATACGATTTAGTATTGTTTTTAGAGTTTAGAGCGTATTTTCAAAAAAGCGGGGAAGTAAAAATAGCAGACGTTAAGCCTGCTATTTATATTATATATAATCAATATATTAGATTTAGTTCGTTTTATTTTTCTTAGCGAGTTTTTCTTCGCGTTTCTCGTTTTTTTCTATGAGTTTGGTTTCCTTTTCGGCAAGTTTTTTCTTTTCTTTCTCTGCCGCTTTTTTCTCCTTCTCGTTTTGCTTAATCTCTTTGATAATGTCGTTGACCATTACCGATTTGCCTTCGCGTCTTTGTTTTTCCAAAGTCTTTTTACGCAAGAGATTTCCAAGCGTGCCGAAAATTCCGCCCATAAACTTGAAGAATCCTCTGAAATACTTTTTGTTTCCCCACATTAGCATACCTGCCACAAGAGAGTGGTGGATAAGTCCGGAGGAGATGCCTATAAGTCCTCTCAAAGGCATTTCTTCCATGCCTTGTTGCAACATCATCATGGTTGTAATATCCGCGTTGGGAACTTGGCTTTTTATTATAGACGGAGCAACTTTTACTATAATCTTTCCTATAAGACAGACTTTCATCTCGCCTATGGTAGTATTGTAATCAAAATATCCGCGTCTGCTTGCTTTGTTTTCGGGTATATCCGCGCCGTAAAGATTGGAAAAGTCGCTGTTCGGAATCTCGCCGAGGTGCGCTATATCGTAATAAGCGGGGCATATAGATTTGTAATCTGGCGCTTTCTTTTCGCTTTGGTCAAACTTAACGTCTATTTTGCCCGTCAGTTTAATATCTCTACTCGACGCGCCGATAAGAATTTCATACTCGCCGTTTTGCGCGTACCAGTCGTTTATAAGCGTATTATAGAAGGCAAACGAACGGTAGTCCAAAGTGTGGGTAACGCGTACGCTTTCGCCTTTCTTAATAAAGGTTTTCTCAAAGCCTTTGAGTTCCTTGGTCGCTTTGAAGACTATCGGATTCGGGTCGCTGACGTACAACTGAGAAATCTCATAGCCGTCTTTATCGCCGACGTTCTTTATCGTATAGGATACGTTCAATCCGTCGATTTTCAAATCTTCGTATTCAAATTTCGTGTACGAAAGACCGTAACCGAAGGGGAACAGCACGTTCTTTTCGGCTGTATCGAAGTAGCGGTATCCTACGAAGATGGATTCTCTGTACTCTACGTTTTTAGGTCCCATAGGGAAGTATTCAGAGACGATGTTGTCTTCGTTTTTGATAGGATAGGTTTCGGCGAGTTTTCCGCTTGGATTCACTTTGCCGAAAATTATGTTGTACAGCGCTTCGCCTCCCGCTTCGCCGGGCAGGTATGCGTTAAGAAGCGTATTTACCTTGCTAAGCCATGGCATAGCGACAGGGGAGCCGCCGAAAAGTACTACGACGGTGTTAGGGTTTATAGAAGTCATTACGTCGATAAGATCGCTGTGGCATTTCGGAATATCCAAATGCGTACGGTCGTAACTTTCGCTTTCGTAATTATCCGTTAGTCCTACAAAAAGCAATACTTGTTTATGGCTTTTGGCAATTTGAACGGCTTCTTGAAGAAGTTTTTCGTCAAGTTTGTCATTATTTACGCTATAAGCGGGCGCATATTCGTATTTTTTACCGTTGAGGTCGAGCGCGTCGAGGAAGTTGACGAGTTTATAAGGATTTATTCTCGAAGAACCCGAACCTTGATATCTAAACTCTTTTGCCAATTCGCCTATGACGGCAATGCTTTCTTCTTTATCCTCTGCGATAGGCAATACGTTTTCGTTATTTTTAAGAAGAACGACGGATTGTTCTGCAATCTCTCTTGCGATATTATGCGCTTCGTCGTAGTCCGCTTTATAGTCGGGTTGAAGGTTGGAGTAATTCTTGATGACGAATTCAAGCAGTCTTTCGACAATGACGTCGAGATCCTTTTCGCTTATCTTGCCGTCTCTTACCGCTTTTACGATTTGTTTGTCTGTCGCGCCGCCGCAACTCGGCATTTCAAGGTCAAGTCCCGCTTTTATCGCTTCGACTCTGTTGTTGAGCGCGTTCCAGTCGCTGACGACTATACCTTTGAATCCCCATTCTTCTCTTAAAATATCGGTGAGCAATCTTTTGTTGTCGGATAGGTAAGTGCCGTTCAGTTTGTTGTAAGAACACATAACGGTGTCAGGCTGAGCCTTGACCGCTTCTTCGAAAGCGGGGAGGTATATTTCGCGCAACGCTCTTTCGTCGACTACGCTGTTGATAGTCATACGGCGTTTTTCTTGGTTGTTGGCGCAATAGTGTTTCAACGACGTGCCTACGTCGTTTGCTTGAACGCCTTCAATATAACTTCTGCTCAATTTGCCGGCGAGATAGGGGTCTTCGGAAAGATACTCGAAGTTTCTTCCGCAAAGAGGACTTCTCTTAATGTTTGTTCCCGGTCCCAAAATTACGCTTACGTTTTGATCCAAACACTGTTTGCCGAGCGCGTCGCCGAGTTTTCTGGCTACGTCTACGCTCCAACTGCTTGCAACGTTTACGGCAGGCGGAAAAGCGGTGGCGGGGAAGGAAGTTTTTATACCTACGCTTTCGTCGTCGTCGTTTTCTTTTCTAAGTCCGTGAGGACCGTCTGCCATTGAGATACTCGGAACGCCGAGTCTTTTGATTGGTTTCGTACTCCAAAAGTCGTAGCCCGAACAAAGGCTAGCCTTTTCTTCCAGAGTCATTTTAGTAATAAGGGTCTTAATCTCGTCGATCATAATCGACCTCCAAATGTTATACAATTATTATTCTATCATATCTAATCGTTTAATTCAAGGCAAAAATTCATCTTGTTAAGAAATTGTTAATAAATTAAAAAAAATAATATACTTATTTAGAGTAATATCCATATTCGGTTAAGTTAAGAGATTGGAAATCATCCGTCTTTTAATATATTTTCGAAAAATTTGTCGAGAGTGCGGTAAATTGTTTGACTTAATGTTTTTAATGTTATAAAATATTAAAAAGTTCGGAGGATTATTCAATGGGCAAAATTGCTAAGGAAGGTTTGACTTTCGACGACGTGTTGCTTATCCCGCAATATTCTGAGGTGTTGCCGTCGCAGGTAGATCTTTCGACGAAATTGTGCGACAACATCACTCTCAATATTCCGCTTTTAAGCGCGTCAATGGATACCGTTACGGAATGCGAATTGGCTATTGCGATGGCAAGAGAGGGCGGAGTCGGAATTATTCATAAGAATATGTCCATAGAGGCTCAGGCGGAACAGGTCGATAAAGTTAAAAGAAGCGAAAACGGCGTAATTACCAATCCTTTCTCGCTCGGTCCGAACAACACGCTTGAAGAAGCCAACAATCTCATGCGCAGATTTAAGATAAGCGGCGTACCCGTAACTGTTTCGGGTAAACTCGTGGGAATTATCACAAACCGCGATTTGAGATTTGAAACGGATATGTCAAAACTTATCGGCGATTGTATGACGACGCAAGAGCGTTTGGTTACGGCTCCGGTAGGCACTACTTTGGAACAGGCTCAAAAGATTCTTGCGGAAAGCCGTATTGAAAAATTGCCGCTTGTCGACAAGCAGTTCAATCTTAAAGGTTTGATAACCATAAAAGATATAGAAAAGGCTATCAAGTATCCGCACAGCGCTAAAGACAGCGGGGGAAGACTTCTCGCAGGCGCGGCGGTAGGCGTAACTTCCGATATAATGGACAGAGTTTCCGCTTTGGTGGATAGCAAAGTAGATATAATTACGATAGATACCGCTCACGGTCATTCTAAAGGCGTGCTTGATTGCGTAGCGAAAGTCAAGGCTAAGTTCCCGAATCTTGCTATTATCGCGGGCAACGTTGCTACGGCGGAAGCGACCAAAGCGCTTATTTCAAGCGGAGCGGACGTTGTGAAAGTAGGTATCGGACCCGGTTCGATATGTACGACGCGTATTATTGCAGGTATAGGCGTACCGCAAGTTACTGCGGTTATGGATTGCGCGGAACAGGCTGACAAACTAGGCAAGAGAATTATCGCCGACGGCGGTATAAAATATTCCGGCGATATTGTCAAGGCTTTGGGAGCAGGCGCAAGCGCGGTAATGCTCGGAAGTCTGTTTGCAGGTACGGAAGAAACTCCGGGAGAAATTGAAATCTTCCAGGGAAGATCTTATAAAGTATACAGAGGCATGGGTTCGCTCTCCGCTATGGCGGCAGGCAGTAAGGACAGATACTTCCAGACCAACGCTAAGAAACTTGTGCCGGAAGGCGTCGAGGGCAGAGTTCCTTATAGAGGAAGCCTTGCCGACGTAGTCTTCCAACTTATGGGCGGACTGCGCGCCGGTATGGGATATTGCGGAATGGAAAACGTAGAGAAATTGCGTAAAAACGCTCAATTCGTAAAGATTTCCAACGCCGCTTTGATAGAAAGCCATCCGCATGATATAAATATCACGAAGGAAGCGCCCAACTATTCAACCAAAGGTTGAACATCTAAAATTTGACAAAATACCCATAATTATACACAAAAGGCCTCGCCCGCGCATAGCGTTGGGAGAGGTCTTTTGTATATATCGGATTTTTAAGGAAAAGAAAAAGCGTCGAATATTTTTCGACGCTTTCCATTTTCGGATTTGTTATTTATATTAGATTAGTATTCCAAACGTTTAGCAAGATAATCTTCCAACTCGTCCAAAGAAATTCTTTCCTGTTGCATAGAATCTCTTTCTCTTACGGTTACGCAATTATCTTCCAACGTTTCGAAATCTACGGTTACGCAGTAAGGAGTACCGATTTCGTCCTGACGACGGTATCTCTTTCCGATAGACGCGCTTTCGTCGTAGGTAGCGGAGAATTTTTTGGAAAGATTTCTATAAATTTCTTCGCTTTTTTCGCCGAGCGCTTTTTTCTGTAACGGAAGTACCGCGACTTTATAAGGCGCGATAGCGGGGTGGAAATGCATTACCACGCGAGAATCTCCGCCTTCGAGTTCCTGTTCCTCATAAGCGTTGCAAAGCAATGCGAGAACCATTCTTTCCACGCCGAGCGACGGCTCGATAACGTAAGGAACGTATTTTTCATTGGTGTTGGGGTCGGTATATTCGAGATTCTTACCGCTGACTTTTGCGTGAGCGTTAAGGTCGAAATCCGTTCTGTCAGCAATGCCCCAAAGTTCGCCCCAACCGAACGGGAATTTGAATTCAAAGTCCGTAGTAGCGTTGGAGTAGTGGGAAAGTTCTTCGGGATCGTGGTCGCGAAGTTTGAGGTTTTCCTCTTTAATTCCCAATCCTAAGAGCCAGTTTTTGCAGAATTCTTTCCAATATCCGAACCATTCGAGATCCGTTCCCGGTTTGCAGAAAAATTCAAGTTCCATCTGCTCGAATTCTCTTACTCTGAAAATAAAGTTGCCCGGTGTGATTTCGTTTCTAAAAGATTTTCCTATCTGACCTATACCGAAAGGAACTTTCATACGCGACGTGCGTTGAACGTTGAGGAAGTTGACGAATATACCTTGCGCCGTTTCGGGACGAAGATATACGGTATTGGTACTGTCTTCGGTTACGCCTTGGAAAGTTTTGAACATAAGATTAAACTGTCTTACTCCGGTAAAATCGCATTTTCCGCAGTTTGGGCAGACGATGGAGTTTTCCGCAATATATTTTTCCATCTTTTCGTTGGACCAACCAGCAATTGTAACGTCGAGTTTCTTGCGGGCAATATAATCTTCTATAAGATTATCCGCTCTGTGTCTTGTCTTACAACTCTTGCAGTCCATAAGCGGATCGGAAAAACCGCCTACGTGTCCGGAAGCCACCCATACGTTTGGATTCATAAGTATAGCGCTGTCAAGTCCGGTGTTGAGAGTATTTTCCTGAACGAATTTCTTCCACCAAGCGCGTTTGACGTTGTTTTTGAGTTCTACGCCCAAAGGACCGTAGTCCCAAGTATTGGCCAAACCGCCGTAAATTTCGCTTCCCGCAAAAATAAAGCCTCTGCCTTTGCAAAGAGCAACGAGTTTGTCCATTGTCAAATTAGCCATTTTATCTCCTTAAATACGCGCGCTTTGCGCGTAAATCATTTATTATTTAATAGTTTAATAAATTTGTATATCGTTGTCAAATATATAGTAACATTTTTATTTTTATTTGCTTATTATGAACTAGAAGGAAGGGCGGAATACGCTGAATTCTTTCAAAAACTATGGAGGAAATTGTAATGACGAACTTTAACGACTGCGGTTGCGCAAGCAACCAATGCTATAACAACGATTGTTCGAACAACAACGGCTGCGGATGCAACTGCTTGTGGCTTATCATCCTTATGATGTGCTGCGGCTGTTGCGGTGGAAACGGCTGCGGCTCTAACAAGAGCAACGGTTGCGACTGCTGCTGCATTATTCCGGTAATCGTAGCCCTTTGCTGCTGCTGTAAATAATCGGATAGCATAATCCAAACAGAACTACATAAGATAAGAGCGCTCCCGCAAGGGGGCGTTTTTAATAACCTTAAATCGCTTAAAAATTTTTATCATTGACTTTAATATGCTTATGTGTTATAATATAAAAAATAATTAGGAATGATTTATGAAAACAAAACTTGGATGGATACTATTTTCAATAATGACGGTGGCGGTTATCGTTCTGTCGTCAGTGCTTGTATCTTACAATGTAAGATGGAAGTCGGGCGATGAACTTTTGGATTTAGATAAAGAAGATATCGAATCTATATACATTACCGCAAGCGATTGGTCAAAACCCGATTTTCCTACAAAGAGATTCTATATGAATGAAGAACAGATTGATTATATATTGAAAGAGTTCAAAAGTACTAAATTTGAAAGGGATAACGAAGGTTATGGTGGTGGAGCAAACGGTGTACATATCCAAACAACTGACGGAAGAAGCATTGTTATATCTGTATATTCAATATACATAAACATTGACCATAAGCAATACATTTGTCATTCCTATTTTACAGAATATATCAGTAGTTTTAAGTATTGGGAATGAGTAAAGGCATTATGTTATGAAAACAAAACTTGGATGGATATTATTTTCAATAATGACAGTAGCGGTAATAGCATTATCGTCGGTGTTGATTTCCTACAATGTTCGATGGAAGTCGGGGGACGAACTTTTGGATTTAGATATAGAAGACGTTGAGTCCGCTTATCTTTGTCATAACATTACGGCGACGGCAGAGCCTGACAGAAAAGAATACGATTTGACGAAAGAGCAAATAGAATATATTCTAAAAGAATTCAGAAGTACAAAGTTTGAAATTACTAAAGAAAACGCGGGTGGCGGTGTAAGCGGAGTAGTCTTTAAGTTGAAAGACGGAAGCGAAAAATCGTTTAGCGTTGTTGTGAATCAAATAACCGTAAACGGAAAACAGTATAAGTGCCACTCGTATTTGACTGCGTTTATTTTAAGTTACGGTTTTGACAAATAAAAATTTATACCCCTTAACAAATCGAAAAGAGAGTTGATTTCAACTCTCTTTATTTTCTTCTAAATATTTTTTATATTTTTTCTGATAATTGGTAAAATTTATTATTTCCCATACAGTATCGACAACAAATACCGGTAGAAAAACGTAAAGCGTAAATTGCCAGTACAAATCGGTAAATACTGCGACAAAAGCCACCCAAATTATAAATACAATCGAGGTAATGACGCTTTTGAATATTCTATAGGGCAGAGGTTTTACAGAAAAACTAAGCCACCAGGTCAGAAAATTATATTTTTGCATAGATTTATCGTATCACAGCCAAGTCTATTTGTCAATGAGTTTGCTTTGGCTATAAAGCAACTATCATATATATTATTATCCGTACATATTATTTAATATGTCGAAGATTAAATGGTTGTGGAGTGTGGCTATCGCTATGGGTATAGTTCTTATCTATGCCTCGCTCAGTTCGTACTTTATAAGAGTTGACGAATGGTATTATCAACTGGATTTGCCGTCGATAGTTCTGCCCCCGATAGGGATGACTGTCGCTTGGAGTATAGTCTATATAATCAATATTACCGTTATGGCGCGTACCATTTACTACAAATACTATCTTTACGTTATGATTCCCGTCTGTATTTTGGGTATTTCCAATATTATATGGTGTATGTGCTTTTTCACTTTTCATTCGCTTATGGCGGCAGTGATTATACTTGCTTTGCAATCGCTCTTAAGCGCTGCAATCTTTATAATGCTGATAAAAGAAGACTGCATATCCATGATTTTTTGGCAAGTTAATCTCGTTTGGTACATATATTTGATGTGCCTTATAGCGGGCATAGTTTTTTAATAAGAATATTTTTTTATCAAATCGCTTGTAATGTAATTATCCATTATGTATAATAAAAACGGATAGCGGTACTTTATAAGACCGTATATTCAAATAAATTTATATTTTTGTTTTGGACATAGTCTTAAAACAAGATGGGTATCCGTGAGGAACTCAATCGAGGTGTTTTATGAACAATTCAAGAGCGGGCGACAATCCGCAAACGCGCAGATCCAAAAATCTTGCAATCATGGCGCTTATGTTGGCGCTGACAATCTTTTTCTGCTTTCAGCCTATACCTATACCCGGCGGAGTAACTTTGGCGTTTATGATTTTACCGCTTTTAATAGTGGCGCAAGGTTATGATTTCAAAATGACTATTTCGTTGGCTGTACTTATGGCTGCGGTAAATCAAATTGCTTGGTATTCCACAAAAGCGGCAAATCCTATGGCGGCTATATGGCAGAATCCTTTGGTATGTATGGTGCCGAGAATTCTTATAGGCGTAGCAAGTTATTTTATGGGATACGGACTTAGAAAAGTCTTTATACATCCAAAATATAAAATAGACGGCAACGGTATTCGCAATCTTGTCAACGGCGTTCAAATTTATGCCAAAGACAGCGCTATCGCTGCGGCAAGTACGGCAGTCGGAGTAATAGTAAATACATTCTTCTGCGGATTATTTACGGTATTGCTATACAACGGAAAGATACTTACCAACGGCACAATGATAAGCATTGAGTACATTTTGACTTGGTTTGGAATAAACTTTTTGATTGAAATCATCGCGTTTACAATCATTGTTCCGCCGATAATTTTCGCTCTCCGCAAAGCGGGTTTGGTTCCTCAACCTATTATGGGCAAAGAAATAATCGTTAGCGACGAAAGTAGAGCGGACGAGAACGGCATGGACGGAGCAGAAGAAATAATATAGAAAAATATTTGGGAGTAAAAAATATGTTATTGGTAATAGACGTAGGCAATACGAATATTAAATTGGGCGTATACGATAAAAATACTCTTACCCACTCGTGGCGACTTTCGGTAAAAGTGATAAGGACGGCAGACGAGATAGGTATTGTATTAAAAGGCTTGTTTGATTCGGCAAAAATAGATATAAAAAGTTTTGACGGCGTAATTATGTCGTCCGTACAGCCTGCGCTTAATTACACAATGGAACACGCCTGCGAGTATTATCTCGGTAAAAAACCTATGATGATAGGAGTAGGCATCAAAACAGGTTTGAATATCAAATACAGCAATCCGCAGGAAGTGGGCGCGGATAGAATAGTCAACAGCGTAGCCGCTTATAGACTTTACGGCGGACCTTGTATCGTCGTGGATTTCGGAACGGCTACGACTTTTAACGTAGTATCCGAAAAAGGCGAATTTTTGGGCGGTTGTATAGCGCCGGGCATTATAACTGGTCTTGAAGGATTGGTAAACAATACCGCGAAACTTCCTAGAGTGGAAATTATCAAACCCGAAAGTATAATAGCCAAAAATACCGTCGCAGGTTTGCAAGCGGGGATGACGTACGGATATACCGGACTTGTGAAGTATATTATTCAAAAACTCAAAGAGGAGAGCGGTTATTCGGATATGAAGGTTATCGCTACCGGCGGTCTAAGCGAAATAGTACTGAACGTTGACAACGATAAAATAATAGATATAGTAGACAGGTCGCTTACTCTTAAAGGATTGAAGATTATATACGATCTTAATGTATAGTTCGGCGGCAAGGCAGGCTATGCAGAATTAAAATGCGTCTTTTCCGCCGAACATTTTTGTGTCTTATTCTTTTGATACCGCAAATAAATTCTGTATTATATTATCAATAAGTATCTTATTAAATTAGATTCTTCGACTACGCTTATTCATCCGTCATTTCGACCGCAGGGGAGAAATCTATTTCAATAAAACAGTGTATCTTAATGTTAAATCTAGCAAATTCCTATTAACCAATACTTATATTTTTCGAAATTTGGTAAAAAAATAATAAAAAAATCGACAAATAGCAAAAAATTCCAAAAAAAGTGTAC
>CAJUBA010000025.1 GCA_910584635.1 uncultured Christensenella sp. | reverse complement strand
TTGCCCTCCTGTTTTTGTTTTATTTATATAATATGTGATTTATTATATCCTTGGTAATTTATCTGTTTAGTCAATTTTTGACTATTTATATATCTGCGACTGATTTTTAGTCGATATTATTCTAAATTATGATTTGTTACTATTCTATATTTGATTAGATTCACGATATGATACTTCTTGTCTATCTAGTCAATATTTGGCTATTTTATTTTTCATTCTTGATTTCTTAGCCAATATCTTCCTACTTTTTATTTCTTTTGTTTCTCCTTTACTAATTATTTTCTCTCCAAGTTTTATTTATATAAAATCTTACTTGTCTTGAGTTTGTTGCATATTTCCTTTTGAACTCACTAGGATTCTTAGGCCTTTCCGGTCGACAGTCAAAAAATATAATTATTTCGTACTTATCATAATACGGATGAAATTCTATATCATTTATCGTCGGCCAATATTTATAGTACTCTTGTCCTGTTCTAAATCCATCTGTATCGACAAAAGCAAAGTTAACATGCCAACTTTCTTTTAATGTCATCTCCGGCAAATCGTCGTCGGTCAAGTACTCACCTGTTTCCTTATCTTTTACTCTTACTTCTATCGGCGTTCCTTCGTCTGGTAATTCTATAGTATCTTCACTTTTTATAGCATCACCAGTAATTGGATTGACCAGTTCCAACTCCACTTCTCTTGGCTCCGGTTCCTCGTCTACGCACCCGCAAAACATTGCCATGCACGTTGTTAGAAGTAATGCGGCTAGAAGCAAAACTGCTAATTTTCTTTTCATTTTTTTGCCCTCCTGTTTTTGTTTTATTTATATAATATGTGATTTATTATATCCTTGGTTATTTATCTGTTTAGTCAACTTTTGACTATTTATATATCCCGCGACTAGTTTTTAGTCTATATTATTCTAAATTATGATTTGTTATTTTTCTTTATTTGCTTAGATTCACAATGTGATACTACTTGTCTATCTAGTCAATATTTGGCTATTTAATCTTCATAAGTATTCCCCCGTATTTATTTATTTCTGTAAAATATTACGCTTGCAACGCAAGTTGCGTATTTTCTTTTATATTCCGGATCCTTTACATGTTTAGGCTTACAATCAAAATGTATATTGATTCTATATTCATTATAAAAGTATGAATAATCCTCAATTGTGTCTAAACTAGGCCAGTAACCTTCTGTCTCCAATTGCTTTGTCTCAATTCCAGAATCAGATATAAGTATAAACCTTGTATAATAACTACCTCGTATTGAATTATCCGGAAAATCGAAGTTATTAAGATACTCGCCTGTTTCTGCATCTTTAATCCTAACTTCGATATATGTCTTCTCTTCAGGCCAATCTATTGTATCTCCGTACTTTATCTCGTCGCCGGTAATTGGATTGACCAGTTCCAACTCCACTTCCCTTGGCTTCGGTTCCTCGTCTACGCATCCGCAAAACATTGCCATGCACGTTGTTAGAAGTAATGCGGCTAGAAGCAAAACTGCTAATTTTCTTTTCATTTTCTTGCCCTCCTTCTTTTGTTTTATTTATATAATATGTTATTTATTATATCCTTGGTTATTTATCTATTTAGTCAATTTTTGACTATTTATATATCCCGCGACTGGTTTTTTAGTCGATATTATTCTAAATTATGATTTGTTATTTTTCTTTATTTGCTTAAATTCACAATGTGATACTACTTGTCTATCTAGTCAATATTTGGCTGTTTTGTCTTCATAAGTATTCCCCCTTAAAATAGTTATTTACTAAATTTTTTATCGTCTTTAATCGATATAAAATTTCACGTATGATGTGTCCATTTTGTATTTTCTTTGAAACTCTCTAGGATTTTGTGGATTTTTAGGTCTACAATCAAATGACATCTGCATTTCATACGAACCATAATAACTTTCTGATTTTAATTCTTCCTTTGTCGGCCAATATTCATAGACTCTCCTATAGTGCCCATGTCCATCATTATCTAATATGATTAACTGTACATGATAACTATCCTTTATTGTATTTTCAGGTAAATCATTGTCCGTAAGATATCTGCCGGTCTTGCTGTCTTTTATGCGAACTTCTATATACGTCTTCTCTGTCGGTAAATCTATCGTATCCCCGCTCTTGATTATGTCGCCAGTAATTGGATTGATTAGTTCCAACTCCACTTCTCTTGGCTCCGGTTCCTCGTCTACGCATCCGCTAAACGTTGCCATACTTATTGTTAGAAGTAATGCGGCTAGAAGCAAAACTGCTAATTTTCTTTTCATTTTTTTGCCCTCCTTCTTTTGTTTTATCCCTAGCCAATTTTTGGCTAACAATTTATTTTGTTTAATTTAGATTATCCAATAATTTAGCCGATTTATTTCTATAAAACATTATCGTTTTTAGCCAATTATTTTCTTTATCTTTGGCAAGAAATATCTCCCGCCAAAGTAATACTGCTACCTGTAACAATGCGATAGGCATTTACCTATCCACTATAAAAGTGTATTGCGACGTAGTTGTTTGAGTATTATTATTTCTAGTTGAACGGCAAGTCAAACTTAAAGTATACGTATCGTTATCTAAATCCTCAACAGGCACTCTAAAAGTTCTAAACGAATAACTAGCGTTGCTTACCAATCCTACTTCTACTCGAATAACTTTCAAGAAACTTATACCGAATACATACGCATCTTCTCCTGCGCTGTTGGTTAATCGTATTACAACTTCACTATTTATTTTTTTCCAAGCATTATAACATATTGACGTTCCTATCGCGAATTTTAGAACACCCCAATGAACGATTGGAGTTCCGTCTTCGTTTATATCAAAAGA
The DNA here is from genome assembly GCA_910584635.1 of uncultured Christensenella sp. GTDB lineage: Bacteria > Bacillota > Clostridia > Christensenellales > UBA3700 > RACS-045. The sequence goes on along the minus strand of CAJUBA010000025.1, from coordinate 12,644 downwards.
ATTTGAACCGCCGTATAGTATCATATCAATATGTCCTATCCATTGATTCGTAAGATACTTATATCCAAAATCTTTCAATACTCTTGATTTATATATAACTTTTTTCAACGCTTCCCCTGCGTTCAGTCTTCCTCCGGTATAACAAGCCTTAGAATATCTATCATCCTCCGTTACGGTATCCAAGATTGTTGCTTTAACTTGTCTTGCAATTTCCGATTTTGATAAATTATGCGCGTTATTTATATACTCGGAATAAAGCAATGCCGCCACTCCCGTTACAAACGGCGCCGCCATTGAGGTTCCAGTATGAGCAGCGTACCCGGGATTATACGTAGATTCCCATTTACAACCTGAAGGATATGTACTCCAAATACCGCTGCCCGGCGCCATTAAACTTACGGTATTCTGCCCGTAATTTGAATTCCAATAAATTCCACCATCTATATTTATAGCGCCTACTGAAATTACGTGTACATCCTCTGAAGGATAAGTAGAATAATTAGCCGGATATATAGGATTCTCGTCGTTATTATTCTTTCCATTACCTGCAGCGCAAACTATAAGACCTTTATAATTTTCTAACGCCGTTCTAAAAGAAACGCTATTTGTTGCCCCTATACTAAAATTTAATATATCTATTTTATTATTCGTTGCCCATGTTATCGCTTTTACTGTGCTTACCGGATCTATACAATAATCATCATCTGCTTTTTCCGGTATTAATACTTGAAGCGGAACTAATTGAACGTTTGGGCATACGCCTTTTAACCCATTCTCTTTTGCGCTATTCGCGCCTATTATACCCGCAACGTGCGTTCCGTGTCCTTTCAAATCGTCCGTCGTAATTTCATTATCGTTATAAAAATCCCATCCTGCGACCAAATTGGGACGCAAATCTTCATGGTCGGCAATTCCGGTATCGATAACCCCCACTCTTATAGATTTGCTGCCTCTTGTATACTTCCAGGCTTCTTCTACGTTTATTCCGTATGTACCGTTAAGCCCCCACTGTACTTTATATAGTATATCGGAAGACTCTTGTAATGAAGAAACTTCAGGCGCAGAATAATATCCGTTTACCCCCGCCCACAGTACGCCGTCAAGTTTTTGTATCTTATCTATCGTGTTTATCACGTTTTGTTTCGACTCTTCTTGTAGACTTATTTTCAGTATTTGACGGAAACTTTCTCTATTGAGATATTCCTTCTCATCCAAATGCCCTGTGATATATGTCAAATCTTCTATATTTTCTATACCCGCTATCGAGTCAAATATCATATTTTGATTCTTATTATATCCGCTGATATATTTGTCCATTACTACTATTAAACTGTCATCTTCAAAGTCCTCTTCGACGCTGGTATGCGAATAAATCTTTTCTTCGCGAAGTAATAATTCGCTATCTGCCTGCGCTACGGAAAGTTTATCTGTAACAACCGCGAAAATTGTCGTCAACATTATTATTAATGCCAATATACAGATAATTACCTTGCTTGTTTTTGCTTTATTTATAGTTCCCATAATTTTTCTCCCTTATGTATTTATTGTCTTTTATCTTCTAACCTCTTCAACTTTAATAGTTTGGATATTTTCTAATACGCTTTTATCTATCTCTATAACTTGTATCCCTTCGTATGATAAAGCGGGGCATTCAGGGCCATCGTATGGCGGATTTACCCTAGTCAGAGTCAATATTCCGTTATTTATTACCATTTTTGCTGCATTGTCAATTCTACATACTAATATAAAGGTCATTAGGAATAACGACTTTTCTTTGAAATATTCTTCATTGTACTTCTCAAGACTTTGTATCGATTCCTTTATTCGATCGCAATGCGATTCGCGCATTTGATCTTTTATGAAATTGACTAAATCCTGCTCATTTTCCAGAATTATATTCAATACCGGAAATCTATCCACATCCCAAGGAACTACATCTCCTTTTTCTAATACCGTTTCAAAATAATCCGTGCCTCTCCAATCTTTATTACTGTAGAAATTTAATATTAGATTTTTCGCTTCGTATTTTCTTTCATATTCTTCTTCAAATACGTCCCACGGCTTTGTTTCAAACTTTACTTCTATCTCGTAATAATTTGACGTTACCACTCCCTCTTCCTCTATTGGAAATTTACCTTTGGTATTCAACGCTTCCTTATAATCATATTTCCATAATCTCGATACGCTTATATTCAAGCATTCTTTCAACGTTACTCCTTCTAAATCTTTATCCGTCAGATACTTATCCTTCTTCTTATCTTTTACTCTTACTTCTATAGGAGTTTCTTCGTCGGGCAATTCTATTACCCCGTCTTGTTCCAACACCTCTCCCGTAAGCGGATTTATTATCTCTATTTCCACTTCCCTAGGTTCCTTATCTTTGCACCCGCTAAACATTGCCATACTTACCGTTAGAAGCAAAGCGGCTAGAAGCAAAACTGCTACTTTTCTTTTCATTTTTTTGCCCTCCTGTTTTTGTTTTATTTATATAATATGTTACTTATTATATACTTGGTTATTTATCTGTTTAGTCAATATTTGGCTAATATCTATTAAGGATTTATTGTCTTTTATCTTCTAACCTCTTCTACTTTAATAGTTTGAATATTTTCTAATATACTTTTATCTATCGCTATTACCTGAATCCCTTCGTATGGTATATCGGGGCATACAGGTCCATCGTATAGCGGATTTACCCTAGTTAGGGTCAATATTCCGTTATTTATTACCATTTTCGCTGCATTGTAAATATGACATCCTGATAGAAATGTCCTTATAAACAACGACTTTTCACGGAAATATTCTTCGTCATACTCTTCAAGACTTTGTATCGCTTCCTTTACTTGATCACAATATGGATCGTTGATTGAATTATTGATAAAATCATTTAATTCACGTGCATTTTCTACAATTATATTCACGTTTGGCAAGCCATCCCAGTCGCCTAAAAGTCCATCTTCTTCTAATACCGTTTCAAAATAATCCGTTCCTTTCCAATCTTTATTACTGTAGAAATTTAATACTAGATTTTTTGCTTCGTATTTTCTTTCATATTCTTCTTCAAATACGTTCCACGGCTTTGTTTCAAACTTTACTTCTATCTCGTAATAATTTGACGTTACCACTCCCTCTTCTTCTATTGGAAATTTCCCTCTGGTGTTTAACGCTTCCTTATAATCATATTTCCATAATCTCGATACGCTTATATTCAAACATTCTTTCAACGTTACTCCTTCTAAATCTTTATCCGTCAGATACTTATCCTTTTTCTTGTCTTTTACTCTTACTTCTATCGGAGTTTCTTCGTCGGGCAATTCTATTACCCCGTCTTGTTCCAATACTTCTCCCGTAAGCGGATTTATTATCTCTATCTCCACTTCCCGAGGTTCTTTCTCATTGCACCCGCTAAACATTGCCATACTTACCGTTAGAAGAAATATGGCTAGTAGTATAACTGCTAACTTTTTGTTTTTCATTTTTTTAATCCCCTTGTCGCTGAATAAAATGACCGCAAATTTACAAGTCGTTACTATTTTGAGTAGTTGCAAAAAATTATCTTTGTTGCATTAGACTGATAACTTTGATTTCTCAACTTTCACAAATGATAACATTTATTATCATTTGAAGTTGAAATTGCAAATTAAGTTTGATATCACAAACGCAAAAGCGCTTATATACGCATATTAAAAATTTTTCTTCTACTTATATTTTACTATAATTTTTAGGAAATTACCATACTAAATCTGTCAACTTTTGTTTACATTTTGTCAACTTTTCTTAACATTATCAATTATTTTCTATACTATTAAGTTAATCTCAACAAAAAAGGCAAGGATTTTGCAGTCCTTGCCTTTTTTGTCAAAGTTTAACTAAATTTAATTTATTCTTCTTTTGAGTTGCTTTCCTGCGATGTTTTTTCTTTGTCTTTTAATCGGAAAACCAACTCTCCGTCCTTCTCGTCAATGTCGATTTTATCGCCTATCGAAAACTCGCCTTTGAGAATTCTCTCGCTCAACTCGTCTTCCACCATTCTCTGCAACGCTCTTCTGAGCGGTCTTGCTCCGTATTCCTTATTCGCGCCTTTTTCGACGATAAGTTTTTGAGCGGATTCACTCACTTGGATATGAATATCTTTGTCATCCAATCTCTTTTTGAGCGAATTTACCATAATGGAAATTATCTTAGACATATCCTTATCTTCGAGCGCTCTGAATATTATAATGTCGTCGATTCGGTTGATAAACTCGGGTTTGAGAGTCTTTTTGAGCGCTTGCATTTGCGTTTCTCTCATATTCTCATAACTGTCCTGAGAAGACGCTCCGAATCCCAAAGCGGGCATTGCTTTTATTTCGCTTGCGCCGATATTAGAGGTCATGATTATTATCGTGTTTTTGAAATCGACTTTTCTTCCTCGCGAATCAGTCAAAACTCCGTCGTCTAGTATTTGCAAAAGTATATTGAATACTTCGGGGTGCGCTTTTTCTATTTCGTCGAAAAGCACTACCGAATAAGGTTTTCTTCTTACCTTTTCAGTGAGTTGTCCGCCCTCTTCGAATCCCACGTAACCGGGCGCCGAACCAATGAGTTTTGACACGCTGACTTTATCCATATACTCGGACATATCTACTCTTATCATGAGATTTTCATCCCCGAATATCGCTTCGGCAAGCGCTTTGGAAAGTTCTGTTTTTCCCACGCCGGTAGGTCCTAGGAATATAAACGAACCGATAGGTCTTTTGGGATCTTTTATGCCTACTCTCGCTCTTCTTACCGCCCTTGAAATCGCTTCGACGGCTTCGTCCTGTCCGATAACGCGTTTTTTAAGAATCTCTTCCATTCCCAACAACTTTTCGCTTTCCGTTTGGGTAAGTTTAGTTACTGGTATCTTGGTCCACGACGATACGATATTTGCGATATCCGTTTCGTCAATTACAAGGCTTTCCTGAACTTTTTCTTTAGTCCAATCCTTTCTCAAATCGGCGAGTTTTTGTTCGTCGGCTTTGAGTTGAACTTCCAGTTCTCCTGCTTTATCGAAGGCTCTCATTTTAACGTAACTGTCAATCGCTTCGTTAAGTCTTTGGATATTCTTTTCAATCTCCTTGATATTTTCAGGGAGCAACGTGCCGTTTATTCTCTTTCTAGACGACGCTTCGTCAATGAGGTCTATCGCTTTGTCAGGCAAAAATCTGTCGTTGATATACCTATCGCTCATTACCGCCGCGGCATTGATAGCGCTGTCTTCGATAGTTACGCCGTGATGTTCCTCATATTTGCTTTTCAGTCCATGCAGTATCGTTATCGTATCGCTGACAGACGGCGGATCTACCGCTACGGTCTGGAATCTTCTTTCAAGCGCGCTGTCTTTTTCAAAATATTTTCTGTACTCGTCCAACGTCGTCGCGCCGATGGTCTGCAATTCCCCTCTCGCAAGTTGCGGTTTGAGTATGTTTGCCGCGTCCATGCTGCCCTCGGTGCTACCCGCTCCGACGATAGTATGAATCTCGTCGATAAAGAGTATTGTATCCCCTCTTTCGTTGAGAGTTTCGATTGCCTTTTTAAGACGCTCTTCAAATTCGCCTCTGTATTTCGTACCGGCAAGAAGACTTGCCATATCCAAGGAAAATACGCGTTTGTTTTTGAGAAGTTCGGGAACTTTTCCCTCGACTATTGCCTGGGCAAGTCCCTCGACGACCGCGCTTTTACCGACGCCCGGTTCGCCTATAAGGATAGGGTTATTTTTCTTTCTTCTCGAAAGTATCTCTATTATTCTGTTTATCTCGCTGTCTCTTCCAATTACCGGGTCGAGTTTTCCGTCCCTCGCTTTTTGAGTAAGGTCTTCGCCCAGTCCCGCCAAAGCGTCGCCGTCGTCTTCCTCGTCCTCTTCGACATGGTAGGACATACCTTTCATATTAGGAGCCTGTTTTTCAAAGTTGCGTCTTGCTGAGTTGCGAAGAATTCTTTCCGCTTCTCTGCTTATCTTCGAGCCGTCCAATCCAAAGTAACTAAGACTTTTGCAAGCGTAAGAAGTCTTGTCTTCAAGGCAGGCGCTCAAAAGAGCGAGCGATTTAACTTCTTTGTATCCGCATTCCTCGCTAAGTTGTTTGGCTTTTTCAAGCGCGCTCAAAACTCGCGGCGAAAACTTGAAGTTTTCGTATACGTGTCCGTCGCTTCTTACCAATCTCTCGACAATATTATCGTCTATGCCGTATTCTTCCAACAGCGTTCCCGCATTGGTTTCGGGACAAAGCGTAATCGCGCAAATTATATGCTCCGTACCCAGTACGCCTCCGCATCTTATCGCTATTTCCCTTGCGACTTCCAAAATATTACTGCTCTCTTTGTCCATTCCGTCCATAACATCACCTCACGATTATATTCTGTATAATTTCAATTTTTCGTTTATCATTTTCGCTCTTAAATTATCCCTTTCGCTTGCGTTAAGTTCTCTTCTTGCATTCACTGAAAGAGTATTTTTTTGAGTGTCGTTTATCAATCTGTTTAGCATATCTATGTCTATATCGAACATACCGTATATTACGCCCAACTTAACAAGCGCGATATTGTCGGCGAATTCCTTTTGACACAGTTTTTTAGCGTATCTCAAAAGTCCGTACGCTCTCCATATTTGATCTTCGATATTTGCTCCTTTTATGCTTCGCTGAGCCTGCTCTTCCAGTTCGCAAAGTCTTGCGACCTCGTTTTTGACTTTTTGCAGTATCTCGTCTTCGCCCATACCCACTGCCGACTGATTGGATATTTGATACATAAATCCGTCTGCGGTGGAACCTTCTCCGTATACCCCGCGCAACGTTATTCCTCTCGCGTGCATCTTTCTTATTTCAAGATCAATCGTATGATTTATAGCCATTGCGGGAAGGAACATCATTACCGACGCTCTCATGCCCGCGCCCAAATTCGTCGGGCAGGCGGTAAGATGACCGTACGGCATTTTGAACGCTATGTCCAACTTGTTTCTAAGCGCAATATCCACGCTTTCGACAGTCCTATACGCCTCGTCGAGTCTGTAACCGCCTAGTATACACTGCTCGCGCAAATGGTCTTCCTCGTTGAGCATTACGGATATTGTTTTGTCGTCGCTTATAATCATAGCCGCAAAAGCGTTGTCGCATAAAGCCGGACTTATAAGATGGTTTTCTATCAGCGAACTCAACTGAATTTCAGACAGACTGTTTACAGTATAAAACTTATTTTTGAACCTACTGTCGCACACTTCCCGCGTCTTCGCGTAGAATTCTTTCAACTTGGGTTCGTTGCCTCTCAGCATTGACGGAAAGGCAAGTCCGTTGATATTTCTAGCCAGTCTTACTCTGCTGGATATTACCGTATTGCGAGCGCTTACCATATTACCTTTCCCCTTCAAGTTCTTTTATTCTATTGAGAATCAGCCTTGTTTTTGCGACGTCCGACTTTATCGCGGGATATTCTAGCATACTGTAAAGATGAGGAATATCTGCGGGCGTCGCGTCTTTCAAATATCTGCGTTTTCTTGCACAAGAGTCCGAAACGAATCTGCCTCTGTATTCCGTGCCTCTCAACTCCTTAAAATACTCTTCCGCTCTGTCGGCGAATACGTCGTAACACTTACTGCAACCGAACTTATATCCGTCAACGAGTTGACTTTCTCTCATTCCGCAAGCGGGACAAACTCTCTCTTCATAACGGGCGTCCATATAATCTTCAAGGTCAAAAATCATATCGAAGAAATCCGCAACAGACGGCGTGTACAAATTGAGTTTTGTCGCGCAAACTTCGCAAAGTTCGGTATCGCAACCGTTGATTTTAACAAATTTCGTCGCCAATCTTTTTCGGCACATCTCACACAGCATGGTTATCTCCTCATCAAGCCGATTAGTATTTCTTTGAATACGTTCTTTCTCACGTTGGCGGAATGAGCGGGGAAATTTAACGCTTTATCGCTTATCGCGCTCTTTATTATATCCCCTTCCTTTCCGTCAATTATTCCTTCTCTTTCCAATCTATACACGAAGTTGGACGCGCGATTGAAAGTCAGCGCTTCTATATTGTCAAGTTCCTGAACAATGCCTTGCAACACTTCGTCTTTACTATCGCTTATTCTTACCAGCGTTATACATCCGCCGCCGCCGCGTTTGGATTCAATTATATATCCTTTGTCGAAACTGAATCTTGTCGCAAGCACGTAGTTAATCTGACTGGGAGCAACGCTGAAATACTGCGCCAAATCGTTTCGGGATAATTTCAACTCTTCCTCGTCGTTCCAAATAGAAAGTATAAACTGCTCTATCTCGTCCGAAATGTTCGCCACGTTGCCCTCCTTTGAAAGTTTGACTTTCTTTGACCTTAGTTTTATTATATCATTATTTTTGCCTTTGTCAATACTATTTATGCAAATTTTCGGTAAATTTCAAAAATATTTTTTTCATATATTACGGCGAATATCAACGCATTAACTACAAACGATATAACAAATACCCTTCCGTAATTCTTGTATAGTAACAAATGGCTTGATAAATTCATTATAATAGTATATACTGTAATCACAACAAATAATTATACTTTTGACAATAAAAAGGAGAATTATGACGCAAATCAGAAAAGCGGTTATACCAGCCGCGGGTTTCGGAACAAGATTTTTACCCGTAACAAAAGCAATTCCCAAGGAAATGTTGCCGATTGTCGACACTCCTACTCTGCAATACGTTGTGGAAGAAGCGGTAAACAGCGGTATTACGGATATTTTAATTATACTCGGCAAAAACAAAAAATGTATCGAAGACCATTTCGATATATCGGTAGAGTTGGAGCAAATACTTATTCGCGCAAACAAAACCGAATACCTCAAACAAATAAGAGATATTTCCAATATGGCGCATATATACTACGTCCGTCAAAAAGAAATGAACGGCAGCGGTATGGCTGTGCTTGAAGCGGAAGCGTTCGTAGGCAACGAACCTTTTGCCGTGCTTTACGGCGACGATATTATCTACAATCCGCAAAAGCCTTGTCTTAAACAACTTATCGAGGCTTACGACACAACGGGAAAAATCATACTCGGATGTCAGGAAGTCGCGAAAGAAGAAGCGTCGAAATACGGTATCGTAAAACCCGGCGCTACCAAAGGCAAATACGCAGAGGTAATCAAACTCGTAGAAAAGCCTCCCATCGACCAACTTCCCTCTACTATCGCAAGTATAGGCAGATATATCCTTACCCCGGATATATTCGACGTATTGAAAAAAACTCCTGCAATGCCCAACGGCGAAGTATGCCTAACCGACGCAATTCAGACAATAGCCGATTCAGCCGGCGCTTACGCATATACCTTCGACGGTAGACGTTACGACGTAGGCGACAAACTCGGCTATATACAGGCGACAATTGAATACGGCTTGCGCGATAAGCACCTAAGCGACGGATTGAAAGCGTATATCAAAAGTCTGCAACTCTAATTTTATTACTATTAAAATGCAAATCTAAAACGGCGAATATCCTCCGCCGTTTTTTGTATGTAGAATAAAATAATGCGACTCTATGCCTAATCCGACCAGTCGTAAAATCTACACTGCGTTTTTAGACGGCGGAGAATTGGGCAATTTTCGTTTTAACGGGGGTTGACGAGTAGCCATAGCATACTTTTTGTATGTGGCAAACGATGTCTATCCCCCAGTTCAAGCGAAGAGTGTCCTGTTATACGCCGTCTTAGACGGCGGAGAGTGTCAAAATTTTCGTTTTAGCGGGTATAGTCGAACCGCCCAGTGTACTTCCTTCTCTCCCGTCATTTTGAGCGCAGTCGAAGAATCTAGTCTTATGCCGTTAGGCTTATCCGTTTTTATATATTTCTACTTGCTTAGTTTAACAATAGCAAAGCGGAATTACTTATATTACGCTCATACTTTTTGGTTTCCCTATTTCTGTTTCCCCTTCCGCTTTCGCTAAAAAATATGGCTGTAATCTGTAATTCCGCTTTGCTATTTACTTTCTCTTTTCTTTTTATTTATACGCTTACTTAGCGTTTCTTCATGGAACGCTGTTCCTTCAGATAGTCATTGTATCTTTCTATCTGATCCTCCCTAAGGTCAATCATCTCCTTCGCCGTCGCCAACGCTTGAGAATCCCCTACTATCAACTCAGTTTCCTTTACCTTTACTTTCGTTCCTTCGCTTCCCGCGTTCCTTCTGATGTCCTTCATATACTCGTCTTCCATCTTGAACAACGCTACTGTGCAGTCTTTCTTTATCGTCAGTTTTACCAACGGATTTACAGATGACTGTCCAAGTAAGATATAGTACGTGGATTTCTTCTCTTTACACTTATCCTTACTCATTGCGTATTCTTTCAACGTATCGAAGAACTTCTTTTGTTGTTTGCTAAGTTTCGCGTACGCTTCGTCTAAGGTAAGTCTTGGAGCGGTTGCCTTTGCTTTGGGCGCAGGTTTTGTCGCAGGTATTTCCACTATCTTCTCGATTACCTTTTCCACTTCGATAGGTACTTCCACTATCTTTTCAACAGGCACTTCCTTCTCTACTATTTTTTCTACCTCAATGGGTACTTCCTTTACTACCTCTTTCTCTACTATCTTTTCTACTTCGACGGGTACCTCTACGATTTTTTCAATAGGCTTTTCCACTATCTTTTCTACTACTTGAGTTTCAATAGGTTTATTTGCGGATAGTTCAAGTATCTTCTCCATCAATTTATCTTGATTACGCATTAAGTTTTCTTGCGTCCTCAACATCTGCTTTATCGTTTCGTCGCCCGCTATACTTGTCGCTACTTCTCTTTCGATTATCTTCTCGTTTGGTTTATCCGTAAGTTTATTCATCAACTTTTCGATAACCTTTTCATTGTGTTCCGTCAGTTGTTTTATTCTCTCCTCGTTATGCTCGTTCTGTTCAATAAGTCTTTGTACAAGTTCATCGTTTACAGACGCTTGTTGCGGCAACATCTGTTGCATTCCGGGAAGCATTGCCGTCATTGTTTCCGACACTATTCCTTTTATCTCTTCCGCTCCTAAACTCGGTTGCGCGTATACGTATCCGCCCTGCGCCTGTCCGCCGCCTTGCATATTGCCTGCGCTTCCGCCCATCATACGCATGAACATCATTTGCATTTCTTCGTTTTGTCGTTTAGTTTCGTTACGCTCGAAATCTTCCTTAGCGTCTTCGAGGTTTCTCTGCGATTTCTTGTAGCCTTTCTTTTCTATAAGCATGAATACAAGAGATAACACCGCTACGCCCATCAATACGCTTGCTATTACCGTCCAGTTGGTTACGCTTATCCCTAAGAATGCGCCCGCATAGAAAGTTCCGTACTTGCTTTGCGTTATCTTCTTGTTCTCTTTTTTCTTGCTTGCATAGCCTATGCCTTTGCCTGTAAATATCAGTATCAAGATTACGCTTATTCCGCTCGCTATCAACTGCCATAAAGGTAAGTCTTTTATCTTAGCCAGTATCTCGTCCAACGCTCCGCCGTTTCCGTCGCCGTCAGGATCGTCGGGATTATCCGGATTGTTCGGGTCGTCAGGTTCGTTGTTTCCGCTTCCTCCCGTCCTGCTTATCGTCAACTTCGCTTCCATTGCGCTCGCCGTATAGTCAGCGTCGTTGCTCTTGAATATCGCCCTCACCGTATACTGTCCTATCTCTATTACCTCGCTCTTGTCTATCTTGTTGCCTCCCAACCAATACTCATACTCTACTCCGCTTATCTGTACCGGCAACTCTCCTTTCACTTCTCCTATCTCTTTCGCCGTCCCGTCATACTTCACTACCGTATCTTCAAACGTTACCCCGTTCGCTTCCATCTCTTCGTCCAACAACTTCGGATTTACCGTCAACGTAAGCCTTTCCGTCTTCGTTACTCCCCCGTACGTGTACGTTACCGTTATCCCAGGATTGTTTACGTGCAATTTACCGTCTGAACTTCCGTAGATCACCTTATACCCCGTTGCGTCGTTTTTATTCAACTTTATATCCATCGTCGGATAATCGGCTGAATCCGTAGTATAATGCGCTATTACTTCCAAATCCCCATCTTCTATTACGCTTGTCGCTTCGTATCCTCCGCTTTTTGTGTTTACCGTTATTTCCGTCAACGTCAACGTCGCCTTAAACCAATCCGCCGTAAGTTCCAAATCCCCCTTCACTCGGTCTTCGTCAAAATCCCAGTGATTCGTTACAGTATTACCCAAATCGTCCACGTCTTCATAGTTCCATCCCAGAAATACGTGTCCTTCTTTTGTCGGATTATTTACCGCCATCAACTTCTGGTTGTACTTTCTCGTCTGCGTTTCTATTACGCTTCCGTCATCGTTCTTGAACGTTACTGTATAGTTCTTATCTACAAACGTTACCACTATTCTCTGCGGCTCGTCTACGTCGCTTATGCTTGTATTGTATTGCGTTATTTCCGTACCGTTAAAGTACGGCGTCAAGTTCTCTATACTTGCGTAATTAGGATCGTAGTTATCCGTATCGTTTACGTCTATCTTCTTCCTAAACTCTGTCAAGAACATATTTATTATCTTATTCGCCGAATACGGCTGTCCGTACTCCAAATTTACTACTATCTTCTCTCCCGGTATATCCGCTCCCAAATCGTACGTCATCGTTACATAATCCGACTCAAACTCAACCGGCAACGTCGCT
>CAJUBA010000024.1 GCA_910584635.1 uncultured Christensenella sp. | reverse complement strand
ACAGTTTTGCGTATGACGGGAAGGAGTATCACTTTGAAGTAACGCCGCCGACAGGGTATACGGTAGAGAGCATAAAGACTACGAACAGCGCAGGAGATGAAGTAGAGTACGGAAAGAACGCAGATACGTATATAACGACGGTAGAGTTGAAAGAAACCGCAAACAATGAGATAACGGAGTATAGAATAACTTGGACAATAGACAAGGCTAAGTATGACTTGTCCGGCGTTAAGTGGAAATACGACGGGAAATTGCCGTATAGCGGAAATATGGGAGTAGAAGAGGTAATAGACCCGGATACGTTACCCGAAGGATTGTTGGTGGACAAATGTACAAATAATTACGGAATAAACGTAGGGGATGACGGAAGAGCAAGCGTAACGTTCAAATTGGCGGACGGATATGAAGGAAATTATATAAAGCCGGTATCCGGGGATACGGGTTCGTATATAGGCGTATTTGAATGGGAAAAGGACTGGGAGATAGTTCCTGCTACCATTGAATTAAACTGGGACGAGAAAGAAGAAACAGACGAACAAGGTAATAGTTTTAAGGTACAGGCGTTGACAGACGGGAACGCGGACGGGATAGTAGAGTACGAATATTATGAAACGGATAGCAAAGGAAATATAAAGGATAGCAGCAGTCCGTTGAAGTTGGAAGACATAGTAGTATCTGCGACGGAAGCGAAATATTACAGAGCATATCCGAAGATAAAGAGCGAATTTGCGAACAATTACAAATTACCGGAAGGAAGCAATTTATATTCTCCGTTTTTCACAGTAGGAGGAGGAAGCAATAGCGTAAGCGTAACGGTTTCTCAAAGCGAATACGAGTATAACAACGGAAAAGAGATAAAGGTAAAGTTAGTAATAACGGGAAGCGCGAAAGAGAGCGACTTGGTGATGACGTATTACAAAGGAGATATAGTAAGCGAAGAGAATAAGGTAGAAGGAGTACCAAAGGAAGTAGGCAAGTATACAGTAGTCATAAGCGTAAAGAACGGAAGCAACGTAGTGTTGAGCGGAAAGACGCAGTATGAGATAGAGATAACGAAAGCGAAGATAAGTAAGGAATGGAATAAGAATGCAAAGCCTTATGTATTGAACTTAAAGTACGGACAGATAAAAGGAGTGGAGTACGAGATACAAGACTTAGAAGGGAACGCAATAACAGACGTAAACCAACTAGTCGCGGGAAATACGTACAAGATAAAAGCGAAGATAAAGGACACTCAAAACTATGTCTTTGCGGACGATACTTTGGAAACAGATTGGGAAGAGTTTGAAGTGCGAGCGGATGACGTGATATACGATCCGAACGACCCTAATAATCCGAACTATCCTCAGACAGACCCAGACGATCCTAATACTCCGGTAAATCCGGATAATCCCGACGGAGATAAAGACGGGGACGGCGGAGCGTTGGACGAGATACTTGCGAAGATAAAAGAGTTGCCGTTGTGGCAGTTGATAGCGAGCGTAATCAGTATAATACTTATAATAGCGTTCTTATCTAAGACTGCGAGCAACGAAAGTAAGAGAAAGAAAGCCAAGAAAGTAATGGAGAAGAAATACAATACATTCTATGCAACGGCGTTTTTGGGAGTAAGCGTAACCAACTGGACGGTAATAGCAAGCGTACTGATGGGAACGGCGGTACTGTCTTTAATCTTTATGATAATCTCGCAAAAGAGGAGAAACAAAGCGGAAGAGGAACTCGAAGAGGCAAAGGAAGAGTTTGAACGAAACGAAAATAAACGACAAAATGAAGAAATGCAAATGATGTTTATGCGAATGATGGGCGTAAACGCGGGAAATATGCAGGGCGGACAGGGACAAGGCTTTGCTTATGCTCCGCAACAAGGACTTGGTGCGGAAGAGATAAGAGGAATAGTATCCGAAACAATGACGGCAATGCTCCCGAATATGCAACAGTATCTACCGCAACAGGCGTCAACAAATGATGAACTTGTACAGGAACTTATTGAGCAGAACAAGCGTAACGAAGAGAGAATAGAAAAGTTAATGCAAAAACTCTCCGAAAAGCAACCTGTCGAACGAGTTATAGAAAAAGAATTCGCAAGCGCAACGGTAAACGACGAAGCGATAAAGAGCCTTATCGAAGGACAAAAAGCGATAATGGAGAAACTTGCCGACAAGTCCTCTCAACCGCAAGAAAAAGTCGTCGAGAAAATAGTCGAGGTACCGGTAGAGAAAATAGTAGAAAAGGAAGTACCCGTTGAAAAGATAGTTGAAGTACCTATCGAAGTGGAAAAGGTAGTAGAGAAGATAGTGGAGATACCTGCCGAAAAACCTACTCCCAAAGCAAAGGTAACCGCTCCTAGACTTACCTTAGACGAAGCGTACGCGAAACTTAGCAAACAGCAAAAGAAGTTCTTCGATACGTTGAAAGAATACGCAATGAGTAAGGATAAATGTAAAGAGAAGAAATCCACGTACTATATCTTACTGGGACAGTCATCTGTAAATCCGTTGATAAAACTGACGATAAAGAAAGACTGCACTGTAGCGTTGTTCAAGATGGAAGACGAATATATGAAGGACATCAGAAGGAATGCAGGAAGCGAAGGAACGAAAGTAAAGGTAAAGGAAACGGAATTGATAGTAGGGGACAGTCAAGCGTTGGCAACAGCGAAAGAGATGATTGACCTTAGGGAAGATCAGATTGAAAGGTATAATGACTATTTGAAGGAGCAACGCTCCATGAAGAAACGCTAGTCCGTTAGACGACGTATAGAATTCCGACTAAAATCGTATCGAGGAGAACGCTATAAAACGGAACGGCAACAAGCCGTTCCGTTTATCGTTAAGAGTATGTTCTTACCTAGTTTCAATGTGAGAAAAGCATTACTTTCAAAAGAGTTCTTTTTTATATTTTACAGAATCTTTTTCGCTCAAGGGGCGGATGACTTTGCAAGGTACTCCTGCCGCTACGACATTTTCGGGAATATCTTTTGTTACGACGCTGCCGCTTGCGATAACGGCATTTTTACCTATCGTAACTCCGCCGTTGACGATAACACCGCTTGCCAGCCATACGCCGTCGCAGATTGTAATAGGTTTTGCGTATTCGAGATCGTAGACGCCGTCGGGATACTGTTGGATTGCTCGCTCTTCCGCTAGCAACGGATGCACGGGTGTGGCGATTGTTACGTTAGGTCCGAACATAACGTTGTCGCCGATAGTTACGGGCGCGACGTCGAGTATTACGCTATTGTAGTTGGCGTAGAAGTTTTCTCCTATGGAAGTATTGCAACCGTAGTCGAAACGGATATCGGGTTCGAAATAAAAATCCTTTTTGTGGCTTTTAAGTATAGAATGTAAAAGGTTGTAACGTTTTTCTTCTTCGTCTTCATTTGAGCGATTGTATTCCACGCACGCTTGTCTTACTTTTCTTCTCAAAGCGACAAGTTCTTTGTCCGTAGGGTTGTAAAGTTTGCCGGCAATCATCTTTTCTCTTTCTGTCATTTTCCGTTCCGCCTTATATTTTTTACGCAAACAATCCCGCAAAGTTTGCGAGATTGTCTGTTTTTATTATTTTAGCAGTAACCGAAAAATTTGTCAATTTCCGATAATTACGCTTCCTTTATTCTTACGACGCCTTGTTTTGCTTGGCATACGGGGCAGGTCTGGAACGCTTCTTTGGAAGTCGCTTCATATCCGCAATCGGGACATTTCCAAATTACCGGGGCGTCAGATTTATAAAGTTTGCCTTCTTTGAAAAGTTTGTAAAGGCGCATAAATTCGTTTTTGTGGGTTTCTTCTATCTTTACGAGATTTCTGAAAAGAGCGGCGATATCGCAAAAACCTTCTTCCTCCGCGACTTTGGCAAATTCGGGATAGAGTTTATCCGCTTCCACGCCTTCGTCCTCCGCGGCAAATCTGAGGTTGTCCATAAGATCCCATTTTTGTCTGAACGGATAACCCGTGCATACTTCGATATTGTCTATCGTTTTGTCGTCGGCGGTCTGTATAAAACTGTAAATCATTCTTGAATGCGTAAATTCTTGATAAGCGATTTTATCGATTATATCCGCCAAAGCCTTGTAGCCTTGTTCTCTTGCGCCGTATTCGATGAACTCGTATCTTGTACGAGCCTGACATTCGCCGGCAAACGCGCGCGCCAGGTTTTTGTAAGTTTGACTGTCTTTTAATTTCATATTGCTTACCTCCGTCAAAAAGTATTGACGAAATCTTTTTTAATATACCCAAACATATTAAAGAAGAGAATTTGTCGGCAAAGATGTCGACATTTACCGTTAGAATATTTTGTTTGCGACAAAATTGCTTAAATCGTATCAATCGTTTTTGAGGAAAAGATTACGCTTGATTTTATATAGCGCGTATGATATACTGAAAACGTATTTTGCGGATAATCGCAAATCGAAATAAAAGGGGATATGATGGCAAAGAGTAAGGTCAAGAAAAACCAAAACGAAACTCCGCTTACGCTCGAAAGTATCGATTCGAGTAAAAAACATATTTCCAAAACAGAACTTTTCGCTTATATCGTAGGAACGGGATTTTACGGTATGTTCTTGGGTATGATAAACACATACCGAACGGATTACATTAACAATATTTTGCAACTCAGCGAAAAAAACCAGCAGATTATGAACGTCGTTACCATTATCGTAGGGTTTGTCGTAGGTTTTTTCATAATGAGTTTTATCGACAATTTCCACAGTAAAAAAGGCAAGTTCCGTCCCATCGCATTGATAAGTACCATACCTATGGCTCTAATAGGATTTCTCCTTTTTTATACGCCGTTTGACGACGCAAATACTTGGTACGCTATGATTTATATCGTAATCATAAGCGCTCTATATAATATCTTTACCACCTTGACCGCGACGGCAAATACCACCGCTATAGTCATGACGCCAAACGAGCAGGAAAGAAATTCCCTCATTTCAATTTCGGGTTTTTTCTCCTCGGTAATGAATTCCGCTCCTCTCGTAATAATTTTGGTATTGGGATTTTTCTTGATAAAGACGGATGACGAGGGCAATAAAGTAAGCGGTTTTTACGGCGAAAACACAATGTATATAATAGCTATGGCAATTTGTTCCGTAACTTACGGCGTATCTATGATAATCGCTATGCTTAAAGTAAAAGAACGCGTACCTTATATGGAAAAGAAAAATTCTCCGTTTGACGGAATGGGCGCCGTATTAAAAAACAAAAACTTTTGGTTTCTTACTCTTTCCAACTCGATTCGCGATATAAGAAAAATCGGCACGGGTTTCGGCATATTCGTCGCGGGCGCTCTTTTAGGCGGCACGGACAAGTTCCTGCTCATAGGTCTTCCGACGGGTATAGGTACCGTCGTTAGTATGTTGATAGTACAAAAAATGATAAAGAAAATGGACGTAATAAAGGTAAACGCTATTTTCAGTATCTATTCGCTGTTTGCCAACGCGCTTTCGTTCGCGATAGCGGTAATATATTTCAAAGTCGGAGGAGTGGGACTGCAAGTTCTGTTCGTATTAAGTCTGTTTTTGATAGGATTGCAATTCGGTTCGGCAAACATCATACCGAATATATTCAACGCCGACGTGCTGAACGAAATAGAATTACAGACGGGCGGAAAGAGATTGGAGCAGACTATAAACTTCTCTTCGTCCATAGTGTCTACGTTGATAGGCGTCGTTACGGGCGTGCTTACGCCGACTATTTTGCTCAAAGTGTGCGGATATCAGCAAGGAGTAGGCGCGGTTCAAAGCGAATCGACTAAAATCAAATTGGTATTTTTCTATACGGTGTTTGCGGGCATATTCTTCTGCTTGTCGCTTTTGCCTATGATAGGTTATCGCCTTACCACCAAAAGACGCGCTCAAATAAACGCAAGCCTCGAAGTGTTGAGAGCGGAACGCTTAAACAGCGAAAGTAGCGGCGTCGAAGAGGAAATTGCCGATAACGGCATTACCGAAGATACTGCGCAGACTGCGGGAGATCCGATTGAAAAAGGTTTTGAAGACGCAGGCGAAAACGTGTCCGAAAATATAAACAGTGATATTGAAGAGGACGGCGAAGAAAGCGACGTTTGACCCGTTTAATAGGTTTTTATAAAATTTTTTAGAATTATTTTGCATCTTTTGACGTACAATTTACTTTTCAAGGGTTGACAATTTCTATTTTATCGAATATAATCTAACCGAGTTAGATAAATCTTACGGAGATATAAAAATGGCAACCGAACAGGAAATAGAGTACGTCTATTCTCGTTTTATCACTAAAGAACCGACGGAATTTTTGGAAAGAATCAATGATACAAACGCGGGTATCGGAGCGGTATTGAAGATTCTTGACGCGGCGACAACGGAAGTGAGCGCGGGGGATTTGGCGCAGAAGATGAAGGTAAGCACCGCGAGAATAGCGGTTCTGCTCAATAAGATGAGCGCTAAAAATTTGATAGAAAGACGTTCGTCATCGCTAGACGGCAGAAAGGTTATAGTACAACTTACGGAAAACGGCGAAAAGGAAATAGGGAAAGCCAAAGCGAGCATTACTAAACTTATAGAGATGATAATAGACGAAATAGGCATGGAAAAAGTCAAAACGTTTATCGAGATAAGCGAAACAATTCAGAAGTTGACTCGCGAGAAAATGTTAAAACCCGATTTCGACTAAAACTTATCCGGACTTTGAAGTCCGTATATTTTAAGTAAAATATCTAACCCAGTTAGTAAAATTTTGATTAAAAAAGGAGCGATTTATGTTAAAACTGTTAAAAAAATTTACCGCGTTGGAGTGGGCGCTGGCGATATTGGCGATAGCGTTTATCGTTTTGATGGTTTTCTTTGACTTGACGTTGCCCGACTATATGGCGGAAATTACAATGTTGGTAAAGACGGAAGGCAGCGCAATGAGCGATATTCTTGTCGCGGGAGCAAAGATGTTGGGTTGCGCTTTGGGCAGTCTGATATGCTCGGTCGCGGTAGCGTTGGCGGCGTCTAAGATAGCGGCGAATTTCAGCGCTAATTTGAGAAAGACTTTGTTCGGTAAAGTTCAAAATTTTTCTATGAAAGAGATAGGAGAATTTTCCACGGCGAGTTTGATTACCAGATCGACAAACGACGTTACGCAGATTCAGATGCTGATTACGCTGGGGTTGCAAGTAATAGTCAAAGCGCCCATTACCGCGGTATGGGCGATATGCAAGATTGCGGGCAAGAGTTGGCAGTGGACAATGTCTACGGGTATAGCGGTGGCGGTTTTGATAGCGGTCGTTGCGGTATGCGTATTGCTGTCTTTGCCAAAGTTCAAAAGGATTCAAAAACTTACCGACGATATAAACAGAATTACCCGAGAGAATTTGACGGGTTTGAGCGTAGTCAGAGCGTACAACGCCGAAGATTATCAGCAGGAAAAATTCCAAAAGGCTAACGACGCGCTTACGGATACCAACCTGTTTGCCAATCGCGTGATGGTATTTCTGTTGCCGAGTATTCAAATAATTCTCAGCGGACTTTCGCTTGCGGTTTACTGGATAGGCGCGTCGATAATCAACAAAGCGTCGCTTGCGGATAAGATGACGTTGTTTTCGGATATGGTAATTTTCTCGCAGTACGCCGTGCAGGTAATAATGTCGTTTATGCTGTTGGTAATGGTATTCGTTATGTTGCCGAGAGCGGAAGTAGCGGCAAACCGTATAAACGAAGTCTTGGATAAAGAGATTTCTCTTAAAGACGGCGTTGCAGTATCGGGAGCGGAGGAAAGAAGGGGAGAAGTGGAATTTCGAAACGTAAGTTTTTCTTATTCCGATTCCGAAGAAAACGTGATAAAGAATATCTCATTCAAAGCGGAAAAAGGAGAAACCGTCGCTTTTATCGGCGCGACGGGCAGCGGAAAAAGTACGGTTGTTAATCTAATCCCCCGATTCTACGACGCTAGCGAGGGAGAAGTATTCGTCGACGGATTGAACGTCAAAGATTACAAGCAAAGCGCTTTAAGAAACAAGATAGGATATATTTCACAAAAAGCGGTGTTGTTTTCCGGCGACGTTACGTCAAATATAGCGTACGGGGAGAGCGGAAAAGAGTTGTCGGAAGAAGACGTAAAATGGGCGGTGGAAACGGCGCAGGCTAGTAGTTTCGTAGAGAATATGGAAGGCGGATATTCCGCGGCAATCGCGCAGAGAGGAGAAAACCTTTCGGGCGGTCAAAAACAAAGACTTTCGATAGCAAGAGCGTTGGCAAGAAAACCGGAAATACTTATATTCGACGATTCTTTTTCCGCGTTGGACTATAAGACAGACAGGACGTTACGCAAAACATTGGAGCGAGAATGCTCCGATTCCACAAGACTTATAGTGGCGCAAAGAATAGGCACTATACGCGACGCCGACAAGATAATAGTTCTTGACGAAGGTAAAATAGCGGGACAGGGAAAGCACGAAGAATTGATGGAGAATTGCGAGGTATACAGACAAATTGCTTATTCGCAACTTTCAAAGGAGGAACTGAATTGATGAAAGCAAAAGTTTCGATTAAGAAGAAAAGGGATTTCAAAGGCACTTGGATGAAAATTTTGGGATACTGTAAACAGTATTCTGCGATATTAGTTTTATCTCTTATATTTGCGGTTGGAGGAACGGTGCTGACTTTGATAGGTCCGGATAAGATTTCCGATTTGACTAATCTTATCGAACAGGGATTTATAAGCGGTATCGATATGGCGGCAGTCGCTAAAATAGGCTTCTTGCTGATAGCGCTTTACGCGATAAGTTTTATCATAACGTCTGCGGAAGGCTGGATTATGACTACGATTACTCAACGCGTGTCGCAAAATATGCGTAAAGATATATCCGCAAAAATCAACCGTCTGCCTATGTCATACTTCCACAAGACGAGCAGCGGAGATATACTTTCTCGCGTTACCAACGACGTAGATACGGTAGCGCAATCGTTAAACCAAAGTATAAGCACCATGGTTTCGGCGATAACGCTTTTTATAGGTTCGCTTATAATGATGTTTGTTACAAATTGGATAATGGCAATTACCGCGATAGCGGCCACGTTGATAGGCTTTGCGCTGATGTTTTTGATTACCGGACGTTCGCAAAAATATTTTACTCGTCAGCAAAAACATCTCGGAGCCATAAACGGACATATCGAAGAAATCTACGCGGGACATACGGTTGTTAAGGCGTACAACGGCGAAAAGCAATCGATGGAAGAGTTTGAAAAGTTGAACGGGGAATTGAAAAACAGCGCGTTCAAAGCGCAATGTCTTTCGGGATTGATGATGCCGCTCATGTCGTTTATAGGCAACCTAGGATATGTGGCGGTTTGCGTAGTAGGCGCGGCGTTGGCAATCAACGGGCAGATAAAGTTCGGGGCAATCGTGGCGTTTACAATGTACGTGAGATACTTTACTCAGCCGCTATCGCAAATGGCGCAGGCAGCGCAGTCGTTGCAGTCGGCTACGGCGGCGGGAGAAAGGGTGTTCGATTTTCTCGGTTCTAATGAAATGCAAAACGAGGACGGTAAGAGCGCTACGCTCGGCATAGCGCAAGGCAAGGTGGAATTTTCCCACGTCAAATTCGGTTACGAGGATTCGGATAAAACCGTCATACGCGATTTTTCCGCAATAGCCATGCCGGGACAAAAAGTCGCTATCGTCGGACCGACGGGCGCGGGCAAGACCACTCTCGTTAACTTGTTGATGAGATTCAACGAAATACAGGGCGGACAGATACTGATAGACGGCGTTCCCATAGACGGGGTAAGAAGAGAGGAAGTGAGAAAACAGTTTTGTATGGTATTGCAAGATACCTGGCTGTTTGAAGGAAGCGTACGCGAGAATCTAGTATACAACACTCCCGGCATATCGGATGAGAGACTTGACGAAGCGTGCAAATCGGTAGGACTGGATCACTTTATAAAAACGCTGCCCAACGGTTACGATACGGTATTGTCTGACGGCGTAAGTTTATCTCAGGGGCAGAAACAGCAACTGACGATTGCCAGAGCGATGATTGCCGACAGACCTATGCTTATACTTGACGAAGCGACGAGTTCGGTAGATACGCGCACCGAGTTGCAAATACAGTCTGCTATGGACGCGCTCATGAAAGGCAGAACGTCTTTTGTTATCGCGCACAGACTTTCTACCATAAAGAATTCAGATATGATTCTCGTGTTGAAAGACGGAGACGTAATAGAAAGCGGCAACCATGAACAGTTGCTTGAAAAAGGAGGTTTCTACGCCGAACTGTACAACAGTCAGTTCGACGAATCGGCAGCGTAATAAAAAAGCCGCGTTTCAAACGCGGCTGAGTTTACATCACTTGAAGCACGAAAAATTTAAGATAAAGACTTTCTTCGGCGGATAGCATTGACGGGTGGTCGGGCGATTGGGCGCGAATTTCTATGATACTGACTTTCTTACCGCTTTCTCTCGCCGCGTCGCGCAACATGTTTTGAAATAACGGGAAAGTCATATAATGCGAACAGGACGAGGATATAAGATAGCCGCCGCTCTCGACTAATTTCATTGCGAGAATGTTGATGTCTTTATATCCTTTGTACGCGTTTTTGACGTCGTTTGCGCTTTTGCAAAAAGCAGGCGGGTCGAGTACTATTGTCTCGAAAGTTCTCCCTTCTTTTTTGAACTGTCTTAAAACTTCGAAGACGTCTCCTTGCACGGTAGTTATGTTGTTAAAAGAATTCAACTCCGCGTTTTTCCTTACGTCGGCAAGCGCTTGCGCGGATATGTCGAGCGCAGTTACGCTTTTTGCGCCCGCGGCTGCCGCGTTGAGAGAGAAGCCTCCCGAGTTGCAGAAACAGTCGAGCGTAGTTCTGTCCTTAGCGTATCTTCGCAATGCGAATCTGTTCTCTTTTTGGTCGAGGAAATAACCGGTCTTTTGTCCGTTTTCGAGATCGACAGACATTTTCAATCCGTTCTCTACAATCTCGACTTTGGTATCGAAGTCGCCCCAAATCTTTCCCTTTCTTTGGGGAAGCCCTTCTTTTTCGCGGACGGCTACGTCGCTTCTTTCATATATGCCTTTCGGGGAGAATACTTCTATCAGCGCCTTTATAATTATATCTTTGTTGTTTTCTATGCCCAGCGAAAGAAACTGTACGCAGAGAATATCGGCGTATTTGTCGACTATCAACGCGGGTAGGTTGTCGCTTTCGGCGAACACCGCGCGATAGGCATTTCCCATTCCCAACGCAAGTCTGCGCAAATTTGCTTTTCTAATGGCGTCGCAATAGTATTCGTAATCGGGAAAAGAATCGTCCCTTATAAATATCCTTACGAGAATTTTAGACAGATGGTTTATATATCCTTTGCCTATGTACCTGCCGCTGTAATCGTATACCGTGGCAAGCGAACCGTTTTTATCTTTCCCTTCTATGCGCGCGACTTCGTTGGCGTAAACCCACGGATGTCCCGCTACTATTCGTTTTTCTTCGTTCTTTTTCAAATAAACGCTGTATGGCATACTAAACTCCTTTGTTTATGCAAATTATATCACTTGCGAAGCGTAAAAGCAAACAAAGCGTATTGCAAACATAAGCAAATAGTATTATAATAGTTACAGCAAAATATAAAGGATAAAAATAATGAGCGAAAAAAAAGCGGGTATACTTTTGCCTATCTTTTCCTTGCCGTCGAAGTATTCGATAGGAAGTCTGGGAAAAGAGGCGTACAAATTTGTGGATTTTCTGAAAGAGTCTAATCAGAATTATTGGCAGGTCCTGCCCGTCAATCCTACCATTTACGGAGATTCGCCCTATCAGTCGCCGTCGGCGTTCGCAGGCAACTATTATTTTATCGACCCCGATACTCTTGTTAAAGAGGGACTTCTCGACAAAGAGTTTGTAAAGGACTACGAGAGAAAAGGGGAGAGAGTAGATTACGGATATTTATTTCAAAGCAGAGAATTCCTTTTGAAAAAGGCGTTTGAAAGATTTGATATAAACGCAAAAGACTATCTGATATTCAAAAGCGAAAATTGTTTTTGGTTGGACGATTACGCGCTTTTCATGTCAATAAAGGAATATAGCGCCAACGCCGAATGGAACAAATGGAATAAAGAAGAAAAGTTCAGGATAGACGTAACCGCGTTGACGAGAAAATACGCGGGAAGCGTCGAGTTTTGGAAATTTACTCAATACGAGTTTTACAGACAGTTTGCGCGTTTGAAAAAATACGCCAACTCCAAAGGGATAAAAATCATAGGAGATATGCCGATTTACGTCGCTTACGACAGCGTAGACGTTTGGTCGGCGCCTGACAATTATCTTTTAGATAAAGATCTCAATCCCGTTTTGGTAGCGGGAGTACCGCCCGATTTGTTTTCCGAAGACGGTCAACTTTGGGGAAACCCGATATACGATTGGAATAAAATGAAAAAGGATAAATTTTCCTGGTGGGTTAACAGACTCAAAGTAGCGTATAAACTTTACGATGTTATCAGAATAGACCATTTCAGAGGATTTGCAGGTTATTACGTTGTTGACAGTAAAGAAACGACGGCTAAAAACGGCGAATGGCGAAAAGGCGTGGGCAAAGCGATTTTCGACGAGTTGGAAAAGCAGTTGCCGGGCGCTGAAATTATCGCCGAAGATTTAGGCGTTATTACTCCCGATGTCAGACGTTTGCTCAAATATACCGGCTATCCCGGAATGAAAGTTTTGCATTTTGCTTTCGGCGACGAAAACAGCGATTATCTTCCTAAGAATATTAGGACGTCCAACTGTATCGTTTATACCGGAACGCATGATAATATGACGACTGCGCAATGGCTTGAAGAATTAAGCGATAGCGAAAGAAAACTGTTTGCAAAAGTATGCAAACCGCGAAAAAAAGATAATCTTTGCGACTGTCTTATAAAGACGGCAATGTCGACAAAAGCGGATACGGTCATTATACCTATGGCAGATTATATGGGACTTGGCAAAGAAGCGAGGATAAACGCGCCGTCTACTACGGGCGACAACTGGACTTGGCGACTCGCTAGCAGATACAATACCGCGGCGTTGAGAGAAAAGATAAAAACATTAAGTAAAAGGAATTGACTTACAAATGAAATTCGAGTTTTATCACGGCTTGCCCGCGCAAGCGAGAAAAATACGGGAGGACGTTTTTGTAAAAGAACAGGGATTTTTGGAAGAGTTCGACAGCGACGATACACGCGCCGTCCACATCCTTGCTTTCGACGGCTCGCAAGCGATTGCTACCTGCAGATTTTTTAGACAGGAAAATTACTATCTTATAGGTAGAATCGCGGTTCTAAAAGATTACAGAGGTAAAGGCGTAGGAAGAGAAATGCTCGAATACGCCGAAAAGCGAATAGTTCAACTTAGCGGTAAGGAAATAAGAATACACGCTCAGCAAAGCGCCGAAGAGTTTTATAAGAAATTAGATTTTATTTCCATGAACGTATATGATTACGAACAAGATTGCAGACACGTTTGGATGAGAAAGTCCTTATTTTGATTTATTATAAATCAACTATATTTTATTGTAAAAGTTATATCGCTTTGATATAATATAACTATGAACGTATCTAAGTATGTAAAAGAAGACGAGCAGTCGGCAATAGCGCTTATAGAAGAGTCGGGGAATCTTTTAGATACCCCTTCGAATTTTTTCGCGTTAAAAAGCGGACGTTCGCGTACGGCTATGTCGGATAACGAAAGGCTGGCGGCTACGCTTTCGAGAAAATATACCGTTCTGGCGCGCGAAGACGAGCAGGTCGTCGGACTTGCGAGCATGGACAACGACGGCAATATAGGACTTCTTATTGTCGACGAAAATGGTAATAAAGATAAGATAGCAAGCGCGCTTTTGCGGGCGTTGGAAAGAAGAGCGGAGAAAAGAGAGTTGGAACATTTGACCGCTTTATCTACGTCCGAATCCGAAGATATTTTGCTAAAACGAGGATTCGTCAGTTACGATAACAATGATAGCGCGGACGGCGAATCTTTTATGGTCAAGGAGATTGTTGCGAAGAACAAAGACGGTTTTTCTGCGGATAAAGTTCAAAAACTGCGCTTGGATTCGACTAAGGCGGTTACAGTAGAAGGAAAGTCTTCTATTTTTCCGTATGTGCTTTTGTTTATCGGTTGCTTATTCGCAATACTGTTGATTGTTTTGTCGATTGTAAATTATCGCGATACCGCGCCCGACGAGGCGGTCAAGAAACTATTGCCGTTTATCATTGTCGCGGGCGGTATTTTCATCGCCTCGGTAGTTTGGTTTATATTGTATACAGTCAAAAAGATAAATTTGAAAAAAGAGATTCTGTCGATGGAGATTACCAACGGCATGATCGTTTCGGATATTTCTACGCTCAAAAGCGGAAGACGAAGAAGAAACGGAAGGATAGAATACGCCTTTCACGAAGTGTCGTTTACCTACGTTTACTACGACGGGGATATGAAGCAACACAGCGAGCAATTCAAACATAAGTACCAAAATTCCGCGCCGTATTTCTATAAAGGGCAGGAAGTAGTCGTCGCTTATTCGAAAGGGAAGAGTTATCTGTTAAAAAAATTTACTTTGGCAGATTCCGCAGAGAGTTTGCTCAATACGCAAAAGGCTATAAGCAAATCGATTTTGACGGAAGAAGATATTGACAGTTCGCCTGTTACAAACATAAATCCCAACGATTATATGCCTTTGCAAGCGCAACAAAAATACGCGTTTTTCCCGCTGTATATCTTTTTGGTATGGTGCGTGGTCGCCGTCGCGATAGTCGTCTTCAATTATTCCGTTTCCAAACAAACGGGCAAATCTATTTGGGACGTATCTTTGCCGTTTGCGCTTTTTGCCGTATTTGCTACGGTTATTCTTTGGACGGTTTGTATTATCAGCGCGTTACCGCTTTTGCGAGCGCAAATAAATTATAAAAAGTTGCGTCAGAAGGGCGTTAAATTCACGCAAGGTAAATTGATTTGTCAGGATAAGACGTACGGCTCGAGTAATAAAAACACGTTTTTATGCGTATACAAAACGGCAAACGGAGAAAAAAAGCAAATTAAAATTCCCCGCTTTTTCGCGCAGGATAAAGTAAAAAAGGGCGATACAAATGTTATCGTCGCGTATGACGAAACCCTCGCCGTTGCGCTGATTCCTAAAAATAACGGTATAATTTTTTAACGTGTGTCAACGGAAAAGAACAAAACTTTTCCGTTGAAGTTTTAATACGATAAAATTATTGTCAAAGTTTGTTTCTGTAATTGAATTTGCGCAGGACCTGTTTTTTTCTATTTGTAGTAACTTCGGTGTATATTTGAGTTGTTGCTACGCTTGCATGACCCAGTATTTCCTGTACCGATCTTAGGTCGGCGCCGTTCGCAAGTAAATTGGTAGCGAAAGTATGGCGAAGATAGTGGGGAGTGGAGCGTACGTTTATATTTGCTTCTTTGACGTATTTTTTATATATGTTTTCAATGCCGTTGATAGAGATAGGTTCGCCGTATCTGTTTACAAAAAGATGTCGGTTTTCGGATTTTTTTCTTTCTTTTATTAAAGTTGAAAGTCTGCTCCAAGTAACGGAAGAGGATATGTATATCAAACGCTGCTTGCGACCTTTTCCGTGAATCAGCAAGGTTCTTTCCGAGCATATTATGTCTTCGATGGTTATAGAAGCCGCTTCGCCGATACGAATTCCCGTACTAATCAATAAATCCATTAAAGCGGAATCGCGCGTAAAAATCTTTTTTGCAAAGGACGAAAGAGTATCGGTATCCTTTTCAAAACAATCCAGCATTTTCGAAACTTCCGTAACGGAAAGCGTCTTAGGCAAGCGCTGTTCCTGTTTGAATCTGAATTTTAATTTCGCAAACGGCGTTATCGCTATTAAATCAAGATTGACAAGATACTCGTAAAATATTTTCAATGTAATAATTTTACGTCTTATAGAAGAGTCTTTAAGTTTCAGTTCATCGTGAAGAAAGGAGATAAACGCGCAAATATCGGGATGCAAAATATCTTTTTCATACTTAAAGTATTGATTTAAGTCGATAGAGTAAGCGTTAAGAGTCTTTTTCGACAGGTTTTTGGTTGATTGCAAGAATTTGATAAAATCAGATAAATATTCCATAATTTCTCCATAAAAATTTATTTTTCTCTTGAAAAGTATAACAGTTTATGATACAATATGGTAAAATTAACTAACTATTA
>CAJUBA010000023.1 GCA_910584635.1 uncultured Christensenella sp. | reverse complement strand
CGCTTTGCTATTGTTAAACTAAGCAAGTAGAAATATATAAAAACGGATAAGCCTACGGCATAAGACTAGATTCTTCGACTACGCTCAGAATGACGGATGAATAAGCGGTTGTCTGTACTATCAATATAACGAATATAGAAACCTAACGTTCATTTCAAAATGATGAAAGAATTAACAAGTAATGTTTCCTATCCCGTTATATAGAGAATCTGAGAACATTTTTATTAGTTATGTTGAGAGTATAGAGAAATGCTTTTCTCCCGTCATATTGAGCGAAGCAAAGCGGAGTCGAAATATCTAAGTCCTATGCCTTAGGCTATCAGTGAAACTAAGTTCGACTAAAATCGAAGTGAAACGGAGATTTTACGACTGGTCGGAAATACATTTGGTTGGGAAACAATAATATTGATATATATTATTATAATATTATAAAACAATAACGAGGCAAAATTATTGTCTCGTTATTTATATCAAAAATTATTGTTTGATAATTACAGCGTTTTGGTAATCAACTGTTATAAGGTTCGTTGGTTGGTTCGCCGACATATTCTTTGGGGCTTACGCCGACGATTTTTTTGAATACTCTAGAAAAATAAAGTTGGTCGCTAAAACCGCATCTTTCGGCTATTTCGTATATTTTAAGATTGTTGATATTTCTAGATAGCAAAAGTTTTTGAGCGGAATTTATACGTGTGTTGTTTAAGAACTGCAACGGAGAAATTCCTTTTTCTTTAATGAACTGTCTTCTAATATAGTCTTTGGACAAATCGAATTCGTCGTAGATAGAATCGATACTGAAATTTGCGTCCGAAAAATTTTCTATAATTGCGTTGGAGATAATTTCGATATGATGGCTCGTCTGCATTGTTCCGTCAAATTGAGAAATGAATCCCAATATTAAATCGGTAAACGCCATTATTATATTTGACGAACAACTTTTTGTCGCGGAGAAGTGTCTGAAACACATATTCATTGTGGTGTAAAGATCTCTTTGCTGATTGTCTTTTACCACTACCGCGTTTTTGAAATTCGGCGACCATCCCGCTACGGTCATGTGAATGTTTCTAAATCCGCTGTGCGAAGTGTTGCTGTGAAGAGTGTTTGGGGGTATTACGACTGTTTCGTATTGCGAATATTCAAGCGGTCTTGCGTTTTCGAATACGATTCTTCCCGAACCGTTTGTGCAGTAAATAATTTCCCAATAATTGTGCTTATGCTGTTTGACGTCATAAGTCTTCATATTTTTTCCTATGTAATTTATAATTGGCATATCAAACCTCCGAAATAATATCTTTTGCATTTAACTCAAATACAGTATACACTACTAAGCCTATTTTGTCCATAATTTTATAGCAAAAAGAGTATTGTTTTTTTCAAAAGGCTATATTATAATGAAACTGTAATTGTAAAAAGTAAGGATTTGCCGATATAATAAGGCGAATTTTGAAGGAGTTTTATGGAGAAATACCGTATCTATCAGGCGATAAAAGAGCAAGGCGTCGTTGTCGTCATAAGAGGTAAAAACGTCGAACAGGCTATAAGGACCGTCGACGCGTGCTATAAAGGTGGAATTAAAATAATAGAAATCACTTTTACCGTTCCTAGCGCGGATAAAATCATATCTTCGCTGAGCGAAAAATACGCGGGAAGCGATATGATAATCGGCGCGGGCAGCGTACTCGACCCCGAAACGGCGAGAATCGCTATGCTTGCGGGGGCGAAATTTATAGTAAGCCCGTCGCTTAACGTGGAAACGATAAAGATTTGCAACCGTTACGGCGTTCCCGTTATGAGCGGAGTGATGACTCCGAGCGAAGCGCAAACCGCTATGGAATATGGCGTCGATATACTAAAACTTTTCCCCGGCGATATAGCAAAACCCGCAGGACTTAAAGCGCTTAAAGGACCTTTCCCCAACGCTAATATAATGCCTACGGGCGGAGTGAGCGCGGAGAACGTGGAAGAGTGGTTCAAAGCGGGCGCGTACGCAGTCGGCGCAGGTTCGTTTTTGACAAAAGACGCGGCAAACGGAGATTACGAAAAGGTCGAAAAAGTATGTTCGGCATTTGTCGAAAAAGTCAGAAGTATTATCGGAGGAAAGAAATAATGGCAAAAATCGTTACGGTAGGCGAAATAATGATGCGTTTGCAACCGAGCGGATATAAAAGATTTATGCAAGCCGATAGTTTCGATATAGTTTTCGGAGGCGGAGAAGCAAACGTAGCGGTATCGTTGGCGCAGTTTGGCGAGGACGTGGCGTTTGTAACAAAATTACCGCGCAACGCTATAGCGGATAAGTGCGTTAAGGAACTCAAAGGTTGGGGAGTAGACGTTTCCAAAATCGTCAGAGGCGGCGATAGAATGGGCATATATTTTTGCGAAAAAGGATGTTCGCAAAGAGGGAGCAACGTAATATACGACAGAGCGGGCAGCGCTATAGCGAATATAGGCGAAAACGATTTGGATATTTCCGCCGTATTGGACGGAGCGGAGTGGCTTCACTGGACGGGTATTACCCCCGCTATATCAGATGCTATGGCAGAGGTAACAGAGAAGATTTTGATAGAGGCAAAGCGTAGAAATATAACGGTTTCTTGCGATTTGAATTACCGTAAAAAACTTTGGTCAAGAGAAAAAGCCAATGCCGTAATGAGCAAACTCGTGAAATACGTTGACGTACTCATTTCGAATGAAGAAGACTGTAAGGACGTATTTTCTATAGAAGCGGAAAATACCGATATAAATTCAGGTGTGATTTCACAAAAGGGATATGAAGGAATAGGCAAACGTCTTATGGGAAAATTCCCGAATATTAAATACGTCGCGTTTACGTTAAGAGAGTCGGTTTCCGCGTCTTGCAACGGATGGTCGGCAATGCTCATAGATGGAAAAAACGTATATAAATCTAAAAAATATACTATTGATATAGTCGATAGAGTAGGCGGCGGAGACAGTTTCGGCGCGGGACTTATTTACGGATTGAAAAATAAACTCGGCGAGCAGAACGCAATTGAATTTGCAGTCGCGGCTTCGTGTATAAAACACACCGTAGAGGGAGATTTCAATATAGCGAGCGTCGACGAAGTAAACAAACTTGCCGGAGGGGACGGAAGTGGCAGAGTTCAAAGATAAAGCGGTAAATTTGCTTACGACGAAAAACGCGCAAAAACTTTACGAAAAAGTAAAGGATTTGCCTATTATAGATTATCACTGTCATCTTTCTCCAAAAGAGATTTACGAGGATAAGCCTTTCTCGAATATCGGCGAGATGTGGCTTGGCGGAGATCACTATAAATGGCGATTGATGAGAGCGTGCAATATTGATGAAAAGTATATTACGGGCGACGCCGATTGGAAGGAGAAATTCATAAAGTTCGCGTCGGCGGTTGAAGGCGCTTTCGCCAATCCGATTAAAGACTGGGTTGCGCTTGAATTGCAGTTTTTCTTTAATATAACGTTGCCTCTCAATACTAAAAATGCGGAAGAGATATGGGAGGCGGCTAATAGAGTTATCGCTACGGAAAAACTTTCCCCAAGAAAACTTATAGAAAAAGCAAACGTAGAGTATATCGCCACTACGGACGACCCGTGCGACGATCTTCAATATCATAAACTTATTGCTTCGCAAGGAACTCTCAAAGCGAAAGTAGTTCCTTCGTTCAGAGTGGACAATATCGTACTTGCGAAAGATAAAGGATATAAAGAATATATAAAAAGACTTTCAACAGCAAGCAATATACAAATCGTCGATTTGGAAAGTTTGCGTAAAGCCGCGCTTGCGAGAATGGATTACTTTGTAGAAATGGGATGTAAATTCTCCGACGTCGGCGTACAGGGATTTCCCACAAAAATCGCGGACGACGAGCAAGCGAATAAAACTTTTATCAAACTGCTTTCCGGCAAGGAAGTCGCAGACGACGAGTACAACGGATTTTGGGGCAACCTCTACGTATTTTTGGGTCAAGCGTACGCCGAAAGAGGTATGGTAATGCAACTGCATTTGGCTGTTACGAGAAATTCCAATTCCGTTATGTTGGCAAAATGCGGAAGAGACAGCGGTTTTGACTGCGTAGGCGACGCGTTCGACACTTCTTACGTGCGCAACGTAATAGACGAGATGAACAATCGAGGCGGTTTGCCTAAGACGATAATATATACATTGAATCCGACTATGTATTATCCGCTGGTAACTATGTGCGGAGCGTTTAGGGAAGTGGTAATAGGAATAAGTTGGTGGTTCTGCGACCATAAAAGAGGGATGTACGAAACGCTCAATACGCTTGCGGAACTCAGTCATATAGGCTCGCTCGTAGGTATGCTTACCGACAGCAGAAGTTTCCTTTCATATACAAGACACGATTATTACAGACAGATAGTATGCGATTTTTTGGCTAGCGTTGCAAAAGAAGAAGACTTTGACTATGCGGTTGAAGTTGCGAAAGGACTTTGCTATGGCAATGCGAAAAGACTTGTGGAGGGATTATGAGTTTTAAGATGACTTTCCGTTGGTACGGAAACAGCGACAGCGTTACTCTCGAAAAGATAAGACAGATACCCTGCGTTACGGGTATTGTGTCGGCAATTTACGATACGCCCGTCGGCGAAGTATGGAGCAACGATTCCATACTCGCTATGAAAAAGAAAATAGAGAACGCTGGTTTGACCTTCGAAGTTGTGGAAAGCGTGCCTGTGCATGAGGATATAAAACTCGGCAACGAAAACGCAGGACGTCTTATAGAAAACTACAAGGAAAATATCCGAAGATTGGGAAAGGCGGGAGTAAAGTGCATTTGCTATAATTTTATGCCGGTATTCGATTGGCTTAGAAGCAATCTTGCAAAACCGCTTGCCGACGGTTCAAACGCTTTGGCTTACGACCACGCTACCGTACTTTCTCTCAATCCGCTGACAAGCGAGTTGTCTTTGCCGGGTTGGGATTCGAGTTATACGAAAGAAGGCTTGAAAGATTTGCTTGGCAGATATAAAGATATTGACGAAGAAAAACTATGGCAAAATATGACTGTTTTTCTCAAAGAAATAATACCTGTCGCAGAGGAATGCGGAGTTAAGATGGCTATTCATCCCGACGACCCGCCATGGGGAATTTTCGGACTTCCCAGAGTGATTACTTGCGAAGAAAATCTCAAAAGATTTTTATCTATTGTCGACAGTCCATACAACGGAATAACTTTCTGCACGGGATCTTTGGGCGTTTCGCCGTCAAACGATTTAGTCAAAATGATCCATAATTGCAAAGGAAGAATACCTTTCGTACATTTGAGAAACGTCAAGATAACGGGAGAGCGCTGTTTTGAAGAAAGCGGACATCTTTCTTCCGAGGGAAGTCTGGATATGTTCAAAATAATC
This sequence comes from uncultured Christensenella sp., assembly GCA_910584635.1. Lineage (GTDB taxonomy): Bacteria > Bacillota > Clostridia > Christensenellales > UBA3700 > RACS-045. Next base: position 12,948 of record CAJUBA010000023.1, on the reverse strand, counting down.
AAGGCTTTGAAAGAAGACGGCTTCGACGGTTATATCCGTCCCGATCACGGCAGAATGATTTGGGGAGAAAGCGGAAGAGGCGGATACGGACTCTACGATAGAGCGTTGGGAGCGATGTACCTGCAAGGAATAATAGAAGCGGTAGAAAAGGCGTAATTAAATATAGAAATAATTATCCAAATCAAACTAATAAAATATATTGGGGGAGAGTATGAAAGACAAGGTTGTTGTAATCACCGGAGCAGGCGGAGTGCTTTGTTCGACGATAGCGAAGGCTTACGCAAGACAGGGCGCAAAGGTAGCGTTGCTTGGCAGGACGGCTGAAACTCTGCAAAAAGTAGCCGACGAAATCGCGAAAGAAGGCGGGATAGCCAAAGCGTACGCGGTCAACTGTTTGGAAAAAGAACAAATGGAAGAGGTTAGAATCAGAGTGGGAAAGGAACTCGGCGTTTGCGATATATTGGTAAACGGCGCGGGCGGAAACCATCCGAAGGGTACGACTTCGGGAGAATACTTCAATATGGCAGACGTTGAGGACGAGAGCAAAATATCTTTCTTTGACCTTGACGAAAACAACGTGGATTACGTATTCAAACTCAATTATCTTACGACTTTTCTCACAACGCAGGTGTTTGCCAAGGATATGATAGGAAGAGGCGGATGTATAATCAATATAACAAGTATGAATGCTTTCAGACCGTTGACTAAAATCCCCGCTTATTCGGGCGCGAAAGCGAGCGTGTCAAACTTTACTCAATGGCTTGCGGTGCATTTTGCAGGCGAGGGAATAAGAGTAAACGCGATAGCGCCGGGATTTTTCGTAACAAATCAAAATAGAGGAATGCTTTTTGACAAAGACGGCAATCCCAATGCAAGAACGAAAAAGATACTTGCAGGCACGCCTATGAGAAGATTCGGAGAAGCCGAGGAGTTGATAGGAACGGTAATGTGGCTTTCCGACAAAGAAAAATCGGGATTCGTTACCGGCGTGGTAATTCCGATAGACGGCGGTTTTTCGGCATATTCGGGAGTTTGAAATAAGAAAGGGAAAAATTATGATAAAGATAGCGGTAATAGGACTGGGAAGCAGAGGTAAAAATTACGGTACGCATTTTGCAAAAAGAAATGACGCGCAGATTGTCGCGGTATGCGATAAATATAAAGAAAAAATCGATAAGGTAAAAAACCTTTGGAAAGTCTCCGATGAAATGTGTTTTACCGACGAGAAAGATTTTTTCGCTTTGGGCAAGGTCGCAGACTGTATGCTTATCGCAACGCAGGACAGGGACCATTACGCTCACGCTATGAAAGCGCTTGAACTCGGCTATGACGTGCTTGTTGAAAAACCTCTTTCTCCTAATATCGAAGAGTGTCTTGAAATAGAGGAATTCGCAAGAAAACAGGGCAGGAAAGTATTGGTTTGTCATGTTTTGAGATACGCGAATTATTATAGAAAAATCAAAGAGTTGATTGACGGCGGAGTGTTGGGCGAGATTCAACTTATTAAACATGACGAAAACATATCGTATTGGCATTTTTGCCACTCGTACGTAAGGGGAAATTGGCGCAGCGAAAGCGAAACGTCGCCTATGCTGCTTGCTAAATGTTGCCATGATATGGATTTGATGTATTGGTTTACGGGAAGTAAATGCAAGAGTTTGAGTTCTTACGGTTCGCTTTCGTTTTTCAATAAAGAGCATAAACCCAAAGATGCGACGGATAACTGTTTTGACTGTCCTCACAGAATGACGTGCAATTTTGAGGTGGAACATCAATATCTCGGCAGAAAGAAGTTTATAGGTAGAGGTAAAAAGAAATTTTTATGGGGAACGTACGCATTCTGCACGTCGTCAAAGAAAAAAGATATACTTCACGCTTTGAAAACGGATGAAAAGGCTAAGCGTTGGGCAAGATGCGTTTTCGCATGCGACAACGACGTGGTAGACTGTCAGACTGTTAATATGGAGATGGAAAACGGCGCAAGAATAGTATTTACCGCCAACGCTTTTAACGAACAGGATCATAGACATACTGAAATAAGAGGAAGCAAAGGAATACTCATTGCCGACGACCGCGGAAGCGTTATCACGCTCAAACTTTTCGGTAAGAAGACAAAGAAAATCATCGTGAATTTCGTGCCTGTGATAAAGGGACATTTCGGCGGCGACGAGGGAATTATAAAAGCGACGATAGGTATGCTGAGCGGAAACTCCGACCCGAATATGCAGTACACTTGGATAAAGGATACTATAGAGAGCCACAGAATAGTCGCGGCGGCGGAAATCTCTCGCCATGAAGGCGGACGCGCAGTTATGATGAGCGAAATACCCGATATAAGGGAATAACGGAAATGGACATTTTTTCTTCGACATTAAAATTGTATCCGAAGGATAACAAGACGCATATAAAAGTGTCTTTCGAAGTTCCCGACGGATTAAAGACTTTGACGGTAAGGACGGCATACTCGCCGAAATACGAATACGACGAAGAAAAATGTATACGTCTTATCGACGAAGGGTTGAGTAAACAGGACATTGCCGCTCCGCTTACAAGGGAGCAGAAGAGAAGATGTGTCCCGCTTGCCAATCATATAGCGTGGTCGCTTTACGACGGCGAAAAAACGCTGGGTACCGAGCATAGGCATAAACCCGACCAAACTCATACCGTCAGCGAAGTATATTCGTCAAACGGATTTATAAAAGCAAAGCCGTTAGGCGGAAAGTGGAATTTGACGGTAAGCGTTAACGGAATCGTAACCGATTACATTGACGTTTTGATTGAAGTAAAAGGTTATGACGAGTATCCGGAAATACCGAAAAATCCGTATTACGGGGAAGCGAAAATACAAAGTCAATGCGTAGAAGAAAATAAAATCGTTTGGCAAAGAGTGGAAATGCACTGTCATACGGTCGCTTCCGACGGGGATATGCAACCCGAAGAGTTGGTGCAGAACGCAATCAAACGCGGATATAAAGCGATATGTCTTACAGACCACAACACGGTTAGCAACGTTGAAGAAACAAAAAAATACGGAGATAAGTACGGACTTGTAGTTGCCGGCGGAATAGAGTGGACGACCTTTTGGGGACATCTGACCGTAATAGGCGGAAACAGCGACGTAAACTGGATGGACATTACTCCGCAAAATATAAACGGATTGATAGTCAAAGCAAGAGAACATGGCGATATCGTTACGCTTGCGCATCCCAAAAGAATAGGTTCTCCCATTTGCGTGGGATGTCATAACAGACTTCCGATAACGAATTGGGATTATCTTACTTCGTACGAAGTATGGTCGCATTACAATCCGAGCGTATCGCCTGCTAATATTGCGGCGAAACGCGAGTGGATAAGTTTGCTAGACAAAGGGTATAAACTTTGCGCGCTTTACGGTTACGACTGGCATGCTCCAGACGAAGGAGCGCCCTGTTACGCTTATACGTATTTGGGCATAGACGGCAGACTTTCCGAGCAGAGCGTAATGGACGCGGTGGAAGCGGGAAGAAGTTATATTACTATGGGGTATGAGGTGGAAGTTTCGCTTTGGGACGGACTGAAAACCTACGAAATAGGCGATACTCTCGCTACGGGAGAGTATACGCTCAATGTAAAATGCCGAAAGGCGAAAGATTATCCGTACGAAAGCAATCTTGAAAAAATCGCGGTATTGTTTTCGGACGGAAGAGAAGTGGAATTCGAATATAAGGACGGCAGTATTGTCGACCGAAAAATAGAAGTGAAAAAAAGCGGTTATTTGCGATTGGAAGGCAGAGGAAGCGTGGAAGGAAAGGATTCCGACGTCTTTATAGCAAGTCCTATGTTTGTGAAGGAGTGAAATTATGGTTACGGCGCATGGCGGTGCTATGGGAACGGGAAGGAACACGCAGGCTTTTTTCGATAATATCGACAACTATAAAGCCGACGCGTTCGAGGTAGATATATGGAAGAGAGGGAAATTACTTTATTTATCGCATTTCCCGTCGTACATATCGTATAAGAAGAAATTGACTTTACGCTACGCTTTCGAGGTAGCCAAAGAAAAGGGATTGAAGATAAACTGCGATCTCAAACAAAAAGGAATAATAAAAGACGTCATAGCGCTCGCTAAGGAAGTAGGTATGGAAGACTTGCTGATTTTTACCGGATGTGTTAGACTAAAAGACAGTAAATATATAGATTGCGGGCAGGCTTGGTTTAATACCGTAGGAGTTAAGTACGTCAAAGAAAACGTTAAGCGACTGAAAGAGAGACTCGAAAGTTTTTCAAATCCGCATTTCGCGGGACTCAACGTCAATTACTTGAAGATAGACGAAGGGTTTTTGACGGAGTGTATTAAATACGGTTTGAAGTTGAGCGTATTTACCGTAGACGACGAAGATTTTATGGTAAAGTACGCGAAAAAAATAGACGGAAATATTACGACAAACAAGCCTTTGAAAGTAAGAGAAATCTTAGAAAAACAGGAATAACGCTCGAAGGGGAAAATATGATAAGACTTGCTGTTATCGGAATCGGAAGAATGGGATCCAGACACGCCCGCAATATTGCAGGCGGCGTCGTTAAGGGCGCGAAACTAATCGCTGTTTGCGATACCGACAAAAAGGTTTTGGACAAAGTTTGCGGCAAGTATAAAGTTCCCGGATATACGGATTTTGTCGAATTGCTCGATAAGGAAAAACCGGACGGCGTCGTAATAGCCACTCCTCATACATCGCATATCGATATTGCGAGCAGATGCGTTGAAAGAGGCGTTCACACGCTGTTGGAAAAACCGATAAGCGTTACGGTAAAAGAAGCGAGAAAAATCGTAGACGTACTGAATGAAAACAAATCCGTAATCGGCGCGATGATGTTCAATCAACGTACGAACAGAATGTATAGGAAAGCCAAACAACTTATCGAAGAAGGTAAAATAGGAAATATTCAAAGAGTGAATTTTACCGTAACCGATTGGTACCGCACACAGTTCTATTACGATATGGGCGGTTGGAGAGCAAGTTGGTCGGGCGAAGGCGGCGGAACGTTGATAAATCAATGCGTGCATCAGTTGGACGTACTGCAATGGCTTATAGGCATGCCTGAAAAGGTATCGGCGATTTGCAAGACCGTAGGCAGAAACATCACTACCGAAAACGACGTTACGGCGATACTATCTTATAAAGATTTCGAATGCGTTTTTACCGCGTCGACTCATGAAATTCCCGGAACAAACCGTTTGGAAATAGCGGGGGAAATGGGCAAGATAGTAATCGAAAAATATAAAATGAAATATTGGCTCAACGAATTGAAAGAAAGCGAGATAAACGCAAGAGCGGTTCGCGATTACGGAAATAAAGAAGATAAAAAGAGTAAAAAGCGTTCGGCTTCTTATGGCTTGGCGAGAATGATATACGACGGAGTTTACGGACAGCAGTCGCGAATTATAAAAAATTTCGTAAGCGCTATCGAAAACAAAAATAAAGACTTGCTTATAGCGCGTATGGAAGAAGGAATAAACGGATTGACTTTAATCAACGCCATGAACATGGCGTCATGGTTAAAAAGAACGGTGGATATTCCTCTCGACGAAGACGAATACGAAAGACTGTTGGCAGAAAAAATAAGCGAAGAACTTGGCGAAAGTCAAGCGGTAAAATAATCGAAGGGAGAGTCGCGCTTTGGCGACTAATATATAAAAACACAAGCGGAGGGAAATATGTCAAATATTAAAATATCGGGTTTTTACGACGAGGTAAGCGGAGATTTGAAGACGCAACTCGAAACAATTAAAGCCTACGGAGAGAGTTATCTTTGTCCGAGAAAGATAAACGGTAAGAATATCGCCGACTATACTGCGGAAGAATTCGAAAAGGACGTTAAGCCTATGCTCGACGAGTACGGAGTTAAGTTTTCTTCTATAGGTTCTCCTATCGGAAAGATAGGATTGTACGACGACGAGAAATACGCGGCGCAGTGTAAAAAACTTGCCGAACTCGTCAAGATTTGCAAAATAATGGACTGCAAGTATATAAGAATGTTTTCATTCAGAGGATTGAGCGGAGATTACGAAAAAGACTTTGTTCAGGTCGTTAAGAGATTGAGAGGATTTCTCGAAATCGTCAGAGAAAGCGGAGTAATACTTCTTCACGAAAACGAAAAGAGAATTTGGGCGGATACTCCCGAAAGAGTAATCAGACTTTACAACGAGATAAACGATCCGCAGTTCAAACTCTGTTTCGACGCGTCGAATTATATTCAATGCGGAGTGGACGCCGCCAAGGCGTACGACGCGCTTAAAGATATTACCGAATACTACCATATAAAAGACTGTTCGAAAGACAAGGTTGAAGTGCCTGTTGGAATGGGACTGGGCGATTATAAAAATATGATAAAAGACCTTGTAAAGAGAGGTTACGACGGTTTTATGACGTTGGAGCCGCACACAGGAAAATATGCCGACCATAAAAAGAGTTTTCATTATTTCGGTTGGTTGCTTTTCGGCATACCTTTCGAACACATGAACAAATGGAGAAAAATTTTCCACGAGATAGACGATAAGAAAGGACTTTCGCATACTCAACCCGTTAGCAGAAGACAGATGATGGATTGGCAGTATTACGGACTCAAAGAAATGATTGAAGAAGCGGAAAAGGAGGCTTAAAATGGCAGATAAAATCAGATACGGAATCGTCGGTATAGGAAAGCAGGGAAGCAGATACGCGGGACAACTCTTTGCGGGAATGGATAAAAACGGTGTATTGAGCGCGGTTTGCGATATAGCCGAAGATAGAAGAGAATGGGCGAAAAACAAGTTTGGCGACAAAGTAAAAGTATTTGAAAACTATGAAGAAATGTTTTCGAGCGGTCTTATTGACGCGGTTATAATCGATACGCCGCATTACGCTCATCCGGTAATTGCTAAAAAGGCGCTTGAAATGAATCTACACGCTTTGAGCGACAAACCCGCTGGCGTATATACAAAAGCGGTAAGAGAAGTAGCCGAGTATGCAAAGAGTGAAAAACCGCAGTTGAAATTCGGTCTTTTGTACAATCAGCGCACAAGCAAGATTTATAAGAAAGCCAAAGAGATTATAGAATCGGGACAACTGGGCAATCTCAAAAGAATCGTATGGATAATTACCAACTGGTACAGACCGCAAGCGTATTATTCGCAAGGCGGTTGGAGAGGAACTTGGGCAGGCGAAGGCGGCGGAGTTCTTATCAATCAGGATCCTCACCAACTCGATTTATTTACTTGGCTTGCAAACAGTAAGATAACAAGCGTAAACGCTATCGCAAGAACGGTCGGCAGACAGATAAACGTGGAAAACGACGTTACCGCTACCTGTACTTTCGAAAACGGCGCGACGGGCGTATTCATTACTTCTACGCACGAGGCTCCCGGCACAAACAGACTTGAAATTTCCGGCGACGGCGGTAAGATAGTTATTTCGGGAAACGCTGACTTTACAATGAAGTTGGAGTTTACGAAACTCGAAACATTGGAGCCTGAATTCTCAAAAACAAACACGGTGTTTATGGGTAAACCAAAGAATAAGACCGTAAAGGTAAAATTCATGCTTCACGAGATGCTCAAAGGTCTGCTTATAGATAAGGGACAGCACATAAACGTTATACGCAATTTCTCAAACGTTTTGCTTGGTAAGGAAACCAAACTTATAGGCAATTACGAGGAAGGACTCAACGGCTTGACTTTCTCCAACGCAATTCATCTTTCGGCGTGGCTTGGCAGAACGGTAAGTCCTCAGGAAGAGAACTTCGAAGATCTTTATTATGAGGAACTTCAAAAGAAAATCGAAGAAGAAAAAACAAACAGCGTAAAATAAATAAAACATAAGGGGAAAATTATGGCTTACGGTTACGGTGTGAACGGCGAAATCGCCGTCGAAGAAAAATTTCATAAAAAAGTATGTTTTGACGTAGCGAACAATTTGATTAGCGCGCAGTTCGACGGCAGAGGAGGAATATCCAAATATGCCGTTATGAACAAGTTTTCCGTATTTACCGCGTTTTATCCGCTATATACGATAAACGGAACGCCTATCGGTTACACAAGCGACAAACGCGTTGAGATGCTCGGCAAAAAGCAAATCACGACTTTTAGCGAAAACGGAGCGCAAATCAAGATTACTCAGTTTTTGGATACGAAAACCAACTGTATTTTCGTTGAGAATGAGGTTACGGCAGTAGATAGCGATATAGATTTCGATCTTACTACGAATTTCGGAGTTAATTACGAATCTTACGTCCAACAACTCCTTGCCAACAGACTTTCGGCGGGCAATATTTTCAAAATCGTCAACGGACTTCTTAAAAAGAAAAAAAGAAGCGTTGAAGACTTTGACGGAGTTACATATATACGCGGAGAAGTCATGGGCGATTTTTATATCGACATCGCGTTTAATTGCAAAGCCGAGGGGTTGGAACATGAAAGAGGTTTTTACAATCAGTTTGCTTTCGGCGAGAAAATCGCAAAAGGGCAAAGTAGAATTTTCAGATACGTTATCAGCGCAGGCACGAGAGACGACTTTACTTTTTGCGACGTAAAGATTGCTTTGCGTAATTTCGACAACGCGCTTGCGGATTGCAACGATTATGCGAACGGACTCAAATGTCCCGTTCCGCTGGAAGGAGATTTTCTCAACGCGTACTATAAATCCCTTCTCAACGCTTCGCTTTCCAACTATAAAGAACTCGGCAAATTCAAAGGTTTTCTTGCCGGCATAGTTTATCAGTTCCCTGCAAGAACGTATTACAGGGATGCGTATTGGACGGTATTGAGCGCGCTTCCCGTGCGCCCTGATTTGGTACGCAACGAGATTATTACCCTTGCCAACGGTATAAGCAAAAAAGGCGAATGTCCGTCTGCCGTTAAATTCAATTTCAAGAATTATTGGGGCGACCATTACGATTCTCCGTCTTTCTTCGTATTGATGCTTTACGATTATCTTGTTCATACGAAAGATTTCACAATACTCGAAGAGAAGGTCAAAGCGGGCAAAGTTATCAACAGCGCCAATTTGGTATTGCAAAGACTCATGAAAGAAACGGATTCGACAGGACTTTTGGTTAAGGGCGGAGAGTTTAACCGTCGCGATTGGTGCGACAACGTTTTCCGTTCCACGTACGTTACTTACGACGAGGCGTTGTACGCAAGAGCGCTTTTCGCAATGAGTAAAATCTATAAAGTATGTTACAACAACGACAATAAGTCCAAGGAATACGAGGATAAGTACAACGGCGTCGTCAAAGCGATAAACGAGATACTGTGGGATGAAGAAAAGGGATGGTTTGTCAATTATAAGAGCGACGAATTCGTTGAAGACAATCTGTCGATAGACACGGTGATTATCGCTTTGTACAATCTTACCGATGAAACGAGAGCAAGAAGAATGTTGGAAAATATGCAATCGCTTCTCGAAAGTAAAAACAACAAAGAGCAGGGCGCGGGAGATTTCGGAACGCTTTCGGTATATCCTTTCTACAAAAATACCAAAGACATAGTTCAGAAATCTTCTCTTCCGTATTATTATCACAACGGCGGCGACTGGCCGTATCTTTCGGGAGTTTACGCTTACGCGAAACTTATGTACGGAATGGATTATATGTATCCGCTTACCAGATGGTTTGAGTACAACGTGGAGAAGGGTAATTATACTCCGATAGAGTTTTTCAGTCCGCTGCATCCCGACGGTTCTATGTTGCAAGCGTGGAGCAGTACGGGCGCGTTCGTATTGAGTTATCCGCAAGGAGATTTCTTTACGAAAGAGTTGGAAAAATAAACCGTACAATATTTTACATATTTTGTTATCGTTTGTCTATTGATTAAGAGCGCGACGATTTGATATAATATACTAAATATATTTGCGGTCGTATTGAAATTATATTATTTTGCAGAAGAAGCAAAGGGGGAGGTTTTGAGTGGAAGAGAATGTTCAGGCGATTGACGGCGTACAGCCTATTGCGCAAGAGCCGTCAACGGGACAATCGGCAAATGACGATCTTGCAAACAAGAAGTATTTGAAGAAAAAAGACTACATATTTTTTTCGCTTGCGCAGTTTGCGTCAAGCGCCGTAACGGGTCTTGTTCAAGGTTATTTGCTTTACTTCTATACCGTCTGCGTCAGCATACCTGCGGCGGCGGTTGGAACAATGTTTTTGGTGTCCAAAATATTCGACGGTTTGAACGACCCGATAATGGGCGTTATCGTCGACCGTACGAGGACTAAATGGGGAAAGATGCGACCGTATCTGTTCGGTTCGGCTATCCCGTGGGGCATACTTACGATAATAATGTTTATGCCGAGCATATACGCGTCGATGACTACGAATGCAGCCAAGATAGCGTTTATGTGGATTACTTATCTTCTTTACAGTATTTTAGGTACTGCTGTCGGCGTTCCGCTTAACGGTTTGCCTGCGGTAGCGTCTCCGAATACAGACGAAAGAGCAAAGATAATTTCCATAAGCCGTATTTTGGGAAGCATAGGCGAACAGTCAGCGTTGGTGCTTTTGACACTGTTCTTGCTTATTACCAACGACAACTATACGAATTCTTATATGTTGATGGCGCTAATAATCGGCATTTTGGGACCGGTATTCATGGTGCTTGGCGCTAAGTTCGTAAAAGAGCGTTTGGAACCTACCGAACGTACCCCGAACGTGCTTGAAGGCTTTAAGTATATGTTTAGAAACAAGCAATTCTTGCTTTTGCTTTTGTCCAACTTACTTACGTTTTTCAGGAACTTCGTATCGGCAATGATAATTTACGTCGTATCTTATATCTACGGCAAAGGTTCGTTGCAAATAATATTCTCACTTCCCGGAGCGGTCGCTTCAATGATAGGTATGATGATAGCGCCGAAATTGAGAAAGATGATGGACAGTAAAAAACTGTTTATATTCGCTACGATATGGCACTCGGCGGCGTTGGCGTTGATATTCTTTATCTATATTATCGGCGGCACGGCGTGGTGGCTTGTAGCGTTCTTGATGTTTATAGCGATGATACCTGTCGGTATTTTGAACGTTATCCCGCACCTTATGGCAACGGATACTTTGGATTATTGGGAAGACAAGACGGGCGATAGATGCGAAGGAATCACTTTCTCGCTTATGAGTTTGAGATCGAAAGTATCTTCGGGTCTTAAAGACTATACTATGAGTTATCTGTTGGTATTTTTCGGATTCTCGCAGGCGTTGCCGTTCCTAAACGACCATACGCCTATTCAGTCAGACTTTACCAAGTTCGGTATTTTCTCTATCTATACGATTATACCGGCAGTGTTGAACCTGATTTCCATCGTGCCTATAATCTTCTACAAACTCAGTGGAAAGAAGATGGCTGAAATACAAGGCAGACTCGCAGTAAAACGTCTTGAAGACGCAAAGCGACTCGAAGGTATTGTAGACGGTGGCGTCAGAGGCGAAACAGATATTTATTCCGTAGTCGCTGAAAAAGCCTACGAGGAAGAACTCGCCGAAGAAGAAGCGACGGCGCAATCGGCGGCAGAAAACGTCGAAGAAGTTAAGACGGAGCAAACGGAAAGCGTTAAGTCGGCAGATTCTGTTGATGCGAAGGAGGATAAAAAATGAAAAAGAAAATTTTTGTTATAACCTCAATCGCGCTTATAGCGATTATGATGTGCGGTGTTTTTGTAGGATGTAAGAGCGCAGAGGAGAAAGAAGCGGAATTTTACGAGAAAAACGCTCTCGCAGTAGAAAGCGCTACCGAGAAACTCTCTTCGTTGAGCGAAGACGTATTCTCTAAATCTTGGACGTCAAGTTTCGTACTTGCGATGACGTATTATAAAACTAACGTGGAAAGAACTTATAAAAACGGCGAGCAGGAGAAGTTTTCTTTCGGCGGTTTGACTGATAGTCCTATAAAAAGAGGAAGCAGCGAAGTTGCCGGATGGCCGGTCAAGGTCGTGGAAAAAGAGGATTATACCGATAAAAATTCCACCGATGAATACGTAACGTTTATGGCGTTTGATATAGACTACAAATCGGCTGACAATTATACGATAAATACGACTTTGTTCAAGGAAGAAACGAGAGGGGATTATCTCAAATATATCTCCAAGAAAAATTACAGAGAAAAATTCACGGTTGAAGAAACTTTGGAATTTACCTGCGAGGACGGAGTTGAGAACGGCGAATTGTATGTCAATCCGTTGGACTTGATTAAAGAGAGTACTGATAAAGAAGTCATTAGAGAATCGGGAATTTCCGCAAGCGACAACTTCAGAATTTATACTCATTTTATGAGAATAGAATCCCGTACCGTATATGGGGAAGATTATACGCCTATTACACGTAAGGTAAACGAAGAGAGCGAATATAAATACTGGAAGAATTACGGAGACGATATATCTTACAACTGGGATAACGTCTACGGAATGAACAACAACCGTTTGACCGTGCTTTACAGCAAAGGTAAGAACAGAATCAACTCTCTTGAAATATACAACGAGAATATCATTTCCTATTTTACTAAAAACAATAACGTCGATAAATCTTTGGTACTCAAAGCAGACGTTATAGCGTATACAGAGATGGTAGTCGAGTTTAAGTATTAGGGCGTTCGGCGGATAAGGGAAAAAGTCAAAAGTAAAATGGCATCTTTTCCGCCTATACAGAATAAGAAAAAGGTTCCAACGTACATCCAGTACGGGGAACTTTTTCTTATTCTATCTAGACAAAAAATCTACCGCTTTCTTTTTCGACTTTTCCCTTATCCGTCGAACCATATTTTGGGAATAATTTATTTCATTATATTGATAGTACAGAGAAACGCATATTCATCCGTCATTCTGAGTGTAGTCGAAGAATCTAGTCTAATAAAATCAGTTTTACTTTTACGCTAAATCCAACAAATTTCCATTAACCCTTACTTATATTTTTCGAAATTTGGTAAAAAAATAATAAAAAAATCGACAAATAGCA
>CAJUBA010000022.1 GCA_910584635.1 uncultured Christensenella sp. | reverse complement strand
CGGTAGAGGTAGAAAAAATAGTAGAGAAAGAAGTACCTATCGAAGTGGAAAAAGTGGTAGAGAAGATAGTTGAGATACCTGCCGAAAAACCTGCGCCCAAAGCAAAGGTAACCGCTCCCAGACTTACCTTAGACGAAGCGTACGCAAAACTCTCCGCTAAACAGAAGAAGTTCTTTGATACGTTGAAAGAATACGCAATGAGTAAGGATAAGTGTAAAGAGAAGAAATCTACGTACTATATCTTACTTGGACAGTCGTCGGTAAATCCGTTGGTAAAACTGACGATAAAGAAAGACAGTACGGTAGCGTTGTTCAAGATGGAAGACGAGTATATGAAGGACATCAGAAGGAACGCAGGAAGCGAAGGAACGAAAGTAAAGGTAAAGGAAACGGAGTTGATAGTAGGAGATTCTCAAGCGTTGGCGACGGCGAAGGAGATGGTGGACCTGCGCGAAGATCAGATAGAGAGGTATAATGACTATCTAAAGGAACAGCGTTCCATGAAGAAACGCTGAGAAAGCGGATAAAGAAAAAGAATAGGAGAAAGTAAATAGCAAAGCGGAATTACAGATTACAGCCATATTTTTTAGCGGAAGCGAGAGGTAGAACAGAAATAGGGAAACCAAAAAGTATGAGCGTAATAAAAGTAATTCCGCTTTGCTATTGTTAAACTAAGCAAGTAGAAATATATAAAAACGGATAAGCCTAACGGCATAAGACTAGATTCTTCGACAGGCTCAGAATGACGGATGAATAAGCGTTTGTCTGTACTATCAATATAACTAATATAGAAACATTACGTTTATTTTATAATGATGAAAGAATTAACAAATAATGTTTTATCTCCCGTCATATTGAGCGGAGTGAAACGTAGTCGAAATATCTAAGTTAAATACAGAATCCGTATTAAGTCCGACTAAAATCGTAGTAGAACGGAGATTTTACGTTTGGTCGGGGAAATTGAATAAATAAAAACGCGGATAGTGCCATCCGCGTTTTTATTTATGCTTTGCAAGTTTATTTGGCTTTTTTAGCCGCTTTCTTTTCGGCTTTTTCTTTGGCTTTGAGTTCTTTCTTTTTAGCCTTGTCTTCTTCGTCGCCGCCGATATTTTTCAATACCATGCCTACGCCTTTGAAGAATTTTCCGTTCATGATAGTTACTACGCCGTCTACCATTTTCATATTAAACATTCCTTGAGAAGAGAATGCCAGCGCGCGCATAGGAGAAGTCTTCATTACTTCGTATATCATAAGGTAATTGGGATCGTTCTTGGACGCTTTCATGCTCATTCTTATTGCAGGTTTTGCAATCTTCAAAGCAAATCTTGCAAGTCCGCTTGTATGCGACATATCTTCAAAAGAATCGTCGGAATTGAATTCTCCTTTCTTTGCGATTCTGTAATCGTCTTTTATTTTAAGTCCGGACATAGCGACAAATTCTTCTTTGCTTATCTCCGAGGAGTTGGGGTTCATATACCAACTGTTTTTATCTGTCGGGGTAATTTGAGCGTCGTCTGTAGAGTTTACGATTACGCTTTCGCTCAATCTTATGTCGCGGCTTGACGCGCCTATCATTATTTTGAATTCGCCGCTCTCAACTTGCCAGTCGCTCGCGTTTACGTTGTAGAAAGCAAAACTGCGTTTGTCGAGAGTAAATTCGACAGTCTTTTTCTCGCCTGCTTTAAGCGCGACTTTTTCAAATCCTTTGAGTTGTTGATACGGAGTATATACGGTGGATTCTACGTCGTTGATATAAAGTTGTACAATTTCCTTGCCGTCTACGTCGCCGACGTTCTCAACGTCTACGCTGACAGTAAGCGTATCTTTATCCGTAATGCTGTTTGCGGATAATTTGAGGTTGGAATACTCAAACTTGGTATAAGACAGTCCGAAACCGAATGGGAAGAGTACCGGTACGTTTGCCGTATTGAAATATCTGTATCCGACATAAAGTCCTTCTCTGTATTCCACGCTGAATCTTGCGCCGGGGAAGTTTTGAGTAGAAGGAACGTCTTTGAGGTCGAGCGCAAAAGTTTCCGCCAACTTGCCGCTCGGGTTGACCTTGCCGAGCAAAAGATCAACGCACGCTTCGCCTGCCGACTGACCGCCGAGATACATGCAAAGCACGCTCTTTACGTCGTCAATCCAAGGCATGGTTACGCTTGAACCCATTGTAAGTACGACGTTGATATTCTTGTTGACTTTGGAAAGTTCCTCAATAAGCAAATTGTGGCTTTGGGGAAGATTGATATGTTTTCTGTCGAATCCTTCCGCTTCGTAAGAACCGGGCAATCCCGCTACGACGAGTACCGTGTCGTACTTCTTAGCCATTTCTACAGCGTTTTTACGCAACTTGGCATTTTTCTTTTCGTTGTCGTCGTCGAGATTGTAACCGCTTGTAAATTCATATTCTATACCCGCGTTACGCAATGATTCTTCAATAGTGGAAATCTTTGTGCAGTTGATAAAAGAAGAACCTGCGCCTTGGAATCTAGGTTGAATAGCAAGTTCGCCTACAAGCAAAATCTTATTTGTTTTAAGGGGCAGAGCGCCGTCCTCGTTTTTAAGCAATACAGCGCTTTCCGTAGCGATTTTCTTTGCTCTTTGATAGTGTTCTTCTTTATCGTAAGCAGCGTCTTTGGGATTTTCAACGGTCGGCATAACCATGTCCAAAACGCGTTCTACCGCTTGGTCGAGTATTGCTTCGTCCAAAGAACCGTCTTTGACTGCTTTTACAATAAGTTTATCGTTCATTCCGCCGCTCGAAGGCATTTCCAAATCATGTCCTGCGACAAGTCCTTTAACGCGTTGATTCGTTGCGCCCCAGTCGCTGACTACGAGTCCTTTGAATCCCCATTCTTCGCGAAGAACCTTGTTGAGTATAAAATCGTTTTCCGTAGCGTAAGTATCGTTGATGAGATTGTACGACGCCATTATGGTGCGAGGTTGGGAAAGTTTAACCGCTATTTCAAACGGCAAGAGGTAAATCTCTCTTAAAGTTCTTTCGTCGACGACAGAATTTATTGTCATACGGTATGTTTCTTGATTGTTAGCGCAATAGTGCTTAATAGAAGTTCCTACGTTTTTGCTCTGAACGCCGTTGATAAAGTAAGCGGAGAGCATACCCGCGAGATATGGGTCTTCGGAAAAATATTCAAAGTTTCTTCCGCAAAGCGGACTTCTTTTAATATTAGTACCCGGTCCCAACAGCACCGCTATATTTTCGGCTATCGCTTCTTCTCCCAAGGTACAACCCATATCGTAGAGCAATTCTTTGTCCCACGAGCATGCAGTCGCCGACGCAGTGGGGAAGCAAATAGCGTCCACAGATTGGTCGAGATTGGTGGAAACTCCGCTATCGTCTTGTTTGCGGAGTCCGTGAGGACCGTCGCAAACCATTACGGACGGAACGTTTAATCTTTCGATTGCTTTAGTGTGCCACATATCTTTGCCTGAACAAAGACCTGCCTTTTCTTCCAAAGACATTTGGCCGATTATTTCTGCGTATTTCATATTTTCACTCCCAAATAAAAAATATAATTAAGTCTATAATAACACTAATGTTAGTCAAATACAATACATTATAAAAAATAAATAGTAAGTATAAAGTAAAAAAAGATAAGGATATGTCCAAAGTTTTTCATTTTTCGAGCAAGATTGTTAAAAATATAACGATACTGCCGTCGATTAAAAAACAATTATATTTGAGTTGACAGTCAGTTAAAAATTCCAATCGGAGAATCACGACTTGAAATTTGGGACGACATATTGTATAATAGGCGTGATAAGAAAAACGGGGGAAAAGCAACTTGTTCGATAAAACAGACGCCGTCTTTGCAACCGTCGAAATATCAAATAGAAAAACAAAAGAACTGGTTTGGAATGTTTATACATTTCGGAGTAAATACTTTTAACAATACGGAGTGGTCAGACGGCAAACTACCCGTAAGCAGTTATACGCCTACTCAAATAGATACAGACGATTGGGCGAGAACCGCTTATCTCGCGGGTATGCATTACGGGGGTAAGACGTATAAATACAATACGTGCGACGTCTAACAGTATGGTTATAAATCTCCCGCCAGACAAAAACGGCAAACTGGTAGAAGGCGATAAAAACAATCTTTTTGAAATAGCAAAAAAGGCGGGTATCTATAGGGAATTATCAGACTAATCGTATTTTTCCGTAAAATCCGTCAGACCCAAAATATAATCTGTAGAAGTATCGTAGAACTGAGCCAACTTGATTAAAATCGTTGTTGGAACGTCGTTTTCGCCCGTTTCGTATTTAGAGTAACCCGTTTGCGACATACCCAACATTTTGGCTACCTGCGTTTGGTTGAGTTTTCTGTCTTCTCTTAATTCGCGAATTCTTTTATACATTTGATTTATTCCTCGACGATAATAAAATAATTTTACAATGAAAGTAAAATTTGCTTGACAGTTAACCTGTTTTAGGTTAAAGTATAGTCAATTAAAGTATTTACAAAATGGAGAAAAATAAAAATGAGTAACTACATTGAAGAAAATCTAAACAGAAATGAGAAAATCGTGGAAAAGGCAAAACTCAACGCTTTGGCGTTGGTTCCGATTTGGATTTGCGGAATACTGTTTTTTTGGTTGCTTCTTATACCGACGATTAAAGCGATTGCTGCAACTGTAAGATTTAAGAGTACGGAACTAGCCGTAACGGATAAAAGGGTTGTTGGTAAAGTCGGAGTATTCAACACGAAGTCTTTGGACGCGCCTTTGAATAAAATACAAAATGCGTCTGTAACCCGCACGTTTTGGGGTAGAGTTTTTAATTACTCGACGATCAAAATCAGCACGGCGTCCGAATCTGACGGTTTTTATTTTCCTTATATAAAAAGCGCTGACGCTTTTAAGGGAATGATAATGAATCAAATTGAGATATACGAAGAAGATCGCGTTAAAGAACAAGCCAAGCAAATGGCAAACGCGATGATGGGCGGTATGAACAGTGTTGCGCAGAATCTCAATCAATAAATATAATATGCTCCTTCAACGGTAATCGGACATATCCGATGCCGTTAATACGCTCGCGGATATCCGCGGGCGTATTTTTTTATAAAAATTTCAATATAGTATGGTAATTTGTTTTCGTATGTATTATAATGGATATGCGCGAACATTATATAGCGTTTTACACTTTGCTCGACGCAATTTTTTGTATTAAGGAGATAAGTATGCAACCTGCAATCGGAATCAGACCTATCATTGACGGAAGATGGGGAGGAATAAGAGAAGGACTGGAAGAGCAGACTCGCCGCATGGCGCATGCTGCAAAGAAACTCATAGAGAGCAATTTGTTTTATACCGACGGAACTAAGGTAAGAGTTGTCGTATTTGACGGAACTATCGGCGGAGGCGCGGAAGCGGCAAAGTGCAGAGAATTTTTTGAAACGCAAAACGTAGTCGGTACGCTGAGCGTAACTCCTTGTTGGTGTTACGGTTCGGAAACTATGGATCTTTCTTCCGACACCGTTAAAGCGGTATGGGGACTTAACGCTACCGAGCGTCCGGGCGCGGTATATCTTGCCGCCGCTATGGCTTTGCACGCGCAAAGAGGTTTGCCGGCGTTTGCGATATACGGAAAGGACGTGCAGGATAAAGACGATGAAAATATACCCGCCGACGTAGCGGAGAAGATTTTGCGGTTTGCAAAGTCTGCGATTGCGGTAGGTTGTATGAGAAATAAGGCGTACGTAGGAATGGGAAGCGTTGCTATGGGTATAGGCGGCTCTTTCTTGGACGGAACGTTAATGCAGAAATATTTCGGTATCAGAGCGGAATGGGTGGATATGACGGAGATTCAACGCCGTATCGCTTTGGGCATTTACGATAAAGAAGAATATGAAAAAGAACTTGCTTGGATTAAGAAAAATTGCAAGGAAGGAATTGATACAAACGCAAATCCCAAGTCGCGCAAAGAAAAAGACGAACAGTGGGAATTTATTGCAAAGATGACGCTTTGCATGAAGGATATTATGCTTGGAAATCCGCGCTTAAACGATATTGGCTGGCACGAAGAAGCGCTTGGAAGAAACGCTGTTTTGGGAGGATTCCAAGGTCAGAGAATGTGGACGGACTGGCTTCCTAACGGAGATTTCAGCGAAGCGATACTCAACTCTTCGTTTGATTGGAACGGTAAGAAAGAACCGCTTATCGTCGCGACGGAAAACGATACGCTAAACGGTATGGCTATGCTGTTTGAAAAATTGCTTACTCAACGCGCGAGCGTTTTCGCCGACGTGCGTACTTATTGGTCGCCCGAGTCCGTGGAAAGAGTAACGGGCTGGAAACCGACGGGAAAAGCAAAAGAAGGATTTATGCACCTTATCAACAGCGGAGCCGCCGCTTTGGACGGAACGGCTATGGCTAAAAACGAAAAGGGCGAAAACGTAATCAAACCTTGGTGGGAGATGACTGACAAAGACATAGACGGATGTATTTCAAAGACCGATTGGTGTCAGGCTAATTTGGGATATTTCAGAGGCGGCGGTTTCAGTTCCCATTTCAAAACCGAGGCGGAAATTCCCGTTACGATGGTAAGAATAAACGCTATCGACGGATTGGGACCCGTGATACAGATTGCAGAGGGGTACACGGTAACGGTTCCCGACGACGTTCAGAAAACTCTTTGGGACAGAACCGACCCGACGTGGCCAAGCACTTGGTTTGCTCCCCGTCTTACGGGTAAGGGCGCGTTCAAAGACGTTTACAGCGTTATGGCGAATTGGGGCGCAAATCACGGAGCGTTTACTTACGGACATATTGGAGCGGACGTGATTACGTTGGCTTCTATGTTGAGAATACCGGTAAGTATGCATAACGTCGACGAAGACAGCATTTTCCGCCCTCATTCTTGGACGGCATTCGGAACGCAGGATAAAGAGGGCGCGGATTATCGCGCTTGCGCAACTTACGGACCGCTTTATAAATAATTAAGGAAATTATGAATATAAAAAATCTTACGGTAAAAGAGCAAGTTTTGCTTGCTATGCAGAGAGTATATTCCAACTCTTTGACTACGACGTCGGGCGGAAATATTTCCGCCATAGACGAAAACGGACATATATTTATTACGCCGAGCGGAATAGATAAAGGTACGCTTAATATAGACGATATAGTCGAGGTTCTTCCCGACGGAACTGCCGTCGGAAGACATAAACCGTCGATGGAACTTCCTTTCCATTCCAATATATACCGTACCTGCAAAGACGTGAAAGCGATAGTTCACGCTCACGCCCCCGCTTGCGTTGCTTACGCGTGTATGAGATTGGTTCCCGATTCTTCGTGCGCGAGAGCGTATGAGGAAAAACTCGGCGACATTGCGGGGTCGCAGTACGCTTTGCCAGGCAGTCTTAAACTCGGCGGTATAGTAATGAAAGGATTTGAGAAAGGAAGCAGAGCGGTAATGATGGACAATCACGGCGCGACTGTAGGCGCGGAGGATATGCAAAGCGCTTTGGCTAAGTATGAAACTTTGGATTATCTTTGCCGTACGCTTTTTCACGCTCGCGCTTTGGGCGGCGTCAAAACTCCTCAAAAGAAGATTTGCTTAGCGCAATCGAACTATCCCGTTAAAGAGTTTTCGGCAGACGACAAATCCGTCAGAGAAGACGCGGTAAAGTTTATCAAACGCGCTTATGCAAACGGGCTGGTCGGAAGCGGTTGGGGAACTCTTGCGGTTAAGGACGGCGACGGAATTATATTCAATGCCGACGATTGTTCGCCTTTGGATTTATCCGAGAGCGATCTCGTTAGATATAGCGACGGCTACGTTTCGAGCGAGAAGAAGTGTAAGTATTTGGATCTTATAATCAAGATATTCGAAAAGACTCCCGAGGCTAAATCGCTGTTTATCTCAATGCCTCCGGCAATAATGGGATTTGCGACGGCGCGCGTGAAATTCGACGCAAGATTGATACCCGAAAGTTACATCATGCTTAAAGACGTTTTGCAACTCGACTATTCCTATATTGGAAATTACGGCGCGTTGGCGGGAAAACTTTCGACGTCCTCTCCAGTCGCTATCGTGGACAACGAGTGTATAATAACGATTGGCAAAGACAACACAAAGGCATTTGACAGATTGGAAGTGGCGGATTATTCGGCTAGATCGGTCATAATGGCAAAAGCGGTAGCCGAAATAAATCCTATAAGCGACGGCGAAGTAAAAGAAATAGACGATACATTCAACGGTTGGTAATTATGAACGGTAAATTCAGAACGCTTGCGATAGATTTGGGAGCGAGTTCGGGTAGAGGAATAGTCTTTGAATTCCAAGATGAAAAATATTCGGAAAAGACGGTTCACCGTTTTCCTAACGGCGCGATAGAAAAAAACGGGCAACTTCAATGGGATATTGCCATGCTGTTTGAACAGGTATGCGAGGCCATACGCATTGCTAATAATGAATGCGGTAAGTTGGACGCCGTAGGTATAGATACTTGGGGCGTGGATATAGGTTTTATCGGCAAAGACGGAGAAATTCTCGGCAATCCTATTTGTTACCGAGATTCGTCGCACGCCGAAATCAGACGCGAGTTTTCCGAATACGCAAAAGACCTCTATTCGATTTCGGGAATATCCGACAACGATTTTAATACTACGTATCAACTGCTTGCAAGAAAACGAGAAAGCTTTGATTTTTCGCAGGTAAAACATATTCTCTTTATGCCGCAACTGATAGGATATATGTTGACGGGTAAGGCTGCGACAGAGGCGACTATCGCGTCTACCAGCGGTTTTTACAGACAAAACAAAGGTTTTGAACAGGGATTTTTAGACTGGGTAGGTTTGGATAAGACCGTCTTTCCGCCCGTATTGAAAACGGGAGAAAGAATAGGATATATAAAAGACGAAATCAGAGAAAGGCTGGAAATAACTTACGATCTTCCTGTTGTCGCCACTCCGGGACACGATACTGCGTGCGCCGTATACACTTTGCCGCGAGATAACTCGCATCCGCTTTATTTGAGTAGCGGCACTTGGTCGTTGTTCGGCACTTTGGAAGATGAACCAATAATCTGTAAAGAGGCTTTCGAGATGGGTTATACCAACGAACTCTCCGCCGACGGACGGGTAAGATTTTTGCGAAATATAATGGGTATGTGGATTATTCAGGAGTGTCGCAAACAGTGGATAAAGGAATACGGTGAAATATCTTTTGAGGAAATAGTACGGCTTGCGCAAAACGCGCAAGATAAAGGCGCGATTATCGACGTTAACGACAGCGCCTTCGCTTATCCGGGAAATATGTCCGATAAAGTCCGCGATTACATTCGTGAAAAACAAGGGATAGATTTGCAAAGCGTTGGGGAAATAGCGCTTTGCGTTTACGCGTCGTTGGCTAAGGCTTATAAAGTCGCTTATGACGGACTTATAAAAATAACGGGACGCAAGTACGAAGTATTATACGTAGTGGGAGGAGGCTCCAACAACGCCTTCCTCAACACTCTTATAGAAAAAGAATTGGGTATAAAAGTAGTTAAAGGAGAGAGCGAAGCCAGCGCTTTGGGCAACGCGATGGGTTGTATCGAAAGATAATCAGGGAAATTTATTGCATACTCGCTTCAAAACGACTATAATAAATATAAGGAAAAGATATGAAGAAGTACGGCAGAAAAATTCTCAATTCTACAATTGCGCTCTACGTTTCGATAGCACTGACGGTGCTTATCGTATTTTTTTCTTTTTATTATGCGTATGGGCGTTATACTACGACGCTTATAGCAGACAAACAGGAAAAAGCGCTAGCCTACGCTTCTAGCAATAAACTCGAAGAGGACGGCGGAATAGTGTTTTACGGAGATTCCATCACCGAGATGTGCGAAACTTCGCGTTATTACCCCGAATTCAAAATAATCAACAGAGGAATATCAGGCGATACTACGAACGGTATGTTGCAACGCTTGGACAGCAACTTGCTAAATATCAAACCGTCGACCGTTTTGTTTTTGGGAGGTATAAACGATATTGACAAACATATCTCAAAAAACGAGATTGTAGATAATATAGACAAAATCGTTACGGCAATTAAAGGCGTAAATCCCGATTGCAGAATAATCGTACAGTCTATTTATCCTGTAAACGAAAATATTCGACCGAGATATCTCAACAAAGTCCATAATAGAAATAATCAAGCGGTAAGGGAAGTCAACGTTGAGTTGGAGAAAATCTGTCAAAATCGCGGTTGCGTATACGTGGACGTTTATTCTCTGCTTGCGGACGAAGAAGGCAATCTGAATAAACTTTATACTCGCGACGGATTGCATTTGATAAAGAAAGGCTATTTCGCGGTGGCTGATATAATAAAGCCGTATTTGGCGCAAAGCGAGTAAGCAGTTAAATTTTAACAAAAAGGAAAATATATGGCGCAACTGTTTTTGGTGGGGACCCCGATAGGAAATCTTAAAGATATTAGTATTCGCGCGTTGGAAACGCTGAAAAGCGTTGACGTAATCGCTTGCGAGGATACCCGTCATTCTTTGAAATTGCTTAATCATTACGAAATCAAGAAACCCCTTTTCGCGTGTCATAAATTCAATGAAAGAGAAAGCGCGGAGAAGATATACGCGTTGATTTGCGAAGGAAAGGACGTCGCTTTGATTACGGACGCCGGTATGCCGGCGATATCCGACCCCGGAGCGATTGTGGTAAACGCGCTTATTGAAAAAGGAGTTCAGATTACTACGGTACCCGGAGCGACTGCGTTGACTTCGGCAATGGCTTTGAGCGGAATATGTCAGCCGATATTTACTTTTATAGGATTTCTTCCGCCTAAGAATAAGGACAGAGAAGCGCTTTTGAAACCTTTTGAAAACGTCCGTACGTCGCTTGTAATTTACAGTTCCCCTTACGACGTGAAAAAAGACATTGAGTATCTTTACCGTTTATTGGGCGAGAGAAAGTTGCACGTAATAAGAGAATTGACGAAAATTCATGAAGAACATATCGTAACCATGCTTTCGCAAGGCTTTGAAGGAGAGGCGAAAGGCGAGTACGCGCTGATAATTGAGAGCGCGGAGATCATAGAACAAAAACCGCTTGCAAGCGTGGAAGAACAGTTGAAAGAACTAATCGAAAAGGGCGAGGATAAAAAGTCGGCAATTAAAAAGGTTGCGAAAGCCAACTCTCTTCCCAAGGACGAAGTATACAAAATTGCTTTGAAAATGGATTGACAAATTTTTGCTGTATTGACTTTTAATATCTGTTATAATAAAATAAATGAGAAGAAGGATTTTGTATGGACGAAAAAACACAGTATAAAAGCGCAATAAAATCTAAAAAACTCATTAAAAACGCGTTCAGCGAGTTGTTGCAAAAAAAAGACGTGGAGAAAATTACCGTTACGGAAATAGTAAATCTTGCGGGACTTAACCGCGGAACTTTTTACGCTCATTACAACAATACCGTAGAAGTGTTGGAAGAGATAGAAAAAGACGTGTCGGATCAAATTCTTTATTTTTTCTCTTCATATAAAGACAGTATTATGGAAAATCCAACGCCCTTTTTGCGCAATATCGCCAAATTTTTGCAAAAGGATTTCGAATTTTACAGACGCCTTATTTGCGCGCAGGCGGGAGAACACTTTATCGATCAAATCAAAGCGTTTTTTATAAAAATAGTAATCGAAAACAATTCGAAGATAAGCCATATTAAAGATACCGACGCGTTTGCCGTAAGGGTAAGATTTTATACCAACGGATTTGCCGGAATGTATGAAGACGTGTTCAAAGGAAGATTGGACGTAAGTCTTAGCCAGTTGAGCGAAATTATCGGACAGTTGATAAAAGTAGGGTTTGACGATTTCAAAGATATAGAAGGGAATATCCAATAGGTTTGGGATGAGATTATGAATTATTGCGCGGAAAAATACGGCATAGTTTCGGGAGATGATATAACTTGGGCTTTGCAAAAAGCGTTGGCTTCTGTGGAAAATGAAAACGGCGAAAAGACTTTGATATTCCAAAAGGGCGAATACCATTTATATTGGGATAAGGCGCGTACGGGTAAACTGTATATTTCCAACACCGTGGGCGACAATGAATGGGAAAAGGATGACGTTCCCCATCTTTGCCGCGCAGGTATTTGGCTGGAAAAACAACGCAATCTCATTATAGATGGCGGAGGAAGCGTATTCGTCATGCACGGAAAAATGACGAACGCGGTAATATCCGAATGCGAGAACGTAACGCTTAAAAACATGACTTTCGTACACGATAACCCCGATATGCACGAACTTAAAGTAGTGGAAAAAGGGAAAAGATACGTCGAATTCGAGTTGGATAAAAAAAGTAAGTATGAAAATATAAAAGGCAAATATCATTTTATCGGAGAGGGATATTCGTCGGCGTTTACAAAAGACGCGCCAAGGGCTTTTTGGACGGCGAAAATTCCCGCCGGAGAGGAGAATACGGTTTTTAGAGTCATGCATCCGCTCAATTTTAATTTAGGTATAAAGGAAATTAAACCGTATAGATTCAGAGTTAAATTTTTGTCCACGGCGAGATTTTCTTTGGGCGATAGGTTTTACGTCTACGACCATTTGAGAAGAAGCAACGGCATTTTTGTGGAAAAAAGCGAAAACGTTGCGTTGGACGGGATAAATCAAACTTTCAACTACGGTCTTGGATTGATATGTCAGGACAGTGAAAATATCAGTTTGACAAACAGCAAATTCATGCCTTGCGAGGAAAGCGGTAAATTGATGGCTTCGGCGGCAGATTTCGTACATATATGTATGTGCAGAGGCGACGTAGTTGTAAAAAACAATATGTTTGCAGGCGCGGGCGACGACTGTTTGAACGTCCACGGAATACATTTTAGAATCGTATCGGTAAAAGACGGCGTAGTCAAAGTAAAGTTTTGCCACAAGCAGGCGCACGGTTTCAATCCGCTTAGAGAGGGCGATACGGTTGCGTTTGTGGATATAGATTCTTTGCTCGAAACTTCGAGAGCGAAAATTCTCGAATCGACGCTCGATGGCGAAACGGTAATTTCTCTTCGTCTTGACGATACGTCAAAAGCCGTCGCAGGAGATGCGATAGAAAGTAAATCGGCGATTGCAAACCTTGATTTTTCGTACAATAAGATGACGAGAATCATAACTCGCGGAATTTTGGTTACGACGGGAGGAAAGGTCAGAATAACCGACAACGATTTCGACAATACGTCCATGCACTCGATTTTAATTTCCGACGACGCGAAGTATTGGTTTGAGAGCGGACCGGTAAACGACGTGGAGATAGCGAAAAACCGATTTGGAAGATGTAAAGGTTACAACGTTCAGGTATTGCCCGAAAACGTAACGCATAAAGGCGCCGTTCATAAAAACATTTATATACACGACAACGTTATGGAAAGCGGTAACGAAGGCGGATTTTATTTCAAGTCCGCGGACGGGGTAATTATCGCAAACAACAAATCCGATAGAGATTTGATAGTGGAAACAAAAGATTCGCATGTGGAGAGGAGATAAATATTATGGAATTATTTGAAGAGTGTACGCTTGGAAAAGTACGTTTGAAAAACAGAATTATACGTTCTGCTACTCACGACGGATTGGCGGACGAGGACGGAGGACCGAGCGATAAACTCATTTCCAAGTACGCGTTTATGGCGAAAAACGAAGTGGGATGTATAATAGCGGGATACGCTATCGTAAGCGAAGAAGGAAGTTCCTCCTATCCTCGCTGTCTTGCTTTTTACAAACCCGAGGCAAAGGATAAGTATGTCAAACTTACTCAAGCCGTCCATGAATTCGGAACGCCTATAATAGCGCAACTCGCTCACTGCGGAAGACAGACTTCAAGCAAAGTCATAGGTATGAAAAAAGTCGCGCCAAGCGCAAAAAGACATTTGTTTTATCCAGACAAAGCCAAGGCAATGACGAAAGAGGATATAATAAGAGTAGAAGACGCGTTTGCAGAATCGATAGCGAAGGCAAAAGAATACGGATTCGACGGAGCGCAGATACATTTGGCGCACGGGTATTTGCTGCACGATTTCGTATCGCGTAACGGCAACGAGAGAAAAGACGAATACGGCAAAGATATTCAAGGCAGGTTGCGCATAGTAAAAGAGATATTGGAAAAAGCGAGAGAAAAAGTAGGCGACTTTCCCATCTGGGTAAAAATTTCCGCTACGGATAAAAGAAAAAAGGGTATGAGAATTCCTTACGCTATAGAAGTGTGCAGACTTTTGAAAGAATACGGAGTAGACGCTATTGAAGTATCTTGCGGAAGCGTACAGGACGGTATGAACACTATGCGCTCAAAACGTATGCCTATGGATGCGGTGTTCGAGTACAAAGAACCTGTGGCTAGTATGCCTCGCGCTTTGAACAGATTTTGTCTTGCTTGCGCGAAATTGATAAATCCGCTTATACCTCAGCCGAAGCCTTTGACTATGTTTAATTATCCGGCGGCTATGGAGATAAAACAAAATATCGATATTGATATGATTTTGGTAGGCGGCGTGGCAAACAGGGCGGATATGCAAATGACGATAGATTCGGGCATAAACGCCGTTTCGATGTGCAGACCGTTTATTTGCGAACCGAATTTTGCAAGAAAACTCAAAGAGGGAATCTCTGACAAGAGTATGTGCGTGATGTGCAACTATTGCGGTTTGGTAATAGAAAAGGGCGAAACAAAATGTCTTTTGGGTAAAATCAAAAAGCCTAAAAAACAGAGTTAATATCGGTTGCATATTGGTTTTGTAAAATTTTTCGTTTGTATGGTTTTTTTAATATATAATTTAATTTTACATATTATAATAATAAAAACAATATAAATTGCAACGGGAGAGTTTACATATTGGACAAGTTCCGTTGTTTTAGAGGGGTATTGAATATGAAGAAAAAAGCCGTCGCCATAGTGGCGATATGTATGATTGCAATGATGCTTTGCGTATTTGCGGTAGCGTGCGACAGTAAAGGATTGTCTGCGTATGACTTGGCGGTTCAAAACGGCTATCAAGGCACGCTTGACCAGTGGCTGGAAAGTCTGAAAGGAGCCGACGGAGTAGACGGTAAGGACGGAGAGGACGGAAAAGACGGGGAAAACGGCAAGGACGGTTCGGACGGCAGAAACGGTATAGACGGTCAAGATATAAGCGTTGACGAACTTTACGCTAAAGCCAAAGCAAACGGATTTGAAGGAAACATAGTAGATTTTCTTAAAGAATATCTTTCATTGAATATAGACGACGAAACCGCGTTTTCAAACAGAGCGCTGCTATCCACCGTGGTTGTAAGTTGTTCTTTCACGTATATGGAAGGCGGATTATTTTTGCAACCAGAAAAGGAAGTCGAGGCGACGAGCAGCGGAACAGGCGTAATTTACAGCGTGGATAAGACGGCGGGAGACGCGTATATCATTACTAATTATCACGTAGTATACAACTCTAGCGCAACGGACAAAACGGCGACAGACGGAATTATCAACGATATTGACGTATATCTCTACGGAGGAGAATACGTAGATTATAAAATCGACGCGCAATACGTTGGCGGTTCGCAGACTTACGATATTGCGGTATTGAAAATTAAAGATTCTCAAACAATTAAAGACAGCGACGTTATGGCGGCTAGCGTAGCGGATTCCGACGAAGTGATTGTTGGAAGCAAAGCGTTGGTAGTAGGCAACGCGGCAGGCAACGGCATTTCTGTTACGCAGGGAATAGTCAGCGTAGACAGCGAGCAGATTACAGTAGGCGACGGAACGGGTTCCAACGCTGCGACGAGTACCCACAGAGTTATGAGAATAGACGCGGCGGTCAATTCGGGTAACAGCGGAGGCGGACTTTTTAACGCGCAGGGCGAACTTATAGGAATCGTCAACGCTAAGACGAGTTCCGCTTCGATTGACAATATGGCTTACGCGATACCTACAAACGTTGCGGTTGCAGTCGCTCAAAATATAATCGATAATTGCGATAAAGCGGACGCGGTAAGTAAAAAACCTAGCAAAGCGGTCATAGGCGTTCAGTTGGGTATAAATTCATCAAGAGCCGTATATGACGGCAACACTATGACGACGCGAATCATTGAGGATATTGTAATAAATTCCGTAGAAGCGGGTTATCCGGCGGAAGGCAAACTGCAAGAAAAAGATATAGTAAAATCCATTACCGTAGGAGGTAGGACAAAGGAAGTAACGCGTTCCTTCCATGTAATAGACGCGCTATTAAATGCGAGAGAAGGAGATACCGTAACGCTTACGGTTGTCAGAGTAGTTGACGAGGAGGTCAAACAGATACAAGTGGAAATAACTCTGACTGCGGAAAGTTTTTCACCGATAAACTGATTTGATAAGCGGTATAAATAGGACAAGACTCTCATACTATTGAGTATGGGAGTCTTTTAATATGAATTTTGTATTTGCAATAATGATTTTAGTGGCGCTTGTGATGCTGATTATAGTTTCGCCTGAAAGCGCTTTTTCGATAATGATTGGAGGAGCGAGTTCCGCTCTTAAACTTGCTTTTACTCTTATAGCCATTTACGCTATATGGCTGTCCGTACTTTCGCTTATGGAAGGAATCGGACTGAACAGAGCGATGAACAGACTTTTCAGACCTATTACAAAAAGGCTTTTCAAAGGCGAAAGCGATCTCGCGCTTGAATATATTACGCTTAATTTCTCCGCAAATCTGTTGGGAATGGGAGGCGCCGCTACGCCGCTCGGCATAAAAGCGATGGAGTGTATGCAGGACGGCAGCGAGAAAGCCACCGACAACATGATACTTTTCATGGTCATAAATTCCACGTCTATCCAACTTATTCCCGCTACCATCATAGGTTTGAGAGCGGCGGCAGGCAGCAATTCCGCGTCCGATATAATTCTTCCGTCTTTGCTCGCCACGATAATATCCACGGTTACCGGCGTGATATTGGCGAAGATATGCGCGAAATTCAGAAGAAAAGAAAAAAAGGCGGAGGAACAGGAACCTCGCGCTCCGCTATTCAGACAATTCGAGCGAAGGAGCGTAAAGAAATGAGCAAATACATACTTCCCGCGTTTATATTCATTATAATACTTGTTTCGTTTATAAAACGCGTTCCCGTTTACGATAACTTTGTAAAGGGAAGCAAAGAAAGCATTACGCTTATTCTGTCGATATTTCCGTATATCTGCGCCGTGCTTATAGCGGTAGAACTCTTTTCGTTGAGCGGACTGAATAGTTATTTGGCAAAGATGATGTCGCCGGTTCTTACGTTTTTGGGTATACCGGACGAACTTTGCGAGTTGTTGATAATCCGTCCGCTGTCAGGCAACGGCTCGCTTGCACTTTTGGAGGGGATATACAAAACTCACGGAGTAGACAGTTATATCGCAAGATGCGCATCCGTAATCGTTGGCGCTAGCGAAACCGTATTCTACGTAGGCACGGTATATTTTTCTACCACTAAAGTCAAGAAACTTAGATACGCAATACCGATTTCTCTTTTTGCCTGTTATTTTGGCGCAGTAATGGCGTGTCTGATTTGCAAAGTGATGTAATAATAGATTAAACAAGCGGAAAGCAATTCAGTAATTGATTTAGATATTTCGACATCGCCTTGCTTTTTATTCCGACTAAAATCGAGGCGAAGCGTAGATTTTACGTTTGGTCGGGAAACTGTTTGGTCGGAAAAAATCCGACCGAAATCTTTATTGTTTTACGATTTCGGTCGGCTTAATGTTAATGTGATTGTTTCTTGTCAATTTGCAGTTTACGACAGCGAACGCAATACTTCATTGACTTCTTTCATATCGCATTTGCCGTTATAGTTGAGTTTGAAATGTTTCATTACGTTTGGAACGGCTCTGTCTTCGAGTGAAAGTATAATTTCTTTAATTTCTTCCTTACTCATAAGAGAGGGGAGATAACTTTTGATAGTCTTGATTTGATTTTCAAGGCTTTGAACGTTATCGAGATAGTTTGCGCCGGCTTTTTCGTAGCCGCTTTTTTCTTCGATAAGTTCTTTTTCAGTCTTTTGCAACAAAGAGAGTATATCGCCTTCGCTAAGACTTTCTCCTTTGGCGCGTTTTTCTATTCCCGCAAGCATGATTTTATTTATTACAACGTTGAGAGCGGAAACGCCGTCCTTGTCTTTTTCCTTCATTTTAACTACTTTTTCTTTTTTGAAAAAATCTATATCCATAACTTTACCTCGCATTATTTTAGAATAATCAAATAATACACCTAAAATTTTTATTTGTCAACTTAAAAGCAAAATGCGCGATTGACAAGCGTTGGTTTTATATGTATAATAAGATTTATATAGAGGTTACCATGGAAAAAAAGAAAGTTAAACAAATTATCATTATAAGCGTAATAACGGTAGCGTTGACGGTACTTTGCGTATTTCACGGTATATTGAGCGCGACAAGTCATAAGGCTCCGGAATATATTGAATGTAAAATGATGAATCTTGACGGAAAGTATAAATCTACCGTCGATAAAAAGTTTAACAAATACCTTGGACATCCGGACTTAGTAGAGATAGGCGGAAAACTTATGACCTTCTATCCATCCGGACACGGAAAGGGCGCTATTATTGGAAAGTCGAGCGACGATTTAGGCGAAACGTGGCAGACTATGGAAAATCTTCCTAAGTCTTGGGAAAATTCTATGGAAACGCCTTGCGTATACAAACTCAATAGAACTGACGGAAGCCAAGTCTTGGTAATTACGTCAGGCTGTCCGTATTGGAGCGATTTGGGCGTTGAACCCGACGGTTTCAACTGCTCGGTATCATTCGACGAAGGAAAAACGTGGAGCGAGTTTGAAAAGTGGTACGGTAAAGAACAAACGTGGGACGGCAAAGAGACCGGAAAAGGATACGACGCTATAGTTGCGATGAGTTCGCTTACTCAACTTAAAGAAAACGGAGAGTACGTCGACAAATGGATGGGTACATTCCACCGCGGCGCGCATGAATACGGAGTAGACGCCGGCGCGGGATATATGAATTATAAGACGATATTGACTTTTGACGAAAACGACAAACCTCAATGGAGCGTTCCCGAACCTATTCTTGAAGAACATCACGAACTTGAAGATAAGTACGGCGTGTGCGAGTTGGAGATTATCCGCAATGAAAAAGACAACTGTCTTATCATGCTTGCCAGAGCGAACAGAAAAGTAAGCAACTCCATTATATGTTATTCTTACGACGAAGGGGAAACTTGGTCTCAACCCAAAGAATTGCCTTGCTGTCTTACAGGCGACAGACATAAGGCGGAAATCGACCCGGTTACGGGCAAGGTGCTTATAAGTTTCAGACAACTTTTGCAAAACGGCAAAAAATTCAAGCCGAATATGCTTTCTTCCGTAGACTGGCTGTCCAGAGGTTGGGTAGCGTGGATAGGAGATTTTGACGATCTTATGAGTTATGCCGACGACGATACGTCAAACGATACCTACGGAGATTTGTTTATATTCCTATCAAGAGATTACGGCGGAAGAGCGGATTGCGGTTACAGCGGAGTAGTTTGTCTTGATGACGGAACGGTTATCATGACTTCTTACGGCTATTTCAGCGTAGGAGCGCTCAAACCGTATATTATTCAGACTAAGTTCAAACTTGAGGACGTGTTGAAATAGTCCCGTAGTTAGAATAAATAGAATATCCGACCAAAAATAGTGAATTATGTTTGGTCGGATTTTATTTTTCCGACCAAACGCGAAATCTCCATTACATTACGATTTCAGTCGGGAATAGTGAAGTCGAAATATCTAAGTCTTATGCCGACAGGCTATCCGTATTATAAAGTCCGACTGAAAGTATAATGACCTTAGCCTTTAACAAAATAAATGTCAACCATTATTGAGAAAATAGTTGACAATATATTTTACGGTATGTATAATCATAATGATAAATTCGCAAGGAGTAGAAAAATGTCGTTAAAAAGCAGAATATTGCAAGTATTTGAGTCGCACAGAGGTCAAGCGTTGTCCGGACAGCAACTGGCAGACGAATTGGACGTTTCTCGCAACAGCGTTTGGAAAGCCGTCAAGGCGTTGCAAAGCGAGGGATATAAGATTCTTGCGACGACTAATAAGGGCTATGTACTTGAAAAAGACAACGATATTATTTCCGAAGAGAGTTTGAGGGCCAATTTGGGCAAGGAGTTCGAGGATATCGAAATCGTCGCTTTGAAAACTACTCCGTCTACAAACGCCGAAGCAATGACAAGACTCATGAACGGCAAAATAAAGCATGGAACGTTGATAGTGGCGGACGAACAGTCGCAGGGCAGAGGCCGTATGGGTAAGAGTTTTTTTTCTCCAAAGAGCGGAATCTATATGAGCGTATGCCTTTGCAAAAGCATAGAGAATTTGTCGGACGTTATGGTCATTACGCCAGCGGCGGCGGTCGCAGTACAGAGAAGTATTTCAAAGTACACCGATTTGGACGCAAAAATCAAGTGGGTAAACGATATATATATCGGAAAGAAAAAGGTATGCGGTATACTGACGCAAGCGGATATAGATTTTGAAAGCGGAAAAGCGGGGACTTTTATTGTCGGAATAGGAGTTAATTTTGTTAATCAGAATTTTCCCGACGATATTAAGGATAAAGCGTGTTCTCTTTTTGAATACCAACCGTCCGACGTTACGCGCAGTATGATAATCGCGGAAATTTATTCTCAACTTATGGCATTGACCCAAAATCTCGAAGACAGATCCTTTATGGCGGAATACAAAAG
Organism: uncultured Christensenella sp.; assembly: GCA_910584635.1. Lineage (GTDB taxonomy): Bacteria > Bacillota > Clostridia > Christensenellales > UBA3700 > RACS-045. Next base: position 2,777 of record CAJUBA010000022.1, on the reverse strand, counting down.
ACATTCGATGGTAATAGACAAAGAGGTGACCTATACTTTAAGCGGTGTGGAGAAACGCGGACGGGTAGAGGATATCGAAAATGACGGCGGTCTGATTATTGTCGAAGACGACGGCTATCGGAGAAAACTCACTTGCGGAGAAATCTCTATAAGGAGCAAAAATAATGAATGGATTTGATAACAATACTTTGAGGGAATCAGACGACTCGCCTGCGGGCGAGGAGCGCGACGTTTGTCAACAAGTCGACGGACAACAAGCAGAAGAGAACGCTTTGACTGACGAGCGTAGCGATATGCGAGAGCGGGCGATAGCGGCTCACTCAAAACGCAGAAAGTATATTTTGGGTATAGCGACTTCCGGTATATTTATAGCGTTTATGGTAATCAGCGCTTTTATCAATATACCGATAGGTACGATAAAAATAACAATGCAATTTCTCGTGGCAAATATGTGCGCCCTTCTTTTGGGCAGAAAATGGGGAACGATTTCTCTCGTACTCTATTTGGCGTTGGGACTTGTGGGATTGCCTATATTTTCATCGGGCGGAGGTCCGGCGTACGTATTGCAACCGTCGTTCGGATACATAATAGGTTTTGCAATAGGCGGATTTTTTGCTGCATGGTACAGAGAAAAACGCGGTAAATATACATTCGCCACTTACATGACTGCGTCAATGATAAATCTTGTGATAATGGATATATTCGGCACGGTGTACGGAGCGGTGATTATGTATGGATATATGCATTCTTCTATGGGAGTATGGGCGTTCTTTATGGCGTTTTTAGTACCGTTTATCCCGATAGATATTGCAAAGAGCGTAATAGGAAGTTTGATTTGCGCAAAGTTGGGACCGCTCTACGATAAGAAATATCGCGCGTATGAAAACTAATCAAAAATAGATTACAAACGGAAGACGGGAAACCGTCTTTCTTTTTATCCTTTCGTATTAACTTATATTTATAAATTTCGAAAAATGATAAAAAATTAATAAAAAAATCGACAAATAGCAAAAAATTCCAAAAAAAGTGTACTTTTCCTGACCCTTTTCTCTTGAATTCGACAAGGAGATTTTGTATAATATATCTGTATAATTATGTCGTATTTTATATCATTTTCGACATAAATTCACAGTCAGGAAAAGTACACTTTTCCTGACCCTAATAACATAGGCTTAAATAGCGGGGTATTTTTTAAGCCTAAAACGGGATATTAAAGGGAGTAAATAATATGGAAAATAAGCGAAAAAGAATTATAGATTTTTCTTTATTTATTATCATTGGAATATTTATACTGAGCGCGGTTTTATCATGCGTTTCTGTTATCGATGTAAATTCCGGTTTTGAAAAAAATATGCCGACGACTAACACCGATATGACGATTACTACCAATACCAAAGACGGTTTGGGGGAGTTTAACGACGGATTCTCTTATGTATTCACAGACAAGACGCTTATTGATAATTATCGCGCCGGCGATGCGGATACGCCTTTTGATATAACTTCTCACAAAATACAAAAGACGGATATCAACAGAGGTAGTCAAGACAATCCTTACGTTATATCTACTACCGACGAATGGGAAACGTTTGTCAAAAAAATGGAAACCGACAATACTCGCGGTAGCGGTCAGTATTTTGTACTCGGGGCAGACTTGGATTTTACAGATAAGGTATTTCATCCCGTAAGATTTTTTAACGGCACTTTTTACGGCATGGGACATTCCATAAAAAATATTTCATGCGATAAATGGCAATATTATAACGGCAACAATCTTGTAGATATAGCGTCAACTACTCACGGCTTCGGTTTGTTTTGCAGAACTTCAGCCGCTACAATAACCGATTTAATTGTCGAAAACTATAGTTACAGAGAAATGCCGCAGACTACTCTGATAGAATCGGGAGTAGGCAGAGTATCTCATTCGGGCGGAGTTGTAGGTTTGGCGACAGGAAACGAAGTGGTATTGAATTGCCATGCTTCAGGAGAATTTACCAAAACCGTCGGCGTAAGCAATTGGATGGATATAGGCGGAATTGTCGGCGGTATATATACGTTTTCGGCGACTGATAAATCCATATTAATATATCGCTGTTCAAGTGATTTTTTTGTGGCAATAAATGGCTCGAGTGTAAGTGCCACCGGTCCGCAAGTCGGCGGAATTTTGGGGGACGGCTACAACAATTCAAAGAGAGTAACGACTCATATCTATGATTGCGTTTCAAACGTAAGAGTAAATACTACGGCGCAATATCACTATATGGGAGGAGTTTTCGGACACGGCAATATAAACGGAAATGAATACGTTGAAAATTTTGTCGGCACGATAGATTTAACGTCTCCTACTGCAAAAATTGAGGGCGGAGTTATCGGTTATATTACAGGCAATACTAGTTATTATGTCAAGAACTGCTATCTTGAAGGAAAGGTAGGTACAAATGACAGCAACAAAATATCTATAATGGCGGCTGTTGGAGCGGCAAAGATAAGTTCTGCAAGCAATATAAACGTTGTTAAATCTTCTGCGTCGTATGCGGGTTCAAATACAGGATTTGCAGACTCTTTGTCAAATATTTCATCGGAGCCACATGAATACGCTTCCACAAATCTTTTAATTTCTAAGGCAAAAAGCGACGTTGGTACTATATTGCCTTCTAAAATTTGGGACGTAGAAAAGATAGGCGGTAGTTACGATCCGGACAATTCTCCTGTAAGGAACTACTTGTTGGCGTTTGTAACGTATCGCAACGTTACAGACGGAGGAAATAGCGAAGAAGCGG
>CAJUBA010000021.1 GCA_910584635.1 uncultured Christensenella sp. | reverse complement strand
CTTCCTAATATCCATTTCTACCCCGTTTTTTACCAGTCAGTAAAAGTGTACTTTTCCTGACCAATAAATCTTATGCTGTTATACTCAAAAAACGAGCAATTCTTCATAATAATTATACAATAATGAATTTTATTTGGCAATATCTCGCGGTCAGTAAAAGTACACTTTTTTTGGAATTATGTTAGAATTTAATTAAAATAGAAAATTTTTGACTATTTTTAATTATTGCAAAATAAAAAAGATAAAGAATTATTAACTGCAAACCCATACATATTTAATAATAAATTCTTAATCATTTGATAAAGCGAACCTGCGAGCGTTACGATTTCGTCCTAATCCGGTAGCGATAAAACAAGGACTCTTGATTTCTCAAGAGTCCTGTAAGTGGAGCTACTGGCCAGATTCGAACTGGCGACCTGTTCATTACGAGTGAACTGCTCTACCTGCTGAGCCACAGTAGCGTATATGCGAACGAAGTCGCATATATTATAAACTAATTTTTTAATAATTAGCAACTGATTTTCCGACTTTTTGAAAAATTTTTTAGAAGTCGGCATTGCCCGTCGTACGCGAGAACGGAATAACGTCCCTTATGTTCTGCATACCTGTCAAATACATTATAAGTCTTTCAAAGCCCAAACCGTAACCTGCGTGTTTTACACCGCCGTATCTGCGCAAATCAAGATACCACCAGTAATCTTCTTCATTAAGTCCGAGTTCCTTTATTCTCTCGATAAGCAAATCAAGTCTTTCTTCTCTCTGACTACCGCCGATAATTTCTCCGACACCCGGCACAAGCAAGTCTACTGCCGCAACGGTCTTTCCGTCATCGTTAAGACGCATATAGAATGCCTTGATTTCCTTCGGATAATCGGTAACAAAAACCGGCTTTTGGAAAATCTTTTCGGTAAGGTATCTTTCATGTTCCGTCTGCAAATCCGCGCCCCAGAATACGGGATACTGGAATTCGTCTTTATGCTTTTCGAGCAATTCTATCGCTTGGGTATAAGTTACCGTTGCAAAATCGCTTTCTACAATACCCTGCAATCTCTCGATAAGTCCTTTATCCATAAAGTTGTTGAAAAAAGCCATTTCATCGGGACATTTTTCAAGCACGTCTTTTATAACGTATTTGACCATATCGCGAGCGAGATTCATATCGTCTTGCAAATCCGCAAACGCGATTTCCGGCTCAATCATCCAAAATTCGGAAGCGTGGCGGTTGGTATAACTCTTTTCCGCTCTGAAAGTCGGTCCGAAAGTATAGACGTTACCAAACGCAAGCGCAAAACACTCTGCGTTAAGTTGACCGCTGACGGTCAATCCGGCGGATTTGCCGAAAAAGTCTTTTGAATAGTCTATTTCTCCGTCTTTTGTCAAAGGCGGTTTTTTCATATCCAAAGTCGTAACCTTGAACATTTCTCCCGCGCCCTCGCAATCGCTTGTCGTTATCAACGGAGTGTTGACGTAAACAAAGTTTCTCGAAGCGAAAAACGCGTGTATAGCCTGAGCGGCAACCGAACGCACTCTAAACACAGCCTGAAAAGTGTTGGCTCTCGGTCTTAAATGCGCGATTTCTCTCAGATACTCCATGGTATGTCTTTTTTTCTGCAAAGGATAGGACGGCGTAGAAGTCGCTTCGACAGTTATCTTCTCCGCTTTTATTTCATAAGGCTGTTTCATTCCCGGAGTAACCACAACCGTTCCTTGCACGCTTATACCTGCGCCGACATTTTGAGATACGACATTTTTATAGTTGTCAAGACAAGAGTCCGCAATTATCTGCGTAGACTTAAAAAATGTTCCGTCGTTAAGTTCGATAAACGCAAAATTTTTGCTATCTCTTATCGTTCTCACCCAACCGCTTACGTTTACCTGCTTATCCGCGTACTTTTCAAAATCGATTGCAAGTTGTTTTAACGTTATTCTGCTCATATCCGCCTCTTTACATTTTATAATATATAAGAGTATACCATATATGTTTATGAAATACAAACCTTTTTTGTTTCGTTTTAACAAAAGAAATATAACGCGAGTAAAATAAAGTTTTTCTACACTACAATTCTTTTTATAAAATTTTGCAATATACGCGCTTAATTATCTATAAAATAAACTTTCGGGCGAATCCAAACGAGAAAAATTAACGTTGCTTTCAAATTATTACGCGTCCCCTTTGCATTTAATCGACCTATATCGAAAAAATATTTAACTTAATAAATATTTTACTTTTTTTGGAACAGAAAAATATAAAATGCGTATTGATTTTGCATTTACTGTATTGTATAATATAGATACACAAACGAGATGCACATTGTACCGCACTCTTGAATAGGGAATCCGGAGTTGGGAGTTGGCTGGCGCGCCTTACCGCAGTAGCGGTTAAAGGATTACAAAAGATTTTCACAGGATACCCACCTGCTATAAAGCGGGTTCAGAATTGCTCTCGGTTGTGTACTGCAAAACGGCAAACGATTATCGTTTGCCGTTTTGCTTTTTTATTTAACTGTATTAAAAACTTATTTAACCGCGTCTTTGTATTTTTGTTTCGGATCGACTACGTGCTGAGAATCTCTGTAATATTTTTTTCCGCAATAGTGATAATAAGTTACCATATCGTAAGCCTGACAAAGAACTTGGGTTACTCCCACTACTATAAACAGTCCGAATCCAAGCGTTAGAACGCCTACAGAAAGAGAAAGCAACAGCGACGCAAGATAGACTACAAAGTATACCCCGAGAGTATCTTTGAACGTCTTGCTTGCCATTTTGAAGTTGGCGAGCAAACTTTCGTTTACAGTCATATCCGACACAACGTAAGCGGGCATCCAACCGGCAAACAATGAACGTCTGATAGCCAACGCCAAGATTGCGGTAAAATACGCTACGACCAGTCCCAAGAAGTTATTCAACGCGCCTACCAAAAATCCCAGTCCTACGCATAAACCGAAAATTATTATTATCCAAAGTATATACATTCCCACGTAAGCCAATGAAAATTTCAACGACTTTCCCACGTTGGCAATGAAATTGGACGTAAACCCGTACTCGCTGTCAGACGACATAAACGTATGCAAAGTATCGGTAACGGTATACATACACATATAAAAATATACGGTAAAGAGGAAAAGAATAATCACAACGGCAATTATTCCGCCCCAAATCGCGCCCAAATGCGCTTTGGTAACTGTTCCTATCTGCTTTATCGCTTGGACAAGGTTTTGATACTCCACCGTCATTCCGTGCTGCACTCCGTCTTCGGCTTCCGACCCGCCGAAAATTGACGTAAGATAATCCTTTACAGTCTTACCTATTTCAAGTTCGTTAAGATCGCTGACGTAACTGCTCAACGTAGGAGCAAGTATTGCATATCCGATAATACCGAAAATAAGCAAAGCAATCAATATCGCGAGTATAAGTTGATATACCAACGAAAATTTTGAAATCAAAATACTGAAAGAGTCTTTTGTTATCATAGTTTCAAGTCCTCCCTTTCCAATTCTTCAACGTCGAAATATACAATATAAGTCATTACGCTCAAATAAGAAACCATAACCCAATAGAAAATGCACGACAGCGCTTTTAACACAAACTTCATATTTTCAAACGGGAAGATGATAATGAAAGTCGTCGGCAACATCAGCAAAACCATAAGCCACAAAATCGCGAAAAAGAGTTTGAAACTTTTCGCGCTCAAACTTGTAGCGGATTGCGCGAGCGATTTGAACAAACCAAAACCTTTCATCGTCATATTCGGTATCGAAAGCAAAGACAAAGCGACCAAATAAAGTTCGATAAGCAAAAACAAAACCGAAAGAATAATACAAGCCGCCAGCGAATTTTTCAATACTTTAATAGCGGTATACAAAAACGTAGAAAGCAAAATCGCAACCATTTCCATAGAAATAAATATGAACAGCGCGTATTTCGCCACAGGTATAAAATGGTCGTTTAGGAATTCGCCGATATTAGTAAGTTTGGCATCCTTGCCGTAACGCATTCTCTGTCTGTTGAATCCCGAAGTAACGCTGACAAAGACTATGGTAATCATCAAAACCAATATAATCAGAAACAGTCTTCCTACGCTTGTAAAGCCGTTGAGTTTCTTAAAAATATCTATAAATGAATTGTACGTATTTTCCTTTCTTCCTATGCTTACGATTATATCGAGCATACTCAAAGGGTCGAGCAAAATTCCCATTAAAAGAGCGGGTACGAACAAAGCCGCCATACTTTTGAGAAAATTACGTCGCATATAATCTAACGTACTTTTGGAATAACTCATTATATTTGCTCCTTTTAGAAATTTTAACGTTTTTTAGCGTAATTGTCTTTTACAAACTCAATCACGTCGTAAGGAGTTTTCGCGCGGAAAATCACGTTTTTGTTGTGAATATTTTCGTAATCTCCAAAACCCCATAAACACAGTATACAGTCTATACCCAATTCTTCCGCGCCTTCTACGTCGTAAATGGTATCTCCGACCATCACGCAGTCTTGCGCTTGCAATCCGTATTTATCAAGCGCGTATTGCAAAACTTCCGCTTTGGTTTCTCTTACGTTGTAAACCAATCCCGAAAGTATTTCCACACTGTTTCTTACTCCGAACCAATCTAAAAGATGGTCGGCTTCTTCGTGTTTTTTACAAGTAGCAACGCCGGTCGTTATGCCTTCCATATCATGGCATTGCGCCAACATATCTGCGACGCCGTCGTAAAGTTTGCTTTTATATATCGCGTTTTCTCCAACGTAAAGCGTTCTGAAATACTGCACCGCTTCATACGCCTTGTCTTTGCCGATATACTTTTCGAAAGTTTCCGACAAAGGCGGACCGATAAATCTGGAATACAGCGACTTGTCGACGTCGACTTTATACTTGTCGAAAGTCTTTTCCAATATATCGCAAACCCCGTCGTGAGTGTTGCTTATCGTTCCGTCAAAATCAAAAAATATATATTTCATATCCGTTTATCAGTTGTTGAGAAGACTGTCTATCTCCGATTTGAGTTTATTTGCCTTCTGAGTATAGTTTACGAGTTTTTCCTTCTCTTTGTCAATCAACGCCTTAGGCGCTTTCGCCACAAAGCCTTGATTTGAAAGCATTTTCTCGCTTCTTTGGACCTCGCTCATAGTAATATCGTATTCGGCGCGCAATCTCTTAACTTCTTTTTCGACGTCTACCAAATCTCCAAGCGGAACCGCTATTTCTCCGAAATCTCCGAAAAGCGAAACCAACTTCTCTTCTATACCGTTTTTATTGTCGACAAATTCCACGCTTTCTACGCTTGCAAGTTTACAAATATAGCCGACGTCTTTTTGATTTACAGCGCTAGACACAAAATAAGCGCTTATCTTTTTGGACGGAGCAACTCCTTTTTCGGCCTTCATGTTTCTTATAGCCTTGACCGCTTCCATCGCCTTTGAAAATTCTACGCTCTCTTTCGCGTAATTGAATTTTTTATTTACGCTCGGCCATTCGGAAATCACAATGCTCTTTTTGGTCGTGGGAAGATTCTTGTAAATCTCTTCGGTGATAAACGGAACAAAAGGATGCATGAGTTTAAGTATATTTTCCAATACAAAAACCAATACGCTCAACGTATTCGCCTTTTTATCTTCGCTATCTCCATACAGCGCGACTTTCGCCAATTCGATATACCAATCGCAAAATTCAGTCCATACGAAGTCATACAGTCTCGCCGCTGCATTGCCGAGTTCGTACTTTTCAAGATTCGCGGTAATTTCTTTTATCGCCTTATTCATTCTGGAAAGTATCCATTTGTCCGCGTTGGTAAGTCTGAAGGAACCTATATCTTTAAGCCTTACCCCTTTAAGGTTGAGCAGAACAAATCTGGAAGCGTTCCAAAGTTTATTCATGAAGTTTCTGGAAAACTCCGTCTTTTGGTCGGTATACTTCGTGTCGTTACCCGGCGCGAGTCCCTGTACCAAAGAAAATCTCAAACTGTCCGCTCCGTAAGAGTCTATTATCTCCAACGGATCAATGCCGTTGCCCAAAGACTTGCTCATCTTTCTGCCTTGCGAATCTCTTACAATACCGTGGATAAGCACTTCGGGGAAAGGTATTTCTCCCATGTGTTCGATACCGGAGAATATCATTCTCGCCACCCAGAAAAAGATTATATCGTAAGCGGTAACCAACAGCGAGTTTGGATAAAAATACTTGAGGTCGTCCGTTTTGTCGGGATAACCCAACGTGGAAAACGGCCAAAGCGCGCTGGAAAACCAAGTGTCGAGAACGTCCTCGTCCTGACGAACGCGCTTACCTCCGCACTTGGGACAAACGTCAACGCCTATCTTCGATACGGTCATTTCGCCGCAATCGTCGCAGTAATACGCGGGGATTCTGTGTCCCCACCAAAGTTGACGGGATATACACCAATCTTTAATATTCTCCATCCAGTTGAAATATACCTTACTAAATCTGGACGGAATGAATTCCACTTGCTTTTTCTTTACGACGTCTATAGCGGGTTTTGCAAGCGGTTGCATTTTGACAAACCACTGTTTGCTGACTATAGGCTCAACCGTGGCGTGGCATCTGTAACACTCGCCGACGTTGTGCTTATAATCCTCAATCTTTACCATATATCCCTGCGCATGCAAATCTTCGCATATACGCTTTCTCGCCTGCGCTCTGTCCAATCCGCAATAACTTCCTGCGTTTTCGTTCATTGAACCGTCGTCGTTCATAACCTTGATAATTTCGAGATTGTGTCTTAATCCGACTTCAAAGTCGTTCGGGTCGTGCGCGGGAGTAATCTTTACCGCTCCGCTTCCGAAATCCGTTTCTACGTATTCGTCCGCGACAACTGGAATCAACTTATTCAAAAGCGGCAATACCAACATCTTTCCTATTGCGTCTTTGTATCTTTCGTCTTTGGGATTGACAGCGACAGCGGTATCGCCAAGCATTGTTTCCGGTCTTGTAGTAGCGACTACAATCTCTCCGCTTCCGTCTTCAAACGGATACTTTATATGCCAAAGATGACTGTCCTGTTCCTTATATTCTACTTCAGCGTCGCTTAGAGCGGTTTTGCAGCAAGGACACCAGTTGATGATTCTGTCGCCTTTGTATATCAGTCCTTTATTGTATAGATTGACAAAAACTTCGTTTACGGCGCGGGAACATTTCTCGTCCATTGTAAAAGTCTCTCTCGACCAATCGCACGAAGCGCCGAGTTTTTTAAGTTGCTCGACAATTCTTCCGCTGTACTGCTCTTTCCACGCCCACGCTCTTTTCAAAAAGCCTTCTCTTCCGACGTCCTTTTTGGTAAGCCCTTCTTCGTTCTTCATCTTCTCTACTATCTTAACTTCCGTAGCGATAGACGCGTGATCCGTGCCGGGAAGCCACAGCGTGCTGAATCCCTGCATTCTCTTAAATCTTATTATGACGTCCTGAATAGTATCGTTTAGCGCGTGTCCTATATGCAACTGCCCCGTAATATTAGGCGGGGGAATAACGATAGTAAACGGCTCTTTCTTAGCGTCTGCCTTAGCCTTGAAATAACCTTTATCCATCCACTCCTTATACAGTTTGTTTTCAAACGATTTCGGATCGTAAGTCTTTGACATATCCATAATTGTTACCTTATCCCGTTCTTCTTAATATATCTGTTTATTTCAAAAATTCATCTTGACTATGGCGATAAGCACTCCGATAAGAGTAATGCCTACCGACACAAACATAAAAGACACTCTGAGCATTTCAAAGTTTTCGACTTCTCCCTTCGCCTTACGCTTATTCGCAATGCTCTTTGCAATAGGCGTACTGCAAAAGTTGAGTATTAGTCCGACTATCATTATACATACGCCCGCTATTACGGCAGGTTGAGTAAATCTCTCCCAATGAAACGTTATAGCCAACAAATCGAGTATCTTCACCGTATTACCTCTTTATTATTCGACGTCCGAGTTTTCAGACATCTCTTCTGCGTTTTTCTGTTCGACGGTCTGAGATTGGGTCTGTTCGTCTACGTCGTTTACCTCTCTTTCCTCAACGACAGGCAACGGTCTTCCGTATCTATCCAACGTATCCAAAATACCGCTCTCTCTTACCTCTTTGAGTTTCTTAGCGTAAATAACGGTATAGACGATTGCGGCGGCAATCGCAAGCGCGCTCGCCACTATAAGAATAACAATATCAATCCATTTGACAATATCGTTTTTCAACGTAAAGAAAGAAAGAAGTATTCCGAAAAAGTAAATAGCCGCTCCCGCTTTTCCTATCTTGACGGATTTCTGCTCGATCTGTCTTTTGCTCGCTCTCATCCAGTACTTGGACGTAACGCCCATATACACTTCTTTAACAATAATAACTATAGCGAACGCCCAGTGAATATTGCCGCAAATGCAAAGCATAAGCACCGCCACGCATTGCAACAGTTTGTCGGCAATAGGGTCCAACACTTTGCCAATATCCGAAACTTGATTAAAATGTCTTGCTATATAACCGTCGCAAATATCGGTAAGTTCCGCAAAAAAGAACACGCCGAAACTCGCCCACATATACGCGTCCGTCTTGGCGACGTAAAACTCAGCCATAAGCCAAACGAACACGGGAATACATATCAATCTTATATAAGTCAATATGTTTGGAATCGTAAATAAATCTTCCTTTTTGAATTCCATGGTAGCCTCTCATAAAATATTATTTTGCAATTTATTATAACACGCCTAATATATAATTGCAATTAAAATTTCCGATATAAAGTTAGCGAGCCGATATAAATCGCAAATCGAAATAAAAATACTTCGATTTTACTCTCTCCGCCCGACCTATTCTATAATGATATGCTATCTTAAAAATACAAATATCTAATAACTCTCGCGAAGAACCACAAGTTTTCCCGTATCTTTTTCCACTATACAGTTTCTTTTTACGCAGTAGTATTCGTTTGCGGGATCGACCTCGAATTTTCTCAGTTTTTTACAGAACTTGAACGCAGTTCCGCTTAAACTTTTTACCGACGCGGGTATATATACGCTTTTTAATTTATTGCAACTGCTAAACGCATACTCGTCTATTACCTCAAGATTTGACGGCAAAACCAATTTAGTCAAATTTTTACAACCGCTAAAAGCGTGCCTTCTTATGATTTTTACGGAATCGGGAATAGTAATCTTTTTTAGACTTACGCACTCGGCAAAAGCCAATTTGCCTATTTCTTCGAGATATTCCGGAAATTTTATATTTTTCAATTTTTCACAGTAAGCAAAAGCGTTTTCGCCCAATTCTATTATACTGTCGGGCATTTTAACGGTTTTAAGATTTTTACAGTAAGAAAAAGCGCAAGTTGTAATCTTTTCGACTCCGTCGCTAATTTCAACTTCTTGCAAATGCTCATTGAATAAATACGCTCCGCTTATCGTTTTTACTTTATATTCCGCGCTATCCTCATAGAGATACGACGGAGTTTTCAAAAACTTTTCTTTATTGTCCGAATTATACCTCACCAAAGTAGCGTTCTTATTCTTATCGTAATATATAATGTATCCGTCTTGCTTCAAATAACCTTTATAACTTCCCAATTCAAAAACAAGTTCGTCTGTCGCTTTATTATAAACGGATTTACCTCGGGAATAAAATTTGGGATTATCCGCATCGATTTCAATACTTTCCAAATCATTAAAATTACAAAAAGCATTTATTCCTATCTCGGTAAGCGTTGCCGGAAAATAAATACTTTTTAAGTTGTTGCAACCAAAACTTGAACACATTCCGAATGCGGATTCTCCTATACTTTCCAAGTATCTGGGAAGCAAAACGTCTGTCAATTTTTCACAAGAGTAAAACGCTTTTTTTGCTATTTCGATTATAGAGTCAGAAAATTTCACGTTTTCCAGTTTTTTGCATCCGCAAAAACAATTTTCTTGTATTTTTCTAAGCGAATTACCAAATACGACCTCTCTTAAATTTTTGCAATAGCAAAAAGCGTCTTCCTCAATCTCGACTACAGAATCGGGAATAACTATACTTGTCAACGATTCTAAATTATTAAAAATATTTTTTCTTATAACTTTCAAAGATTGAGGCAGTACAACCTCTCTTAAATTTTTACAACCGCAAAAAGCGCGTTCCCCAATTTCTTCTACTAAATCGGGGATAACTATACTTGTCAACGATTCGCAATTATTAAAAGCGTCTTTTCCTATAACTTTCAAAGATTGAGGCAATACAACCTCTCTTAAATTTTTACAGCAGTAAAAAGCGTTTTCCTCAATTTCAACCACAGAATCAGGAATAACTATGCTTGTAAGCGATCCGCAGTCATGAAATGCGTATGTCCCTATAATTTTCAAAGATTGAGGAAGATTTATCTTTTTAAGATTATTACAAGACGCAAACGCCCATTTGCCTATTACCTCTACGCTATCGGCAATACGCGCCTCTTCAAAATTTCCGAGTTGAAAAGCGGAATCTCTTATTTCCGTTACTTTCATTTCAATTCCGTTATCGTAAACTTTTTTAGGTACTTCCAAAACATAGGATTTTTTCATGACGCCCCAAATTGAAACGCCGTCGCTCTTTTGCGCCTTGTCGAAAATATAGTCTTCATTTACTACCATAAATCTGCTACATCCCCTCTTTTAATTTTTCCCTGTAAAAAATTTAATTATCCTTTTGATAAGTCCTTCGGATTTTTGCGGTTTCGGCTTTTGTCTTACGCATCCGAATTGTATTCTGTCCGCTGTTACTCCCATATACTTAGACCAGCCCTCAGGTCTTTCTCTCGCTTCGCAACGCAAATACGCGCCCATACATTTTTCAAACGCTCCGTCGCCTATCTCCGTTACGGTTTCGGGAATAAATATTTCCATCAAACCGAAACAGTTCTCAAACGCTCTGTCGCCTATCCTTACTATTCCCGACGGCAAATCGATACTTCTTAAACTCCTACCGTAAAAAGCGTTTTCGGCGATTTCCCTTACCCCTTCCGGTATGACGCTCGCCTTGCTGCCTACCGTCAAAATACCTGTAGATTTTTCTATTACGCAATTACCGTCGCTATAAAATTTAGGATTCTCAACGCTTACTTCAATACTTTCAAAAGAGTTGCAACCGTCAAAAGCGTCGCCGCTGATTTCTTCAACGCTCGGAGGAATATAAATACCTTTCAAATTATCGCAATGACAAAATGCCCGTCGACCTATTTTTTTCAACGAAGGCGAAAGCGTTACCGTTGTGAGTTTTTTACAAAGACCGAACGCCCTTTCCTCTATCTCCTCTAAATATTCGGGAAGCACGAACGAATCGAGATTACTGCATTCGAAAAACGCGTCCTTCTCTATTTTCTTAATCATATTGTTCATATTGATTTGCGTCAAGTTTACGCAACTTGAAAAAACTCTTGCGCCCAGCAATTTCAACGTAGTAGGCAAATTGACTGTTTTAAGATTTTTACATTCTGCAAACGTATTATCTCCTATTACCTCTACGCCTTCGGGAATATAAACTTCTTCCAATTTCTTTTGATAAAAAAACAACGAGCCGTACAATTCCTTGATTTTATACGTCGCCCCGTCTCCGTCGTCAACTTCAACGGGTATGTTCAAACGTTTTGGCATAGAATCGCGATTATAGTTTTCCACTATTGCCGCGGTATAATCGTAGCCTAAAAAATAATTGAATCCGTCCTTAATCAACATATCTTTGACGTCTTTGCCGTCCATAAAAGTCTTTAAGGATTCTTCTTTGAATTTGTCTTCTACTTCAATATCTGAATTTGTCTTCTTTTTGTTTTTACATTTATAAAGCACGTTGTTCGTAATCTTTTCAATCAATCTTATTCCGTCGCCGCTATAGTACGCGTTGGCGGGATCTACCTGAATATCTTCTAAAGATTCGCAATGGTCGAAAGCGCGATCTCCGATATCTGTAACGAACTGCGAAATATAAATACTTTTCAAACTATTGCAATAATCAAAAGCGCTGCTTCCGATTTCACTCAAACCCTCGGGTAAAATTAAATCGCTCAGCGCATTACATCCGTAAAAAGCGCTGTCGCCTATACGGGTAACACAATCGGGAATAACTATCATTTGCAAATTCTTGCAATCGTAAAAAGTCGCTTTATTCAACTCTTTCAATGTATTCGGCAATTTGACCGTTTTAAGATTGTCGCAAGCGGAAAACGCCCATTCCCCGATTTTTATTATTCCGTCGGGAATTTCCACGGTTTCCAAAGTATCGCAAGCGGAAAACGCTTCGTCTCCTATTTCGGTTACTTTATAAACGCGACCTTCTTCGTCTTCTACTTCGTCGGCTATCCTTACGAATTTGTCAATATCGTCGACTTTGCTTACTCTAGCCGTTCCGTCAACGTTAACTTCATATATCAATCCGTCTAAATAAACTATGTTAATCTTCTCTTCAATTTTGCTTCTTTTCGCCATTTCCCTTTACCCTTTACATTGTCTTACTTAAATAAACTTTTTAATCTTGCAAAAAGTCCCCGTTTTCCTTTCCACACAAAGCAATTTCTTTTCACTCCTAAATTATCCGCCCATCCTTCGGGTTTTCTTGCAAAGTCGCAGTTCAACGTTACCTTGCCGAAATTACACTTTTCAAAAGCGTTTTCCCCTATTTGGGTTACGCTCGACGGAATATAAACCTCTTGCAGGGAATAGCATTTTGAAAACGCTTCTCTTCCTATCCTAACTACGCTTTGCGGCAAGTTGACGTATTCCAATCCAGAAATCATAGAGAAAGCGTAATCGCCTATCTCCGTTACGTAGTGCGGAATAACGCTGTTTTTACAACCCGCTACCAACTTATTGGTAGATTTTTCTATGACGCAATTACCGTCGCTGAAATAATTGACGTTTTCTCCGTCCACTTCTAGGCTTTCAAAAGAACTTCTATGCGTTAACGCTTTTGAGTTGATTTCCGTTACGCTTGCCGGAATAAAGAGACTTGTCAGTTTTTCGCAAAAACCGAAGACATTTTCGCCCAGTTTTTCCAACGATTCGGGCAATATAAGATCTGTAAGATTTTCACAACACCAAAACGCGTCATCGCCTATCGACTTCACGGAATCGGGAATTACCAACGTTTGGAGATTTGTACATTCGAAAAACAGACATCTTTCTATTTTAGTCAACTTATTAGGCAACTTTACAAGTTTCAAATTAACGCAACCCGAAAAAGCGTTGTTTTCGATTTCTTCAACGCTGTCGGATATTTCAATCGCTTCCAATTTTTCGCAACCGAAAAACGCGCCGTTTTCTATTTTAGTTACCCTGTGGCTATAGCCGTCCGAGTCTTTTATTTTTTCGGGAATTTTGATATATTTATCTTTTAGATCCTCATCGATATTTTGACTTACAATAGCGATATCGTTGTCGTATTCATACCATATTCCGTCGATTTGCTCCGTACCTTCGTACATTGAATATCCTCTCCTATATTGCGATATTATATTTATTTATATTATATCTTACGCTTATTGTACAGTCAAGTATTAGTCAATCGACAAAATTCCTTTAACCCTTGAAGTCGGTTATACATATACTGTATTGACCAAAATCAGGAGGTAAAAATGAAAAAAATCATCACGATCGTGTTGATTGTCGCAATTATTTCGGTTGTATGCGCAGGCGTGCTTTGCGGATGTCAACCAAATGACGAAAACACGGTTAAACTTATTGAAGTAACCCATTCCGTTTTCTATGCTCCGCTATACGTGGCGCTTGACGGCGGATATTTCGAAGAAGAAGGTCTGAAAATCGAACTTACCAACGGAGGCGGCGCAGACAAGTGCATGACTTCCGTAATATCGGGACAGTCCGACATAGGTCTTATGGGACCGGAAGCCGCTATCTATATCTACAACGAAGGCAGAACGGATTACCCCAAAATTTTCGCCCAACTTACAAAAAAAGACGGTTCCTTCCTTATGGCAAGAACTGCCGACGACAACTTCTCTTGGAGCAGTATCGCAGGTAAAGAAGTAATCGGCGGAAGAAAAGGAGGAGTTCCGGCTATGGCTTTAGAATACGGAATCAAAAAAGCGGGACTAGTAATAGGCGAAACCTATACTATGAACTACGACGTACAGTACGACCTTATAGGCGCGGCATTTGAAAGCGGCACGGGAGATTTCTGCACGATGTTCGAACCGGCGGCGTCCAACATGCAAAAAGCGGGTATGGGATACATTGTCGCTTCAGTCGGAGAACAGGCGGGCAATATGCCCTTTACCGCGTTTATGGCTACTCAAAGTTACATGAACGAAAACCCCGAAAAAATGGAAAAGTTCACTCGCGCCATCATCAAAGCGATGGATTACGTCAATACGCATACGGCTAAGGAAATAGCGGAAATACTCGCTCCTTCTTTCGTAGGAACCGATCTCGAAACCTTGACTACGTCTATTCAGTCTTATAAAGATATCGACGCTTACTGCTCTACTCCTTTAATGGAAAAAGCGGACTTCGAATTATTGCAAGACGTAATTATTGATTCGGGCGTAATGACGAAAAGAGCGGATTTCGACAAACTCTTCGATCCGACTATTGCCAAGGCGATGCTCGAAAAATAAAAATCACGAGGTAAAAATGAAAACTATCTTACAAATGCAAAAGGTCTGTTTGACCTACCATACTCAAAAAAACGAAACCACCGCTATCAAAAATTTGGATATCATAGGTTACGAAGGCGAATTATTGGGAATAGTAGGTCCTAGCGGATGCGGAAAAACGACGATACTGTCCCTTCTGTCGGGAATACTCTCTCCCTCGCAAGGAGAAGTTCTTATCGACGGAAAGGCGGCAGATTCTCATTCGGGACTGACGGGATATATGTTGCAAAAAGACGAACTGCTGTCATGGCGTACGATAATGAGCAACGTTACGTTGGGACTGGAAATAAAGAAGCGCAAAAACCAACAAAAAGTGGAATACGCGCAACAACTTCTCAAAAAATACAATCTTTACGAATTCAAAGACTTCTACCCCAATCAACTTTCGGGCGGAATGAAACAAAGGGTTGCATTGATACGAACGCTCGTCCTCGAACCCAAACTTTTGCTTTTGGACGAACCTTTTTCGGCGTTGGACTTTCAAACAAGGCTCAACGTCGTCGAAGACGTCTATTCGATATTGAAAAGCGAAGGGAAAAGCGCGGTCTTCGTAACTCACGACATAAGCGAAGCGATATCTCTGTGCGACAGAGTCGTTATACTTACCAACCGTCCCAGTACGGTCAAAGAAGTCGTCGACCTCTCCCCGCTTAAAGACTATACTCCTTTGCAACGCAGAGAACTTCCCGTTTTCAGCGAATATTTCGATAAAATATGGAGCAACCTTCAAACTACCAAGGAGAAAAACGATGAAACAACGTCAACGTAAAAAAAATTTATCGACAGCCTACTCCGCAGAGCATATCGCGTATATTAAAATGCAAAGAAAAAAGAGCATTGCGATAACGCTCTCGCGAGTAGGGTTACTGGCGATTTTTCTGTTGCTTTGGGAACTTTTAGCGAGATTCAAAGTAATAGACAGTTTTATATCTTCCTCTCCGTCGAGAATGGCCGCATGCCTTGTCGAGTTGATCAAAGGCGGAGAACTTGCCAAACATATCGGCATCACTCTGTGGGAAACCGTAGCGAGTTTCTTTATAGCCACTACGCTAGGCACGCTTATAGCCGTGCTTTTATGGTGGTTTGAAAGCGTACGAAGAGTTTTGGAACCTTATATCGTAATACTCAACGCTTTGCCTAAAATCGCGCTCGGTCCGATTATCATTATTTGGATGGGAACGGATCGCCCCGCTATCATAACAATGGCTTTGGCTATTTCGCTGTTCGTAACCATACTCAATACGTTAAGCGGTTTTCTCAGCGTGGAAAAAAGCAAACTTATGCTGATGCAGACGTTAGGCGCAAACAAATGGCAGACGCTCACAAAACTCGTTTTGCCGTCAAATATACCCAACATAATCGACGCGCTCAAAATCAACGTTGGAATGTGTTGGGTAGGAACTATCATGGGCGAATACTTAGTATCGCACGCGGGATTGGGATACCTCATAATTTACGGCGGTCAAATTTTCAAACTTGACTTAGTAATGACAAGCACGCTTATTCTGTGCTGTCTTGCGGGTGGAATGTATTATCTCGTAGCGCTGTTGCAAAAATTCGTCAGCAAAAAACTCAATATTGAATAACAACGTCGATAATTATCGGCTGAATATATTTACGACCTCTCATACAAACGGGAGGTCGACTTTAATTTCTCTCTCCCCGACCTTTTGTCGAAGACCTTCAATATGAACGGCAACATAACCGTAAATATCGTATATCCTACGCCTATGTAACCTATTATCGGATAACAGTACGATACCAAAGTGGAAAAGTCGAATTGAAGCGCGATTAAAGTAAACGCCGCAAGTACGGCTACGCTAAACGCTCCGGGGATTTTTATTCCGCTGTTTTCCTGACAAATAAGTTTTGAACATCCTATAAGCGTACTGAATATCGCGAGATAGATTATAAGACCGCTTAGCGCTTTCATATCATGCAATTTTGAAAATTCGAATATAGGCATTGAAAAATTTCTGAAATCGCTGGATAAATTAAATACCAACGCTATCGACACCGCAAAAAATACCGCGGTAACAACGCTTATGAAAGTTATCTGTTTCAACGAAAAAGTTTCCTCTTGTTCGGCTATTATATATCCGCCCATCATTATATTCATACCGCAGTAGCCCAGTACCCTGTCCGCTCGAAATCCCCAATCGAAAAAGAAGTTGCTTTTCGCAGAAAGAGTAAACAGTAGCGCCATAATCATAGGCACGATAATCGCGTTTAGTTTTCTCATAACACTCATTTCACATACGCCCAATACGCTTACGAATATCCCAGTCCAAAGCCCTACGTTTTTTATTCCGTAAGTATTTTCTATTATTTCTTCACAACCGCTTACCATACACACAAAACTCACCAAAGTACATACCCAAAGCAAACTTTTTATTACCGCAAATATCGCTCTTACGGATTTCCTTTCGCTATTTTTCAATCGTCTATAACTCTTTGCCGAAAGCAAAAACAGTCCGCAAAGCGCGCCCATAAGCGCGCCCGCGATTATTCCGCTCAACATTCCGCCGTCGCCGAAATACAACATCACTTCTCTTCCGGTAGCAAATCCCGCTCCGATAATGGAGCCGATATAAATAAAAGAAATCTGCAAACATTTCAAAACTTTCATAGTATAACTTATGTCCGCTCGCTTGCGATTATGTAAAAAAGAAAAGGACCCGCTTAGGTCCTGTCTTTATCGGAATTGATTTGCTTGTCGATAACTTTTAATCTTGCTAGCATGGCGTCAAATAATTTGGCGTTCTTTTGCGTTTGTTCGCTCTCCCTATTATCTTCCATCGCTCTTATAAATTCTTGCAAATCTTGTCCGTAATTGGGTATGCGTTTTTGCGCAAGTCTGATATTTGCGTAATATTCCAACAAAAACGCGTATACGGCGTAAGGTCTTATATTCGGGTATTTCTCCCACTCTATCATAGAATAAAATTTTTTTATTTCGGAATGAACTTTCGCAACATTCTTTCCTTCCGCCCTAAGCGAAATCATCACGTGCGCAGCAAACATAGCGACGCCGTATTTTACGTTAAACTCTTTGCCTTTAATGTCCGCGATAATATTTCTATGCTTTTCGCCTTTCCATATTATATCTTTTTTCTTGCAATACAAAGTTAAATTCGCCAAGCATATCGCCCTGTTTACGTCGTCTACCTCTTCGCCTACCGCCAATCTGTCTATCTCGCTCACAAAAGGCAGGTAAGCCGACCCGTAAATATCTTTTACGCTTTCGCTTAGCATTCCTATATCCAAATACAATTTAGTCAACGCGATATTCAAAAGACTCGCCGTTTTTTGCGGATTTTTAAGTTTGCCGTCTGCAGTTTTGAAATCGTTTAACTGTTCAATCGCCGCTTTTTTGCACAGTTGAGTAAGCGAAAAACCATCGCTGTCGGATAAGGTAGGCAAAACCACAATCTGTTTAGATTTTGCTTCCTCGAAAAGTTCCGGATAAGTAAGATAATACTTCGCTCCGCTGAACTGTCCGTATAAAGAAATCGCTTTTCTCCAACATTTTTTTGCCGATTCTTCGTCAGACGCCCTCTCGTACGCTCTTCCTTCAAGACAGAGTCTTTCGTCCGTTTCTTTCATCTTAACAAGAGGATTGCGCGCTTGAACTTTCTCCCAAAAGCCGTAATCGCCCGTAGTGTCCGAGTAATCGAAAAATCTTTCCATCTGATATATTTCGTAACCGCTACGGTTGGCGAGATAAGATCTCAATTCTTCAAATTGAGAGACGTAACCGCCGTCCTTCAATCCTTCCATCAAAATCAGCATTGCGTCCATATACAGATTTTTTTCCATAAAAATTTTGCAATGCGAATAAGCGTTTAGATACTCTTTCAACTCCAAAAATGCGAGAATATAAGTCTGGTTGCAAAGTAAGATAGTAGAACTTTTGACGTGTCTTAATTTTATTGCGTCGAGTTGCGCTATCGCTCCCAACGCGTCGCCTACGCTCAACAACTTTCTTGCCGCGTTATCTTTTACAAAAGCGTAATAGTCGTTGTCGAAATACTTAAAAACGGGCTTGCCGTTTTTGGAATATTCCACCCAACCGTCTTTGTGTTCGACCTTTACGCCGGGCGCTCTTCCCGTTTCCGCGAAGATTACTTCCGCAGGAAATTCCTCTGTATTGAAATTTTCCATAAAAGCGTTGCGCTCGTCTTCGTCTAAATATTTGGCTGTACCGAGAACCTCCGTAAAAGCGGAGATATCTCCCGCTCTCGCGCTGCAATACTGCATCAGCGTTAGCAATTCTCTGTCGGGACCTTCTTCCAAAATAAGTTGTCTGCAAAGATTTACAGCGAGTTTGTAATCTTCTCTTTCGCTATACCAATGAGCAAGATACAACTTGCGCAAATACATTTCTTCGGGGTCTTCGACGGTATTTAAGGAAAAAAGTATACGTCGGGCAACGCTTTCGTCTATGCCCGAATACCACAGTTCTCCACTAGTATATTCTTCAATGCTTTGAGGAAACTTAATCGCCATCGAACAACCTTTGCGCGTCTTCTTTCGTAAACACGTATTTTTTATTGCAAAATTCGCAACCCACTTCAATATTGCCTTGCGTTTCTATGATGGAAAGCGCTTCTTCCTTGCCCAAAGTAACTAGCATGCCCTCTATTCTTTCCCTTGAACAGGCGCATTCGTATTTTTCATTTACATCCGGCAAACGGCTTATCTCGAAATGCGCGAAATAAAAATCCATTATTTCCTGCGCGCTCATTTTGCAAAGCAATTCGCCTACGTTTGTAAAATTGCTGACTATATCGCTAAGTACGAAAATTTCTTCTTCCGAACAGTTAGGCATAGGCTGAACTATAATCCCGCCCGCTTTTTGACAAACGTTGCCGTTCATCTTTACGCCCAAAGCGACCGCCGAAGGCAGTTGCTCGGAAGTAGTAAAATAGTACGCGAAATCTTCGTCTATATTTCCGTTTACCAATTGGGAAAGTCCGTTGTAAGGTTCTTTAAGTCCGAAATCCTTTATGATATTCAAAGCGCCGTCTTTACCGACAATATCCGATACGTTCGCCTCTTCGCCGTCGCACGCTTTCGGGTTTTCGATATATCCTCTTACCTTTGCGCCGTAATCTCCGCAAAGCACCATCTTTCCGCCCTTGCCGTTTCCGTCTATAATCACGGTAAGTCTGTTGCCCATTCCTTTGAAATTACCGCTCATAAACGCGGTCATGGTAAGCGCTTTTCCCATAGCCGTCGCTACGGGTTTTGAAAATCCGTGTATTTTAATAGCCTCGTTGACCGTATCTGTCGTATCCAATACGCTTACAATGGCTTTTCCGCCAAAAAGTATCGCTCTTTTTATCATAAGTATCTCCCAATTCCCAGTTATCTTTTAGTCGCGATAAAAATCAATCTTTTTGATTTTGCTTTTACGTCGCGATAACTCTCGCCGTCAAAAACTTTTACGTCCCACCCCGCAAGCAAATCTTCAATCTCCTTGAGCGAATAGATATACTGTCTGTGGCTTTCGCCTATCCTTGAATATGTATTGTCTTTTATCTTTTCAAAAAAATCCATATCCATATCGACGTATCCTTTGCCAAGCGAGTTTGACCAAAAATACGTAACGTCGTCATAGTCTTCGAAAAAAAGATTGTCTGCAATGATTTTAGAAAGTTTGTAATCGGAAGAAATATCGAAAATGAATTTCCCGCCGTCTTTCAAATATGTTTTGACTCTTTCGAAAAGGTCTTTTAATTTAGTCTTTTCTATATAATTGACGCCGTCGCAAACGCAAGTAATAAAATCGACTTTGTGAGAAAGTTCAAGCCCTGTAATATCTTGCAAAATCCACTTGACGTCTACGTAATTTTTCTTTGCTTTTTGGATAGCGCAGTTGAGCATTTCCCGACTCAAATCTACGCCCGTCATCTTTATTCCTCGCTTTGCAAGCGCAATAGTCATTTCTCCCGATCCGCATGCCAAATCCACGCCTTCGCCGGACACCTCAGGGGCGATAAAATTCAAATATCCCTCGTAATCGAAGTCGCCCATAAGTCTGTCGTAATATTTGGCAAGCACACTGTAAGCGTTCATCTTTTCTTTTTCTTATTAGGTCTTCCGTTGTTTAACGCTGCCTGTTTTTTCTTAGCCTGATTTTTGGCTTTAGCCAGTTTTTCCTGCTCTTTCTTCTTTATTTTAAGTTGCTCTTCATACATATAGCCAATTGTATTGTCGCATACGTACTGACTGAACGCAAGCGAGAATACCGCGAATACGCTGAAACCTATCATTGCCATTATTATAAGGATAAATATGTTTAGCAAGTTGACGAAAGACAAAGCCATAAGTCCCGAGAAAAACAAAACTACAATCAATGTCGGAACTATCGTCATAAGCGCGACGCAACAGGTATTTTTGATATATTCTTTCATTTTGAATCTATAACAAACGTACATACCGTTGCCTATCATCATATACATTGCGCTTGCAAGAGCGATTATACCTATTACTACGGTAAGAACGTACCAAGCGGGATTTGCGCTTCCTTGAACGGCTGTTTCTTTAAGAATCATAATAAGCGAGCAAGCAAATCCGCTGGCAAGCGCTCCCAACCATGCAAAAGATAAAACGTACTTGTACCAGTGAACTTTTATTCCGCGGAAGAAATGCTTCCAAATCTTTACTTTTGCTCCCCACAGCATATTACGGCAACAGTAATAAAGTCCCGACGCAAACAATCCAAATAAAATACAAGTCGGGAAAAGCGTAATTCCGTACACCTTCAATCTAACGTCGTATATCTGAGATAACGCGCTTACAGTATCGTCCTGAACTCCCAAACCTATGCCTATCCCCGTGCTGAAATTCAAACCCGACAAAATATTGAGTTCCTGCATACGCTGATAATAAAATACCATTACAATCAAAGGCGCGCAAGCCAGTACCATTATCAAATTGAGAAGCACAAGTTTGGTCATATTTACCAAAATGACCTGCATAGCCTGTCTTATTCTTCCTTTGTAAAGTATCGGTCTGCCTTCCGGCGAAAGATCTCTTGAAAGCGCGAGATTTTCAGCAAGTTTGTTAGTTACGCTCATATTTGCTCCGTAATATATAGTTATTGTATTATATTATAGACCAATTTTTTTTAATATGCAAGTTTTTTGGTAATGTTGCAAATCGCGAACCGTATCTAAGTAATTATATTTTTGTCATCAGACTATTAAAATGATATTATTAAACTAGATCCCTCGACCTTGCTCGGGATGACGGATGAATAAGCGTTTGTCTATACTATCAATATAATAAACGCAAAAACATAACAATATATTTATAATACATACACTATGTTATATTCTAATAACATTACAATAAAATTAACAAATATTGTACCCTCTCCCTTCATTCTGAGCGTAGTCGAAGAATCTAGTCTAATGCCGTCAGGCTTATCCGTTTTTATATATTTCTTCTTGCTTAGTTTAACAATAGCAAAGCGGAATTACTTTTATTACGCTCATACTTTTTGGTTTTCCGTCTTCTGTTCCACCTCTCGCTTTCGCTAAAAAATATGGCTGTAATCTGTAATTCCGCTTTGCTATTTATTTTTTCCTATTCTTTTTCTTTATCCGCTTTCTCAGCGTTTCTTCATGGAACGCTGTTCCTTCAAATAGTCATTATACCTTTCAATCTGATCCTCCCTAAGGTCTATCATCTCCTTCGCCGTCGCCAACGCTTGACTATCCCCTACTATCAGTTCCGTTTCCTTTACCTTTACTTTCGTTCCTTCGCTTCCTGCGTTCCTTCTGATGTCCTTCATATACTCGTCTTCCATCTTGAATAACGCTACTGTACAGTCTTTCTTTATCGTCAGTTTTACCAATGGATTTACCGATGACTGTCCAAGTAAGATATAGTACGTGGATTTCTTCTCCTTACACTTTTCCTTACTCATTGCGTATTCTTTCAACGTATCAAAGAACTTCTTCTGTTTAGCGGACAGTTTTGCGTACGCTTCGTCTAAGGTAAGTCTAGAAGCGGTTGTCTTTGCTTTGGGCGCAGGCTTTTCCGCAGGTATCTCCACTATCTTCTCTACCACCTTTTCCACCTCGATTGGTACTTCCACTATCTTTTCAACGGGTACTTCCTTCTCGACTATTTTTTCTACCTCTACCGGTACTTCTACTTTTACTTCTTTTACTACCTCTTTCTCCACTATCTTCTCGACAGGCACTTCGACTATTTTCTCTATGACTTCTTTTTCTGTATTTTTATTAGCAGACAACTCGTCTATCTTGTTGAGCAACGTTTCTTGATTTTTCATCAAGTCTTCGTTGGCTTTCATCAACCTGTCTATCTTCTCGTCGTTTGCAGATACTTGTATTATTTTTTCTACCATCTGTCCGCCGACGCTTTCTCTTTCTATTACTCTTTCAACAGGTTGTTGTTCGGAAAGTTTTTGCATCAACTTTTCGTTCTGCTCAATAAGTTTTTGTACAAGTTCATCATTAGCGGACGCTTGTTGCGGTAAATACTGCTGTACGTTAGGTAACATTGCAGATACTGCGTCGTTTATCATGCATCGCATATCTTCCATTCCAACAGCGTTATACGCAAAGCCTTGACCGCCCATTCCGCCTTGCATATTACCCGCGTTTCCGCCCATCATACGCATGAACATCATTTGCATTTCTTCATTCTGCCGTTTATTTTCGTTATGCTCAAACGCTTCCTTAGCGTCTTCCAACTCCTCTTCCGCTTTGTTTCTTCTCTTTTGTGAGATTATCATAAAGATTAAAGACAATACTGCGCTTCCCATCAGTACGCTTGCTATTACCGTCCAATTCGTTACGCTTATTCCTAAGAACGCTGTCGCATAGAAAGTATTGTACTTCTTCTCCATTACTTTCTTGGCTTTCTTTCTCTTACTCTCGTTGCTCGCAGTCTTAGATAAGAACGCTATTATAAGTATTATACTGATTACACTCGCTATCAACTGCCACAAAGGTAAGTCTTTTATCTTCGCCAATATCTCTTCTAACGCTCCGCCGTCGCCGTCTTTGTCAGTGTCGTCGGGTGTACTTCCGTCATCGCTTGGATAATACGG
>CAJUBA010000020.1 GCA_910584635.1 uncultured Christensenella sp. | reverse complement strand
TCTCCGCCGTCTAATTGAAGCGTTGTTGAATAATAGGATAAAGAAAAAGAAAAGATAAAGTAAATAGCAAAGCGGAAATACAGATTACAGCCATATTTTTTAGCGGAAGCGGAAGGGGAAACAAAGAAAGAGAACCAAAAAGTATGAGCGTAATATAGGTAATTCCGCTTTGCTATTTAATCCGACCAAAATCGAGCGAAGCCGTAAGGAGCAACGCGACGGTCTAGCGAGCAAGCATATTGCGTCTTGTGAGCGCGTCTATTTCGCGTTTGGTCGAGTATAGTCCGGCTAAAATCGTAATGTAATGGAGATTTTACGCTTGCTCAAATATCGTAATTCTCCAATTAATTATATAATTAGTATAATTAAAGAGTTTAGGCATAGAGCGACAAACAAAAGAGTTGACATACCGCATATTATGTATTAAAATATTATCGTTAAAATATGGACAATGTCTTTTTAAGACGAAAAATTTCATATAGGTGGTTATTATGACAAAAAAATGGCTTTACGGTAGAAACGTGGTTTTGACAGGTTGTTCAACCGGTATGGGAAAAGAAGTTTTGTTGCTTCTAGTCAAAAAATACGGTTGCAACGTTATGGGCGTGGCGAGAAACAAGGCGAAACTCGACGAATTGAAAGTTGAACTCGGCGACAAATTCAGTTACAGAAGATTCAATATTTCCGATTTGCAGGCGTGGAAAGATTTTGCCGCTGAACTCGAAGGTATGGGATTTATGACCGATATACTTATCAACAATGCGGGCATGATTCAACCTTTCGGTCAGTACAACGATCTCACAGACGAGCAGGTCAAAAGAGTAGTAGATACAAATATGATGAGTGTCGTTTACGGTTGCAAGGCAATGTTGCCGACCATTAAAAAGTCCAAGTACGGTTATGTTTGCAACGTTGCAAGCGCGTCTGCGATTTTGCCTGTCGGCGGAGAGAGTATTTACTCTGCGACAAAAGGCGCGGTGTGGGCTTTGACGGAATGTCTTGCTCAGGAACTCAGAGGATACGGAATCGGAGTATCGTGCGTAATGCCCGGTCCGGTTAAGACTGATATTTATAAAGCAAGAGAGGGCGAAAGCGGACCTAAGGCTGATTCGCTTGTAGAGAGCATAGGAATCACGGCGCAGACAGCCGGAAAGAGAATTGTCAAGGCTATCAGAAAGGGTAAAGTCAGAGTTGTTACCGACAGCGTTGCAAGACTTATGGACTTCGGAATGAGAGTATGTCCCTCGTTTACATGCAAGGCTACGGGAAGCCTTATGAGAAAATTTAGTCCGAAAGTAAAATCTTTCTATCCTATTTATCAAGAGCAAATTGAAAATAAAAAGGCTATCAAACAAATGAAAAAGGAAAGAAAGAAGACGGTTTATAAGAAAATCGATCAGGTTCCGGAAGGCGCGTTCAAAAACGACGATTTGCAAGATAAATAAACTAAAAAAATATATTCTTTCTTTATAGTAAAAATTATTTGACACACCTCATGGTTTGTGCTAAAATGTATTAGCACCTATTATGGGGTGTAATTTTTTTGGAGGGTTGTGAAATGACAACAAGAATCACCTTGGCTTGTACGGAATGTAAACAACGCAATTACGACACATATAAGAATAAAAAGAATACTCCGGACAGATTGGAACTCAAAAAGTATTGTAAATTCTGTAAAAAGACGACGGTTCACAAAGAAACCAAGTAATAAAGAGAGGGCGTTTTTATGGCAAAGAAAAATAAGAATAAAGCGGTTAACGAGCCTTTGGTATCCAACGCGCCTTTAATGGACGCGGATTTGAGCGCAGAAACCGCAAGCGCGCAGAAAAATACTTATAAGAAGAATAACAAGGCTAACAATAATAAGAATGCTCAGAAGCCGAAACTCGGGGCAAGAATCAAAAGAGCCTTCAAAGAGATGTTTTCCGAACTTAAAAAAGTATCTTGGCCTACGGCAAAAAAGACGTTGTCTATGTTTGGCATCGTTTTGGCGGTCGTATTCTTTTTCTTGGTCATAATATCAGCATTTGACTACGGTATCATCAAACTTATCGAACTTTTGATGAATTCGATTTAAGGGAGGGACTTATGGAAGAAATGGAAAAGACTAACGGCGTAAGCGACGCTAAGTGGTATATTCTTCAAACGCAGTTCGGTTACGAGTCCATCGCGTATTCGTCTTTGAAGCAGTTGGTAGAACTCAACAGTTTGCAAGACTACATTTTCGATATAGTAGTACCCGAAGAAGAGGAAATAGTAGAGCGTAACGGCAAGAAAAAAGTTGTTATGCGCAAGAAATTCCCGAATTATCTCTTTATCAAGATGATTTATACCAAAAAGATTTGGTTCTTGGTTAAGAATACAAGAGGTATCAAAGATTTTTGTAGCGGTTACGACGGCAAACCGTTGCCTATGAGCGACGACGAAGTAAAACGCGCTCAACTTGAAAAAGTAACTATAGACGATCTCAAAGTCAACGTAGGAGATCATATCAACATTATGAGCGGACCTTTGCAAGGTTTTATCGGCGAAATCAAAGAGATTAAGTTGGATATAGAAAAAGTCAAAGTTTCCGTAATGATGTTCGGCAGAGAAACGACCGTAGAGTTGGACTTTGCTCAAATAGAAAAATTATAATAAGACAAAAAAGTCGTTTACGACTTGGGAGAAACGTAAAATATTTTCAATACGTTTCGTTAATACCACGATTGCTTAGGAGGTAAACACTATGGCAAAGAAGATTAAGGCAGTAGTTAAGTTGCAACTACCTGCCGGTAAGGCAACACCCGGACCGCCTGTCGGTTCCACGCTTGGACCTCACGGAATCAATATTCCGGGATTTACCAAAGAATTCAATGAAAAGACCAAAGGTCAGGAAGGACTCATTCTACCGGTAGTAATGACGATTTTCGAAGACCGTTCTTTTACGTTTATTCTTAAAACTCCGCCTGCCGCTGTTCTTATTAAAAAGGCTTGCGGTTTGCAAAGCGGTAGCGCTAAACCCAACAAGGATAAGGTCGCGAAACTTACTCAGGCTCAACTCGAAGAGATTGCGAAAACCAAAATGCCCGACATCACTGCGGGAAGTTTGGAAGCGGCAAAGAAGACTATTGCCGGAACCGCTCGTAGCATGGGCGTACTCGTCGAAGAATAATAAGGAGGCTTTAAGATATGAAACAAGGTAAAAGATTTATCGAGGCTTCTAAATTGGTCGATATGACGAAGTCTTACGAACCCCAAGAGGCTATGCAATTGGTTGTAAATACCGCAACGGCTAAATTTGACGAATCTATCGAACTTCACGTAAGACTGGGCGTAGATTCCAGACACGCAGACCAACAGGTCAGAGGCGTAGTAGTTCTTCCGCACGGCACAGGTAAAACAAAGAAAGTGCTTGTTATCGCGAAAGGCGCTAAGGCTGACGAAGCGAGCGCTGCGGGCGCTGATTACGTAGGCGGCGAAGAATACATCAATAAAATCAAGAACGAAAACTGGTTTGATTTCGACGTTTGCGTTACCACTCCAGAAATGATGGGTTTGGTAGGTAGAATCGGTAAGTTGCTCGGACCTAAAGGCTTGATGCCTAACCCGAAATCCGGTACCGTTACTATGGACGTTGCAAAGGCTGTCAACGAAATCAAAGCGGGTAAAGTAGAGTACAGACTCGATAAGACCAATATTATACACGTCGCTATCGGTAAGAAGTCTTTCGGAAGCGAAAAACTTATGGACAACTTCAATACCATTTTCGACGCTATTTTGAAGGCTAAGCCGGCTGCCGCTAAGGGACAGTACGTTAAGAGCGTATCCGTTTCCAGCACAATGGGACCCGGAGTTAGACTCGCGGTTAAAATGTAATTGATTTTGTTTGTCAAAAACGTTTGACAAATATTATTAAATAATTTATTATAAATAAGCAAATATCTTGCCGAAGACAGCAAGCGCGAGCAATCGCTTAATTTCTTGCCGAGGTGGGGACGACTTATAAAAGAGTTTTCTACCCTCTGTGTCTTTGGCATAGAGGGTAATTTTATAGGAGGTAAATATGTCGGCATCAAGAGATTTGAAAGCGCAGCACATTGAGGAAATCAAAAGCATGATTCAAGGTTGCAACGGCATGGTGGTCGTTTCTTACCAAGGTATTTCGGTAGCGGACGATACTCAGTTGCGCGCAAAGTTCAGAGCGGAAAACGTGCAGTATAAAGTTCTTAAAAACAGACTCGTACAAAGAGCGTTGAACGAACTCGGCATCGAAGGCTTTGATAAATATCTAGAAGGTTCGTCCGCATTCGCATTCGCAAACGGCGACGCGCTCGCGGCGGCTAAAATCGTAGTAGAACAAGGTAAGACTGTAAAGGCTCTCAAAGCAAAATGCGGTCTTATGGACGGCGCGTTCATAGACGAAACGGTTGTAACTAAACTTGCGTCTATCCCGTCGAAAGAAGTATTGCTTGCTCAACTTCTCGGAATGCTCCAAAGCCCGATCAGCGGTTTTGCAAGAGCAATTCAGCAAGTTGCGGAAAAGCGCGCAGAGTAATCTGAAACACATAGTCGCAGGACTTA
This sequence comes from uncultured Christensenella sp., assembly GCA_910584635.1. Taxonomy (GTDB): domain Bacteria; phylum Bacillota; class Clostridia; order Christensenellales; family UBA3700; genus RACS-045. Next base: position 22,043 of record CAJUBA010000020.1, on the reverse strand, counting down.
AAACTATTATAATACAGAATTTATTTGGAGGAATATAAAAATGGCAGATATTGCAAAGATGATTGAAGAAATCAAAGGTATGACAGTACTTGAACTTAACGATTTGGTTAAGGCTATTGAAACGGAATTTGGCGTAAGCGCGGCGGCTATGGCTGTTGCTGCTCCTGCTGCAGGCGGCGGCGCTGCTGCGGCTGTTGAAGAAAAGACAGAGTTCGACGTAATCTTGAAGAGCGCAGGCGCAAACAAGATGGCGGTTATCAAACTCGTTAAAGATTTGACAGGCGCAGGTCTTAAAGATGCTAAGGATCTTGTTGACAACGCTCCTAAGGCTATCAAAGAAGGCATTTCCAAAGAAGCGGCTGACGAAATCGCAGGCAAACTCAAAGAAGCAGGCGCAGAAGTCGAAGTTAAGTAATTTAGTTCGGCGGGAAGGGCAAAAGTCAAAAGTAAAACGGCATCTTTTTCGCCAAATCAATATAACAAAAATTCGCCATCGTACAGAAGTACGGGGCGATTTTTGTTATATCGCCTTGACAAAAAATCTACTATTTTCTTTTTTGACTTTTGCCCTTCCCGCCGAACATTGGGGCGGAATATGGGTGGTGGGTATTTTGGTTTTAATTAAAATCCGTATGTAAGTCCGACCGAAATAGGAGTGAAACGTAGATTATACGATTGGTCAGAAAAATAGTCGTATTTTGTCTAAATGGTATTGTTTTAGAATATATTTGTTTATTTTAGATATTTACAGCGGAGTTTCCGCTATATTACTTATCTAGCATTTATATTGTATATCGATTATAGGGAATATATTTATTATAAGAAAGCCTATAAATAATAGACAAAATACTTCTAAAATATTGTATAAAAAATGTACATTGATTAACCTAATCAATGTACATTTTGTCTTTGATATTATAACTAATCTTTTGTTAAAAATCAAGTAAATAATAGAAATCCGGCAAAATTGATGTACATTGATGTTAATCACAACGAAAAAATAGGTTTGAAAATGTACATTGATTAGGTTAATCAGTGTACATTTATCAAAACTACAAATGTACATAAAACACAGTTACAAAAAGGAGAAGTAACAATGAAAAAGAAAGTATTAGTATTATTGTTAATCTTTACTATGGTGTTTACGGCTTTCGTATTTGTCTCTTGTAAAGATACTGACGAATTGCCGAGCGGAGAGATTTCCAGTGGGGACAACAATCAAAACGGCGATTTGCCAAGCGGAGAAATACCTAGCGATGATATTGATCAAGATGGCGAGGATAACAATAAAGATGAACATATTCATACTTTTTCTTCGGAATGGTCTAGTGATTATGATTATCATTGGCGTAGTTCTACTTGCGGACATGACGTTATAAGAGATAATTCTGCTCATGTATTTGAGGATGAGATTTGTCAAGTATGTAAATTTGACGCGTCTTTTGGATTGATATACGAAATAAACGCAGATAATAAATCATGTAACGTAGTTGGCGTAAAAGATAAAACAATTATGGATATTACTGTGCCTTCAAAATATAATAATTATACTGTTTATGCCATAAAGGACGGAGCATTTGAAAATAATGATTTATTGAGAAGCATAAAAATATCTGAGGGAGTAATGGAAATTGGCGAATATGCTTTTTATAACTGTATAAATCTTTCAGCGCTAGAATTGCCGGAAACCATACAATCTACAGGATTTTATGCTTATTCGAAATGCTATAATTTACAGTATAAAGAATTCGATAACGGCTTATATTTAGGTAATTCATCAAATTCTTACGTAGCATTGGTGAAGGCAAAAAATTCTAGTATAGAAAGTTGCGTTGTAAATTCAAACACAAAAGTTATAGGTAATTCAGCGTTTTATAATTGTAGAAGTCTTTACAATATAGAAATTCCTGACAGTGTAATACATATTGACGAAAAGGCGTTTTACGGCTGTAAAAAACTATCTGGCATATCGATTCCGAAAGGAATTTCAAGTATTGGATTTGATGTGTTTAGAGATTGTGAAAATTTGAAAAGTATAGAGTTGCCGACAAGCGTAAAAGTTATTGGTTCATCTGCTTTTTGGGGATGTAGCGGATTGACAGAATTTTATGTTTCTTCCAAAATAGAACGAATAAATCCTTACGCATTTTATGGGTGCAACGCTATGACTATTTATTGTGAGGCAGAAACGCAACCGACAGGTTGGTATAACGAATGGAATGAAAGCGAATGTCCAGTGGTATGGAATTGTACAAAAAACGAAGTGGCAGATGATGGGAAATCTTATGTTGTTTTGGACACTGGGCTAAGATTTGCGATAAAAGACAATAACGCGAGTTTAGTAAGACAATCCTCATGTATTGAAGGTGAAGTCATAATTCCCGATTCAATTACATATAAATCGTCATCTCATAAAGTGGTAAGAATAGAAGAGAAAGCCTTTCACTATAATAAAAATATCGTCGAAATAAATATTTCGGATGAAATAGAAGTTATTGATAATCAGGCATTTTATAATTGCAGCAATTTAGAGAAAGTTACCTTTGGACAGGCTAGCAAGTTGAGAACAATTGGAAACGAGGTGTTTTGGTGTTGTAAATTTGCAAATTTTGAAATACCAAGCGGAGTGTTGGATATAGGTTCATCGGCTTTATGGGGATGTAGTGTACTTACTCAGATAATAATTCCTATTTCGGTAACATCTATGGGAAAAAATGTTTTTTACGGATGTAATAGTTTGACAGTATACTGTGAAAGCGAGAGCCAGCCAAGCGGATGGGATATCTATTGGAATAGGTTAGATTATAATGATAATACTGTTCCGGTGATATGGGGGTATGAAAAATAGCGGAATAAGAGCGAATTCTTGATATATTCGATTTTAGTTGTACTTAAATCGGATAAGGAATAGATTAGATTCTTCGACTATGCTCAGAATGACGGATGAATAAGCGTTTCTCTGTATGCTCAATGCAACGAACAGAATGCAAAAGTTTGTCTTTTCTCTCGTCATATAGATAAGTTAATGCAATTTCTCATTTGTTGAGAGTACAGTAAAATGCCTATTTACCCGTCATATTGAGCGAAGTCGAAATATCTAAGACTAATGCCGTAGGCTATTCGTAAGTTTAAGTCCGACCAAAATCAGCAGACAAACAAAAACTATTGACGAAAACGCCACGGATATGATAAAATAATCTATATTAAAAAAAGGCAGAGTAAGCGTATGAATTATTTGTCGAAGATATGCAGGTCGATTCAACCGTATATGGCGGGAGAGCAACCGCAGGACAGAAAGTATATCAAATTGAATACGAATGAAAATCCATATCCGCCGTGTCCCGGCGTTGAAGAATTTATTAAAGGATTCGATTGCGACAGATTGAAACTGTATCCTGATCCGAACTCTACTGCGCTGGTAACTAAAATCGCAAAAAAACACGGATTGAGTCCCAAAAACGTTTTTGTAGGCAATGGAAGCGACGAAGTTTTGGCTATGTGTTTTCCTACGTTTTTCGATAAAGTCGGCGACGGAGTGGCTTACGCGGACGTAACGTATTCTTTTTACAAGGTATGGGCGAAGATGTTTGAGATTCCGTCAGTAGTAATTCCTCTTTCTGACGAGTTTAGATTTGACGCGGGCGCTTTCAAGCAGGCAAAGTGTCAGGGAATGATTATTTGCAATCCAAACGCGCCTACAGGTCTTATAGCAAACCGTCTTGATTTGATGGCAATAATAGAAGCAAATCCCGAAAAAATAATTATCATTGACGAGGCTTACGCGGATTTTTGCAACTGTTCGATGGCTAATTACGTTACTAAATATCCCAATTTGTTGATTGTTAGGACGTTTTCCAAATCCTATTCGTTGGCGGGCGCGAGATGCGGTTACGCTATCGGCGACGAAGTCCTTATAAACGGATTGAAAACGGTAAAGGATTCTATAAACAGTTATACCGTTGACAGACTTACGGAAGGCATAGCGGTCAAGGCGTTGGAGAATTCAAAGTATTTTAACGCCCAGGTAGACAAAATAATTACGACTAGAGAAATATACGCGGACAAGTTGAGAGAAATAGGCTTTAATGTTTTGCCCTCAAGCGCAAACTTTTTGTTTGCAAAGCATAATGAAATAAAGGCAAGCGAACTTTATTATCAGTTGAAAAAGCAAGGCGTTTTAGTAAGACACTTCAATCAAGCGAGAGTAGACGATTATCTTCGTATCACAATCGGCTCGGACAATGAAATGGAGGCGCTTATGAAGGCGCTTAACAAGATAATTTCAGACGCTAAAACAAACGTGAAAAGCGAAGAAGAGTAAGAATAAAAACTTGCGTATTTGACAAAAATAGACACTGTCGGAAAAAATATTCAAAGATACTACCTTAAAAAAGTGGTATCTTTTTCTTATGGAAAAATATTTGACTCAAGCGAGTGATAATATAAAAGAGAGCGTAGCGGAAGCGTGTTCCGCGGTTATGCCCGGAGGGCATGTCGGAGTGTGCTGTCAAAGCAAAGATAGAGATTACGCGCAGAACGTGGTCGAAGGGATATCGACTTTCGAATATAAAATCACTTTTATCGAATATCCCGACGGAGCGGAAGCGAACGACGATACTTCATTGGATATAGTCGGCGCCGACGACGATATAAGATTTTTTGTAGGCGTAGGCGATTGCGTTATAGCATCTATGCTTGCTTTGGCTTCAGTCCGCCGAGATATGAAGTATATACTTGTAACATATTCGCCGGATATTAACGGAGTCGGATATTCGATAGATATAGACGAAAGAAAAGGGAAGGCGATTGCGCCTATGCGCGCGTTTGTGGACGCGAAATATCTAAACTGTCCGTATCCTTATGCAGACGTAGTAGCAAGCGTATTTTCTCACAGAGTAACTCTTATAGAAAAAAAATACGTTAACTATTTGAGCAGACGGTTTGACGAAAATTTATTGCTTGAAGAGGAGAATATACTCGACGCTATAATAGGCGACGGGGTAATGAACGACAGAAAAAAACTCTTTGACGGAATTATGCGTTACGCCGCTGCGGATATTCAGAAGTTCAAATCCTCTCATTTCGTAATGACAAAGTTGTTGAAAGAACTTTCTCTTTCATCTAGCATAGGCGATTGCAGACTTTTGAGCGCGATAACTCTTCTAAAATATTTTAAGACGGTTTTGTCTGTCGAAGATTTTCATCTTACCATACCGATTGACATATCTTCGAAATGCCGAAGACTGTCTAAACTTCTCGGCGTAGATATAAGCGAAATCATAGGCGGAGTTAAAGACAGAAAATATCAAGGCAAATGGCTGTATATACACAGCGAGTACAGAGAAGATTTGCTTGGCGAAGTTTTGTCTTTGGAAGAAAAGTCCAAGAATATAATAAAATCCGCAAAAAGGTTCATGCCAGACGTCGGATACCATTTGGGAGAGGATTTCGACAGTAATTATCTTATAGAACTAATTTATAATTTATCTCCGATTACGGACGATTGTTCTTTAGTAACTATGGCGGATATACTGTAAGATTTAGATTTGTGTCTAGGCAAATCAAAATACAAATTCAATTACGGTATTGATATATTACTTTTTTATTAAATAATACTTATAATACAAATAATCAATTTCTAAAATATTTGTAATAGCAGGTCGACTTGTGTCGACTTTTTTTATTCTCGATTTTGCCGTATAAAAACTTTTTTACTGTCAACAATTCCAGTATCAAATCGATAGGTTGGTAGGATATGAAATCAATAGCGATATACATACTGGGAATTACTTTTATTTCACTCATCATTTTGGGAATTTGTATGCAAGTCAAAATTCCCGACGGCGCGGTAGAAATGCAAGTGTATTCGCGCAATGTACCTTTTGAGGGAGAATGTGGATACGTGGACAAAATGAGCAACTTCAATATTTATCATTACGACAAAGTGATAGGTATAAAAGACAATAGGTTGGACAATACTTTGGGTGTTGCTTACATATATCCGAAAGAAAGCGCAGAGGTGAGTGATCTGATAGAAAAGTTTTCCGCGACTATTCACTACACTCAAGATCTGGAAGACGGCGTAACTTACTACGGTTATTGCAAAGGACTGGACAAGAGCGTAGAGATAGACAACAAGGAAATCAATATTCAAATTGTAAGCAATAAAGATAACATCATCGTAGGCTTTCCGCTGATAATGGGAAGTTACTAATTGGAGGTAAAGATGGCAAAGAAAACAAAGCAGACCAAAGAAAAGAGAAGCGGCGCTCCCTCTCAAGCGGGAGTCAGAGTAGCGCAATTTTTCAAAAAGAATATCTACGTTATCTTGATGATAGTATGTATTCTCGCAATCGCGACTATGATTACCGTAGCCGTAGTAGTCAACAACAAAGATAATGGCGACCAGGTACTTAAGCCGATACAATCCGGCGACAAAGAACCGGACGATCCCGTTATTACACCGCCGGATACTAACGAACCGGACGACCCCGTTATAACTCCGCCGGACGTAGAAGAACCCGATAAGCCGATAATCAAAGAATTTATTCTAACGGCTCCGTTGGACAGTTACACCATCGGACAGGAATTCTTCGATACGGAATTGGTATTCGACCCGACGCACAACTATTGGGCGACGCATGAAGGAATAGACTTCACGGCAGAAGCGGGCAGCGACGTAAAGTGTATGTTTGACGGACAAGTCAAGAGCATAACCACCGACAGTTACAACGGCACGGTTGTCGTAATCGCTCATCAGGACGGATTCGAAACGGTTTATAAACTTCTTGACGGCGTTACGCTTAAAGAAGGAGCGGATATTAAGCAAGGCGAAGTTATCGGCAAAGTATCCGACAGCGCGCTTGCGGAAGTAGCGAGCGGAGCGCACTTGCACCTAGAACTCAAAAAGGACGGCAAGTTCGTAAATCCTATGGAGTATATGCTTCAAGGCGATAAGTAAGAAAATTCGGACGGAAATAATTCCGTCCGTTTTCTTGTTGTACTTATTAAGATTGCAATCAGAGAAAAAATTTAGTTTTTAATCTTGCAAATTGTTGTCTACAGAAATCCCTTCAGTCAGTTCTTCAAACGTAGTGTCGAGAACGTTAATTATTTTTATAATATTGTATAAGGACGGCTCGACTTTATCGCATTCCCACTCGCTGACGCGTTGTTGTGAAGTATTCATTTTCAAAGCGAATTCCCTTTGATTCATTTTATTAAGATTGCGCAAATTTTTCAAATTTTTGCCAAACGTACTCATATAATAATTTTACACTAAATTTAGTGTTAAACTTAATAAAAAGAAGAAAGGAGAAATCTTATGAAAAGAAAAATATCAACAACTTTTTTTGTATTAATGTTGTCAATTGTATGCTTTTTCTCTCGGCATTAAGTACATATAACAGTAAATATAAATATAATGCGAAAAGCGGTTGAAGATTCAACCGCTTTTTGCTATTAATTTTTTAATAATGTTTAATGCAACAAATAATTCTATGCAAAGAATTATTTTTCTACGCGCTTGGTATAACACTTTGTGCGCATAATGCCGTCGGCAACGTTTACGATTTGAGAACAGCACGAGTTGTTGTAATTGTAACAGCATTTGGTACTGTCGCATTGAATACAGACTTGGTCGTTTTCGTTGAAATCGAAATCTTTTGCCGCTTCTATGTTTGTCTTTTCCTGTTCAAGCACGCCGTATTCGCGTTTTTGTTTGGTTTTGCACGCGCCGTTTTTGCCTATGAAAATTACGCCTGCGTTACAGTGGCAGTTGCAATTATGTTCGCAGTTGCGCGTTGTGCATTTAAGTCCCGACATACGATACCTCCTGATTTTATTTTCAATGATAGTATTGTCATTTACTCGCTTTATTATGCGAAGTAGAGCATTCTTATTGCATAGCGAGGATTTATGTGTTAAAATAAAGAAAATAGAAGAGGTGAAGTATGAAAGTATTATTGCTTAAAGACGTGAAAACCGTTGGCAAAAAGGGCGATATAGTCGAAGTAAACGACGGTTATGCCCGCAACTTTCTAATGAAGAAAGGCTTGGCCCAACAGGCAACCGCAAGCGTCATAAACGAAACCAATCAAAAGAACGCTTCGATTGCGCGTCAAAAACAAAAAGAGTATGAAGAAGCGGTTGCGACGGCAGAATCGCTTAAAGGAAAAACGGTCAGAATCGCTATTAAGTTCGGAGAAAACGGCAAACCTTTCGGAGCGGTAACTTCCAAGGAAATATCTCAGGAACTTTCTAATTTGGGTTACGATATAGACAAAAAGAAAATAAATTTGAAAGATTCAATCAAAAGCGCGGGCGTGTTTGACGTAGAAATAAAAGTATACGCGGGCGTAAACGCGATTATCAAAGTCGCGGTTTGTCCCGACGACGCGGATAAAGAATGATAGCATGAATCTACAATTCTAATGAAAATAATAATCCCCCGAAGTATCGGGGGATTTGTATTTTAATATTATATTATCGGTTGTTGTTCCTTCTCGAAGCCAATATCATAAGAAGTATTCTTGCGACTTGAGTAAGAGAGTAGAGGAAAGATAAAAGATAAGTTTGAGCGGCTTTGTTCAAAACCTTTCCCGCTATTGCGATTTCGTCGTCGGCAAGTATTCCCAACTCGGACAGTTGATCTTTTGCTCGATTGCTGGCGTTGTATTCGCAAGGAAGAGTAACGAAAGTAAACAGACAGTAAAACGCGTAGCATATAAGCGCTACCATATAAAATATATTAGATACGTTTACAGTGAAGATAGCAATAAATTCAAAGAGTATGCCTAGTAGCAAAAAAGGCGTTATCAGTCGAGATGTAAAGTTGACTATCGGAACGAGAGCAGATCGAAATTTTATGGGAGCGTATCCTTCGGCGTGTTGGATAGCGTGTCCTACTTCGTGAGCGGCAACGCTTATAGCGGCGACTGAATTGCTGTCAATCGTTGCCTGCGACAGATATACCGTATTGTTACGCGGATTGTAATGATCGCTCAGTACTCCGCGACACGACGATATTTGAACGGTGTAAAGTCCGTTTGCGTCCAAAATCTGTCTTGCTACTTCCTTGGCTGTCAAACCGCATGACGCGGTTACTCCGTTGTATTTTGAAAAAACTGTTTTTACAGACAAACTTGCAAATACCATTGCTATCATCAGCGGCAAAGACATGCAAGCGAGTACAATAATTATAATTTCCAATATTTTGACTCCGTTTATATGATAAAATTATTATAGCATATAAAAGAAGTATACGCAATAAACGCGTAATAATTTTACAAGAGATTGACTTTTATAATTTTTCCGTTGCTTACCGCAAATTTGTACGTCCTCGTATAGAATCCCTCTTCTGAGGAATATATAAGAGTTACCACGTAAGGTCTGTATTCCAAGCAGTCGCATATTTCTATGAAGTCGCCGAAAAACGTATGGCAGTCAAAGTCTTTAAGCGTGTACGAAACGCAACCGCGAGCGCAGTCTTCGTCGCCGCAGTTAAGACTTTCGAGGAAGACGTAAGGTATCAGTTCGTCGGCGTAACGATGATATTGGGCGTATTCGAAATGCCTGCTTATTTCAGCGAAGCCGTCGCAGCAAAATGATATTTTGCGCACGCATTTTCTAGCCATAGTATCGTCTAGATAATCGCAAACCGTAATGCCGTCTTCTTCGCAGTATACTTCGTCGCAATACAGAGAAAGAAGCGGGGTATAGTCGTCTAGATAATGCAGAGCGCAGACGAAAGTTTTGCCGTTGCCAAGTTTGGCGAAAACGCTTAACAGTTGTCCTTTTTCCAACGGGGCGGATTTGAACGAACACGAATCCACGCGAGAGGGAACGCTTATGTAATGTATCTCGCTTTCCGTTTCTACAACTATTTTGTGATTGTCTTTGCATTTGCAACTCAAACAGTGCAACGGATAATCTCGGCATTCGGAGTAGAGTTGAAGATAAGTCTCTTCATCTTCGCAAATAGGTTTTTTTGTCGGACAGAATTTTACTATATAGTCTTTGCCGTGTTTGATAAAACACAGTTCTTTCACGCTGCGTATTTTATTTTCGCACGCATAACTTATTCTATTAAACGACGGGTCGTAGGGGATATATTCTATACAGAATATTTTTCCTACTTCGGCGCGGTTGGAATCGCATTTTTTTCCGTTTATCAGAATAATGCCTTTTGGTTTGTCGAAAAACAGTTTTGCCATTATTATATTCTCCCGTTTATTATATGCGGGCAACAGGCAAAAATGAAATAAAAAAGACGCCGCTTACTGCGACGTCTTAAATTTTACTGTATTTCTATATTTTAAGTGTGTATTTTACCGATTTGAGTTTGTAGGTCATTTTTCCCTCTTGAATCATGACGACTACGCGTTTTGAGAATCTGTCGCCGTCCGGCATCTTAATAGGATTTGCCGCTATGCAACAGGAGACGCTTCCTCTTACCAAAGCAGAGTCGACGTTTGTAAACGTACATTTATATGAAGGAATTGTAGAAGTTTTTGTAAACGGATAGGTGATTGTAACGTTTCCTTCCTCGTCGGTTTCTTCCTTAACGGGATTCTTTTCGTCAAACGCGCCTTCCGAACTTTCTGAACTTTCTCCTTGGCTTTCGACAAACTGTCTTTCAAGTAAGAAATCGTTGTCCAACAACGCGTTGATTCCCGACAGATAAGACATAGTAAAATTGGATTTTGCGATATCCGCGCTTCCGTTTGCAAGAGAGTAGGTAGGAAAACTTACGGACAGCGCGGAAGTTAAATCCGTCGCTCTTGCAAATTGATATACGTAGGAATTGTCGTAAAGCATAGCGCCCGCTTTATATTTGACGGAAGATTCGGTTATTTCGCCGTCTATAATAAAGGTAGCGTTTATACGTTTAGCGTCGTATGAAGTTATTATTTCCACGGACTTATCGGACGTAACTTCTTTGGTATAAGACAAAGCGGGGGACAAATTCAAATCCGCGTAACTTTCGGAATATTTTTCATAAACGACTCCGTCGATTTCCGCGTAAGTTTGAGAAAGAAATTTGTAACCCGAAAAGTTTTCAAGCGTACGGTTTTGATCTTCCACCGTAGTAGAAAGGGTAACGTCTTCTTTATAAACGTAACACATTTCGCTTGCGTGCGTTCCTACGTTGACGTCGCCGTCGAATATGTCGTAAAGACAAACTTCGTCCGCGCTTTGGTGCCAACCGAGGTTGCTTTCAATCTGCTCTCTGACGTTTTTTGCGCCGAAAGACTGGTTGCAACCCGCAAGTGAAAGCGAGAACGTAAGTATAACGATAATTACAAGTAATACAGTTAAAGACTTCTTCATAATGAGTATATTATAACACAAATAAGAGGAATTGCAATAATTTTTATTGTAATATATTGCCATTAAAGCCGAAAATTGATACAATATCATTATGATAGAATTGATTCTGACAAATACTTTGGACAGCGCTCCTATATTGGAAAAACTTAAGAATTCGCGTTCCCAAGCCAAAAAGCATCTTCTTTTCGTTCCGGACAGATTTTCTTTGTCTTATCAAAAAGCGGTATTGGAATATTTGAATATAAAAGGCACTTTCGATATAGAAGTTACTTCTTTCCCGAGGCTTGCCAATCAACTACTTAAAGGCAAATCGCGACTTTTGGACAAGCAGTCGGAAATCATGTTGCTCAGAAAGGTCATAGAAGACAATAAAAAAGATCTTAAAAGATTCGCCAATTTCGGCAAAAACGCGGATTTTGCAAACGATATATACGCCGCGATTTCGCAAATTCGCAACAGCAATGTTTCCGTAGAAAAAATGGCGGAAGCGATTGACTTTCTTCCTAAACGAATAGCGGACAAAACCAAGGATATAGTAACGATTTACAAAGGTTACGTTGAATTTCTTCAAGACGGATACGCCGACGGAACAAGCAAACTGCAAGCGCTTGCCGAATTGATAAATGACGGAGCGCTCGGCGATTGCAATATATATATTTCCGATTTCATGTCTTTTTCTGCCGTCGAATACGATATAGTCAAAGCGTTGATGTTGAACAGTTTGAATACTTATATCAGTCTTTTGTATTCCGACTGCGACAACTCGCAGATTTTCCCTTACGAGGTAAAAGACAGACTTTTATCTTTGGCGGAAGAGAGCGGAGTAGGAGTAAATATTTCTCATGCCAATCAAGTATTGACGGGCGACGCGCTGACGGTCTATAAAGGTCTTTACAGTTATAAAAAAATGCAAGGGGAGCGCGACGGGAAAATTCAAGCGTTCGCCTGTTCGGATATAGCGCAGGAAGTAAAAAGCGTAGCGCGCGAGATAAACCGTCTTGTCAGAAATTCAGGGGTAAGATATAAAGACGTTGCGATTGTTTGTTGCGATTTCGCGAGTTATTCGCCTTATATCAAAAGCGTTTTCGACAATTTCGGAATACCTTTTTACGCGGATATAAAACAGCCGCTTTCGGCGCAAAGCGTATGCAAGGCTTTGTGCGGAGCGATACGGGCGGTAAAGGAAGATTTTGCCCGCGCGGAAGTAATTGAGTACGCGAAACTACCCTTTGTAACGGAAAATTACAAAGACGCTTGCGTATTTGAAAATTACTGTCTTAAATACAATGTCGAGTATACCAGATTTCTATCCCCGTTTACTCTCGGCGACGAAAAGACTAGGGATATTGCCGAAAAGGTGCGTCAACGTGTAGCGCAAACGCTGTCGCATTTTAATTTGAAAGAGGGAAAAGGCAGGGACTTCGTCAACATAAGCAAAAAATTTCTCGAAGTATGCCAAGCGTCGGCGCAGACTGAAAAATTGGCGGGGAGGCAGAGTGAGCAAGGCTATGGGGAACTTTCTTCGATAACGTTGCAATCGCTTAACAAATTGAACTTGCTTCTTGACAGATGCGACGCGATGTTGGGCGAAAGTTTTATGGATATGGAAGAGTATTACGGCATACTTACGGCGGCTATAGAAAGCGTGGATATGTCCAACATACCTTTGTATCTCGATAGCGTTTTTATTGGAGAAACCAGCGAAAGCAGATATGAAAATATCGATTACATGTATATCATAGGCGCGTCTGCAGGCAAATTCCCCGCCGAACACAGCGATACGGGAATAGTATCGGAAAGAGAGTATACCGCTTGGGGAAAACTGGGTATAGACGTTCAACCCGACTGCCGTCGCAGAAACGGAAGAGAGAGGCTCAATACTCTTATGATGATGACGAGAGCGCGCAAAGGACTTAGGATAAGTTACTCTTCGAGCGGAGCGGGCGGGGAGCAGAATCAACCGGGCGCCGCGCTCAAATATCTTTGCGATCTTCTCAATATGCCGTTGCAGACGACGAAATATCCCAACAGAGAGTGGAGCGAGCAAGATTACGCCGTTTACGTTTCGGCTAAAGGCAACGCGTTGCAAGAACTTCTATATATAAATTCTTTGATTAAAAACGGAGGTTTGGAAAACAACTCCGTAGCGTTGGAAGCGGAAGATATTCTATACGCTATCGCTTGTAAAGACAAAGGAAAAGAATATGTCGACTTTTTGCTTGAAGGCTTGAAAGAGGAAACTTCCATTTGCGGAGCAAACGAAGTTATGTTCAACGGAAATCGCACGTCCGTCAGTCAATTCGAAAAGTATTTCAAATGCCCGTTTTTACATTTTAACGAAAACGTGTTAAAACTCAAAACTCGAGAAATAAGCGGACTCGAAGTTAAAGACACGGGTATATTGCTGCACGCGACGTTGGAAAAATATTTCCGTCTGACCGATTGCGCGGATAAAAGCGAAGAAGAGATTCAAATTATCGCGCCGCAACTATTTATGCAAGCGGTCGAAGAGAATCCCGATTACCGCGTAATGTTTTCCGATTCGGCAAATACTCTGACGCTGAAACAACTTATCGCGCAGGCGACCTACGCTATTAAGAATTTGGTAAAGAATATGAGCGTTACCAAGTTTCGTCCAAGTATGTTGGAAGCCTCTTTCGGCTCCAAGTATCCTTATGCGCACAATCTCAAAGGTATGCAGATATACAACGGTTACAGGACATTGAATTTCGAGGGAGTGATAGACAGAATAGACAGGTATATGGATAGGGTAATAGTGATAGACTACAAATCCAAATACAATATAGATTTCACTCCGTCCAATATTCTTTACGGCGACAGAATCCAACTTTTTGTATATCTAAACGCGCTCAAACAAAACGGGGATATAACGACGCAAGGCGCGTTCTATCTTCTTATGAACAATAGATTCGTCAAAAGCGGAGATAAATCGGGCAAGCGTTTTATGCACCGCGGATTCGTAAATTGCGAGGAAGAATTTCTTGCCGACCTTGACGGGGGATTTGCCGACGGCGGGGCGTTTGAAAGCGACGTCTATCCCATTAAAAGAAAAGTCGACAGGCAGGGCGAAGTAATATATGCCGGACAGGAGCGGGGAGAGATATTGGATACTCGCGGATTTGACGAAGTATGCGATTACGTAATGCGTCTGACAAGCAAATCGGCTAAAGAGATAGAAGAGGGATACATAGCCAAATCGCCGTTGAATATAGGCGGGGACGAGGTCGTAAAAGCCTGCCGTTACTGTAATTACGCCAACGTATGCAAACGGGGAAAGATATTGCCGCGCGACGTTAAAAAGGTGGATGTGGAAGAGTTCGCAAATATCGCGGGAGGTAAGCAATGTCAGTAATAAATTGGACTGACGAGCAGCGCGCCGTCATAGAAAGCGTAGATAAAAATACTTTGGTTTCCGCGTCTGCAGGCAGTGGGAAAACCGCGGTAATGCTTGAACGAGTTATGCGTTTGGTCGTAGGCGATAAACTTGCTTGCCGCGCGCCTATTCCTCTCAGAAAGATAATGATAGTAACTTTCAACGATTCCGTGGCGACGGAGTTGAAAGGCAAAATCAACGCGGGACTTTCACGGCTTATGGACAGCGGACTCTACGACAGCGAGTACTTGCGCGAGCAGATAGAGGATATTCCGCTTGCGGATATATCTACGTTACATTCGTTTTGCGGCATGATAATCAGAAGTAATTTCGAGTTCCTCGACGTTCAGCCGTCTTATTCCATTGTAGACGAAGAGGAAAAGAAGACGCTGTTTTCCAAGGCTGCGGAAAACGTTATTAAAAAATACAGAACTAATTACGATTACGCTGTCGACGCGCTTATGAGTTATTTCGGCGGAGAAAAGCAGTTCAAAGAGACGTTGGGCAGGATACACTCATTTTTGGAAGCGCAGTTGGACAGAGAAAATTTTTTGAAAGAGATTGCTCTTTCGTCGTATTCGAGCGATTTCAAAAGTAGCGCTATCGCCAAAGCGTTTATGAACGATTTTATGTCCCGTTGCGTGGATTTGCTTACGGAAGGATACGATAAATTAAGTTATTATGAAGAATCGGGTATGGATAAGCGCGCGACGCATATCTCAATGACGTTGGAATATCTCAACGTACTCATCAAATGCAAGGACGTAAGCGAGTTGACGCAAGCATTGTTTTTATCTCCGAAAACGCCGATAATCCCAAGAGCCAAAAAAGACGACGCTGTTGACATAAGCGTAGGCAGGGAATACGCGGATTACAACGACAGATACAAAGATTTCGTAAAGGGATTGAAAAAACTTTTCAACCGTCCTTATTCTGAAAATCAAAGCGAGATAGACAGAAACAAATCTTACGTCGAGAAGTTGGTAAAAATCGTGGAAGAAGTAGCCGACGCGTATTCGGCGCTCAAACGCAAAGACAATAAAATGGATTTTGCCGATCTCGAATATTACGCGGTTAAGTTGTTGCAAAACGACGAAATCGCCGACGAGATTTCCCGTAAATACGACTACGTCTGCGTAGACGAATATCAAGACGTCAACGCCGTGCAGGAATATATTTTGAACAGAGTATCCAACGGAAAAAATCTGTTTATGGTAGGCGACGTGAAGCAGAGTATTTACCAGTTCAGAATGACCGATCCGGATATCTTTTTGAAGAAATACAAAAGTTATCGAGAAGACTCTCGGTTGGGCTCACCTCACTCGTTGAACAAGAATTACAGGTCGGGCAGAGAGGTAATAGACTTCGTCAACGCCGTTTTCAATAACATAATGACCGAAGAGAGCGGCGGTATAGATTATCGCAAAGACAGCCAACTTTCTTTGGGTAACGCAGATTATGAAGAACAGAGCGATCAACCCGTAAGGATTACCTCTTTTGGAAGAGACAGTTGCGAACTTGATGCTCCTATAGGCGAAGACGGAGTATACAGCGTGCGCGATTCGCTTGCGTTGGAAAAAGACGAAGTTTACGCGGAAGGAGTTTATATAGCGGAAAAGATTGCGTCGCTTGTCGGCAGAGAGAACATACAGGTGAGTTCCGACGAAGGAATGGTCTATCGCCCGGTAAGATTTTCGGACATAGCGATACTGTGTCCCAAGCGTTCGGACGGCGTGGAAAAGATAGTCTGCGCGCTGAAAAGCGCGGGGATCCCAGTGGACAGCGCGAACATAGTAAACGAGAAATTTAATCCTACCGTATCGCTTATCGTGGATTTTATAAAAGTTTTGGATAATCACAGACAGGATATACCGTTGAGCGCGATATTGACAAGCAAAGTCTTCGCTTGGCTTTCTTACGCGGATTTGGCGGAGATAAAAAAACGCTATCGCGAAGAAAAATTCTTTTGCGACGCGGTTGAAAAATACGCGGAAGAGATGGACGACGGTATCGCCGTAAAATTAAAAGAGTTTTTCGCGCTGTTGGACAGATACAGATTTGCGTCGACTTTTATGAGCGTCAGCGATCTCATAAGACGTATATCTGCGGATTTTAATTTGAGGTCGTTCGCAATAGCGGGATACGGCGGCGAAAGCGGATATATCGGATTGGAACGTTTTGTAAGCAAACTTGAAGGCAAACCGTACAACTCTTCAATTTTCAAATTTTCTGAAGCGGCGGAGAATTCTTCCGATTTCGGCAGCGTCGCTTGCGATATTTCCGTACAGGGCGATTTTGTAAAGACAAGCACGATTCACGCGAGCAAAGGTTTGGAGTATCCAATAGTATTTCTCGTAGATATTGCAAAACAGGCTAATATGACGGACGTTATTACCGCTCCCGCGGTATACGACAAAAGGTTTGGATTTGCGCTGAGGAATATAAACGATATGGAACGCAGTTACGACGATTCTCTGCCTATGGAACTTATCAAGACTTTTAAGTCAAAAGATATTATAGAAGAGTATATGCGTTTGTTTTACGTCGCCGTTACAAGAGCGAGGAACAAACTTTATCTTACGGCGACTACTTCCAAAGAATTCGGCAATAAATACGTCAACAAGCCCAAAAGCATGTGGGATTGGTTGAATAACGTCGCTTGCAAAGATTCGGATTTTATGGAGAAATACTATTTTTGTCCGCAAGATGACGTAAGCGAGGATTACGGGGAAGAAAGCGTGGATATTGCCAGACTTGCGGTAGATGAAAACCGTTTGGCAAAATTCCAAGATATTCTAGATAAAAAATACGCTTACGGACAGGCGACGAGGACGTTGGTCAAACATACGGTAACTTCGGTAAACAACGAATACTATCAATCGCGAAACGGACAAACGTCAATACCGCCCGAATATAGCGAATCGCTTTTGGAAATCGCAAAGAATTCTGACGAAGCAGAGAAGGAAGAGATGTCTGCAAGCGCCGACGAAGGTATCGCTTATCACAGAGTTTTGGAATGTATAGATTACGATTGCTATACGTTGGCAGATGTGGAGACTAATATCGCGCTTATGGTAGAGCAGGGATTGCTTAGCGAGGAACAGAGAAAAGCCGTTGATATAAATTCCGTGTTCGAATGTCTGCAAAGCCGTACGATGGAACAGGCGAGAAAATATCCGCATTACCGCGAAAAACAGTTTATGCTGAATCTCCCTGCCGACGAAATACTCGATACTCAAGTAAAAGACAGCGTTTTACTTCAAGGTACAATAGATTTGTTTATTCAAGGAAGATCGCAAGGAGGAGAAAACCTGCTTGTCGATTTCAAATTTTCCGGCAAAAGCCCGGAGGCGATAAAGGAGAGGTATCGCAGGCAGTTGGAACTTTACGCTATGGCAATAGAAGAGTGTCTTGGCGAAAAAGTGGATAAAAAGATTATTTTCGTTTTGGGCAGAAATATAGAAATTACGCTTTGACCGTCCGTTGACTTTTAATATAATTTTAGCGGGAAAATATTAGCCGACGCGATTAAATATTTCGCTTATGGTTAAAATCAATAAAGGTACATATTTATTCGGAGGAAGATATTTTGTTATCGTTTATTGAGTTATTGTACCGTTTGTTCGTTTACGCGCTTAGCGATTGGCGCTTGGAGTATTTTATCGCGTTTTTCGCGGTTTTTCCGTTTGGCGTTTTGTTGTTGCAAATCGTAGTATACGCAAGTCGTCATAGATTTTTATCCGCAAGATTAAGATTGAAAAAATTCCTGAAAAAGAATTCTTTCATCACGCCGAAAAACTTTTTCTTTTTCAACAAGAAAGTTATTTCGGTTTTCCCCAAAAAAGTAAAAAAGCAAGTCAAGCATATAGCGGACGGCAGACTGTCTATCGACAATACCGTTGATATTTTCAAGTCGGACTGCTCATTTGCAAAACCTATCATTGTCAAAGTCGGCTTCTTTATTCATATCGTATCAATGGGAGTAGTAATGAGCGTAAACGGTTTTGAATTGGCTCAAATTGCTTTCGTTGCGTTTGCGATGTGTTTTGTATGGATAGGCGCCGCGGTTGCGGATTTGCTTATATCCCGCGTAATAGATTCAGTAGACAGACGCAATAGAAAGAAATTTGTTTTTGATTTGGAAAGAAATCTTGTTTGCGAATACCAAGAGATAGATCTCACTGTTCCGTCCAAGTCCGCAGAGAAAGAAGACAGCGTTTCCGCGCTTGCTAAATCAATAGAAGATTTCCTTGCGACTAAGCCTGACAAAGGCATTGCGGGAGTTGTGTTGAAAAGTCTTTATTCCGCTTCGTTTTCCGGAGCGATGAACGCAGCCAACGCTTTGAGATTGAAAAATGTAATGCTGGACCTTAAAAAATATGTCGGATAGGCTTGCAAAAAGGTTTTTAATAATGTAAAATAAAATAGTTGAAAACACCTTTTGGGATATTGTACGGATATTGCGTCAGGCGATCAACGCTTCCAAACTACGGACAAGGAGGTGGGCTTATGATTGAGATTTACAAGACTGATTTGGAAAATAGGCTCATACAGATCGAAGAAAGCGTATATATGGACGAAGGGTTTGACCCAAAGGACTGTTGGATAAATCTTACCAATCCAAGCGACAAGGAAGTCGCGCTTATCGCAAAGATAAGCGGCGTCGAAGACGACGTGTTGAAGACTCCGTTGGACGACGAGGAACGCTCGCGTGTGGAACTGGAAGACGACTATACAATGGTGCTTGTGGATATTCCGGTTATCGAAGAAGGTACGGAAGACAACTATTCTTATTTTACTATTCCTCTCGGCGCAGTTATCAAAAAAGATTTGTTTATTACCGTAAGCCTTAAAGATACGGCTATTACCCGCGACTTTATAAGAAATAGAGTAAAAGGATTTGCCACTTACAAAAAGACAAGATTTTTGTTCCAGATTCTCAACAATATCGCGTCCAAATATTTGGCGTATCTTAAACAAATCGACAAGGCTTCGCAGAGAATTCAAAACGAGTTGCACAAGTCCACTAAGAATAAAGAACTTATACAGATGCTTGACCTTGAAAACTCGCTCGTATACTTTTCCACGTCTTTGACAGGCAACGACGCCGTAATAACGAGGCTCTTGCAAAACAAAGCCAATGTCAATAACATCTTGAAGAGTTATCCCGACGATACCGATTTGCTTGAAGACGTAGCGATAGATACAAAGCAGGCTATGGAAATGTGTTCGATATACAGAGATATTCTATCGGGTACTATGGACGCTTACGCTTCCGTTATTTCCAACAATTTGAATATAGTAATGAAGGTCTTGACTTCCATTACGCTTATCATATCGATTCCTACGTTGATTGCTTCGTTGTTCGGTATGAATACATGGGTGCCGGGAGAAGGAAGCCCGTGGGGATTTGTGGGCGTTTTGGGATCGTCTGCGTTGGTATCGTTTATACTTTCGCTGTATCTCAAAAAGAAAAAACTATTATAAAAGAATTCGCTTTATAGCGAATTTTTTATTTAGATAGCGTTTTTACGGTATTAAATAGGTAAAATATTATATAGTATCTATATATAAACGGCCAAATACAAATATATACTGCGCGCAAGATTCAGAATATCGGCGTTTTGTTCGTAAGTTAAATTAGATTTATTAAAAAGGATAGAAAATGCGTTTTACTTACTGTCCCGATTGCGGGAAAAAACTGATTATGAAAGAAATAGGCGACGAGGGCGAGATTCCGTATTGCGACGGATGTAAAAAACCGCTTTTCGATATGTTTTCTTCTTGCGTAATTATTTTGGTAAGCGACGGCAAAGATAAAGTGGTATTGCTCAAACAAAATTATATATCCGTTGATTATTACAATCTCGTTTCCGGTTATATCAAACCCAAAGAGACGGCAGAAGAGTGCGCGATAAGAGAAGTAGAGGAAGAAATCGGCTTGAAAGTCGACAGTCTTAAATTTGTAGGTACTCAATGGTTTGATAAAAAAGATATGCTTATGATTGCATTTATCGCGACGACCAAAGATAGCGAGATAAAACTTTCCAAAGAAGTCGACGAAGCGTATTGGGAGGACGCGAAAACCGCTCTCGATAAAGTTCATCCCGAAGGAAGCGTATCTTATCGTCTTGTGTCGGAGTATTTAAGTTTAATGAAATAAAATCATAAAATTGGTTTTATGACAAAAATATAGTTGCCATAATTATTTCAATGTCTTTGATATTTAATATTATTTTTTGTAAGGAATTCTTATTAAAAATAACTCTTGTATTTTAATAAATAAATTATTTGATTTACTTAACAAATTAAATCGTCTAATGTAACGGAGAATATTTTACATAGTTCAATAAGTTGGTCAATTTGTTCGGTGTCATATAATATTTTCACAATTAAAATGCGCCTTTTCCGCTGAATAACATTGTTCTCACGCGCTATCGTACATCCAGTACGGGGCGGTTCGTAAAATTTTATTCAACAAAAAATTCGCTATTTTACTTATTGAAAATTTTATATTCCCCCGAACTTGTTTTTGCGGAGGATTATTTATTCTGCAAATATTTATTCTCAATTTTTGAGAAAGTTAACAATATTTATTTTCTATATAATATTTTTTAATCAGTTCAATAAATAGGAGATAAAAATGATAAC
Source organism: uncultured Christensenella sp. (assembly GCA_910584635.1). Taxonomy (GTDB): domain Bacteria; phylum Bacillota; class Clostridia; order Christensenellales; family UBA3700; genus RACS-045. The sequence continues at coordinate 667 of CAJUBA010000020.1, read as the reverse complement.
ACGTCAAGAAATAATGAATAATATATCTATGGTTATAAAGAATTCCGGAAAAACTCAAGCGGAATTAGCCAAGGTAATAGGAGTAAGCAGACGGTCAATGTCGAGATATGCCGCGGCGAAGCAGTGTATGTCTGTGCGTCATTTTTTTGACTTGTGCGATTTTCTGCATTTGAACAGCAACGAAATTCTTTGTTTGAAAAAAAGACCTAAATAAGTTTATAAGTGTGTCTATTTATATTTATATCAATATATATAAATCGTATTTGCTAATAAATCGGCAAATTATACCGTTAAAAATCATAAAAATTCAAGAAAATCACCGAATTTTTAACAAGGTAAAATTTTTTGAAAAAGTTGGAAAATTTTGTTGACATATCTATTCTTTAATGATATTATATAAAGGCTGTCGACGACAGTAAGAGAAAATATCTCATTCGTGGGGGATTAGCTCAGTTGGCTAGAGCGCCTGCCTTGCAAGCAGGAGGTCAAGAGTTCGACTCTCTTATTCTCCACCACTATGGGCTCATAGCTCAGCTGGTTAGAGCACACGCCTGATAAGCGTGAGGTCGGTGGTTCGAGTCCACTTGAGCCCACCACATTCGGTCTAACCGAAATTTTTTTGCACATTGACAACTGCATAGTAGAGCATACATACTGACGAGGTATG
>CAJUBA010000019.1:5798-31992 GCA_910584635.1 uncultured Christensenella sp. | reverse complement strand
TAGGTCGAACCGCCCAGTGTACTTGTCGTACTATATTGAATATTTTTATACACAATATATTGTATTATATTATAAATATTTTCTCAACATATTGTATTTATGTTATTTTTAGTAACATTTTAGAAACTTTGTACCTTAAACCTGCTACCTTTTGCTCTTTTTTCTATTTAACATAACGACCGACTTTATCATCCTTTTATCTCTAATGCAAAATTCTCTACGCTTAGTGCGTCCGTCAGATAATGTTGGAAATATAGACCTTTCAAGCGGAAATAAACCTATAATCATTTTACAATTGTGATACTCATTCCAAATAAAGTTCATTAATGTACATTGGTTTTCTTCAATATTCGATTTCTTAATATTGTATTCATTGACTAATTTATATTTACTTGCTTCTATAATTTGTTTACCATGCTTTGTATCTAAGTCTATAAATCCTCCATCCAATTTTATATAAGCACATAAAACAATAGCCTTTTCTGCATATTTTTTTCTCGCCCAATCCTGCGCGTCTTGTTCTCTAAAATAAAAGTATATACCTTCCCCAAGCCACTCTGTTTTACTATTTGAATAATAAAAACGTTTCTTTTGAATTATTTTTTGAGAATTTTCTAAATTAGTACCATGGTATCCTATCAATAAATTTTTTATATTCATAGTTTTATCCCTTGTAAATATTATAACTATGTAATATAATATCACATATAAAAATATATGGCAAGAAAAAAGGCGGGGATTTCTCCCCGCCCATCTCTTCATAATAAAATAACAACAAAAAAGGTATATGTAACTCTCTTCCTAGTTCATACTCTCCACCCCCTTTCCGTAATGCTCGTTTAGCCAATTATCGGCTTGATTGCAAAGTGTCGTCTTGTCGTTGAACTCGGCGATCTTGCTGTTTATGGATATATTGTATCCCGCAAACTGTCCACTTATCCAACTCCAAAGGATAGGTATTAGGCGGACTATGCTCTCGACAACCGTCTTGTATGAAAATGCGTTGACTATTTCTATACTGAAATTTACAACGACAAACGTCGTTACAAAAGACGTAATAAGTTTTCTTGCGATAGCCTGACGCTCTATCTTCGCCGAGTTTTCAATAAATTCTTCCGTTCGAGCGTTCATAGGCTTAGTAAGCGCTTGTGAAGATAATTTATGCGGCTTCATGTACATTACTCTTATCAACGCTCTTAGTTGTACTTTATTAAATAGCGGTCTTGCCTTGCTCTCGTTCTCTGACAGCGGCTTTTTAAGCGCCCTTAGTTCCTTTATGCCCTTGTCGGCATACTCCGTTATATATTTATCATAAGGTATATGCGCCGAACTAAGTGCGATTCTTTTGCGCGCGTCTAAGTCTATTTGCTGTCGCTCTATACAAAATTCGTCGATTTTCTCTATATATTTATTTTCTGCAAGTTTCGCTATCGCTTCTGTGCAACTCTCGTATGCGTCCTGATATTCTTTTCGTTTCTGTCCATTAAGTTTACCAAGCGAAAGCGAGTTTGTATATACTATCGCGCTTACCATATAGATAAGAACGAGTTCAAACCCGACTTCTCCCCAGTTAACGTCAAATGAACTGTCTATCTTCGCATACAGCGCAAGCGTAAGTATTACTATCAAAAAAGCGTTGATTATGTATCCCATCGCTTCCTTGATGGGGAATTTCCTTACCAACGGCGAATTGTCTATATTCTCGGATTTCTCTTCAAATCTGTTCATCTTCGTTCTCCTTGTTCTCTATATATTGATTATTATTACGCGTGCGCGGGCGACGTAGATAGTTGCCGACGGCGCACAGTATCGCGCCGACGACGTTTGCTATCATTCCGACTAAAGCAATCAAATACAACTGCGTGATTATCTTGTTCATTGCCCAACATATCACGAAAAGCAACGTCCATACCGTTACCGCCGACGGCGTTTTCAGTTGCATTTTTATGTGTTTCAAAAACGGTATGCAAGACAACAACGCAGTAAATACAAACATACCGCCAAGTTGCGACTTAGGGACTTTCTCCGTCCATATCGGAAATTGCGTCATGGCGGTTATCAACGGCGCAAGCACGGACACAGTCATTCCGATATAGTAGATTATCGTCCCTTGCTTATTCTTCGTCATTTGCGTTATTCTCCTTTTCATCTGCCTTGTTTATTACGCCTTGCAACGCAACTTTTGTTTCGGCAGGAAGATCGCTTGACGAAATAAGTCTTTCAAGTATAGTAAGTACCGCCGAACTCTTTTTGCCGCTGTCCGCTACCGAATTCCACATCTCAAAGCATTGCGTATGTACGTCTTTGAGTTTAGTCTTCAAATCTTCTATCTCGTCAACTATGTCGTTAAAAGCGCTCTTTATCGCCGTATTGTCAGACTTTGTATTGCCCAACTCCTTTTTCAATGTGGAAATCTTGCCAATAACCTTAATAATTGTGCCGACAAGCGCCACCCCTGCGCTACCTGTAAATATTTCTATGAGTATCTTCCAGTTTTCTGCAAGCCAATTCCCGCCGTCTGCGGTAGGTTCTTCGGATTCTATTACTACGTTATCTTCTGTCGAGATTAGTTCTTCTTCCGCGTAAGCATCTTCTCCAAATGCCATAACAAGCATTATCGAAAACGCTATTACTAGTATTGTTGCTACGATTGCGAGTACCTTTGTACTTTTTCTGATTTTAGTCATTTTTCTTCTCCTTTTTGTTTTTCGTTGCTGTTAAACAGGGATATTCCCAAGTTGTAAGACTTAGAAATTTTATTGAGCAATTCAAGCGACTGCTCTTGTTGCTTCTTTACTTCTTCGTACTTTTGCTCATAACTTTTCCGAAGTTCTTCGACTTCTTCGAGTATCCTTGACATATCTTGCAAGACTTTATCTACCTGCGGATACGCTACCAACGGCTCGGACACTTGCGAATACGCCGACGCTATTTCGATAGGCGTAAAAACTATTTTATTCTCCGCTTGTCCGCTTGCAGAATACCCTACTATCTCGCAATACAAAACCCCGCTCGATAATGCCGAACGGGGAATTTTTGCTTTGCCGTCTTTTATTGCGGTTTCGTACGTCTTGCTCTTGACGCGAGCGTATAATATGTTGTTCGAACTTTTCAGTCCTTCTATCTCCAAAACAAGCGCGCCGTTTTCGAGAAAGACTACTTCTCGCTCTATCGGACGCGCCGTCGCTCCTACTATCTTAAATCTCATCGCCGTATATCTCCTTTCTCGCGTTTATTTTACACTGCTCGCAGAAGTCGAAATACGCTTTGTATTCGTCGCTCTTGCTCTCTTGCTGACGGAGTATCGCCAACTCCTGCGACAGCGTGTATTTTGAGCGTATAAGACTGTCTACCTTATTCTCATACAAGCGTTGCTTTTCTTCTGCCGTATACAATACGTAGACTTGTATCTCTTCGTATTCGTCGTATGCATCTTTGGCGTCTACACCCGGAACGTCGACAATCCATTTAATATCTTTACCTCCGTTAGGATACTCCGCTACGGTTTCATAGTGTCCTTGTTCGGGTATTGCTTCCGTCGCGTCATGATGAGCAACAACCATTTTATCCGGTCTTAGATAGCCGTCTTTGAGATTGATTTCGTTTGCTTCTAATTGCCTTGTTTTTTCTTCGTTAAATACTTTCATATCTATTCTCCTTTAAGCCGTTCTTTTCCAAATATTAACCGCTAGGTAAGGCGGTAAAGCATTTGCATTCGCTGTCGCTCCGGCTACCGATACGCCGTCGGTTTGTCCTGCTACGTATTCTTCTCCTCGCTCGGTTATGAATCTGTAACGCGAACTGTAAGTTACGCTTGTTATATAATTGAACGCTACGCTACCACTAGACTGCGCTGAAAGTTGCGCGTAAAGACTTCCTGCTTGATGAAAGTGTTGCGCGTTTCCGCCAGTACTTCCAAGCGGATAAGTCCCATTCGCTCCAATCAAGAATCTGCCCTGAATCTGCTCCCACGTTCCGCCGAAAATACTTGCCGGCGACGTTTCCAAAGCGGATATGTAGACGCTTCCTACTGGATATACTAAGTCGAACAAATCGCTTTCTTTTACTCTCTCGTTTATCTGCGTTTGCGGGTCGGAATCAAACAAGATCTTCTCCGCAAATACACCATTTACTTCTACCTGCGTTCCTGTTGTCTTTGCTTGGTCCAACGCTTCTTGCGCAATCTCTTTTGCTTCGTTTGCTGTCGCCACTGCGTTATCCGACTTAGCGTTCGCTTGAGCGATACTGTCTGCCAGTCCGTCTGCCGTCGTTTTAGCGTCGTTTGCCGTTGCTTCCGCCTGATTAGCCGTAGCGACGGCGTTGTCCGCTTTCGTATTTGCCTGCGCGATACTCTCCGCCAATCCGTCCGCTGTCGCCTTTGCCGCGTTCGCTGTTTCGACGGCGTTATTAGCCGCAGTTTCCGCATTGTCCGCTGTTTCTTGAATATCGTTTATCTGACTTTGAATCGCGGTTATGTCTTCTCTGTCTTTCTGCAAATACTGCATAATAAGTTCGTACGCGCTTTCGTCCACAGACGGCGGAAGTTCGGGCAATACGCTAGGCTCTATCTCAAACGCTATAAGTTGAGAAGTCTGCCGTCCGTCGCTAAATACTGCCATCAACGCTATCGCCGCTTGACCTGCTTTCTGTGTAAGACTTGCATTGAGCGTGAACTCATACTGCGCCAAGCCGTCCGAGTTGGGTATATACGTCATAGGATAATACGACGTATTCGTCCCGTCGGGCAGTTTGAAAGCAATGCTCATCGCCGTTGTAGTAGGCACGTTTGCAAACACCGTTACGCTACTTTGGTTGCTTCCTTGATAAATTTGAGAGGGCGACACTTTCTGCGCCGTCCCCTCAGAGTTCATATATATGACTATCACTTTTTTACCTCCTAGTCGATAGTTAAATTAAAGTTTATCTGCGTTATAGTTTCGCTTCTATCGTCTACCTTTATGCTTTCGTTTCTTGCAATAAGTATATTGCCTTGTTCGTTTACGCACGCCCAAGATAATGCGTTTTCCTCCGTACGATTCCTTATACCTCTTAACGTAATGCTTGTATTTGTTACGGTTACCGTAGGTATATTAAACGCTCCGGTAATTTTGTATTTCTCTACGTCTTCAAGAGGTATTCTCTCTTGTAACTGTTCGATTTCATACGGCAAACAAACGTAAGTATGATTTTGTACTTTACCCGCTACAAGCAAGTTATCTTCTCCTAGCGCAGTACCTATTATTACGTTCTCGTCGTTGCTTTGGAAGTGTACCTGCGTTTCAACGGATATTTTCTCTCCGTTGTTTTTGTCTATAATTCTTCGGTAACTTATCATAGGCGATACAAGCGGCAACGTAGATATCTCCGGCAATGCGTCGCAAAAACCTGTTCCGCCTAAATTAGCAGGCAACTGGTCTTTCGCTGTTTTCGCTTCTGCTGCGTATAGTCCGTAAAAATCCATTTGCAATTCGTAGAACTCTCCGTACTCGTCCCCATACGCCACCGACTTTTGAAGTTTTCTGCTTGATGAAAAAGGCACAGCCTGCTCCCCTGCCGAATAATTATCCTGAAAAGCAAAATAGAAACTCATTGAGTTTCCTATTCCGTTTCCGCTCACTTCATGTATAGTCGGGGTTCCTATCTGCTTTCCGTCTTTCGAATACGCTCTCGCTATTACAAACGCAATCTTGAAATTGTTTTCGCCCTCCGTTATCGTATTTCTAAACGTATCCGCAAATCTAGCAACCCCGTCAGGCGTAACTAATGAATTTCCGTTTGCCACACTTTTCCCGATTTGCGAGATATACGAGAAGTTGCACTGACGCTCTGTCGCCTGTCTTTCGCTTACCTCATAGAATCTTTGCAAGGAATTGATTCCTACGTATTCGGACAGCCTGTTGTAGTTTTTAACAAGGTGTATCGTTACTTTGATACTCGTCAACTGTATTTCCCAGTCAACTTGAGATATGTACTTGCCGTCTTTCTTCATTCCCGCTTTGGGCATATCCGTCAACTTATATAGTCTGTAAGTTTCCAACTCTACCTTATTGCCTATTCTCGCAAGTTCCCCTTTCATTCGTCCGCCGTAATTCTTACTCTCGACTATATTAGCGCTCTGATTATAATAAAGCGTGTTGCTGTTGGAAAATCCGCGAGTTGGCTTTACCTGCCTTATTCTGCGGGGCGACATAGGAGTATACGTAACTTTATAAGCAAAATTTGCTATACTCAAACTTGCATCCTGTCCGCTCTTCTTCTCTGCTATCTGTATTGCCGCCATGTCTGTCAATTTTGCGCCTATATCTGTCGCCGTTTCAGGCTTCAACACAAGTCCGTATAAATTCGGCTGTCCTTGTATATAGTAGAATGCAAACTGCTTTGCCGTAGGATATGTTCCTGTGTACGAAGTTAGGTTATCGTACTCCGACTTCTCAAAGATATACGGCGTAATACCCCCTACTATCGTATCATCGTTTATATACGCTTGCTCTACTTTCTGTATAGAATAGATAGACAATTTCGTCTTTATAATAGCGTGTCCGTCATCTATTACTAAATCGCTTGTTTCCGTTCTAGGCGTCATAGGATACGCCTGTTTTATACTGCCGTTCGCGGAATTATCTACGAAGTTGTCTACGTAACTGTCCAGTCCGCCGCAGTAACTCTCGCCGTCCCAGTACCACGACTTAGCGATACAACCGCTCGGCGGTATCCATTCCTTATTCTCGTTGAGCAAGTCAAACGTAATAAAGTTATATTCCCAATCTTTCGCGCTTCCCGGCGTAGGCTTCAATCTCGGTATCGCCTGTATGTCTTTGTATCCGCCAACCATAAGCAACGCTTCATACAACGTCTTGCCCGTTATCTCGAATTCGGGCGCAGGTACATCTTTCCACTTTTCCGCGAACACAGGGTCAAGTTTGTAATACCCGTTCCACGCGCCAAGTCCTGCGTTGAGTATACGCTCGATTACTTCCGTGATTGTGTACGGAGTTTTGGCGACGGTGTTTGATATTGCGGCAAATTTATATGTCGCTATATGCGGATGTTTTTGATCAGGGTCAACTCTATCATAGGCGGTATAAGTAAGAGTATATGTTCCTATTTGATTTAATTTGACATACTCAATAGGACTTAGTTCTAATTTGTTTATGTTTTTCGACCACACCTTATTTCCATCAGGCGCAGTTAAAGTAATTGTTGTTACCAGTGAAGTAATTGCTACAAGGTCATTAAATTGCCATATCAAACCATAAATAGGAAACTCATCGACAATCGAATACATTAATTTATAGACTTCATCTCTTATGTTTGTTGTGCTAGAAGTACTACCTGTTGAGTATTTTGCAAAATAATATGGATCTTTCTCTTCATATAGTTCAGGACTAAGGTAATACGCCCCGCTTATATAATCATGCCCGATCGGGTTGATAAAGCGTAAATTATCTACTGATATACGCTCTAAAAGTTTTGTTGGTTCCACTAGTGTTAATCTTGTTTTGTACACTTGCTTTTTCTCCTTTTATTTGTTATTATCTTCGTATGAAGACTTTTATTGTTAATGTTTATAAAAATAAAAAATGGATAACGCTAGGTCTATCCATTCTGTTTTTGTTATTATTTTGTTTCCCTTTAGTTACATTTTCAAAGGGATATTATGAAGATGCTTCTGAAGCGTCTTATTTTAGATTGCCTTTTATTTTATCTTTGCCTTATGATTGGTTGCGTTTCCCTGCCGCCATTAAGACAACAGAGTTATCTTCTGCAGAACACAAAGCATATGTTACAACTTATATTGTCAAAAATATAACTTGTTCAATTCTTGTATTTATTTGCATTGTATTAGCAATCATGTGTTTAATTCGTCAATTCAAAGGTAAGAAATTTTATCTTCTGCCATCCATAACATTTGCTTTCCTTACAATGCTCATAGCAGGAATATATAATTCTTATCATTCTGTGCAAGGCGTAGAATATATTAAATACAAACTCGAATTTTATCCAACAACTTACATCTTCCTAATACTGCTTGTCCTTGACATAGTTTATCTAATCCTAGAAAAGCGCTACCTGCGTCCCGACTACGACCAACGGCTTGCCGAGCGCAAAGCCGCGCGACAGGCTAAGCAAGAAGCCGAGCGCAAGCAGTCGCCCGAGTACCGTATCAAGCAACTCGAAAAGGAACTGCAAGACCTTAAATCACAGGTCAAGTCCGACAACGATAGCCAAGACTAGTCAAAAATATTCTAACCCACCATCCTTGCCTTATCTCCGTCCGGCGACGCTACGACGAAGTATTGTGTCTGCGCGGTCGTTCCGTCGTTGAGTTCGACCTTGTATTTTGTGAACGGCTCTTTGCTCCCATCGTTGGGTTGCAACGTCAAGTTGACTATCGCGCTGTCAAGCGTTTCGTCGAGTTTGTCCGACCCCGAAAACGGACGGGTAAAGCCTGTTGCGGCTTGCCAACTGCCGTCTTTATAGACAGACATCTGTATTGTTACCATAATTTTTTCTCCTTTTTAATCGTTGAGTGTTGACTTTCTTGCGTTTATTGCGTATAATATAAATATAAAAGCGGTGTCTCTTGACCCGACCGAGAGGACGTTCACTCGGAGTTGGGCAGCCGAACGTGGCAGGCACCGTTTTTTTATATCTCTATGAACTGATTTATATCATATAGCGTGCATTTCTTATCTGGTCTAATTCCAACATTTAGTACAGCGCTATACTTATTTTTTCCAATCGCTATTATAACTTTATAATATGCAAAACTAGAGAACTGTTTATGAGAATCGCCGTTTTCTTTTTTTGCTGGCTTCTCTTCTATAAATCGTCCTGATTGTAAGAGCAATCCCAATTCTGTTGATGATCGAATTTTCGGTTCATAGTAATTGTGAGTAATCTTATCTGCGCCTATTTTTTCAATAGGAACTTTTCTACCGTCAATAGTTTCATATTCGCCACGCAGATTGTCCATTATGTAATTATACGCGATTTTAGATCGTTCTTTTGGCGTAGCATTGTCAAACTGCTTTTGAATATCTATCGTCAAGTCTACTTCGACTACTTCTATACCGTCGTCTTTGACATTATCTTTGCTCGCCCTTGCTTTTGTCAGTTCCTGCAACTTCTCAACTGTTGACTTCCTGCTATCCTTGCTCTCGGTGCTATCGGCTTGCTTCTGTGCTTGCTCTACGCTTACGCCTTTCTTCTTCGCTATCGCTTCCCATACTTCTTTGGGCGACATTTCCGTTGTGTCTATCCCCAGTCCTTTTGCTATGCCGTACGCTAATCTATTATCTGCCATACTTTCTCCTATTGTGTAAGCGAACGCGAGCGATTTATCGACATTCCGCCTACACCCATTCTTTCGCGCTTTATGCTTAATATCGCGTTGTCAAGTCGCTTCTCATATTGATAGTCCGAGTATTGCAAAGCGTAGTCTGTCGCTATTCCTAAGCCTACCGCTATACCACCAAGCGGTCCACCTGCGACAAATCCGCTGACAAGCGCCATTACCTGCCCTGCAATCTGCTTTGTTGCGTTTATGTTGTCCTGCAACTGTCTATTGCCCGTTTCGACGTATACGCGCGAAGTTCTATGATTGATTATCTTCATTCCGACTGCGACAACGCCCGTAGCCGCTACGGCTTTTTTTAAGTCCTTAATAGCAACTCCGCCCGAACCGCCTTGCGCGAGTTCTTCGCTTTCGGTCTTTTTCTCGGGAGTCTTTGACTTATTTTCTCCGTCAACTTTTATTGTGATACTGTACTCGCTCATTTCTTGCCCCCATTCTTGCCGTCGGCAATAGAGAAAGTAAACGAAGCGTACATTGCTCCGCCCTTGACACCGCTCATCTCACTGTTGCTCATAATTACTTTGTATTCGTACGTAAATGACTTTATTGTCAAAGTAAGCGTATGCTCCGTTTGTAATTTGCCTAGCGACAATGTTTCGTCTACCAAAGTACTCAATAGAGAAACAGGTACAAAACAGTTAAACATAAACGCTAGTCCTTGAGACAATGGAACGGATTGCAACGTTTCGTTGTTTTCTATGTTATCTTCATCGGAAGACTTCGCTTTCGTGATTCCAAACCGGTCGTATACCAACGTCTCTCCGTCTATCTTTACCGTCATGTCGTTTGATACAAGAATATTCTTTAAGACCAAGTACTCTATATATACCGTTACCTTGATACTCTCGCCTATCTGTCCCGCCATTATAACGTCGCTTTGCGAAGGCGTAGAGAACGTCGAAAGCGAGTAATATTCTCCTATGTCCTGAACCTTGCCTTTTTCGTCTTTAATGTATGCTGTAAGAATCGCCATGACTTCGTTCGCATACTCTTTCAAACATACGAACGAAACTACCGCAGGAAGCGTATACGCGTCAAGGTCCTCGATAGGAGCAATGTCGCTATTCGCAAAGTTCATTACACCGTTGATAGTACTTAGGTCTTCGCTCGGTTCCTGATAATTGTACGAAGTCTTGACCGTAAACTTCGTAATTTCCGAGTATTTATTTATGTCGTTTTCCAACCTCTTGGCAAGAAGGTCATATATCTGATTTATAGCCATTTTAATTCTCCTGTTCGCTTGTTTGTTCTACTACTATCTGTCCGTTTAACGCAGACGCAAGTTGATTAGATATAAGGTCAAATACCCTATCGAAAAATCCCTCGTTCGCTAGTTGCTTTGGCGTATGATGGCTCGGTAATTTTTCATTTACATACTTTGCATAAGGCGCGATGTCTTGATCTATGTAAATTCGCCACGTCGTTTCGTCTATTCTTTCTAACTTGAAAGAATCGTACCTCATTTGTCCCGTGTCTTTCGGGATGATAGTTCGCGCCAAAGTTACTGCGTCTTCAATCGCCAACTCCACGCGTTGAGTTATTTTCATATTATCGTTTTACTCCATACAGCCACCGTCGACGGATGTCTGTTCTTATGCAACGCTATCGCCATCACTGTATCTGCCGTCCCTAATTCAAACTCGCCCTTATATACCGGGGACAATGAGTTGGGCAACGTTCCGTCCGTTGTGTAGTAGATTATCGCGTCAAGCGTCGCGCAGGTTATTGTTGCTTTGCCGTTCGCTACGGTAATTACGGGCGTGTCTACTCGCAGGTTTCTTGTCTGTTGGTTTACTTCGAATAAGTTCAATCTCATTTCTTGTAAGTATGTCGCCTTTACTATCGCCGTATTTTGCGGAGCGACTTCATTATTTGAATCGTCTATCGCAGTTATTACATAACACTTGCCACGAAACTTTATCTCGTCATTTATGCCGTAGTCATACATACATCTTGTCGAGATTGTTATCCTACCCTCGTCGGCAATCAATCCGCCGATATTTGCTCTCTGCCGTCCTTTATCGGATACCAAAGCGACGCGTATTTTCTTGCCTTTCCATTCCGCTATCTCGAACGCGTTAGGATTAGACAATCCCCATAAAGCCTGTATAAGTCCCATAATCAATACCCCCTATACAATGCGCACCGAGCAAGTCTAGGCATTGACATTGAATTACAGCAAAGACAAAAGCCGTAATAAGGAAGTATCTTATGAGATTCTGTTACAACAGTATCGCTTACTTTTGCGTCCCCACGCATCTTATACAAGTCCGGGAACTGTCCTTTTGCCAAGTTCACGCCCGAGTAATCGGCTACCGCTCCGTCCGTAAGCATATACTCTACTTGCGAAATAAGCATTTCTTTTATCGTATCTCGCAATCTGCTGTCTTTCGCCAGTATGTACTCAATATAGGCAAAGGACGAACTCTGTTGCTTTATGTAGTTATACACTGTTCGCGAAATCTTTTTCAAAAAAGCGTTTCTTGTTACAGGGTCGGCGTTTACCAAAATAATATCGAGATTTTCTCCCAGTTCGTCTAGAACTGCTTTCGGTGTCAGTATGTATCTGTGCGAGCGATAATCATAAGTCATATACTCGTCGTCGTACGGAAATTTAGCCATTTTACCCTCCTAAAAAGGCTACCGAGTTTCCCCGATAGCCTTTAAGATATTTTAGTTTAATTATTTTTTGCTTCCTGCCGACTCGATTATTTCATCTTCCGCAGGAGCGGGTTCGCTTGCCTTTGTGGGTTCGCTTGCCTTTGTGGGTTCGCTTGCCGGCGACGTAAGGACAATAGCAACAGGATGCATCCAGTCAAGGGACTGTTTAGCGGTTACGTTGATAGTACCTGCCGTATATCCAGTAGCAGATACAGTCGCGTTAATTACGCTGTTTTTACGTACTAACAACTGATAAGTACCGTCGCCGTTATTCGTAAACGGAATAGTCGCCCCCTCGGAATTCGACGAGATAGTCGCATTGCTTATAGCGTCGCCGTCCGCGTCAGTTACCTTAATGGTTATCGAGCAAGTAGTATCGCCGTTCGGCGCGATTACGTTCGCAAGAATTTCGGTCATTCCGGTAGGATTGCCGTTCTCGTCGTAAAGTACTCTTTCGATAGGCTCATACTTAGAATCCCAGTTCTTTGGAGCAACAACAGGAGCAGGCGCGAGTGTCGTTCTAAGTTTGTCCGGAGCGTTCCAGTTCTTATCAACGATAAGGAAAATCTGTCTGTAAGCCGCACCGCCGAATTTCGTCAACGGGAATCCTACAATGCCGTCATGTTCAGTCGACTGCAACAAAAGCGTAGATTTCTTGCTTACACCGCCCGAAGCGTACGAAAGCGGCGTAGATACTATACCGAGTACGCCGTCAAGGGAACCGGGTTCAAGTCCAAGCCATATTTCCGCATTTCTTATAGTTTCGGAGTTCATTTCGTACATCTCGTAGCCGTTAATGCTTCCTCTGTACTGTTCTCCTGTTCTCATAGATTCGTCAAGGTCGAAGCCGGGAGTATAGAATACGTTTGCGCCCTTTTCGGTGTTGCTTACGTAACCGGTCTTAGGCGAACGCAAGTAACCCAACAACTCGTTTCTTAACGTCAACTGTCTGCGACCTCTGAACGCGCCAAGTTCGGTTTCTGAATCGCCGTCCGCCATTGCAGCGTTGAGTTGGTTTATAATCTTTATCATAGCCAAATCGTCGTATGCAGTATCCTTATCTAACGTGATAATATTCTTTGCGTTCGAACCTGCTTTGTACGCTCTATAAATCGCGTAAGATATCATCTTCGCGATATGGTAACTATCTACCGAGTTTACTTCGTTCTCGAAGAAGTTTGCGAGTGTTTCTGCTACTTCGTCGAAAAGCATTGTTTCAAGTTGCAAGCGCGGGAAAAACAATGGTTGGTCGTTTATCTGTCTTACCGGAATAGTGAACGGCTTAGTTGCCGGAATAAGTTTATGATTGGTATTGATAAGTCCGTCGTTGTAAGGCGTGCCTACTTTTCCGTCATCTCTCAACGTTCTCGTATGTATTCCGATATTAACCTGCTGTTGCACGGTAATACTCATGACCTGCATAGGGTCAATGCTTTCGATAAATCTCTCCGTCATACCTACGCCCGGACGTATAATTCTACCCGTACGATAGGCTCTCGAAAGCGCTCTCGAAAGCGCCTTAGGCATAAGACTACCGTTGACATAGGTATATCCGCCCTTGTTTGTGATTGCGTCAGGAGCATACTCCTGAACTGTTCTTTTGATTACTTCCTGCGTCAGTGAGGCGGAAGTGTACTTGATTTCTTCTGGCATAATTTTTTACTCTCCTTTTTATCTTTTATCTTTGAAAAAATCGTCTTCCTCAAAGTCGTCTGTATCGACTTCTTTGGGTTTCGGCAATTCATCCTTGCCATTTGCTTTCTCTTCAAGCGCGCTCACTCTTGCGAGCAAGTCTTCATAGTCCTTTCTCTCGACGTATTTCTTTTCGCCGAGACTTTCGTCTACTCTGTCTTTCGCGTCTTGACTGTCTTTGTTGCCGTCTTGCTTTTCCTGTTCTCCGACGCTCTCGTCAATACGGTCTTTCTCCGTTTGACTGTCCGCGCCTTTTTCAGCGATATCTTCTTCCGCTTTTTCAATCTGTTTTTCGGTTTCGGATTCGCCCTTGTCTGCCGTTTCGTCATCCCCTGCCTTAGCGCGGGCGAGCAACTCGTCGTATAGATCGTTCTGCTCTTCGTCGGACATTGCTTCGATTGCCTTAATTACGTCTTCTTTCGTCATTTTCTTGTCGTTATCAGACGCTTTCTTAAAAATTCCCATTGTTTACCTCCTTTTGGGATTAAAAAAGACAGCCTTTCGACTGCCCTATTTATCTTTTTTTTTGTTTTGCCTTGAAATATCTTGCGTACAGTTTCTTGCGCTGTTCTTCTGTACGCGCTTCCGCTTGCTCTTGCCATGCTTGCACTCGCGACGGATAATATGCGACATTGTTCTTTTCGCAGTATGCTTTATACTCCGCATACGCCTTGACTGCCGCCGCTCTCGCTTTCGCTTTATCTTCGGGCAATGGCGTTGTTACCGCCAACTCCCGCAAGTCTTTTACTCGCCGTTCCATCGACCTTTGAGTATCGTTTACCTCACGTTGCTTTGCCACGACTTCCGCCGGGACCTCTATCGGCTTGTTTCCCTTGCGGTACGGTATAAGGTAATGACGGCAATTATAACCCGATATGCAACCGTTTTTATACGTCTTTCCTGCTCTTGTCGTATACTCAACGTCGGTTGCCACGCTAAGCGGTCTAAAACGATTCCCATCAACGCTACCGCTTCGTCCGCTCATTGAGTACAACTTACCTTGATAAGGCTGACAACGCTTCGAACAGTTAGCGTGAGCAGATATCCAAACCAAGTCTTCGCCCGCTTCTTCCAGTTTTGCTCGCTCTTCCTGCTTTCGTTCCCAACGTACAGACATCTCGGATATATTCCTAAGCGACACGTTGCTTCCGTAATCGTCCTTAGCGTCGGACTTAGCCAACTCGCCAAATGCCGAGCGGACTTTCTTCATGTAGTCTTGACTAAATTCTTTTAGCGGTTGCTCTATCGTCCATGCCTGACGCTCTAAGTCTGTCATCAAAGACGTTGCGTTTATCTGCGTTGGACTTCTTTCGTATCTTGCCACGCTTTGCAATACCTTGATATTTACGCCTTTGAGCGAGTTCTGCAACTGCCTATACGCTACCGTCGCAAAGACTAAAAGCGACCTTTTCGACCGCTCTTTTAGTTCCTCAATCTCTATCTCGTCCGCGTCTTCGAGTATCTTCGCGACCCTTTGATTGATTACCGCCCAAGACAAACCTAGCACGACTGCCGTCGATAACAGGGACTTGATTTCCGTCTGCATATCCATGATTAACGCAGTCTGCCAGTCAAGTTTCTCGTCCTTAGCCTGTTTTATGTAACTACGCATAGGCTACCTTGCTAACATATCTAAGCCGTCAAACAGACTTGCCTGTCGTTTCGCCATTTCCGCGTCGGTATCCATCGTTATTTTCTCGCATTCTCGCTTGCTTAACTGCGGATTTGCTTCTTCGACTGCCATTTGATGAGTGATAAGTCCCGTTTCCTGCTTGCGAATAATAAGTTCAGTTTCGAGTTTCGGATTCGACAGACTGCCTTCTTTGAATACAGCGTTACATTCTGTTCCGTCTGAAGATACGCTATAATGCTTTAAGATAATAGCGTTAAGATAGTTAAGGTCTTCGCTTATCAACTCGCGCTTCGTCCTTATCGTAAGTCTTGTCGCGTTCTCGTCCGCCGTAATCTCCGTCGCGGTCTTCTCTACGCCGTTACGCAAGTATCCTGCAATAGTTACAGGCGAGAATTCCGTCTGCGCCGCTATCTCGTTATGTATCTGCATTATATCCGCATTATAATCTGCTATCTTCAAGGGCGGAGAATACACGAACGGAGTTTCTTTCGTCGGGTCGGAATATCTCGCACCTTTTGCGATTCGTCTATTTATGCCTTTATATCCGTTTAGGCTTTCTAATCTCTCCGCTTTCGCTCTATCTCCTGTCAATTCCATCATCATTTGTTCAGGCAATACCATGAAGTCCTGATTAAGATACTTATGCTCGTTTTTCTGCGTCTTGGTCAAGTCCAGTTCATATAACTGCGTATGACAGTCTGCAAGCGTGCTGTCCGCAAAGCAAGCGTAATCGTCCATGCCGGTCGCAGAAAACGTGTTTCGCGTTACTCTCGCGCCTATATTGTCAAACGGAAGTTCGTAAACTGTATCCAATTGATATCCCGCAAGTTTCGTCTTTATAATATTCTGTACGTTCTTAGGCAACGAAGCAAAGGCAATACCGCGCTGACCGTTATCCGAACTATACGTAGGCGCCGTAGCGATTACAGGTCCTTCATAGACGCGATACTTAACGCAAGGTTTATCATGGATGTAGAATCGCTCTTCTACAAGCGAGTACCCGCGCCTTTCGGCTTGATTGGCATCAAAATCCTTTCGAGTATCTGCCGTCGTAAACACTATGCACGCATAAAAACTTATAACGTTTCCGTCCGCGTCGCACTGCGCAAAATATCTGTTGCCAGGAATAAACGACACGTCCAATTCGCCTTTTGCATTTATATCCACTTTCGACAACATAAAGCCAACCGCATTAAGCAACGGCGCTACGCGTTTGAGTTTGGGATATATCTTTTTTCTTTTGTAAAAGTCAGACAAAAACGCTTCCGCTTCTTCTGTACCTTGAAACGACAATCCCCCACCAAGCGTTAGGTTCGCCGACATCTTACATATTCTCGCTCCAGTCTTGCTTGAAAGCACGCCTTGATTGTGTATTCCTGCTACATAGCCGTTGAACCACTCAATATTTCGACGGACTATCGTCCAATAATACGTCAGGTATGCCGGCGGAGCGAACACGAAAAACATAGTGTCGTTTATTATCTTGCTGTTATTGAGAAAGTCTGCCTTGCAATACGGCGCGAACATAGGTCCTTCGCTCGTTTCTGACGGAACAAGTATTTCGTTGCCAAATTCGTCAACGTTCTTATTATCGTCTGTAAAAAAGTTGTCTGCCATCTCTCTTTCTCCTTAAAAAAATATTTGTGTATTTGTGTACAGCAACGTGCCGTACTTAGTAGCGTCGATTCCGTGGTCGCTCTGATTCTTCTTTATCTCGCCCGTCTTCTCGTCGTAGACAAAGTTCTCGAACTCGTCGACAATACACTTGACCTGATTATCTGCCGCCACATTAAACTTCAATAAATCGTTCCTTAGCAGCACTCTCAATCTATTAATGTCGCGAAGTATCATCTTATCCGTAGCAGGATACCACTTGAAGAATCCCATCGCTGTTGAAATCTGCAACATCTGTAACAAGTTCCAGTTAGCATTGTCTATCGTGCCGACATGCTTTTTGTATCGCAAGTTTGGATACTTCCTATGCACACCCTCAAACCAGTCGCAAATCTTCTGCCCTAGTTCAACGTCATCCGTTTGCCCGTGTATCTTTGGGTCATAGTAGAACGCGTCAAGCACTAGCATTACGCCGTTCGTCAATACGCAAATGAACTCAACTGCCGTCGGATCGTTCTTGTTTGCCGCGTCTCCTGCAATTATTATCTGCCCGACTAACCTGTGCAGTAAGTTTCTGTCCTTGATATAGACAACGTGCTTGCTCTCGTCGAACATCGGGAATACAAGTCCCGTCATCTTGACTATCTCGCCTAGATACCAGTAACGATAAAAAAGCGGGTCATCCCGCTTCATTTTCAGTATCTCGGCTATCATTGCCGGAGATAATAGTCCAAGTTGCGCTAAATGCTCCCAAGTCGTATAAAGCAACATTGCGCCGTTCTTGACCTTGTTATCGAAATACTGTACCGACCAATGCTGTTTCGTTTCCGGCGGGTTCAGGTTGTATACGAACTTTGAACCGCTGTTGATATACTTGTTTGCCGTAGTTTCTAGCGCCGTAATGTACTTGCTCTCGTCAGGTTCGTTCGCTTCCTCGACTATTACCATCTGCAACTTGCCCGACGGTGGGAAGAATCCCTTCGTCCTGTTTATATCCTTATTGATAGCGAAGAACTGTATTACGTTGCCCGTCTTGTTATGCGTTATCTGATAAGGCGAAGCGCAAACGTGGAAGTCCGCTTTCCTATCTTTCCTTGAAAGCGTAAAACCCATGATACGCAATGTACTTTGCATTGACGTAAAGATACTTCGTCCAATATCGCCGTCCTCTGAACGGCAGTACCATATATCTCCGTCGCCCTCTGTTATGAACTTCCCTATGACAAACTCGGTATTCGTTGTCTTGCCTGTCGAACGTCCTGACTTGTTTATAAAGGTCCTTGCGCCAAATGCCGAAGGGTCTAACTCTTCTCCGTTCAGCATTCTGCGGACTAAGTCATTCTTATACTCTGCGCTTTCAAATAGTTTCGCTTGCTCGGCGGTATGATTCGGCTGTAAGATAGGCAAGTACGTATCTAGGAATCTAACTCTGCTCGTTGCCATTTCCTACCCCGACGATTTCGAATACTACCTTATGCTCTTCCTTATTCTCTTCGTTGCTCTCTACCGTCTTGCCGAATACTTCCGCAAGTATCTTCAACGCTCCCATAAGATCCCTAAGCGAGTTATCTCCCTTGAGTTTAACTCCCGCCTTTACCAATATCTCGCTCATAAGCGATTGCGCTTCGCCTTGCTTGCTCTCTATGTATTCGAGCATCGATAAAATGTTCTGCTCTTTTTTTTCATTGATAAGTTTTTTTACTTCTTCCGAATTCAATATCTTTGATATTGTCGACCTACTTACTCGGTACTTTTGGGCAAGGACTGATTGACTTATATCTCCATTACCGGATATGTAAGTAGATATTATCTGCTGTCGCTGTATTTCCGTTATCTTCATTGCTACTACCTACCTTTTCCCTATAAATACAAAAGACGCTGAACTCTCGCTCAACGCCTTTTTGTTTGGAAGATTTGTCAATGAATAAGCATTACCGTTAGTCTTTATCCAATTCTCGACAATATCATTTTACACCCCTTAAAAGTCAAATTTGTCTTAGACTTATCTAAATTATTTTTTTCAAGCCTTATTTTGCTAATTAAACGTCTAAAATAAGTCCGTTTTTTAATGCAAACTTATGCACCGTCTCCATAAACAGGTCAACTAAGTTATATACTGTCGCTCTACTTATGTATAACTTTCGCGCTATGCCATCAGCATTAAGATTACTTCTCCAATAAAGCGAATCGATTGTTTCCGACACCTCTCCTCGACCGCGCTCTTTGAAATAATTTACGGAGTCTTCTACCGACTTACACCAAAGATAATCCTCTTTGCTCATAACGCCTATAAGCGCAATATCCCACCCCTTTATACCTTTCGCCGAACTTCTTCCCCCGCCTATGCCTATACCGCTCGTCTTTTCGCTGATATCCGCTATCTGCTCTGCTATTTCTTTCTGCATTTTGGGATAAAGCATTATCTTACACTTGATTGTCATTTTAGTCAGCCTATCCATTTTCTTTTCTTTCCTCCTGTTCTTGTCTAAATACTTCTATTACTTTGCCTGTTTTAGGGTCTAACTCTGTTTCTTTTTTAATTGCAATAGGATCGTAAATATCCAACCTTTCCAGTATTTTTCCGTCGATTCTCACTTTCTTACTTTCTACGCAGTTTAATATCTCCCCAAATATTTCGCCTGCTTTGACCGGGTCTTCTATGTTTATATCTACCGTGAAAAAACATCTATAATATTTCATTCTCCACATACCTCCTTGACCAGTTCGTTAATATATGCAAGCACTTGATTTATTTCTTGAAGTCTGGTATTGAATCTTACTGCCGTGTCGATATCATCTGCTCTTAGGTATTTTCCTTCTAGTGTTTTTATTTCGGCGCTCCTTTCAGAAATCTTCACTACTAACTTTCCCAGCACTTCCCTTTGTGCTTGCTTGACGTCGCCGTAGCCTTCGTCAAGTAACCGTTGAGCCTTAATCGTAAACGCGCACTCGATATAATTTCCGCAAGTGATTTCATCGTGTACACTTTCGCCGTTATCATCTTCACACAAGATCCTTGCTATTCGTTTAACGTCCGCCATTCTCTCAATCTCTTTTTGCTTGTCCATTCTTATTCTCCTTTATAAATTTATTTCATAATCATAATCGTACATAATTTATTCTCCTTTCAACGCTTTGAGCCTTGCTTCGGCTTCGGCTTTTGTAAGAAAATAATATTTTCCAACCATATTAACATTTGAAAAAGAAAGTTGATACCTACACTTTTCAACTGTCGCATTTTTAGGCGATACAGTTGTTACTGTTTCTCTGCCTATCTTGCGTGTTGGATATTTTATCGTCCACAACTCGCTTCCCAAAGGTGCGGGCAACTCTACCAACTTACCGCTCTCTATCTTGTCCATCATCATCTCTAATTCTTTTCTTAATTTAAGAATTTCAAGTCGCATTTCGTGTTTACTCATTTTTAATTGCGGTTGTTGTGGTTCTAATAATCTTTCTTCGCTCCAACCATAACGCAATCTATTTTGAAAAGCACCAATGGATATTCCCACTTCTTCTGCCCATTCTGTTACCGTTTGAGTTTTTCCTTGAATTGTAATTAACCTATTTGTTCTCCTATTATAGGCTTGTTGTTTAGGTGTTGCCCACCTACAATTATCTGGACTATAATTTCCGTCGTTATTTATCCTATCTAGCGATAATCCTATTTGATAACCATTACAAATCGCCCAATCCCTAAAAGATACATAATTGTCTTTCCATTCTTGGCATACCACTATCCCTCTACCGCCATAATGCGGATAGCGTTTATTATTAGGGTTGTAGCATCTATCTTTCATATTGCGCCAAACTTTATTTAGTTTAGACCTACATTCTCCATGTTTTACCATACTATCGTTTCTATTTCTCCTTCGTTTCTAACCTTAAATGCGTCGCCTTTATGAATAACGTCGGGATAATGGTATTTCGTCAACTCTATACAATACTTATCTATCTCATAAGCATAATATTTGACATTCGTAAAACCGAGTTCTTCCAAAATGCGTCTGCCCGTTCCAATGCCGTCATACATTGATAAAAGTAATATCGGTTCATATTTCGGTATATTCCGCAGTGCGTGTTCTATAATATACTTTACGGTATCTAATTGCCATCCGTTGCCAAGTCCCTTATACGCCTGTGTGTCAGATATAAGTTTATTTCCGTCTTTATCTCTAAACCACCATTCAGGCATACCTTGTAAGCGACAACACTCTGTTACCGTCAACTTGCGGATTATGTAAAATCCGTCTGGTAACTTTATAGGGTATTCCTTGCCTTTAATCGTGATCTTGCCGTCCTTGACTTCGTAGACTGTATGTACTTTGCTGTCAGCATAACAATAGGCTTTCGTAGGTTTGCCATCGCTGTCAAATTCGGTTGCGTAGTTGTATTTATCTAACAGTACAATAACTTTTGACTTATGCGCCTGTCCTGCGGTTAAAGTAGGATGTTTGGCACTCGGAAATGTAACAGTGTAACCCTGCGCCGTTCCTCTTTTATCCTCGTAGGAGCAACGAATACTCTGATTATTCACCACGACTTTAGTCCCAGGGCAAAGATTATATTCAACAGATTCAGCGACCATTGTGTGCCTGTGCTTTGTAATTGTATCTTCGGGTATTGCACCAGCGCACCGAGTAGTCAAAGAAAAAGACTTTTCATTGCCAGTTAAATCATAACCGCTTTCCAAAATGTCTTTAAGTAATATCCCTCTGTCTTCCGGCTGTCCAACTTCTCCGCAGTTATGGACGTAAAACCTTTCGCGGTTTTGAGCGCTTACTAACGCCGAGTTAATCTCTATGTATTCAACGTCGCTGTCGATATTAAATAAATTCCTTACTCGGAACTGTTTCTTTATCTCATCCTTTATAGATTGCGCCGCTGATACGTTGTTCTCGTAAAGAAAGTAATCCGGTTTGAATTTCTCTTTGGCTATGAGGTAGTTTTTGAATAACTCCCAACCCATTCCGCTTGCTTCCGTTTCGCGATTGTTCTTTTGCGCGATACTCCACCACTGGCACGGACTACCGCCTAAAAGTAATCTAATCATATTGCCTCCTCAAATCTAAAAATAAATCCGCCAGTGCTTTTGTATCTTCTTTTTCTCATACATACCAAGCCGATACTTGCTTTATTTAAGCCTAATTCGTTCGCCGCTTGTGTAGCACTATCAAATCTTTTAATAAATTCCCCGCTCTTGGTAAATTGCAATACCGGCTTTTCTTTTGCTTTATCTCTCCTTACTGCCCCTACTCCGTAAGTGTTTTGGTAATGCATATCGCACCATTCTAAATTATCCATACGGTTGTTTGACTTATTTTCATCTATATGGTTTACAGTGTTATAGCCGTTAGGATTATCAATAAATGCCATTGCAACCGCTCTATGCGCAAGGATTGTTATTGGTTTATTATTTTTTGATAAATGGTATCTAACATATCCGTTCTTTTCGATTTTAGGTTTTATATTTCGCTTTCCAACTCTACGACAATTTCCATAGTTAGAAATTTCATATATTCCCTCATATCCTTTTATTGGTTTCCAAATCTCTATCATATTTCCTTTCTCCAGTATGTGCAAGGACTACCACCTAGTAAAATTCGTATCATACTACCCCCCGCAATTCTGCAATGTCGTAATATCCGCCGGCTATGGCTTTTTTCAGACTTTCTATCTTTTGAGAAGTATCTCTATAAGCAAAATCAAGACGTATTATAATGTCGCTCAACTTAGAATTTATAAGGGTATGTCCGTTTGCCTGACAATGCTTTATAAACTCCCATAACATGGGTCGTACTACTTCCTCAACTTCTAAATCGTCCATTATGCTTTCATAACTCTGCTTACGCGCGCCTGATTTATTCTCTTTACTTACGTACTTACTTTCTTTACTACTTTCTTTACTACTCTCTATACTATCTTCTCTATCTATACTTCTCTTCTCTATACTGCTAGACTTTTGGTAGACTTCTGCTTGACTTTTGCTAGGCTTCTGCTTGACTTCTGCTAAGTCTTTGCTATCTTCGTCTGCTAGACTTTTGCTAGAATCTTGCTTGCTTTCTGCTAGACTTTTGCTAGCCTTTTGATAACCGCCTGCTTGTCCTGCTTTCTGCTTACTTAACGATACGTCTAATCCCGCTTTTATTAGGTCAAAAGCAAGTTGAGCAGTACCGTCTAACTTTGGAACTATTCCTGTAAAGTTATAGTCCATCAAGGCCTTATAAACCTTGCCTTGTATACTTACCGGAAGTTTGCTCAAAGCGTCGTATTGCTCTCTAAAAAGAGTTATTCTATTACTTTGAAATCCGTTTCCCATAACTCCCCCTTTAGAACGGCAATTCTTCGTCTACCGGCGTTGTTTCACGCTTCGTCGCAGGTTTAGTTACTACGCTCGGTTTTTCGTTTATATCGTCTTCCTGCGGCGTTTCTTCGTTCTTAATAGACTGTATTTCTACTTCGTCCGCATTGATATAGAAATTAGTCCGTTTATTGCCGTCTTGCCCTTGATACGTACTTGTATTCAACTCTCCGGCTACCGATACTCTCGATCCTTTTTTCAAATACTTCTCGCAGAACTCCGCTGTCTTACGCCATGCCACAACGTTTATAAAGTCTACGTCATAGTCGCCGTCGGGATTCTTAAATCTGCGTTGTACCGCGATTGAAAACTTGCACATTGCAATTCCGCTTTGAGTCGTCGTCGACTCGGGATTTCTCGTTAAATTACCTGTTAAAAAACACTTATTCATACTTAATCTCCTAGTATATAATTTTCGCCGATTATTTTTACAAACTCTTTTCGGCTATGAGTTTTTTCAAATTCTCTTTGACACCTTTTTTTAAGCCTTAAATCTAGGCTTCTATCGAAGTGAACGCCAAATTCAGACATATTATGATGTCGGGCGCATAAGTACACCTTAAAGCCGTATTTCTCGCTTATAGCGCGTTTGGCTGTACCCGCGTAAATGTGATGGCAATTTAGTCCACTTCTTGCCCCGCAAACGTAACAACGCTTGTCTGACTGTAAAATGCTATTAGACACCGTACTCTCTCCTTATCAACTCAATCTCGCTGTCGTATATGCCAAGTTCGACCAACTTGTCCAGTACCGCTTCTATGAGTTCCGTCATTTCCTTTGTATTGAACTTGGACGAACCGATAAAGTACTGATACATTGTCAACGTCTTGCCGTTTACTTCGCGCTGTATGCCCATGTTTCGTAACGCTCTAAAAGACTTACGCAATTCTTTTTCTGTTTCCGGCAACGCTAATAGGTAATCGTACTTTACCCCTGCTTCTTCAAGCATTATGCAATAGCACTCTTCCCGCGTAATAGTCGTATTCACTCCTGACACAGCCTTTGCCATTTTTTCAAGCAATGCCCACAACATACGATTTTGCTCTAAACTACGCTTCGACTTATACGGCTTGACTTCTATCTCTAACCGCTCCGTCTTCTTCGTTTCTTCAAACGCTAATAATGCTGTTGTCTTATCTTGCTTATTAACAACGTAACTGATTATAAGATTGTCGTTTTCGTCGCTCATACGATACGTCTTCTCGGCTACAAACTTGCTCATTGCGCATTACCCATGCCTTTTTCTATCGCGCCTTTTAACGCTTGAAATTGACCGTCTGATAAGTCGTTTATTTTCCTGACTTTGCCGAAAGACTGCTCTAGCCATTTGTCAATATCGGCGGACGTAATATTCTTGCTTTTTGCGAGGTCGCGTATAATTGAATACTTACTTTGCAACTTAGGTTGTGCTTGACCTACTTGTTGACCGTTTCCCTTTTTATCTTCGGTCGTATTATCCGGATCGTCTTCATCCGTGGGCGCTCCTAAGGACTTCAAAAGTAAATATCTTTCTGAATATGTAAGCGCACTTCCAAATGCTTTGGAGATATCGTTCTGCTGTCCGTAATAATCGAAATTAACGCGCTGTCGGTCGTCAGGATTATCCGTATTTATCCATTCATACGTTATTCTACCCTCAACAACAAAGTCGGTTTTGCTTGCTCCCTTAGAATTTGTATACTCGAACGTAGTCCAACCTCTGCTCTCCGTTTCTATAGGCAGAAAAAGAAGTCCTATATCTTCCATTTTCTTTTTTATAGCAGTAAGTATTTGCGAGCCTGATACGTAACTATACGCCCCCTGTCCGTTCGTTTCAGCGTCTTTTGATAACGCCTTTATCTCTTTTTTTACTTCGTTTATTTTCTGATATACGTTCATAATCTTACCTCACTGTTACGCTATACTTTTCCACAAGTTCCGCTCCTGGAATAACCATACCGTTTTTAATTGCCGCGCTTATCTTTCGCAAGTCAGGTTTAATCTCAACTTTTTGGTTTATGTATTCCGCGGGGATAAGTTCGATATTAAACGGATTAACCGACTTCGAACTGTTCAACTTTACCGATACTGTTTCATCTTCAATCTTATTAGTACCTAGTTTAATCATGCTGTCCGCAAGATAACGCCTTAACGATTGAGCCTGATTCTTTTTACTCTTTGCCCTTGCTTCAAGTAAATCTGCTTTTTCTTTGATAAGTTTTTGTTCTCTTTCTAATTCGTCTACATATCTCGCAATGTTTATTATTTTTTCCTCGCGCTTAATGCTCAACTTTTCTAACTCTGCGAATACGTCGACAAGCACTTCGCCCGTTTCGCTGTCTATAACGTCGCTCTCGTCTAGCGATACTAATCTTAGTATTTGCTCGTCTATCTCAAACAGTTTCATGTTCTCCATTTCTCTCATCCTCCGATTTACTAACTCTTTTTAACGCTTCGAATATATACGAATAATCTTTGCTTTTTAATGCCTGATATACGTCAGGTTGTATATCGATTTGTATCTTTATTGCTTCGTTCATAGAACACCTCTACATAACCGCTTTAACGTACTTAATCGCTTCTAGATACTCTTTGCGATACTGTTCGTTATCTGCGTGTGTTTCGTTGACTTTGTTCTCAAACTCTGCAATCGTGCCAAAGAAGCAGCCGCAACGTACGTAGATGTCGCTCAAAGTCTTAAAGAAATATGTACATCCTTTGCGACTACCTATGCGATCTATTTTTAATACCCTGTCTATTTTGTCTTCAATATTCTCAAATTTAAGATTGTTTTCAAGACTGCACCACTCGCCGAAACTGCAACCCGCGCCGAATCTGCAACGCTCGCCGAAGCTGCAACACTCGCCGAATCTGCAACCCGCGCCGAAACTGCAAC
>CAJUBA010000019.1:0-5698 GCA_910584635.1 uncultured Christensenella sp. | reverse complement strand
CACTCGCCGAATCTGCAACCCGCGCCGAAACTGCAACACTCGCCGAATCTGCAACCCGCGCCGAAACTGCAACACTCGCCGAAGCTGCAACACTCGCCGAAGCTTTTTATCTGCGTATAGTCGCCGCTTGGACAAATCAGTCTGCCAAACTCGTCTTTCTCAAAACTTTCTAAATCTTTTGCCGTAAATACTCTCATATCAAAATCTCCTTATTTTTTTATTTATACTAATGCTTCTTCAAGATAGCCTTTCGCGTCTCTCAACTCGTCTATCGCGCCGTCTAAATTCTCTATCGCGTTAAGCATTTGATAGTCGCTATCTTCCAACTGCCTGCCAAGCGGTAGGTTATCGAAACTTTCTTGCTCATCGGACATTAAGTCGTTTATTTCGCTGATCGCCCAATCTATTGCGTCCATTACTTCTTGGATACTTTTTCTTCGTGAATCTGTCATATTTAATTCTCTCCTGGATAAAGTCCCAATTCTTTTTCGATACGCACGTTTGCGATTAACTCGTCCATATCGATTTCGAGTTGCTGAATCAACTCTTTCGACGACACACAACCCCTTATAGGGTGCTTGCCCTTTGCCATTAACTTACGGTGTATCTCCGCTACACGTTTAGACGCTGTAACTCTCGATACTCCCAAAATTAAAGCCAACTCTTCCGTCTTAACCCACGGTTGAAGCAATAACTTTAATCTTTCTTTGTTGCTTATCTTCTCCGTCATTTTTCAAATCTCCCATGTTTTTATTTAGTCATAAACCACAAATATGTGGCAAGGTCCCTCGTCTATATCTGTCTTAATCGTCTTTCCATCTACCATTATCTCGATAGGAACGTGCGGCTCTACTCTTATATCCTGAACCGCTTCTCTTTTGGCAAGTTCTTTGGTAAGTTCGCAAGTTGGCTCAATCGGCTTTATGCTCCAATTAGAACAACTCTCATAAAGTTTATTTGCCATTGCAAACGCCATTCTATCGTCAGGCGCTTCAAGTATTGTTGTTCCGCGTGGATATTCTCGATCTTCGATTTTACCCCACTTATTTTTTTCTGCTAAATCAAATGTAATTCTGTATTGATTCATTTTTGCTTCTCCTTATAGATTGATTTTTGTTTATCTCTTTGTTATAATTAACTCATTATACAAATGAGGTGGTTTTATGTCTGTCTTTGACATTGTTGTTAAGAGTTTTTCACTTGCTGCTAGCATTGCGGCTATAATTGCTTGTGTACCCATTTTTATCGCCTTTGTTAATTATTTGAGAAACTTAATCTCGGGCAAACGCATTAAGGTTTCAACGTTCTTCCGTGCTGGTTTTGGATCTAATCCCGATGACTTCGAAATAGAATTGCAAAATCAAACAGATAGAATGTTTTATATTACTAAGTTACATCTCATTATTTGCGGTAAGAAAATTGAACTCTTAAA
This sequence comes from uncultured Christensenella sp., assembly GCA_910584635.1. Lineage (GTDB taxonomy): Bacteria > Bacillota > Clostridia > Christensenellales > UBA3700 > RACS-045. Next base: position 4,266 of record CAJUBA010000019.1, on the reverse strand, counting down.
AGAAATTCATCTAAATATTGAAACTCAATTTTCTCCAATTAAAATTGATCCGTATCAAATAACTACAATCAAAGGAATGTGCAATATTCATTCGATTTGCGACGAAAGTACCCCCGTGCTTCTTGTTATTTCTATTCCCGGAAAAGACTTCTGCTACGACATCCTATTGAAAAACAAGCAACAATACAATGCTCGCTATTCCAAGTATTCCGAGAATAATTGCAAAAGCAATAAATCCAATAAATGATAACTTTTCAATCTTTTGCACGATATTATCAAATTTCATACCGCCGTAAAGGTCATATAATAAGCAACAGACGGCAGTAAGCATGCAAGTAATAAATGTTATCGCGGCTACTCCTACTGCTGCTACTAATGCGTTCATCTTCTACCTCCTTACGCGCATACTACGCCGTTTTCATCGACTATTTGATAGTTCCACGCTCCAGTCTGATGGTATTTTGCGTCTTCTTTTTTGCAACGTGCTTTATACGCTTTCGCCTCTTTCAGCGTTTCCATTGACTTTGCTTCCCAGTAATGTCTATCGCTGGATCTTCTACACATAACCGTGTATACATGTTCCGGCTCTCTACCCGTCGCCATCTTCCAGTCGGATTTCGTCATACCTTATCTCCTTGTTTCTTTGTTGATTTATAATCACCTTAATTTGCAAAAAAAATATTGCGTGGTTCTTTAATATGAAGTATATCGCACAACCGAAACATTTCATCGGAATTAAAAGGTCTTTTATTTGATATTTTATAATTAAAACTAGTTGATGATATTCCGATTTTTTCTGCAATTTGCTTTTGCGTCATGCCATTTTCTACTAAAATTGCTTTTAACTTCTTTGTATCCGTCATTTTACATCTCCGATATATGTTTTAGTGATTTATAATCACCATAGTAATCATAGCATTATGTTTCCGTATTGTCAACACTTTTTCAAAATTATTTTCAATTTTTGTTGATTTTTTTTCAATATATGGATATAATTAGATTAAACGAATTTAAGGAGCAAGTTATGAGTATCTTAGGACAAAGAATAAAGATGCGGAGAGAAGAATTAGATATATCACAAGATAAGTTAGCGAAAATGCTAGGATACACTTCTCGTTCTTCTATTGCAAAAATTGAAAATGGAATAAACCAATTAACGCAACCTAAAATTGAAGATTTTGCCAAAGCGTTGGGAGTCTCCCCTGCTTATTTAATGGGTTGGGAATCTACTCCTACAAAAGGTAAAGACGATATTGATATATTCAAATTAGATAATATACTTCCTATCTCAACGCAGAAAATACCGTTTCTAGGTTCAGTAGCCTGTGGAGAGCCTGTCTATGCCGATGAAGACAAGGAATCCTATGTCGAACTGGGAACTAATCTTAAAGCAGATTTTTGTCTAAGAGCGCACGGCGACAGTATGATAGACGCTCGCATATATGATGGCGACTTGATTTTCGTACGCAAACAAGAAATCGTTGATAACGGCGAGATTGCTGTCGTGCTTATCGGGGACGAAGCGACGTTAAAGCGTGTATACTACTACCCTGACAAGCAAAAACTTCTCCTACAACCTGCAAACGCTAAATACGAGCCGTTTATCTATGTGGGCGAAGAACTTGACCAAATCCGCATTTTAGGTAAGGCTGTGGCTTTCCAAAGCGATGTGAGGTAATAAATGGATAGTACAAAAGAGTTTGAGTTAAAAGTAGACATAGATTACCATGAAAGATATAGATATGGGGATTATTATATAGCGTCAGACGGTAGAATTATAAAAGATGAAGATATAAATAGTGAAAAAGAAGAAGAACCGGTAATTACGCTTCAAAGTTGTAATTTCTCAAATGATACTAGAATTGCAAAATTGGAATTTTTACAAACGCAAAAATACAGAACTATCGATAAGTATATAACGAGAGATTACGTTAAATATCCCGTCTATTCCTATTGGAAAACGCGAACTAAAACTATAAAGAAAACAATAAAACTCACAAATCAGGCATTAGAAAATCTTGAAAACAACGGAGATTCTTTGATAGCGATATTCGCGCCTACAATTATCAATGCCCTTAATAACGACGATCTACGTCCGTCGTGGTATTTACATAAACTCTACCTTAAAGAATATAAAGATACTCTACAAAAACTCATCCAAAATCGCGATATATATGTTAAAAGCCAAAACACTGAAATAAAAAGGAGTCAAAGTAGGATAAAGGATACTAAATTGCAAATCGAGAAAAGTACAAAGATTATGCAAAAAGAAGAAAATCGGCTAATTAAGACTAACTCGAAATTAGATAAAATCCAAAATCTTCCTAAATCAATAATTAAGAGTATTTTCACTTTGGGAGCATATTCTTATTTACGCTCTAATTCTCGTATAAACAAATATAATATAAAAAAGAATAAATATACTGCTAATATTGAGCAACATAAAGCCGATATAAAAAGGTATAACGATAAAATTGAAGTTCTCAATACAAACATAACGCTTTATAAAAAGAATATCGAAGACAAAGAGAAAGAACTAGATACTAACCGTAAAAAAGGCTATAACGAACTTGCAAAGAAAGTACATTCAATAAAGCCGTTGCCAACGTCAATAGATGAAATTACTAAATTTACTCCGCTTAAATCTTTTAACGGACTAGGTTCAAATAAAATTATGGGATGTTACATAATTCACAACGTAATAAATAATAAACACTATGTTGGGCAATCAAAAGATATAACGAAACGCATACGCCAACATTTTAATGGAACTGTTCCTAATAACATAATTTTTGCCGAAGACTACTACTCAACGCCCGTTGACCAAAGGGACGATCTATTTGAAGTAAATGTTCAAGTTTGTTGTACCAAAGACGAACTTGATCAAAAAGAACGCGATCTCATCGAAGAATACGACGCTTATCGGTCAGGATATAATAAAACTGGGGGCAATACTTAATGGCTAGTTTCTATCAAGCGAAATACTGCCCTGTTTGCAAACGCAATGTGTCGGCGGATAAGAAAGACTTATGTACTAAATGTGGAAATAAGACTAACCGCACCGGTTGGTTTGCTGTCTTCCGTATAAACGGCGTACAAAAGAAGTTATCCGGCTATAAAACAAAGCGACTTGCCGAAGAAGCATATTATCAATACATCAACGATAATTCTGCTAAGCCTGTCAAAAAGCCGTCTGATATGACCGTAGGCGAACTATACGAGCAGTATAAGCATTATGTTTCACTGCACAACAAAACAGCGTCAATTAAAAGCACAGACAATTCTATAAGGCTTCACGTCTTGCCTATGTTTGAGAATACTCCGTTGAAAAAATTAACTGTTCTTGAAATTGAAAAGTGGCAAGAATACATAATAGAAAAAGGAATATCCTACGAATATAAGTCTAAAATCTACAAAATATTTACGGCTATGATGAACTATGCCGTCAAACATAACTACTTAGAAGTAAACGTAGTCAGCCGCGTAGGCAACTTCAAAAACACTGACCCGAAAAAGGAAATGCTATTTTGGACGGAGCAAGAATTTATTACTTTCTACAAATCTATTGACGATATAAACTGGCGGACTTTCTTTTCGTTCCTTTACTTTACTGGTTGCCGTAAAGGCGAAGCGCTTGCGCTAAACTGGAACGATATTAACTTTACCACAAACGAAGTATCTATAACTAAGTCTATCAACCGTCAAGGCGATATAAATGGAGCGTATGAGATAACTACTCCGAAAAACAAATCGTCTTATCGCAACGTCTTAATGCCTACCAAACTTGTTTCCTTAATGCAAGATTATTTTAATTACTGCAAGAATTACGATGGCTTTTCATTAGATAGTTTTGTCTTCGGAATAAATACTCCGTTCTCCGATCGTGCTATTAGAGAAAATATGATAAAGTACGAAAATATAGCGGGAGTAAAACATATCCGTGTGCATGATCTAAGACACTCGCACGCTTCCCTACTTATCAATAAAGGACAAAATATTCTTATAGTATCCCAACGGCTCGGGCACAGCGATATTACGCAAACGCTTAATACCTATTCGCACCTTATGCCGAATACCCAAAAAGAAATCATCGAAGCCTTGAATATCAATATTTGATTTAGTAACATTTTTAGCAACTATTTTTTTTAATTCGTTACCAAAATCTTTACAAATCTTACAAAAACCAAAGAAAAATGGGATAAAATAACCCCATTTTTCATATCATTTTACCGAGAATATTACTTGTCGTACACGGCGGCGAGTACC
>CAJUBA010000018.1 GCA_910584635.1 uncultured Christensenella sp. | reverse complement strand
GGTGAAAACGCGACACTTTATACCGCCGCGCGTCAGCGCGGCGCTCGTAGTAGTATAAAGTGTCGCGTAATACTCTCTACCATAAAATATAATAAAAATTAAACAATAAAACATAAAAGTGAGGTATTAAAAAATGGGTAAGAAAAAATATAGTTATAATGAACGGGTTGATTATCACAAAAAGAAGTATTCTAATTTTGTTGACAAATTTAGAAAAGGCAATAGTTTAGATTTTCGCAAGTTAGAAGTTGCCGAAAACAAATCTTCTAAAATGTCGTATTCTTCGGGTTATTGTGATTTTGCTAGCGGTATATCCCGTGGTTACATAATGTCTGAAAGTGAATTAAAGCAACATAATGCTTCATTTCAAAAAGGTTTTTCTACTGCAAAAAAGGCTTGGGAAAAATCTCGAAATGTCAAGTTTTGAAGAAAGAGCCTTTTTAGGCTCTCTCTTTTATCTTTTTGGATATTTTGTTAGTAATTTTGCCATTGTTGCTTCAATGTCGTCAATATCGTTAGATTCTAATATTTCTACTTTTAGACCTTTTTCCTTATAGATTTTATTTGCATAATCTTTCTTTTTAAGATATGCTTTGTTTGTTAAGCCGTTAAATTCGATATATAAGTCATAGTCTGTAAGGTAAAAGTCGGGGTGCAATTGCTTTTCTTCCCCTTTTTCATTTACATATGGTATTGTTTTTTCATAGACTACCCTTATGTAATTGTCGAAAAAGTAATCTATTATAATCTTTTCGGATAGACTTCTAACGTATCTACCGTCTTTTGCCTTTTTCGTTCTTGTTCCAAATTCGTCAAGCAATTGCGTAGAATTGCAGTTTGTAATTCTAATGTCAATTGAACGGTCTTTGTATTTAAAATAACAGGAACGACAAAAATGTTTTCCGTTGGAATTCTCACCGCAAATTAAGCAAGTAATTGGGTCTACATTGCTCTCTTGTTGGGTAGTATTCTCAACAATGCGTATAGGCTTGTTTCCACAAGACGGACAAACTTCGTCGGTTTTACGCCATTTATCGCAAACAGGACATTTTATAACTTTTTCTTCGTCTTTGAGTTTGAAACAAGATTTGCATAAGGGTAGATAGCCACTTGGTTTACCGCATATTTGACAATTCATATAAATACCTCCAAAATATTAAAGAGAGATACGACATAATGAACGCATCTCTCTCCAAAGTGCATTCTCTATGTTGCTATACAAAATTATCTAATGACAAGATAAAATGAGAATACAGTTTTGGCGGTATTCCTTGTCATTAGATTATTATAGATTTGTCTTTTGTATAGCAACATAAGTATAAAGCAATTTTAATTATTTTGTAAAGTAAATGGAAGGAATTAAACGATTATGAAAAAGAAAGGAACGAAAGATTTAACGTTAACGCAAAGGCGCGAATTGGAAACGTTGCTGAAAGCAGGCTTACATAAAAAGCAAATTGCCAAACAATTAGGCGTATGTCTTGCAACTGTATATAACGAAATCAATCGCGGAAAATGTACTCAAAAGGTCATTAGGTACGTCGATTGGTTTGGCGATAAGCAATATAAAGAAGTAATTACATATAGTGCGGATTTAGCCGAATATAATTACCGATTAAATCAATCGGCACACGGTGCGCCACTTAAAATTGGCAACGATTTTGAATTGGTACGCGAAATTGAAAATCGTGTTGTCAACGATAAGATTAGCCCGTGCGCTGCACTAGGCGAAATCAAGCGTAAAGGACTATTTCGTACGACGATAAGCAAAACTACGCTCTATCGCTATATACGTTCGGGCGATATATTTACGCGTATAACTATGCAAGACGTGAAATTAAAACAAAAGCATTATCAAAAAGCGACGGCTAAAAAACCGCCGAGAGGTACAAGCATTGAAAAACGCCCTGTCGAGATTGCTGAACGTAATACATTCGGGCATTGGGAAATGGATTGCGTGATTGGTAAGAAAGGAACAAAGCAAACTTTACTTGCTTTTACTGAACGATTGACACGTTATGAAATCGTATTCAAAATGCCCGACCATAAAACATCGACAGTTGTACGCTATGTTAACAAACTTGAAAAACGCTATGGTAAACAATTCCGCAAACTATTCAAAAGTATAACGGTTGACAATGGCGTAGAGTTTAGCGACTTTAAGGGGCTTGAAAAGTCCATTTATGGCGGTAAACGTACTAGCGTGTATTATTGTCATCCATATACTTCTTGCGAACGTGGAAGTAATGAGCGGTTAAATCGTGAAATACGTCGATTGATACCGAAAGGCATTGATTTATCTACTATAAGCGAAAAACGCATACAAGCGGTTGAAACGTGGATAAATGATTATCCGCGTGAAATCTTCGGGTACGCTACAAGTGCCGAAATGTTTAACGCGCAATTACAAGCAATTTAACAATTATTGAAAGTACACTTTCAAAAAACTAATCAAGCCGTCATAGTACGGCTATTTGTCGTGCAACAAACTTCCTCGTTTGTGCCGTTTTTCTACCACTTGCAAGTGGTAGAAAAAGTCAAAGCCCACCGAATTACTACTTTCGATAGGCTTTTTATCGTGTAACAAACTTTTTTTTGAAATTATGAAAAAATTCTATAAAAATGCTTGACTTTTCAAATTTTTTTATATAATTTGGTTATATCTAAAAATCTTACTGATAATTAGCCTAGCGAGCAAAAAAAATCCCCGAATATATACGTTCAAGGGTACGCAGCGTCGCTCGCGGGGTAAACGAAAAGCGTATAATATTTTTAACTTGCAAACTTATGATATGCCTTAGCGCAAATCACAAAGTTTATATAAATTAGTAACATAAAACTTCTTCTATATTATATATAAATATTTTATCAATAGTATAAAACGCTTTTATCTTTCCATCACATTTTATACGGAGTGGCAATTCCCAAAAGTCCCAACGCGTTGCCCAAAGTCTGTCTTACGGCTTTGGTAAGCGTAAGCCTTGCATTTTTAATCGGCTCTTTCTCCGTGTTTATCTTATTTTCGAAATAGAACTTATTGAAAGCCTGCGAAAGATCGACGGCGTATCTGGTTACTACGCTTGGTTCGTACTTCTTAGCGCTTTCTTTGATTATTTCGGGGAATTTATCCAAAATCGCAATAACCGCTTTGCAAGAATCGTTGTCCAAACCTTTGTAGTCTATCTCATTGCCGACCTCTCCGCATTTTTCGAAAAGCGAATTGCATCTTGCGTAAGTATACTGGACGTATGGTCCCGTTTCTCCTTCGAAATTAAGCACCTTATCAAAAGAGAAAACCATGTCCTTTATTCTGCTATTGTACAGCACTCCGAAAAGAACGGCTCCCACTCCGACCTGTTCCGCAATTTGCTGCTTGCCTTCAAGTCCGGGATTCTTTTCGTCAATTACGGCTTTGGCTTTGGCTACGGCGGTATTTAGTACGTCTTCTAGAAAAACAACGTTTCCGCCTCGCGTAGACATAGAACCGTTTTCCAAAGAAACCATACCGTGCGCGACGTGTATCATATTTTTCGCCCAATCGCAATCCATCATTTCAAGAACTTTGAAAACTTGCTGGAAATGCAAATTCTGTTGGTATGCGACTACGTACAGACATTTATAAAAATCGTAAGTTTTCTTTCTGTAAAAAGCCGCCGCCATATCTCTCGTTGCGTAAAGAGTCGCGCCGTCCGAACGTTGTAAAAGGCACGGTGGCATAGAGTCGTCTTCAAATTTTACAACCTTTGCGCCGTCGCTTTCAACTAGCAGACCTTTTTCGGAAAGTTCGTCCAACACGGGTTGCATTTTATCATTGTAAAAAGATTCTCCCGCATAACTGTCGAACGTTATATTCAAACGCTCGTAAATTCTGTCGACCTCTTTAAGAGTAATGGATTTGAAATATTCGAAAAGTCGCAACGCTTCGCAATCGCCGTCTTCTATCGCCTTAAACCATTTCCTCGCTTGATCGGAAAGAGAAGGATCGCTTTCTTCCTCCTTGTGAAATCTTACGTATATATCTACGAGCGCGCGCACGCCTCTTTTATCTATATCTTCTTTATTTCCCCAAAGTTTGTAGGCTACTATCAATTTGCCGAACTGCGTCCCCCAATCTCCGAGATGGTTGATTCCGACTACGTTATATCCGAGAAATTTGTAAATGCGGTATATCGCTCCGCCAAGCGCGGTATTGAGCAAATGTCCCATGTGAAAGGGTTTTGCGATATTTACCGACGAATAGTCTATACAAACCGTCTTATCTTTCCCTTCGTCGCTTTTGCCGTATTTATCTCCCTGCGTCAAAACGTTTTCAAGAACTTGGGACGCGTAAAGCGCGTTGTCAAACTTGAAATTGACAAAACCTGCAACCGCTTTGACTTCCTTTATCATTCCGCCTATCTTTACGCAAGAAGATATTTCTTCTGCAATTGCCACCGGCGATTTTCTCATTTCTTTGGCGAACTTAAAACACGGTATGCACAAATCTCCCATAGCGCTGTCTTTGGGCGCTACGATAAGATCGTAAACGGTCTGTTTATCAAGTCCCGCCAAATCTATACTGTCGACAATCAACTGTTTGTAATCCATAAAAACCTCTAAAATAATACCCTATTATACGTTAAATCTAAACAATACCACGTCGCCGTCTTTGATAACGTATTCTTTACCTTCGCTTCTGACCTTGCCCTTTTCCTTAGCGGCAACATAAGAACCGCATTCCAAAAGTACTTGCCAATCTACTATTTCCGCTCTGATAAAACCTTTTTCGAAATCGCTGTGAATCTTACCTGCCGCCTGAGGCGCTTTCGTGCCTTTGGTTATAGTCCACGCTCTTGTTTCTTTTTCGCCTGCGGTAAGATAACTTATCAGTCCCAACAAATCGTAGCACGCGGAAACGAGTTTGTCCAGACCGCTCTTATCAATGCCGTATTCCTGTTGGAACATTGCTTTATCTTCCGCGTCCATTGACGCAAGTTCTTCTTCGAGTTTCGCGCATATTACGACGGTTTTTGCGCCCTGCTTTTGAGCGTATTCTTTTACGGCGGATACGTATTTGTTATCTTCCGTCGCTACCTCGTCTTCGCTGATATTAGCCGCATATATTACAGGCTTTGCCGTCAAAAGAAATAAATCTCTCATCATTTCTTTTTCTTCGTCGCTCATCTCTATCAAACGGGCGGGAATTCCTTTTTCCAACTGCGAATACACCCTGTCCATAAGTTCCGCTTCGATAAGGTACTTTTTATCTCCGCCCTTCGCGGAAGTCCTCGCTCTGTTGGCGCGTTTCTGCACGCTTTCCATATCTGCGAATATCAATTCGAACTCGATAGTTTCGATATCTCTCAAAGGGTCGACGCTACCGTCAACGTGAGTAATATTGCTGTCTTCAAAACATCTTACAACGTGAACTATCGCGTCAACCTCTCTTATATGAGAAAGGAATTTGTTGCCCAACCCCTCTCCTCTCGACGCGCCTTTTACAAGTCCCGCTATATCTACAAATTCAAGTACCGTAGGCGTAACCTTTTTGCTGTTGTAAAGATTAGCGAGTTTATCGAGTCTGTCGTCCGGTACGGCAACAACTCCGACGTTAGGCTCTATTGTGCAGAAAGGATAATTTGCGCTTTCCGCGCCCGCTTGCGTAATCGCATTAAACAAAGTGCTTTTTCCCACGTTGGGAAGTCCCACAACTCCTAGTTTCATTTTACACCTCTGATATATTTGTTTCGCCGATATTACCCGACAACAATATTTACTGCTTGTCCTCTTGTTCTTTATCCGAACAATCCGAAACTTCTTGCGCTTGGGTATTTTCTGCGCTAGCGTTTTCGTCGATTTCTTTGACTTCGTTTTTGCCGACGATACTCAAAGTATTTTCCTTGCCGTGAATAAATCTAATGACATTGTCTTTATGTCTGTATATTATCAACGCCCATACTATGAGAGAAAATACAATCGCAACTACGCTCGAACGGTACTTGACGCAATTTACTACCGTCAAAGCCGTTACCGCAAGATACGAACCTATAAAACCTATTTTGCAAACCAAAAGATATATAATTAGCGCGACGAATACGCAAGGTCCGGTAATCGGCGTGGCCACCATAAACATACCCAAAGAAGTCGCGACTCCCTTTCCGCCTTTGAACTTTGTATAAACTGGAAAAACATGACCGATTACAGCGACCGCTCCGAGTATAAACATCCAATCGTCCGATCCTATCGCGTATTTTCCCAACAGCGCGAACGCAACGCCCTTTGCGCAATCAAACGCAAACGTCAACGCTCCCCAGCCTTTACCTATCGAACGCATTACGTTCATGGTTCCCGGATTGCCGCTTCCGAGTTTTTTTATGTTTTTACCTTTGAGTTTTCCTATAATCGTCGCCATATTGATTGCTCCGACAAAATAAGCGACGAATACAAAAATTATTTTAAGCGCCATAGCCACTCCACTTCTCTTTGCCATTATTTTAACATAAATAACAAATTTACACAACTTTTTAACAGTAAATGTTTTGATATTCAAAAACAGGTATTTTCCCTTATCTGTGTCGATATTTGCATTATTTATGCATCTTTTGATAACTAAAAGGCAAATTTCTCGGCAAATGGTGAAATTTTCGAAAAAATTAAAATTTATACTTTATACGGTAAAAATTTTTTGCTATTGACATAATATCTAAAATTCCTTTATAATTGTTATAGTGAAAAAACATGGGGGTAAGTATGAAAAAACTTACAGCATCGATAATACTGGTTATTATGATAATTACTATAGCGTTGCTCGCCGGTTGCTCCGGCGGCGCGCAAACTGCCGAAGTCGACTTGGACTTCGACAATCTAGGATCTAAACCAAACGCAGAAGCCGCGGCAAAAGCAACGCCGATAAATAAATCGGAACTCACGTTCAGCGAAGAAGAAACAAGCGATCCCGCCGTACTCTCTTCGATTATCAAACTGATTCTTATAGCCAATCAAAATAACGTAGACTGCGACTTTTACGCCGCTGCCGCTTACGGTACCGGCGAAGCGAAATTCAAAGTCGGTAAAGACAATATAGTAGGCTCTATGGACACCCGAGAATGGAGAATATACGACAACGGAGAGTATTTCTTTGATTCCTACGGCATGGTAGTAGGCGGTTATTCTATAAAACAAGACGGTAGCAAAGGTACGGTTTCCAACGCTTTGGTTTCCGCTTTGAGCGCCGTTCTTAATTACACGGAACGCGTTTACTCTCCAGACTGCGAAACTTTCTATACTTCCAAAAAAGGCAAAGCGGACGAAAAGACTCTTACTCGCTTCCCCTCTTTGGACGCCGTAGCGTATCCCAAACCCAAGTCTGAAAAAAGCGCTTTGAGCAAATATATAGACGAAAATTACTATCGCAACGATTTCAGAGAATTTACTTCCGACAACTGGGACGAAAGTATTCCGCCGATAACAAGCGGCAAACTTACATACGACGAAGAAAACGGCATTTATTACTTGGAATGCGAAACCAATATCGAAGACGAAAGCGTACTCGAACTCTCCATTAAGAGCATGAAAAAAAGTTCGGGAACAGACATTTTCAAATATGCGAAAAAGCGTCTGACTATTGAAATTTGGGAATGCGGACTTATAAAGAATTATATCAACGAAAACGTATGGGAAGCGACGCTGTTGCCTACTACGTTGAAACTTAAAGGTTCTAGCGACAATTACTACGAACAACGCTTTACTTACAATAAAGACGATTTGGAAATAATGATCGTACCCGAAAGCGTAAAGCAAGACATGATGAAATAATTTATCTTAAATAGCAAAAGAGAACCGCAACGCAATAGCGGTTCTCTTTTTTATATACGGTAATTATACTATCAATTACATTACTTAGTTTGCCCCTTCAACTATATACAATTCAAAACTCTATCGGACTTTCGTCAAAATCGGGAATATACTCTTTTGAAGCGCTTTGCAGATCCTGAGTAAAAGCGTTTGTAAAACCAAGTTTTTCAGCATGGCTTACCGCTATCTTATATTCAAGCGGAAGCAACTTTCTCGATAGGTTTTCAAATTCAAACGCCTTTCCGTAGGGAACGTACTGGCTCATTATAGACAAATAAGTTGTCGGCGAAAGATTCTCCGCTATCCAAGACAGTACTCTTTTACTATCCTCGACGTGTCCCGGCAAAACCAAATGCCTTATTATCAAACCTTTTTTCATCAAAGAGTCTTCGAATATATCGTCAGGCTGCAGCCTTCGCATTTTCTTTACCGCTTGGCAACAAACGTCGAAATAATCATTACAGTTGCTGTAAGCAAGCGATAACGCGCTGTCAAAATACTTAAAATCCGCAAGATAAATATCAATCGCCCCTTTTAATTTTTCAAGGGAGGCTACGCTTTCATATCCGCCGCAATTATACACGACGGGTATTTGAGGGATATAAATATCAAAGGCTTTTGAAAGTTCGTCTACAAAATGAGACGGCGTAACCAAGTTGATATTATGCGCTCCAGCGTCTTCGATACGTTTGAAAATATCCGCCAACGCGCTAGGATTAATAAGTTTTCCTTTCCCGCGAGATATATCGTAATTTTGGCAGTATACGCACCTTAAATTGCAACCGCTGAAAAATATCGCTCCGCTTCCTTTATCTCCCGATATAGGCGGTTCTTCCCACTTATGCAAAGATACTCTCGCCACTTTAAGTCCCGATTCTTTGCAATAACCGATTTCTTTACTTCTGTCCGCGTTACATTTTCTCGGGCAGGCGTTGCATCTTTCCATAATTAGATTTTATCATATTGATTATTTGATGTCAATTTTACTCTTTCAAACGTCTTTATAATCAACCGTAAATTTGAGGGCAGAGAAAAACCGAAGTCTTTCAACTTCGGTTTTTTGAGTACAATATGCAATGTTACATCTTACGCCAGATTTTGTAAACTTCGCCGCCCGCAAGCGCAATCATCTTGAGCGCGTTGGGAGTAATTTCGTCTACGTAAACTTTCAACTTCTTGTTGAGTTTTTGTCCTTCCTCAACTATCAGATAGTTTGCGTTCGGAGCGCCTATGTCGCTTTCTCTTACGGTATCAATCGTAACGATATCTCCGTCATCGAAATGCTCTGCGATTTCTTCGAGCGTAACTGTAGTCTTGATAAATCTCATAGACTTGCTTTCGTCTGTCGATACGTCCGCAAGCACTTCTGCGAATTCATCTGGCATTTGTTCGACGTCTTCGAGTTTGATTTCGTCTTTAATCAAATAACCGTATCCTTTTCTTTGCGTAAGCGTCAATTCGCTCGACGACAAATCTTCGCTGAAATCTTTTTCTTTGTATCTAGGTTTCTTTGCAAGTTCTATCTTTTCCGCAAGCATTGCGATAAGTTCTTTGGCTCTCGATACCGACTGCTTAGAACGAATTTGCAACATCGTCGGGATTTCCGCGACCGCCTTCTTCTCGCTCATATCTTTATGATGGAAATACTTCTGATCAAGCGTAGCGGGATCGAGCGCAATATAGAGTTTCAAAGTCTTGCCGTTGATAACAAATCTTGCGACTATCTCTCTTCCCTTTGTGAAGTTTTCTTTCGCCTTGCTTATTCTACTCTTCATACCGTAAGAATAGAATTCGTTTTTGATTTCCGAATAGAAAGTCTTGAGGTCGTTGCTGGCAAGTTTCATCTTCGTAGTATAATCGTATCTCGGTCTTATGCTCTTGACGGAAATCTCTTCTTCCTCTTCTTCCTCTTCTTCCTCCTCTTCGGAATCGTCGTCCTCTTCGACTTCTTCTTCCTCTTCTATCTCAACGGGAGCGGGCGCCTCCTCGACGACAGGCTCTTCTACGGGAGCGGGTTCCTCGACCGGAGTTTCTTCGACGGGTTGAGGCTCTTCTTCAACGGGTTGTTCTACTACCGGCTCTTCCTCGACAATCGGTTGTTCTTCGACAACTTCTTCTACAGGAGGCTCCTCTTCAATCGGCTCTTCTGCGACAGGCTCATCGACCACAACGGCTTCTTCTATTATCGGCTGTTCTTCGGTAGGTTGAACCTCTTCCGCCGGCGCTTCAATCGAAAGCACAGGTTCATATTCAATCGCGGGAGCGAATTTCTTGTCGTACAACTTGCGGTAGAAAGTATACTGGCAAAGACACAGCCATATTACGCCTACCACGCCGCTTCCTATCGAAAGGTAAAGTATCATAAATATCTTGTTTGTGAAGAAGTAAATCAACGTGCCTACCGCAAAGAGAATAAACATATACGGCATACAGTCTACGATGTTTACTCTTCCTCTTACAATCCTTATAAACAGGCTTATTACCATAAGCACAAGCGCAACGGCGGCAAATATCATCGTTACAGCCATCTCCGTCTTTGTAGCGGCATATTCGAATTTTTCCAACATTTCGGACTTAGTAACAATAAGTATCAATAATACGCCTACCATACACATTGTAGTAATAAACAGCGCGTATTTTGAGAATATTACTTTGAAATACAGTCCGAGTTGAGATTTTGCGACGTATCTTGCGTCGTCGTCCTTTGCCTGCTCTTCATGCTTGAACATGCACAGTCTTATAGTCAACAATACCAACACTAAAAGCGTTGTGATTAATGTAAGTATAGCCGTAATGTCAAACGTCTTGAAGTGTCCCAATATAACGCATTGCAGTATCATTCCGAACGAAAGTAAAAGTCCTATCAATAGGAAAGCATCCAACGAACAAACTCTTCTCTTGTTTCTGTTGTCTATCATCCAAATTACCAACAGCGCGGTCAAAATCGACACCATTACGGCAACCATTATTTTATTGTTTTGAACAAACGCTACGCCGTCCACTATATCGGATGCAAAGAATATTACGTAGAAAATACAAGTCAACGGTAAAATCGTAATGATATTGAAATATTTGAGAAGGGACGAAATATATCCGCCTACTTTTTGTTTTCTTTCCGCTTTAACCGCAGATTTGTCTTTTGATTTCTTTTCCTTGCCGGCTTTCTTTTTATCCGAGGTATCTTTTTTATCCTCGCTTTTTTCGGACTCTTCGACTCCGGCATCTTCCGACTTAGGTTCTTCCTTAGCGGACTTTTTGCTCTTTTTCTCTTTCTTTTCTTTCTTGGATTTTTTATCGACAACTTCTTCCGCGGGCGTTACTTGCTCGTCCTGACTTTTTTCTTGCGCAGAACTTTCATCGGACGGCTGTTGATTTTCCGTAGGCGCGTCGGTCGCTTTATTTTCTTCCGCAACGCTCTCTTCCTGCTGTTGAGAACTTTCCGCTTCTACGGGAACTTCCTCTGTCATAGGCGATTCTTCCGCGGCAGGTTTTCCCTCCTCTGCCTGCGTTTGCTCGCTTACAGGAACGTCCTTATTCGCAACAACTTCATCATGCGGATTTTGCTCCGCAGACTTCTCGCCGTCGACAACGGCGTCTTTCTTTTCTTCGACATCCAAAGCGTCGACATCATTGCTTTTCTTGGATTTTTTCATATATCCCCCTTTCGGACAAATACTCATTCCACAAGTTTTGCCGATAATCTCGTAATCTTATTATATTATATAAATTGTAGGAAATCAAACCCTTTTCTGAAATTTTTAATAAAAAATTAAAAATAGACGGCGCTTTTTTAGCAAAAATAACGCTTTTTACAAGTTTTACAACCTTTGTAAGTATTTTATTTACAAGTTTTAAGGATATTTCAAAAACATATAAAGCCGACTTTACTAATCCGTCGTAAAATGATAAAATTATTTTATGAAAATACGAATTATCGACGGAGAATTCTCCGTATTGAAAACAAAAAATTTCAAAAACATAAATTTTGACTCGAAATTTTGTTTCGCTTGCAAAACGGACAGAGAGTACTCTTTGGTAACAAAGACTTCTGACGCGCCGAACGACTGTCTAAATCGCGAAGACGGTTGGCGCGCAATGGCGATAGATAGCCAACTGGACTTTTCTTTGGTTGGAGTGCTGTCTAAAATTTGCGACGCCCTTTCAAGAAAAGGAGTCGCGCTGTTTGCTGTTTCCACTTACGATACCGACTACGTACTTGTAAAAAAAGAAAAACTTGAAACCGCCGTCCAAGCGTTAACGGATAGCGGATTTGAAGTCTACTGATTTTCTACTTCTTTTGCGATATCTTTCTTTTTGATTTTATCGAGCAATTCCTTTAGAGTAATCTCCTTTACCGTACAGTAAGTAGACAGTATCGGAACCGCTAGAAAAACTATGCCCATCAGCGTACCCAAAAAGTAAATCAGATATTGCCATCCGCCTTTGAATATCTTTGCGAAAGCAACGACTATTTCTCCTACCATATCGTTGAGAAAAGCGGGTAAAGACGCGCCCGCGGCAGCGGGAAACATCAAAACGAACGCCAAACACAGCGGAACCGTCATAACGGTACTGTAAGCGCATACAGTTATCGAAAAAATATTTTTTACTTTTCCTTTGAACGTACCTGCCGCCGCCGACATCAGCATAATGCCTATAGCGTTGGTTACAATAACCGCTACGTAACGCAATATTACGTTGCCTATTTTGCTTATGTAAGTCAAGCCTGCGTTTGAACCGGTAGCCTGAATTATCGAAAGTATGCCTAAAATAATGAATAGCGCCGCAACGCTTATCATTACAGCCTGTTTAATTGCCGTTTTTTTGTTTTCCGTCATAACTCCCCCGAGCGTTTTATATATTAAAAACATTATATATTATTTTCCATCGGATTACAATACGTTTTCGAAAAAATCAAATATGGATAAAAGCAAAAAAAACCTTTTATCGGCTTTGCAATTTATCGACAATCCGTATATTTTGAACAAAGCGCGTCGAAAGATGAAAAATATCGTTAAAAGGCTTTTTTTCATTAAATCTCCGCTTCAAACGGCAGTTATCCACAGAGTTATCCACAAAAACACTTGTTCATGTGGATAACTCTGCGGCTTGTCGTATAACTTCATTATTATGTATATGTGTCGAAATCTGTCGAAATTCGGCTTGTCCGGACAGTTTATGAACAATCTAAAAACGAATTTTAGCGATTTATGGACAATAGAGGATTTGCGCCGATAACGCTCTGTTTAACTCGACAAAACCTCCCGTTTTTATGCCAAAATATTATTCTTAAAAGTATTTTTTTTACCGCATTTTTCAAATATAAAATATCTTGAAATTTGAAAATTTATTTGCTATAATACCCCTATGGCAAACAGCGAAAGAAAACCTGAAAACATCAAACAGAAAATAAAACTGCTGAAATTATACGAAATTCTCAATAAGGAGAGCGACGAATTTCATCCTCTTTCTACGTACGATCTTATAGATAAATTATCGCTCGAAGGCATAGAGGTAACTCGCAAAACTCTTTACGAAGATATAGACGTACTCAACGCGAACGGCTATGAGGTAATGCAGACCCGCAAAAAATGTAATATGTATTACGTTGCCGACAGAAGTTTCGATACCGCTGAAATAAGAATTTTGCTTGACGCTGTGGAAGCGTCGAGTTTTATCACTCCCGAAAAGACTTCTCTTCTCGTCGATAAAATCGCAAACCTTGCCGGCTCGCTAAGAGGAGACGTAATCAAAAAGAATATCGCGGTATTCGACACTACAAAACGCGACAACGAACAGATATATTACAATGTATTCAGTATAAACGAAGCGATAATAGATAAGAAAAAGATTTCTTTTTATTATTACAAACTCGACGCCAAAGGCAACAAAATTCCTATGCACGAGGGAAAGCCTTATACGGTCAGTCCAATCGCTACGGTAGTGAGCAACGACAACTACTATTTGGTATGCTCCAACGAAAAATACGAAAACGCCGCTCATTTCAGAATCGACAGAATGGAACAGGTTACCACGCTCAGCGAAGAAGCGGTTTTTCCTGACAATCTGAAAAACCTTGATTTCCGTAAGAGAAAAAAAGAACTGTTTTCTATGTTTATGGGCGAAGAAAAAAGCGTAACTTTCGAGATAAGCAAAGACCTTGTAGAAGTGGCGTTCGATAAATTCGGCAAATCCGTAAACATGTCCCCTTTCGGCGAAAACTTGCGTTTTACCGCTGATATTCAAATCAGCGATATGTTTTACGGATGGTGCTTAGCGCTCGGGGATAGAATAAAAATAATCGCCCCAAAAGACGTCAGAGAAGAATATATACAAAAACTTCGCTCTGTCGCCGACTCTTACCGCGATAAATAATAATTCTGCGGCAAACTCAATAAAAGAAATTATTGAACGAATCCGCGTTTACGTCAATTAATATACAAAATATATCCAAAATGTCTATATTTTCAAATTTTTTGTGCATAAATTTTTTATAGATTTCTTTACAAATAAAATTAAACGGTGCTATAATAAATTTATCAAAATTTTATTTAGGAGGCACATAAAAATGAAAAAGAAAATTATACTTTCCGTTGCGTTGGTACTTTTGGTCGTTATGGTCGCGACTGTTTGCGTAGCGTGTACGCCTAGCGTAGACAGCGTAGCAAAAAAGTTCGAGAACAAAGATTATACGATTACTACTAAAACGGAAAAATCCTTAATTGCTATAAAAAAAGGTGAAGACGGCGGTATTATCGGCACTATTGTCGACAGTAAAAATATCGAAATCATTTGGTATGATGACGAAGAATCGGCAAAAAAAGCATACGACGCAGCCGTTAAACTTTTCGGAGAAAAACGCGCTAAAATCAAAGGAAACGCCGTTGCGACAGGCGACGAAGATTCTATCAAGTTGTTCTAATCAAATAATACATTAAAAATATCCGACGCAAGTCGGATATTTTTTTATTAGTTAAATTTGTTTTATTTATACATAACTTATAAATTATTTTTACTACCCTTCTTTTCGGAATCGAAACTAAACGGCGTTACTTGATATACGTAATAGTTGAGCCAGTTGTTGAAAAGCAGATAAGCCGTACTTCTCCAACTCAAATCGATATTGAAAAGACCGTCGTCTTCGAAATAATTT
This sequence comes from uncultured Christensenella sp., assembly GCA_910584635.1. GTDB lineage: Bacteria > Bacillota > Clostridia > Christensenellales > UBA3700 > RACS-045. The sequence continues at coordinate 18,637 of CAJUBA010000018.1, read as the reverse complement.
ACCGGACGCTGAATATCAAGTCCTTTATCCAAATCGCGCAAATATTCCTTTTTGAGCGTAGTTCTATCGTACTCGCTGTGTCCGGTAAGGAAAAACTTTTTGTTGTCTACGCTTTTGACTATCGCGACTCCGCATTCCTTGCCGCTTGCAAGAACTTTTAACCGGCTTTCGCTTCTCAACTTCTCTTCGTCTATAGAAGTGTGTCTTGACATAGGAATATACATTTTATCGTTCATGCCTTTGAAAAGCAAATCGTATTTATCCTCCGCCCTCGCTTCGTATATGCCGAAAAGTTTGCTATCCAACGCGACTTTGTCGATTCCGTAATGATAGTACAGTCCCGCTTGCGCTCCCCAGCAAATATGCACGGTAGACGTAACGTGAGTATCCGACCAAGCCATGATATTAGCAAGTTCGTTCCAATACGCGACTTTATCGAACGACATTGTTTCAACAGGCGCGCCGGTAATTATCATACCGTCATAGTAGTTGTCTTTTATCTCGTCAAATACCTTATAGAATTTTTGAAGATGACTTTGAGGCGTATTTTTGGAGATATAACTGTCCATGTTTACCAAAGTAACGTTAATCTGCAACGACGAGTTGCCCAAAAGTCGCATAAGTTGGGTTTCCGTATCGATTTTCGTAGGCATTAGATTTACTATTGCGATTTCAATAGGACGAATGTCCTGGCTTACCGCTCGCGCTTCGGGCATAACGAATATTTTCTCTTTCGCAAGAATATCGAAAGCGGGCAAATCCTTTGGTATAACTATCGGCATAACATATCTCCTTTACCGAATAAACTCGGTTTCTTCCTCTTATCGCGCCGTCAACTTAATCCAAAACCGCGAGCGCGCCGTCAAGATCTTCTATAAGATCGTCGACGTTTTCAATACCTACCGAAAGGCGTATAAGTTCGGGCGAAACTCCCGCTTTTGCCAATTCCTCGTCGTTCATTTGGCGGTGCGTTGCGCTCGCCGGGTGCAAACAACAACTGCGCGCGTCGGCGACGTGCGTTTCTATAGCGATTGTTTTGAGATGTTTCATAACCTCTTCCGCCGCTTTTCTGCCGCCTTTAACGCCGAAACTAAGAACTCCGCAAGACCCCTTTTTCAAGTACTTTTGTCCGAGGTCGTAACATTTATCGCCTTTTAGTCCGCAATACGTTACCCAAGCGACGTTTCTATGCTTTTGCAAAAACTCCGCTATCTTCTGCGCGTTTTGGCAGTGTCTTTCCATTCTCACCGCAAGACTTTCCAATCCGAGATTGAGAATATAAGCGTTTTGAGGAGATTGGATGGAACCGAAATCTCTCATCAGTTGAGCGGTCGCTTTTGTTATAAACGCGCCCCCCAGTCCGAATCTTTGAGTGTATATGACTCCGTGATAACTCTCGTCCGGATAACACAGTCCGGGGAATTTGTCGGGATTCTTAGTCCAGTCGAATTTTCCGCCGTCGACTATCGCTCCGCCTACGCCCGCTCCGTGTCCGTCCATATATTTGGTCGTAGAGTGCGTAACTATATCCGCGCCCCACTCCAACGGTCTGCAATTTATCGGAGTAGCGAAAGTATTGTCTACGATAAGCGGAACTTCATGCCTGTGCGCTATCTTTGCAAATCTTTCTATATCGAATACGTTGACCGCAGGGTTTGCTATGGTTTCGCCGAAAACCGCTTTCGTGTTGGGGCGGAAAGCCGCGTCCAACTCTTCGTCTGTGCAATCGGGTTTTACAAACGTAAATTCAATACCCATCTTTTTCATTGTAACCGCGAAAAGATTGTACGTACCGCCGTATATCGTCGAACTCGCCACAATATGGTCTCCGCAACCCGCAATATTAAACACCGCGTAAAAATTCGCCGCCTGTCCCGAAGAAGTCAGCATTGCCGCCGTTCCCCCTTCCAGTTCGCAAATTTTCTTCGCTACATAATCGTTGGTAGGATTTTGAAGTCTTGTATAAAAATAGCCTGACTCTTCAAGGTCGAAAAGTTTCGCCATCTGTTCGCTCGTATCGTATTTGAAAGTAGTGCTTTGAATAATAGGCACCTGTCTTGGTTCGCCGTTGCCGGGAACATAACCGCCTTGAACGCATACCGTTTCTATCTTTTTCATTTCTTTCTCCTTATATACGGCTATCTGCCGTTGTACTGTTTTACCGTTCTTTGAAGATCTCTCTTAACTTCTTTATCCGCTATCGATCTGCGCTTGTCATGCAACTCTTTACCTTTTGCAAGCGCTATCTCCATTTTTACGAGTCCTTGACGAAAGTATATTTTCGTCGGAACTATCGTATATGATTTTTGAGAAACCGCGACTCTCAACTTATCTATCTCGCGTTTATGAAGGAGTAGTTTTCTCGGACGTTTACTGTCCACGTTGTAATAACTGCCCTTTTCGTACGGCTTGATATGCATATTCATCACGAATACTTCGCCGCCTTTAACGGCGCAAAAAGTATCTTTGATGTTGACCTGTCCCAATCTTATAGACTTAACTTCGCATCCGACCAAAGCAATCCCCGCCTCATAGGTATCTTCTATGAAGTAATCGAAATACGCTTTTTTATTGTTGTCTATTATCTTTATGCTCATCAAACCTTTCCTTTTGATAAAAAAACACCCGACGGCGTCGGGTGTGTCTTGTGTTTCTTATTATACTTCGATAAGCGTAACGAAGAAGAATATTGCGAAGAACACCATCAGCACGATGCCCGTAATCGTCAACTTCCTCAATATACTCTCTTTCGATTTGGACTTGTTTTTCTTTGAATAAGAGTCCGATTCCTGACCGCCGATTACGCCTATATTTTCATTTTGCGGCTTTTGCATCAAAATAACTACGATCGTTGCAATACCCGACAATAGCATAAGCATCATCAGCAACGGTCTGAGCCACGTATATACCTGATACGGGAAAAGCGAATCTCCCAAAGTCAACAGTAAATTCATTAGTTATCCTCCCAGCCACAATATGACTGCCATAATATAATATCATATCGATAAGGAAATTTCAACGATTTTTCAATAAAATTTCAAATTAGTATTTTTTAGCCCCCGAATATGCTTTTTATTGAGTTTTTTCGCCTTTAATTGACAGTAACCAAACATATTATTGCCCTCATACACTGTAAATATGACAAAGACTTATGTCAAATAATCATTCGAGGAGCAAATTATGACAGATTTCAAATATTCGGTAGACCTTCCGTATCCAAAACTCGAGGGACCTTTTTATCCCGGCGACGTCAAATGTATCATGGACGATTACAGCGGAAGATCGGGCGAAACTACCGCTGTAATGCAGTATCTTTATCAACATTACATAACGGCGGAGAGCAACCAACGTATTTCGGACGCTATGAAAGGAGTCGCTATCACGGAAATGCGCCACCACGCTATGCTCGGAGAAGCGATAGCCATGATGGGCGGAGACCCGATAATAGGAGGTTCCACGTGTTTTTGGTCGGGCGCAAACGTCAATTATATCAAAAATCCCGTAGCATTTCTTCAACACGATATAATGATGGAAAAACACGCTATCGCAAATCATTCCAAAGCGGCGGCTTGCGTAAAAAATCCCACTTTGAGCGAACTTATGCTCAGAATCGTAAAAGACGAGGAACTTCACGTTACGATTTTCAAAGAACTGCTTGACGAACTTACCGCGCAATAAATAAAAAAATACTGCGTAAGATAATTCTTACGCAGTATTTTTACTAATATTGATTACTGATTTTCGATTTTCTGCAACAGCGATTGCTGTATGCCGAGATTGCGTTTTTGGCTCGCTTCTTTGCTTTCGGCTTTTGTCGAAACGTAAACTTTGAGTTTGGGTTCCGTACCGCTGGGACGTATGCAAAGCCACTCGTCGTCGCCGAATTCGTATTTAATAACGTTCGTTTCGGGCAATTCACTCATTTCAATTCTGCCGTCGTCGAAATATCTTACCGTACCGTCTTTAAGATCGGTCTTGCTTTTCATTTCCACTCCGTTGACTACGAGCATATCTTCTTTTCTGAATCCGTCCATTATTTCAGCCATCTTTTCCATGCCGTCAAGTCCCTTAAAGGCTATGGATTTGGAGGTTTCGACAAAATATCCGAATCTCGCAAATATATCGTTGAGTTTATCGTAAAGCGAAATTTGCTTATAAGCGTAATAACAAGCCATCTCCGCAAACAACATGCTAGCGACTACTGCGTCTTTATCTCTGGCGTGCGTACCCGAAAGATAACCGTAACTCTCTTCGTAACCGAACATGAAAGTATACTCACCGCTTTCTTCCCATTCTTTTATCTTTTCTCCGATAAACTTGAATCCGGTCAAAACGTCGAACACCGTCGCGCCGTAACTTCTCGCAATTTTATCCGCTAAGCGAGTCGTAACAATCGTCTTTACAACCGCGCTGTTTTTGGGAAGAGAACCTTCCTGTTTATGACGCATAAGTATGTAATCCATAAGCATAGCGCCAATCTGATTGCCGTTAAGAAGTATGAACTTGCCTTGGTTATCTCTTATCGCTATTCCCATTCTGTCGCAGTCTGGGTCGGTGCCTATAACTATATCGCTACCCAATTTATCGGCGAGTTCTATGCCCATTTTCAACGCGTCAGGCTGTTCGGGATTGGGCATTGCTACGGTAGAAAACTCCGTGTCGGGATACTTTTGTTCCTCAACGACGGATACCGATATACCCATCTTAGCCAACATTGTAGTAACGGGAACGAAACCCGAACCGTGTATAGGCGAATATACTATTTTTATATCCTTGCCCACTTTCTTTACCGCTTCGTCGGAAAGAGAAAGTTTGGAAATTTGGGCGTAATAATCGTCGTCGAGGCTTTTGCCTATAACAGTGATATTTTCGCTCAACTTAAAGCCGTCTTTTCCGAGTATATCTTTTCTCTCAACGCTTTTAACGTCCTCTTTTTCAATGCCGAAGTAAGGCGTCGACTGAATAAATTTAACTACGCCTGCCGTCGCTTCGGGCGACATTTGCGCGCCGTCTTCGCCGTAGACTTTATATCCGTTATACTCTTTTGGGTTGTGGCTTGCGGTAATCATAATACCCGCTATACATCCCAAATGCCTTACCGCGTAAGAACACATCGGCACGGGTCTTACGTCCTCGAACATATATACTTTTATACCGTTTGCGCCCAAAACCCTCGCGGAAGTCAAAGCAAATTCAAAAGACATTCTTCTGGTATCGTAAGAAATAATTACTCCTCTTTTCGCCTCAATCTTTCCCAAAGAATTGATATAGTCGCTCAATCCCTTCGTCGCTCTCGCAACTGTATACTCGTTCATATTGGAAATACCCATACAGATAGTGCCTCTCATTCCCGCCGTACCGAAAGCCAAAGGCAGAGTAAATCTCTCTCTTATTTCCTTATCGTCGTTTGCTATCGCGACAAGTTCCTTTTTCTGCTCTTCGTTTACGTTTGCCAACCACTCGTTGTAAATTTCCTTATACATACTTCTCCTCTCAACCCGCCAAAACGGTATTTAATAATATATTGATATTATATCATTGACGCCGTCAATTTACAATACATTTTTCACTCTTCGACAAAAGCCGACTTCTCAATTTTCCTTCGCGCCGTAATCTCGCAATTTTCCCGCTTCGCTCAAACCTTTGTAAGCGTGCTGTCTGTGGTACTCGTAAATTATTATTGCCACGCTGTTTGCAAGATTAAGCGAACGCGCTTGTTCTCTCATAGGTATTCGAATACAGTCGGCGTAATTTTCAAACAAAAGTTCCTCGTCCAAGCCCTTTGTTTCCCTTCCGAAAAACACCCAGCAATCCTCTTCGTATTTAACGTCGGTGTGATTGTGGTCGGACTTTGTCGACGCGAAAAAAAACTGTCTTCCCGATTTGATTTTAGTATTCTTAACCGCGATAGCGACGTTGTCGCAACAATCTGCGCCGTCCGCGAAATTAGCCTGCAAAAACGCCTGCATATTTTCGTATCGGTTTACATCGGAAATTTCCCAGTAATCAAGACCGCTTCTTTTGAGATACTTGTCTTCCCAACTAAAACCGCACGGCTCGATTATATGCAACTTCGCTCCCGTTACCGCGCACGTCCTTACGATGTTGCCCGTATTGTTGGGTATTTCAGGATTTACCAAAACCACGTTTATCATAACTTACCTTCCGCAAAATTTTCAATTTTTTTTATTTCAATAACGTTTATATTAGTTTCTATTTTAGAAATAGGTTTCTACTATCTCTTTTATATCGTTTATATTCGTCGCCGCAAAGGCTTTGAGTTTTATCTCTCTCTGTCCTCTCATACCCCTGCAATAATACGCGAGTTGTTTTTTGAAATTCGCGCTTACGTATCTTTCGTTATGGAATTGCAGCATTGTGTTCAAATGCATAAATATGTCGTCTTTCAAAGAATAATTCTCTACGTCTATTCCTTTTATATCGGAAAATAATTTCGGATTTCCCAATGCGCCTCTCGCTATCATTGCTCCGTCGCACCCCGTTGTTTTCATCGCTTCTTTATAACTTTCTACATCCACTATATCGCCGTTGACGAATACGGGAATTTGCGTAGCGTTTTTGACTTCGGCTATCTTTTGCCAATCGGCTTTTCCCGAATACATCTGTTCTCTTGTACGTCCGTGCAAAGTCAAAGCGCTCGCTCCCGCGTCTTGCATGGCTTTGGCGAAATCCACCGCGATTATTTTATCCGAACTTACTCCCAATCGGAATTTCACCGTTACGGGTTTTCCTACGCAAAGCGCCGCTTTTACTACCTCGACGGCAAGGGGTATATTCTCCATAAGCGCGCTACCTTCGCCGTTTCTCACTATCTTGGGAACGGGACACCCCATATTGATGTCTATGACATCAAACTTTTCAAGCGCTTTGTGTTCAACCGCCTTTGAAATGAAGTAAGGCTCGCTCCCGAAAATCTGCACGCACTTTATCTTTTCGCTGTCGGTAGTATGCAAAAGATCTTCCGTCTTATCGCTACCGTAAATCAATCCCTTGGCGGAAATCATTTCGGTATAAGTCATGTCCGCGCCTCTCATTGCGCATACTTTCCTCAATCCCACGTCGCTGTAACCTGCTATCGGCGCGAAAACTACGCCTTGAAATTTAATTTCTTTGCGCAATTTTTGCTTCCTCCCAAAGAGCGTCGAGTTCATCCGCGCTCTTGGACTTTATATCTCCGTCGCAATGACGCTCAACGTATTCGAATCTTTCCGTAAACTTTTTAATCGCTCCCGCAAGCGCAACTTCGGGATCTACGCCCTTCCACCTCAAAGCGTTGACGGCGGCAAAGAGCAAATCTCCGCCTTCCTCTTCAATTTCCCGCGCATTCGTCGCGTTGCAAAATTCGGATATTTCTTCCTCTATCTTATCCGTAACCTGTCCGAAGTTTTCAAACTCGAATCCCGTTTTAGCGACGGCTTTTTGAGTCTTGTACGCTTTGAGCAACGCCGGAAGAGATTTGGCTATCTTCTCGATTTTATCGGAAACGGACGTATATTTCTTTTCTTTGGCTTTCGCCGCGTCCCACGCTTTGAGCGCTTCTTCGGGAGTGTTCGCCACGACGTCGCCGAAAATATGCGTATGTCTGTCGATAAGTTTTCTGCAAATTCCGCTAAGCACGTCTTCGACGTTGAACTCTCCGCCGTCTTCGGCGATAGCGCAATGGAACACGCTTTGCAACATCAAATCGCCGCATTCTTCAATCATATTGTCCAAATCGTCGTTGTTGATTGCCTCGACAAGTTCGTAAGCCTCTTCAACGGCGTTTTCTCTTATGCTTTGATGAGTCTGCGCTCTGTCCCATTGACAACCGTTTTCTGCTCGCAATATTTTCATAATTTCGTACAAATCGGAAAAATTGAATCTTTTCTTTTCCGAAAGCGTTTTGGGCAGGATTCCGACAACCGTCGAATAATCGTATTTCTGCTGTCTGTCCAATTCGAATAAAGGAATTTCTTTGTTGTTAAAAAGCGCCGTTTCGTCGTCGCCGAGAATATTTGTCAAAATGAGTTTGACTTCCGCGGCGATATAAGCGTTGTCGACGTCGGTAATAGAAAGAGAAAATCTTGTGTCGTAATTGAATCCGCGCATACCTACAAGTTCGTAAGCGCTGACCGTAATATGCGCCACGCTAGGTCTGTTGCCGACAATTCCCGCCGACGCGGAAGGTATTATTTTTACATCGCAAACCTTAGACAGAGCGATGACCGATCTGTCGTCATATCCGCTTCCGTTGACGCAGTAAACGATATTTTCTCCGGTATCGCTGTCTTTTATGTACTCTACTATCTTATTATCCAAATCGTCGAAATCCTGCGAGTTTTCGTAAATGAAATCGAGCGGGACGTTTTGCGTTCCGCTTTCTTTAAAATATTCATAAGTATCGGTGAGCGCGGTTTTTACGAAAACCTTGTCCGCCTCCGCAATGGCTTTCGCCCCCGCCAAAGTCAGTTGACCTTTACTGCATCCCAACGCCGCTACCGTTATCATAATTAGTCCTCTCCTTAAAATACCCCAGTTTTCCGAGTATTTTAGACAGTATATTTCCGAGCGGCAACATAGCCAACTCTTTTTTATCGACGGCGCGGGTCAAAAGCAAAGACGCGACGTATACCAAACCGCCTACCGCTACTGCGTAAATCAATGCGGCAATGTCGTTTCTTATCAATATCGCCGGCGCAACCGATAAAGACATTATAGCACCGCTTATTAGTATTTTGCTAATACTTTTGAACAGATTTATATTTTTTCCGACAAGCGTATTGTACTGCGCGCCGTTCAAAACCAACGCTATCATATAAAACGCTATCGTAGATATACCGCTCGCCGCGATACCGAACTTCGGCACAAAAATAAGTTCGAGGATAATTTTTACCAATCCGCCTACCGCTATGTTCACAAGCACGGGGCGAAGTCTGCCTATGCCCTGCAATACCGCGTTTAGCACTTCAAGCATAGACAGCGCGACTATGTTTATAGACATTATCGAAAGAAGATAAGCCGTCAATCCTTTTTGCGCTTCGCTCAAAGTGGGATAAAGCAATCTTGTTATACTTGCCGACGTCAGTATCGCTCCGATAAAAAACGGCATTGAAATCATAAAACACATCTTTATCGAAGACGCGGTTTTGCTTTTCACGCTTACCACGTCATACCCCGACATTGCGCTCGCGATTGCCGGCACTATCGCCACCGAAATCGACATAGCAAGCACTATCGGCATATTGATAAGCGAAGCGACGGGACCGGTCAGTATACCGTATTGGCTTACCGAACCGCGGTGTCCGCCGAAATCCAGCAGATTGACTACCATTACACTGTCTATAAACGCTATGAAAGGAAAAATAAGTCCGCTTGCCGTAATAGGCAAAAACGTGGAAAAAAATTTGCTTTGCGAGGGTTGCGCTTTTAGTTTTCGCTCTTCCTTGCCCGCCCAAAGATACCATATAAATACTACGGCAAAGGATATAAATTCGCTCGCGCTGACCGCTATCAGTCCTCCCGCAACCGCCTGCATAAGTCCGCGAGATTTCATCGCGTCGACTATCAAAAGTCCTATCGCAAGTTTTGCTACCACTTCCAATATCTGACTTATGCCTGCGGGGGTTGTATTGCCGTGTCCCAAAAACCAACCTTTGAATACGTTGGCAAGAGCGACGAATACTATCGCCGGGGCAATTGCAATATAACATATATAAACTCCGGCTTGCGCCTGCGCGCCTGACATAAGCCGAGAGATTGCGACTGTGAATATCGCGCCGATAAGTCCCGCTCCGAGCGCGTATAAAACGGCGTTTCGCATAAGACGCCTTACCGCGCCATTATTATTTAGCGCGAGTTCGCCGGAAATCTGTCTTGACAGCGTAACCGGTATAGCGTTGCTGCTGATTGCCAAAACCAACGCGAAAAAAGGAAATACCAACTGGTAGTATCCTATGCCTTCCGCTCCCAAAGCGGAAGTAAGCGCTATCCTGTATACTCCGCCCAAAAGTTTTGCAAGTATACTGCAAACCGCGAGTATTATTGCGCCGTAAGCGAAAGACCTCTTTTTCATATCAGCCGATATTGTAAGTCAAATACTGAGCCATAGCGTCGCATAGAGCCATGTCCACGTTGCCGAGTTTGTCCGCGGAAAGAATTATTCCGCCGTAAAGATCTCCGCTGCTGATAATGGGAACGATATACTGCTCGCCCGTAGCCTTATCCCCGTCGTCGGATATCTTGATTGTTCTGTCTTTTATGAGTCTTGCTTTGCGATCGTCAAGCACGCCGTACAACTCGTCGCTTATATCCTCGCCCTGCAAGCCGTCCTTACCTCCGCAATGAGAAAGTATACTGCTCGTATCGCAAATAGCGACTTCCTTGCCCGTGTTTTTATAAAGTATCTTGCTTATCACGTCAAGTTGGTCTTGCGTAGCGCCTACTTCGTTGTACTTCTTAAATACCAATTCGCTCTTGTCGTTTGTAAATATTTCAAGCAATTCCCCCTCTTTGAGTTTGAGTACCTTTCTCAACTCTTTGGGGATGACCACTCTGCCGAGTTCGTCTATTCTTCTCACTATTCCCGTTTCTTTCATATTGACCTCCGAAAGTAGTATAAGCAATGAGTAAATTATTATGTAATACAATTTTTCAAAATACTTATCCCGATAAATTCACTTTCTCTGTCAACAAAACGCAAAAACGATAAACGGCGAACTTTCGTCCGCCGTTACGCTAATTCCGACCAAACGTGAAATCTACGCTTCGCTACGATTTCGGTCGGACTATATTATACTGATTTTAATTACACTAGATATTTCGACTTCGCTACGCTCCGCTCAATATGACGGGAGAGTTAACAAAGTCTATATACTTACCCGTCATTCTGAGCGTAATCGAAGAATCTAATTCAATGCCGTAGGCTATCCGTATTAAAGTCCGACTAAAATCGTAATGCAATGAAGATTTTACGCTTGGTCGGAAATACGTTTGTCGGTTACCCTTTATATCCCCACACTACCGGTCTACCGCTATCGTTCCACCACCAACTATCCCATCCGCTTGGCTCACTCTCTGCCACGCAATAGATTGTCAAACTGCTACAATCACTGAATGCATAAGCGCCTATGTTCGTTACACTGTTCGGTATTACTATGCTTGTTAAACTGCTACAGCCAAAGAATGCACCCTTGCCGATGCTTGTTACACTGCTAGGTATCTCTATGCTTGTCAAATTGCTACAGCCCGAGAATGCATCAGAGCCTATGCTCGTTACACTATGTCCGTTTATTGTTTCGGGTATTATTACTTCTGTTGACGTTCCGCTATATCCTGCTATCGTTATTACTCCTTCTTTTGTCAATCCCCATTCCACACCGTTCTCTGTTACTCCGCACTCTGTACAATTCCATACTACAGGTCTATCGCTATCGTTCCACCAATCCCATCCGCTTGGCTTTTCGCTTGCTTCACAGTATATTGTTAAACTGCTACAGCCCGAGAATGCATACTCGCCGATGCTTGTTACACTGCTCGGTATTACTATGCTTGTTAAACTGCTACAGCCAGAGAATGCATACTTGCCGATGCTTGTTACACTGTCAGGTATCTCTATGTTTGTTAAACTGCTACAGCCTTCGAATGCAGAGTTGCCGATGCTCTCTAATTGCGAATTCTCTCCGAACATTACGCTCGTCAATCCTGTATTATCATAGAACGCTTCATAGCCGATGCTCGTTACACTACTTGGTATCTCTATACTTGTCAAACCATCACAAAATATAAATGCAAAGTCGCCGATACTTTTTACACTGCTTGGTATATCTATGCTTGTTAAACTGCTACAGCCCGAGAATGCATACTTGCCGATGCTTGTTACACTGCTCGGTATAGATATGCTTGTTATGCTTTTGCATGCTATTACTAATGTATTTGTTGTTTTATCTATAATTAAGTTGTTTTCTACGCTATAATTGGAATTACTCTCGTCAACCTTTATGTTTTCAAAACTTTCACATAATTTAAATGCAGATTCATCTATGCTTGTTACTCCATTAGGTATTATACTGGTTTTGCAACCTAGTACCAAAGTATTTGTGTCTTTTTCTATGATGCAATTACCTTCACTCTTGTACTTTGTATTATTTTCATCTACCGTTATTTGCTCTATATTTTTAAGAAAATATTTAGAATTAATAGAACCTGTTATCCCTTGTCCAATATGAAGTCCTTTTATGTTATTTTTGTAACTATCCCAATCAGAATGACCTGCAAAAACTTCATTATCCGTATCACCTTCAATATTCAATATGCCATTACCGTCTAGCAAGTAAAGTATATCGGCTTTATTTTCCATATATATAATATCTTTATTTTCTTTTACTTTTACTTCTGATTTATAATCACTTTTCCATTTATCTGACCAAGTTACAACATTATCTAAGGCGTAGTAAGCAATAAAACCTTTCTGCGCAGTACTCTTATAGAAACTTTTATCCGTAAATTTGACAGAATATGTAATATCGGTGGGAATATAACGAGTTACTTTATTAGGAGTAATTTTATAACTATCTACAACTTTCTTATACTCTTTGCTATCGCATTTTTCTGCGTCAAAAAATACCGACTCTACTTTGCCTTCCGAATCAAACTCTACTACTATGTATTTATAAACCATATTTTCAAGTTCTTCTTCCATTTTAGTGATTTTGTCTTCGTCATCTAAATTCAAATCTTTATCTGGATCAAAATCCTCAATATCTTGATTCATATCGGAATCTTCGTCAGTGTCTAAGTCAGAATTATAATAATCGTCTATCTGCTTTGCAAGTTTTAGATAATCTTTGCTGTAATATTCAAACCTAAAATCGCTCTTCTCATAAGGCTCGCCGAGTATCTTTAATACCTGTTCTCTACTATCCCCAATATTTATCTTGTCGACTTTGCCTACTCGGAAGATATTGCTTGATACAATCGCCGAAGGTACGATAATTGCAATCAATACCGCTACAACGACAATAGGTATCACTATCGCCATTATTTGCTTTTTAGTCAGTTTCTTTCTAGGTTCTTTTTCTTTTAATCTCGAACCGCAGTTTGAACAAAATTCGCCGTCAACTTCTTTGCCACATTTTTTACAAATCATAGTTAATTCTCCTTAAATATTTATGTACATTTGGTGTTTTGATAAATGTACACTGATTAACCTAATCAATGTACATTTTCAAACCGATTTTTTTGCTGTGATTAACATCAATGTACATAAATTTTGCCGAATTTATATAATTTACTTGATTTTTAACAAAATTATAGTTATAATATCAAAGACAAAATGTACATTGATTAGGTTAATCAATGTACATTTTTTGATAGCAAAACAGACGGCATTTTACTGCCGTCTGTTTGCGTTTAACTATAAAAATAACTTGCCTACTTTGTTCATCATTTCCGTTTTATGTTCCATCATAGAATGGGCGTAGCGCCTAAGCGTAATCGTCGGGTCGCAGTGTCCCATAATCTCGGACAGCGTCTTTACGTCCATACCGACTTCCAACGCTCTTGTAGCAAACGTATGTCGCAAAGCGTGGAAACCCTTGTGCGGTATGCCCAGTTTTTTCAATAAGTTTTCAAACATTCTCTGATACGTCCTCACTTCCGCGCCCCAAACTCCTCTGCCCGATACCACGTAATCGCTTTCGGAAAATCTTTTCAAATGTCTTAGCCTTGGGAGCAGTTGTTTGGGAAGCGGTATCGTACGCTCGGAATTGGCGGTCTTTGTCGCGCCTATGACTTTTCTGTACTTACCGTCTACCCATTCGTCATGGCAAGAATTGTTGACCGTAATTCTTGCCTTTACGAAGTCTATGTCCGACCATTGCAACGCGAGCAATTCGCCTATGCGCAAGCCGGTATATAGACTGATAATTATCCCGAAGAAATTTTTACGCTTACTATCCAACACGTAATCTTCAATGATTCTCTGCTCGCGTTTGTTGAAACTCTGCACGAGTTTTTCTCTCGCGCTCGGCAATACGATTGCGTCGCTGTACTGAAATTCCGTCAATCTCAGCAATACCGCTCTTCTTAAAGAAAGTTTTATAATAGTCGCGATACCTTTTACCGTATTGGTCGCTAACCCGCGCATGATAAGATAAGACATAAATCTTTGCAGCAAATGGGGCGAAAGTTCGTCAAGTTCGTACTCGCCCAAAAACGGGCTTATATGCTTGATAATTTGTTGGTTGTATTTAATTAAAGTTCTTTCCTTGGAAATCGGCTTGACGAAATCGTCAAGCCATTGTTTAAGCCACTGTTTGTATTTCATATTATCCCCTCTTCCTTTTAATGCGACGAAACGCCGTCGCATATATAATAACACCCTTTTTATTCCAAAGTACTGAACGGGATATAGTATCCTCCGCGAAACTTACTCCAATTTATAGGGGCGTGTTTTTTATCCAAAATCGGGCAACCGACATTTTGCGGCATAGGCGCGCCCAACTTTTGGGAAGCCGATTTCAAAGACTCGTATTCTTGCCAAGACTGCAAAGCCTCATACGAATTGGTAGTAACCTTGTGAGCGTAAACCAACCTGCCGTCAACAAGTTTTGCCAACACTCTTCCATCAGTCGCGCATTTGAAATACTTGCCTGAATTTTCAGTTTTCTTTTGGCGCGTATTTTTCATCGTAATACTCTTTACCCATAACTTTAATGGTGTAATATTCGTCTAGTCTGCGCTCTATGTACTTAGCGTAATGTTCGGCGTGTACGTGAAGAGTGGGACGTCGGTTTGGCGTAACTGTAACGTCTAAGAAAGTATTGGGAAGCACTTTCTCCGACAAATCGCTTTCAATATATATGTCGGTAAGGTCGACGTTGTTGTAGAAACAATAGTTGCTTACCGTTTGTACGCTTACCGGAAGTCTGACGGAAGTAATACCCGTACCCATGACCGCGTAGTTATTCAGCGACAAAACCGTCGGCGGAATAACAAGATTTTTAATATTATAGTTGTTTGAAATAGCGTACATTGCGATTTGCTGACAGCCTGGCTGAACGGTAACGGTCGGGATATTTTCACGCGGAACAAAAGCGATAGCGTCCGTTCCCAATTTATATAAATCCGTATATATACAGTTTTTGCGGAAAATGAAATTGCCGTCTTTGGGAACGCAAAAGTTTTTCATTTTTCCTGCCGGAGCGATAATGCCTACGTAATAACTGATAAAATGTCCGAAATGCACGTTTACATTGTCCGCGATATTCATTACCGCGCTTTCCGTATGCGTAACTCTTCTTCCGTTGTAATAGTCGGGCAAGTAAACGTCCCCCGTAATATTTCCCAAGTCCTTTACTCTTCCGTTGGGATTGAAAAGAACGCCTGTCGACATAAAGTTAAGAGAAAGTTCCACGTCTTTATTTACAATATCTTCCTCAAAATTCCAAAGTCTGTCTTTATCTAGTTCGTACCATCCGCCTATTACTTCGCAGCCGCTCGGGAGCGTGTATTCGGGCGGTTGAATTTTCAAGCCTCCGCTTATGATAATGCTTTTGACGGTTTCTCCTTCAATCTTGAAAGTTACTTTGTAGAACACGTCGTTTTTGACCTTTTCGTTTACCAAATCTTCTATGACTACGCCTACGCTGTCTTTGACTTCATCAAATACGTTTCCGACCATGCTGTCGAATTTATCTTTGGCGGATTCGACGCTATCCAATGCGGTCTGTATAACGCCGTCGCACTGTCCTCTGTAAGTTTCGAGATCAATCATTGCGCTTTGAATGACGTTGTCGCACTGTCCCCTATAAGTTTGAATATCCTCGCGCGCGCTTTGGATTACGTTGTTGCACTGTCCTCTGTAGGTTTGAATGTCATCCCTCGCGCTCTGAATCACGCCGTCGCATTGCTCTCTGTAAGTCTGAATATCCTCTCTTACGCTTTGAATAGCCTCGTCGCACTGCAATTTATAAGATTCGATATTTTTCAATAAATCCTCGCGCTGTTCTCTGTATAATTTGAGTTCGTCTAAAAATTCCGTAAATAAATTAGGCAAGTTTGCAAATTCGCTTTCCACTACGTTGAGCGAACCTTCGACGTCGAACGCCTTTATTCCCTTATTTACGCTTTTGAATAATAGCGTCTTGTCCTCGTCGGAATAACCCGTAATTTGCATATAAACGCAACCTTTGTATTCTGTCAAATTCGCGGGAACGGCAAAAACAATCCCTTCTTGCGCGTATTCTAGCAACGGGGATACATATTGCTTTTTAGGTACGCCTCTGTAATTGTAACAGACAAATTCAAGATAGTATTTATATTTAGACGCGTTGGGATCTGTGGAAGTAATAACGATAGTATTTGACATATTGCTGTTCTGCGCGAGCGTGTAACTCTGATACGCTTCCAACTTGCACTTATCGCTTTGATATGTGTATTTTAATACCATAATCTCTCCGTTCTTCGGGGAAAGAGCAAAGACTGTAATTATTGTACCATATATTTTCGTCAAAACGACAAAAGTATGACGTCTATCCACTTTGAAAATTATTATAAATATATACGATTTTACGCTTGGTCGGAAATAAAATAGCAAAGCGGAATTACTTTTATTACGCTTTGCTATTTCTTTTCTCTTTTCTTTTTCTTTATCCGCTTATTCAATGCCTCAATTAGACGGCGGAGAATTGGGCAATTTTTGTTTTAACGGGGATAGACGAGTAGCCATAGCATACTCCTCGTATGTGGCAAACGATGTCTATCCCCAGTTCAAGCGAAAAGTGTCCTGTTATACGTCGTCTAACGGACTAACTTTTCCTCATGGAGCGTTGCTCCTTGAGGAAATCATTATAGCGTTCTATCTGGTCTTCGCGTAGGTCAATCATCTCCTTCGCTGTCGCCAACGCTTGACTATCTCCTACTATCAATTCCGTTTCCTTTACCTTTACTTTCGTTCCTTCGCTCCCCGCATTCCTTCTGATGTCCTTCATATACTCGTCTTCCATCTTGAACAACGCTACCGTACAATCTTTCTTTATTGTCAGTTTTACCAACGGATTTACCGACGACTGTCCAAGTAAGATATAGTACGTGGATTTCTTCTCTTTACACTTTTCCTTACTCATTGCGTATTCTTTCAACGTATCGAAGAACTTCTTTTGTTTTGCGGACAGTTTTGCGTACGCTTCGTCAAGTGTCAATCTAGGAGCGGTTGCCTTTGCTTTGGGAGTAGGTTTTTCAGCAGGTATCTCTACTATCTTCTCGACTACCTTTTCCACTTCGATAGGTACCTCTTTTACTACCTCTTTCTCCACTATCTTCTCGACTGGCACTTCCACTATCTTTTCAACGGGTACTTCTACCTTTACTTCTTTGACTACTTCCTTTTCTACGATTTTTTCAACTTCGACGGGTACTTCTTTTTCCACTATTTTTTCAACGACTTTTTCGACGGGTACTTCGACTCGAACTTCTTTCTCTACCACCTGCGTTTCAACGGGTTTGTTTGCAGAAAGTTCAAGAATTTTTTCCATCAGTTTTTCCTGATTGCTAAGCATTTGCTTTATAGTTTCGTCATTCGCAACTGTCGCAGCGACTTCTCTTTCGATAATTTTTTCATTAGGTTTAATTGACAGTTTATTTATCAATTTCTCTAACGTTTCTTCGCTTACGCCGTCTTTGTCTTTGGACTGCTCGCTAAGTTTTTTCATTAACGCTTCGTTTGCTTGCATCAAACGATCAAGTTTTTCATCGTTTACAGACGCTTGTTGCGGCAACATCTGTTGCATTCCGGGAAGCATTGCCGTCATTGTTTCGGATACTATTCCTCTTATCTCTTCCGCTCCTAATCCTTGTTGCGGAGCGTATGCAAAGCCTTGCGCTTGTCCCATTCCGCCGTTCATGCCGCTTGCGCCGCCCATCATGCGCATGAACATCATTTGCATTTCTTCGTTTTGGCGTTTCGCTTCCTGCTTTTCTTCTTCTCTTTGGTTTCTTTCAAACTCATCTTTTGCTTCGTCCAAATTCCTCAAAGACTTCTTGTATCCTCTCTTCTCTATAAGCATAAATACAAACGACAGCACCGCTAAGCCCATTAGTACGCTTGCTATTATTGTCCAGTTGGTCATGCTAAGTCCAAACAAGCCTGTTCCGCCCGTTACGTAATACGTCTTGTATTTGCTCTCTACTACTCTCTTATTCTCTTTCTTCTTACTTGCGTAGCCTATCCCCTTTGCCGTAAAGATTATTATTAATACTATACTTACTCCGCTGGCGATTACCTGCCACCACTTCTTCACAAATGCCGTTACTTTGGCAAAGTCTACGTCTTCTCCGTCGCCGTCAGTGTCGTCGGGATTATCCGGATTTACCGGCGCATTTGGATCGTCAGGGTCTGTCTGAGGATAGTTCGGATTATTTGGATCGTTCGGGTCGTATATCACGTCATCTTCTCGCACTTCAAACTCTTCCCAATCCGTCTCCAATGTGTCGTCCGCAAAGATATAGTTTTGAGTGTCCTTTATCTTCGCTTTTATCTTATACGTGTTTCCCGCGACAAGTTGGCTTACGTCTGTTATTGCGTTTCCTTCCAAGTCCTGTATCTCGTACTCTACTCCCTTTATCTGTCCGTACTTCAAGT
>CAJUBA010000017.1 GCA_910584635.1 uncultured Christensenella sp. | reverse complement strand
ACAAATCTTACTAACTATCTCATCCTTACTGTTTAGTTGTTAAGGTGCCTCGCTCCCTACCCTCTCCCGGGTCGACAGCCTACTTATCTTATCACAACAAAATACTACTGTCAACTACTTTCTTTGTTTTTTTCAAAAAAAATTTTTATTATTTTATAACCGCTATTCAGCGTGATTCGGACAAACTCTAAGCCTACGCGAGCAGTGGCGTAGCCATAACAGCGATACCCCAAGATATTGTATAAGCGCCTATCTATCGCTTTATTTTATTTATTATTATTTATCAGTATAATATATAAGGAAAAACTTCGATAAAATTTTGTCGACGTTAAATATTAAACAATCTACGAAAAAAATGCGGCTTAACAACTCCCGCAAAATTTATCGAAAAAATAAAAACTCTTCTTTCTCCGTATCAATTTGAAGGCTTGTACGCAATTTTATACACATTGAACGATGTTCAAACGAATTAACGGTATATGCAAATTAAAAATTTAATTACAAGTATATAGCAATTACTTCTGCGCCTGCGTTCAGCATTCAAGACTTTCGGCGCGGAGAAAAATTTTATAATCATCAAAATGCAAAATCGACGCATACCGACAAAAAACGCCGACGAATGCGACGCAAACGTCCGCGCTTTTTATTCCGCGTAAAATATGCGAATAAATATGGAATTTTATGCAAAATCGGTTAATATATATAAATAAAAATTAAAAAATGTATTTACAAATAATAAAATTATATGCTATACTTGTTATGGTGTACAAATCACTATAATGATTTTGGAGGATTTTGAAATGTCTGATAAGAAAACCGTCCTTATTACAGGCGCTTCCGGCTCGATGGGCAGCCAGGTTTTGAAGTGCGTAATGGGTACCGGAAAATTTAATTGCGTGATCCTTTTGAGAAAAAAGAGATCTAACGAAAAACTGAGAGAGGCGCTCTTGAAAAAGTACGCTAAAATCAAAACCGGCGGCAAGTTGGAAGTAGTATTCGGCGACATATCCAGCAGAGAGGATTGCGATAAAGTTATCGCCATGAGCGATTACGTTCTGCACTGCGCGGCAATTATACCGCCTATCTCCGACCACAATCCAAGCGGCGCGGAAAAAACCAACTATTACGGAGCGAAAAATCTCATTGACGCTATTAAAGAAAGTCCGAGAGCAAACGAAATTAAGTACGTTCACATCGGTACGGTAGCGGAATACGGCAACCGTAACTGGAAACATCCTTGGGGACGCGTAGGCGATCCGCTTATGCCGAGCGTATACGACTTCTACGCTATTACAAAACTCAGAGCGGAAAGATATTTGCTTGAAGCGGATCTTCCTAACTGGGTAGTATTAAGACAGTCCGGCGTATTGCACGACAACCTTTTCAAAAACAACATGGCAGACGGACTTATGTTCCATACCTGCTGGAACGTACCTATCGAATGGGCTACCGCAAGAGACAGCGGTCTTGCATTGCAACACTTGGTTGAATACGATTCCGAAGGCACTCTCCCCGAATCATTCTGGAGAAACATATATAATATCGGTAACGGCGAAACGTGTCGCGTAAGCGGTTATGAAACTCTCGACGCAGGTTTTGCTCTTATGGGCGCAAGACCCGAACAGTTCTTCAAACCCAACTGGTGCGCGGACAGAAACTTCCACTGCTTCTGGTATTACGATTCCGACACTCTCGAAGATTACTTGCATTTCCGCACGGAAACATGGCAAGACTTCTGGAAAAATATGGCGAAACTCAACTGGTACTTTAAGTTCGGCGCAATCTTGCCGAAGAGTTTCCTTAGCAAAGTAACTATTCAAAAACTGTTCAAAAATTCCAACTCGCCTATGTTCTGGTACAACAATAACATAGAAGGACGTATCACGGCGTTCTACGGCTCGAAAGAAAGATTCGAAGAAATCGGTACGGATTGGAGCAAATACCCGCTCTTCTGCAAGAATCAAATCAAAGACGAAAACGGAAATCTTGTTGATTACCAAGAAAGAAGAGATATCAGAAACGCTAAGAAATACTTGCTCAGCCACGGCTATGACGAAAACAAAGCCGATAGCGAACTCGGCATAGAAGATATGCAACAGGCAGCAGAATTCAGAGGCGGAAAAGTTGTAAGCGACACTATGGAAAAGGGCAACCTTTACAAGAAGATTAAATGGCAATGCCATAACGGACACGAATTCGAATCTTCTCCGTTTACAATAATCAAAGCAGGACACTGGTGTCCGGAATGCTGTATGCCCGCTCCGTGGAACTTTGACGAATTGTCCAAGCATATTCCTTTCTACGCTCAACTTTGGTACGATACGCACGACAAAGACGAAAATAATTTCTTCCCTGCCGATTGCTATTTGGATATCATTGAGAAAGACGCTAATAAAAAGTAAAACAACACAGAAAATATTTTTATAGAGGTATAAATTATAATGGAAAGATATCAACAGGGCGCATCCCAACAAAAACATGAATTCAAAAACGTATTCATTTGCGGCGGTACCGGTTTTCTCGGATTCTATTCTGCAAAAGAATTTCTAAAACAAGGCGCGAAAGTAGGCGTACTCGCTCTTCCGGGCGAACTTACCCTTTCCGCTGATTGGTGGCCGAAGGAAATCGAAGTCAATTACGGCAAACTGTTCAACCTCAGACCCGGCGACGATTCCGCTACGGTTACGAAAGAAGAACTCGTTAAAATGTTTGACGGATATGACACACTCGTTTACGCGGTAGGTCCGGACGACAGAATGCATACTCCGAAAGACGTAAGCGGTTATGACTTCTTCCACACTTATCTTGTAGATAAAGTTATCCCCGTATTCGAAGCGGCTAAGGAAGCAGGCGTAAAGAAGGCTATACTTCTCAACTCCTACTTCGCTTATTTCGACAGAATCTGGCCGGAAAGTCATCTTGCAGAAAGACATCCGTATATCAGAGTAAGAGTAGAACAATCCGAAGCCCTCATTAAAGTAGGCGGCGGCGTTGAAAACGGCGGTATGGACGTTGTAGCGCTTGAACTTCCCTACATCTTCGGCAGCATGCCCGGACGTACTCCTCTTTGGAAAGAAGTATTCCTTGACAGATTCGCAGGTATGCCCGCTATCTTCTTCCCGAAGGGCGGAACAAACATGATTCACGTTAACGGTATCGCAGAAGCGGTAGTAGCGGCTGCTTACTACGCTCAACACGGCGACAAACTTCCTATCGGCAACAAAGACTGGAAGTTCAAAGATATGATAAACCTTATCATGGAAACTATCGGTTGCAAGAAGAGATATTGCGGAGTCGGCGCAGGCATCGCTACTCTCGGCGTTAAGATGACCGTTGTTAAAAATTTGAAGAAATCCCATCAAGACAGCGGACTTAACTACAACTATCTTATGAAAGATATTCAGTCCAAAGATCTCTTCTATGAAGACGACGTAGAAAAAGTTCAGGAATACTTGCACTATGACGAACTCGGCTACAACGGCGGCGGTACAATCGAAGACGGTATCCGTATGACCGCTAAGGCTTGCTATCCGCACAGATTTGACGAAAACGGCAATCTTATTGAAAAATGGAAGGGCGTTAACCCCGTTAAAGCGGAAACCGCTGAAAACAACGTTTTTGTAAATAAAAACAAGAAATAATAACGGTTAATACAATAAAAGGCTTTCGAAGAAAATTCGGAAGCCTTTTTTATATACTTTGCTTATAGTTTGTTTTTTTAACAAACATATTTTAAAATTACAAACATTTTTGCGGAATTTTTATGTACATTTTGGGATTATCGTAAATTTTTACGCCATTGCGCTTGACCTTGTATTTAATTATATTTATAATCATCTCTGTAAATAATCATCGAAATGAGCAATAAACTTAGTTTTGAATTGCTTTGCATTAAAGTTATACTCTTATATGAATACGTAGAGTAAAAATCAAATGATAGGTGAAAGAAATGAATGACATATTGAAAATAATAGAAAGCCATAACGAATTTTTCAAAAGCAATAAGACTTTGGACGTCAAATTCAGACTGAAACATCTTAAATCGCTTTACTGCGCTATAAAAAATAATTTGAACGAACTGCATGAAGGATTAAAACTCGATTTAGGTAAATCGGAAAATGAAAGTTATATGTGCGAAACAGGACTCGTGTTAAGCGAACTGTCGCATATCATAAAAAATCTGCGCAAATATACCAAAGCAAAACGAGTAAAGACTCCGTTAGCGCAATTTCCGTCAAAAAGTTACCGCATCCCCTGCCCTCACGGCGTTGTGTTGATAATGAATCCGTGGAACTACCCTTTCCTGCTTTCTATTACTCCGCTCATTGAAGCGATAGCCGCAGGCAACACCGTTATATTGAAACTAAGCGCTTATTCTCCCAACGTCAACAACGCGATAATAAACTTGCTTGAAAGCGTATTCGAAAGAGGTTACGTGGACGTCGTATGCGGAAATTCTAAGGTAATAGCAAACTTGCTCGAACAAAAATTCGACTATATTTTCTTTACAGGAAGCAAACGCGTAGGACAAATCGTCTATGAAAGCGCGGCAAAAAACATGACTCCCGTATCGCTTGAACTCGGCGGTAAATCTCCCTGTATCGTTGACCAAACGGCAAACCTTCCGCTTGCCGCAAAGCGTATCGTATGGGGCAAATTCTTAAATCTCGGACAGACCTGCGTCGCGCCAGACTATATCCTATGTCATAAATCGGTTCATCAACAACTTCTAACGGAAATTAAGAAACAAATAACTTTGCAGTTTTCGTCAAATCCGCTGGAAAATGAGAATTACGGAAAGATTATCAACGAAAAACATTTTGCCCGTCTTACATCGCTTTTGGATAATCAAAAAATAGCGCATGGCGGAAAAGCAGATTCAAATCGACTTAAAATAGAGCCTACTGTCTTGGATAATATAAATTTTGACGACGAAATTATGCAAGACGAGATTTTCGGACCGATATTGCCTATACTTACTTACGAAAAAGACGAAGAAATCATTTCGTATATCTCGCAAAATCCCGTACCGCTCGCATTATATATCTTCTCTAAAGATAAAAAAAGAATAAACAGATTTACTACCGAACTCAGTTTCGGCGGAGGTTGTATAAACGACGTAGTAATCCATATCGCAACGTCTGATTTGCCTTTCGGAGGCTTCAAAGACAGCGGTATCGGCGCTTATCACGGAAAGGCGGGATTCGATACGTTTACTCATTATAAAAGTATCGTAAATAAAAGCGGCTTAATAGATTTGCCTATGCGATATCAACCGTTCAAAGAAATTTATCAAAAATTAGTAAGAAAAATAATGCGTTAGTTTTTTATTTTCTGTAATCGCTGCGACCGAATAAATAGTCGAGCGACACATTAAAATAATCTGCTATGACTTTAGCGTACTCTACTGACGGTAGAGTATTTGTCTTTTTCCATGCGTAAAAGTACGTTCTCGAAAACGTCAGTTTCGACGCTATCTCCCCGTATTTCTCATTGCGTTCTTTTGCTAATTCTTCAACGCGATTATAAAAATCGGACGGAGAATTCGAACCTATAAAATCATTCTCGCTACTATTCCCTAAAAGATACAATAATGATATATCAAGACTGTCCGCTATCTTAATTAGCATTTTTGTCGACGGAATAATGCCAAAATTCACAGCCTTTGAAATAACCGGAAAACTAACTCCAACAAGTTTCGCAAAGTCCTTATTAGAAGCACAGTCGTTTTCTTCAATTAGTTCTTTTATACGATTACAAAAGTCTTTTGATGTTCTCATTTCTGAGTTTTCGGGAAATTTCGACATAACTTCTCCTTTTTCGACAATATTCGATGATATGTAAATATTCTTTCCAATCTTTAATATGCTATAATCAACATAGCGTTATTAGATATGAAAAGATTCATTCATACATATTTATATACCATTTATCAACCAATTGCGTAATGTATAAATAAATACATTCTCACAATCTTGTAATGCTAAAAAAATATTAGGGGAACACACATAAGTATGTTATTATATAAAACTAATCCATTCTTAATAAAATATTTAATACGAAAAGAACAGCAAAATCAAATTACACAAAAAGAAAATAACGAGGTATTTATGAACATTACAGTAAAAAAACAAGATTTACAAAAACTCGCTCAATTTATTTATTTGGGCAACACCGTAATAAACGGCTATAAGAAAAACGACGAGATAAACGTTGAATACGCGCAATTTGCCCAAGATATTTACAAACAGATAATGGAATTTTTCCCTGAGAAAAAATCAAAGTACATATTTAAGAATCTTCCGAACGAAAGATCTACGGAGGCTAAAATAGCCGATTTTAGCGATAGAATTTACGATTCCGTTCAAGATTATTATCTTGACTTTCAAAACGCTTTATTTTGCGATTTAGCCGATAGACAAGGCGAATAATTTATTTGACATTAAAAGCGGGTATGTGTATAACAATCCCGCTTTTATTCAGTTTAACTTATACGATAGCGCAAATCGCAAAATCGACACGACGGTTTTTGCGTCTTTTATTTCATTTCGCTCGACCATTGCCAAAGCGTCGGTAAATTTGATTTTCTTGACGTTCAGAAGTTCGTGTTCGTCAAGACGGTTGTCGCCTACTTCGAAGTCTGTCGCAATAAAAATATGCAAAGGCTCGTCTGTGTATCCCGGAGACGGATAAATAAGTCCCAAATCGTCAAGACTTTTGGCGGTAAGTCCGACCTCTTCTTTGAGTTCTCTTACAGCGCAGTCATACGCGCTTTCGCCTTTATCGGTTTTACCTGCAGGAATTTCCAATAACAATTCTCTATAAGGATATCTAAACTGCTCGACCAAATATACGTAACCTTCTCTATCGACTGCCAAAACTCCGCTTCCGCCGTTATGATGGACGTATTCTCTCGCGCTTTCGCTACCGTCGGCAAGAATTACGTCGTCGTTATATAAGTTCAATATTCTTCCTTTATAAATAAGGTTTTCTTTTTTGGTCGTTTCTTTACAATCCATGCCTCTCTCCTAAATATTTTTATAAAATTCCTTACACTGCGTTCTTACTTTTGATATATAAAATATAATCCATTATAGAGCGAATCGAATATGCTATAATAAAAAATCCTAATGATATTATAAATGAAAATCCCAAAGTAACCGGATTCGTAAAAGCAAAATAACTGTATACGGTAAGTTTTATCTCCAACGCAAGATAAATTTGTTTAAGCAAAAACACCGGTCCAAGCGTAAACATTACTCCGAATGCCATAGGCACCAAAACATGTTTGACAAAAGGAATAAAACTGTATAATCCGCAAAGCGCAACAAATCCGCCTATAATAAAGACTATACCTAAAAAGACAGGAAATACAGGATTGATGTAGTAATGTCCCGCTATCAAAAAGATACCCATTCCTATCGGCAACAACAAGAAGAAAGTAATTCCTATAAGACTGCCTATAGACGGCGCGCTGCTTGAAGTATACTTAATTTCTTTTACCTTTAGCGGACTGTTTTTTTCAACAAAACCATTTTCCTGTGTTGTCGAAATATCGGCGGTCGCTCTTATGAAAGTACCTAGAAACTCATCGGGAATCATTGCCTCCGAATATGCAATATTCAACGTGTTGGATATAATTTTAATTCTGAAAAACTTGCGATATCTAACGATTACAAAACTTTTGATATGTTCCTTTTTGTATAAAGAAACATATCCTCGGTTGACTACTTCAACATAGTTTTCATAAACCGTCAAAGAATTCCTGCTCGCCTTATTACTTTCCGCCGCCTTCATTTGGGCGATAGCCTCTTGCTGTCTTTGTTTATCTATTCCTCTTTTGCTTAAAAACTCAGGATTACGCATACCGAAACGCAGAATTTTCCCCCACCATCCGAATACCGTAGTAAGTACTATCAAAAGTATCATTGCAAACACAAACAAATTCACTACTACTATAAGAATAGTCCATTTAATACCGACAAACTTAGGCATTGACACGGCGCCGAAAATTATGGAACCTAACAAAAACAGCATTATCGCCATGAAATAGTAAGTTATAGGCGACTTCAACGCCTTTTTCAGACTTGTGGAATGCGTATAAATATTAGTCGAGTCGTCGTACTCGAAAAGAAAGTTGCCTAACTCTCTTTCCTCGTCAAAACCGTTTTGCAAAATATCTTCGTCTTCCATTACTTATTCCTCAAAGTACTTTGTCTATCTGCTTTATATTATACACGCAAACTGACAATATGGCAATAACTTATAATTAAAAGAGGACAAACAAACCGTCTGTCCTCTTACTTTTTGCGATACGCTTAATTTATTTTATACCTTTCATTATTTGTTTGAATACTTTTTCGGATTTTTCCGCAAAGTCTTCATCGGCAAACAAATTGGATTGTTTAAGAGAAGTAATATCAAGACTCAACTCATCTTTAACAGTGTCTTGATAATTCTTTTCAATGGTCTTGACTTCTACTTTGATGGATTCGATTTTTGTCTTATCTTCATTGCCGTCTTCATCCTTTGCATAAGTTATCTCTACGGTATAGGAGTAAACGTAATCAAGTCCTTTAACGTACATTGTCGTATCTTCTTCGTCCTCGTCTTCGGCGGGAACAACTTGCTCGGTTATCGTACCTTTATTTTCATCCATAGGAAGCGCGGATACCATTACGATATGGATACCGAACTCATTGATGATAAAGGAAATTTCCGCTCCGCTAGCCGTAACCAAAGTATAGATATCGGCGGAAAGTTTGTCCTCGTCCTCTCCTACGGAAGAAGTAGCGTTTTTCTTATAAAGAGTATAAGCGCCGTTAGCCGATTTAAGAATTTCAGTGCTTCCTTCATAAGCGACGTTTCCGTTTGAAGACTCGCTGTTCTCCGCGTAGTTGTCGACAGCCATCGCTCCTACGCCTGCGCTTGTCAACGCTCTTGCCAAAACGGTGTATTCTTCAACGTACGAAGTCGCTTGACCGTCGGGTGTTACGCCGTAATGGTCGCTACTGAACATTCCGCTGTCGTCGTTTACGAGATTGATCCATTCGTCAAACGCCTGTTGTGAAGCGTATTCTTTTACAAGATATTGATCGCGAGCGGTAAGATCCTTAGCCGCTTCCATCGCTCTGTCTACTTTAGCCTGAATATCCTCTGCCATCGCGTAAAGCACGGTAAGATAACTTACTGCGGAATTAGCGTAAGCGTCTTCTTTATCTTCTATCGTAGCGTCGGTATACGCGTCTTTAAGTTCATCCTCTTCAGCGTCGTAATCGGGATTGGAAACGTTTACGTTTATACCCAATTTCGTATATAGTTCGAGCATCGCCTTATCTTCTTCGTTTGCAGCGACGCCGGTCGCTATAGCCGCTCTGAAAGACTTAACTAGTTCCTCATTGTTAGGATAAAGACTCGTAAGGTTTGTTATCGCCGTCTTCTGGCTTTCGGTAAAGGAAAGCAATATGCTCTTTACCTGTATATTTTCTTTGCTCGGTCCTGCGTAAGCAAAAGTAGTTCCGCCTACAGCCGTGGAATAATCCTCGCTCTTGACGTACGCCTTAAGATCTGTTTCGACCTGTTTGTCGTATCTTATTTTGACGTTGGAATTTATATTGTTCAATACGTCTTCGCTTTCTCCTACGTTGTCGGTATATTTTTCAACGATATAATTCGTCATTGTCTGAATAAGGAAATAATCGTAATCGAGAATATCTCCGAGATCGCTTTTTACGGTTTTAAGAGCAGTTCTCTTAATATCGTAGTTGGTCTTGTCCGCAATGTCTTTTCTGATTACAGAGTTGACGTAGTTAAAAAAGTAAACGTTGGCGATATTCGAATCGTCGATTTGAATTTCGTATTTATCGGAGAAGTATTTGATAATGTCCGCGTCCGTTTTGACAGATTCGTTCTTTTCGTAATCGGTCGATTCTTCGCTTTCGGAAGCGGTCTTTTTGGAACGGGCCGCAAGATACTCGGTTTCGTCCTTATCCTCTTCTTCGTCTTTATCGTCTGAAGAACCGTTGTTTTTATCGACGTTCTTCTTTTCTTCTTTTATATTTTCCTGCCAACTGTCGTCAAACTGCTTGTTTGTCTGCTCAACGCAATGTCTGAACTCGTCGGTTGTCATAAACGCTCTGTAAGCGTCTATTTGATTTTCCGTCTTATAGGAATTCCACTTGTCGAGCGAAGAGAATCTCTCGTCAAAATCCGCCGCAACAAGATTGTTTTTATACAAATAGTCCTGAGCGTAAAGGGTAAGCAATTTTTGTCTAGTCAAACTGTTGTAGAAGTACTCTACGACCTGCTCCGCGCTCCATCCGAGTTGGCTCATATAGGACGAGCCGTACATGTTGACGTAATTAACGACTTCGCCTTTATATACAACGTTGGAAATAACGCCTTTGCCCGTGTCGTAACTTACAGTCGCAAGCACCTGATGATAATCTCTGTTCGCATCCGTCTCGAAAAGCGAGCATCCCGTCAGGAAAACCGACAGCAACGCTACCAAGAGTACGAAAGCAACAATCTTCTTTTTCATATACTACTCCTTAAAAGTACGATATATTTCCGTCTATTATTATAATTAAATAATATTATGCATAATCTATTATACACAATCGAGGTTGGGTTGTAAACACTTTTAGACAAAAGTTTTTTCGCATTTGAGCAAAAAGCCCTTAACTGCCTGCAATTTCTCTTTAATCGGACGGAATTTGCATGCAAAATGCAACTTCGGACAATCTTCGTACGTAAGATTGACTTCGTCGCCCGCTTCTCCTACCGCATACATAACCGACTTATTTTTGAAACAGTCTCCGTCCGCGAAAGTAAGAAAAGTCGCTTTGGGATTTATATCTATCTGCTTGACGCCTATTTTGCCCGCAAGATTGCGGATAAGTCCCATCTCGAAAAGATAACGCGTTTCGTCGGGCAATTTTCCGTAAGCCTCTTCCACGCTTTTTAAGAGTTTTGTCAAAGCGTCTTGCGAATTGAGGTCCAAAGCGTTTCTGTAAAGACGCATACGCATATCTTCGTCGGGAATATATTTTTTGTCTATATACGCGCCGAAATTGAGCGCAAGTTTTACTTCGCCCGCTTCTTTCTCGGCTATGCCTTGCAACTCGTCTATAGTCTGTTTGAGAAGTTTGCAATACATATCGTAGCCTACTTTTTCTATATGTCCGTGCTGTTCTTTACCCAAAATATTTCCCGCGCCTCTTATTTCGAGATCTCGCATGGCTATTTTGAATCCGCTTCCCAATTCCGTATAATCCAAAATCGCCGAAAGGCGTTTCGCCGCGTCGCCGGTAAGCACGCAATCTGGATTGACGGTGAAATACGTGTAAGCGATTCTGTTGCTTCTTCCCACTCTGCCTCTCAACTGATACATTTGAGAAAGTCCCAATCTGTTGGCTTCGCAAATAATGAGCGTGTTGGCGTCGGGAATATCGATTCCGTTTTCTATAATCGTGGTGCTTACAAGCACGTCGTATTCTTTATCGTAAAATCTGCTTATCTTGTCTTCAAGAGTTTCCGCGCTCATTCTTCCGTGAGCGTAGTCCACTTTT
Organism: uncultured Christensenella sp.; assembly: GCA_910584635.1. GTDB lineage: Bacteria > Bacillota > Clostridia > Christensenellales > UBA3700 > RACS-045. The sequence goes on along the minus strand of CAJUBA010000017.1, from coordinate 25,462 downwards.
GCGTTGGGAACGAGATTTTTTATACGCGCGGCAAAATTCTCAATGCCGTTAACTCTGTTGTAGAGTATAAAAACCTGTCCGTTTCTCGCCAACTCGCGCGTTACGGCGTCGACTATAAGTCCGTCGTTCAATTCGCAAACGTAAGTCTGAACGGGCAGACGATTGCTCGGCGGAGTTTCCAATACGCTTATATCCCTTATTCCCGTCAACGCCATATTCAACGTACGCGGTATAGGAGTAGCCGACATCGTAAGCACGTTGACGTTGTTTTTGACTACTTTAAGTTTTTCCTTGTGTTCCACTCCGAATCGCTGTTCTTCGTCCAATACTATCAAGCCCAAGTCGTGGAATTGCAAATCTGACGAAAGCAATCTGTGCGTGCCTACCGCTACCAAAGACGCGCCCGTCGAAAGTCTGTTTATGGATTCGTCTATCTGTTTTTGACTTTGCAGTCTGCTTATCAGTTCGACGTTCACGCCGAATGCTTCAAATCTCTCTTTTGCTGTATTGTAATGCTGTCTTGCAAGTATTGTCGTCGGACAAAGAATGACCGCTTGTTTGTTGTGGCAAATAGTCTTGAACACCGCTCTCAACGCGACTTCCGTCTTTCCGTATCCCACGTCGCCGCAAAGCAGCCTGTCCATTATTACGCCTCTTTGCATATCCGACTTAATATCCGCTACGGCCGTAACCTGGTCGTCTGTCGGGACGTAAGGAAAAGCGTCCTCAAATTCCTTTTGTAAATAATCGTCTTCGGAATACTTGTATCCCTGCTTGTTTTGACGGGCGGAATAAAGTTCCAAAAGATTGACAGCCATCGCTTTTATCGACGACTTTACGCTTTGCTTGACCTTTTCGAATTCCTTTCCGCCTATCGCCGACAGTCTCGGCTGTCTGTCGCTGCCGTTGTATCTGCTAAGCCTGTCAAGTTTGTCGGTGGGAACATAAAGCAATTCGGCGTTTTTATATTCGACAACGACGTATTCGGAGTTTATGTTCCCCATTTGGATATATTTTGTGCCAAGACATTTTCCTATGCCGTGTATTTCGTGTACTACGTAATCTCCCACTTTGGGCATAGTAAATACTCGGGTCTTCTTGGTTTCGACGCTCTTTCTCGTTCTGGTAACGTCTTCTCTTCCCAACACCGCCACTTTGGCTTTGGGATAAGCGAAGCCTTTGGATATTTCTATCGGCAAAATGAATATGCCCGCCCTTCTGCCGTCTATATCCTCGACGTAAGAACAACCTACGTCCTCGCCTATCAGGTTATCTCTAAGACTTCTCGCCGACTGTTCGTCGCCCATACATACCAACGTAGTATATCCCGACTTATCAAACGCTTTGAGGTCGTTGATAAGCGCGTCGTAATGAACGGTGTAATTGCTAAGTCCCACGCAGTTTATATTAAACACACTTTGAGGAGAAAATATCGCATTTGTAGAAGTAAGATAACAAAATCCGACTTTCTGCAATCCGCTCAGTCTTTCTACTACTTCGTCTCGCGAAAGCATGGACTTGGCATGCTCTTTCAGCGCGTCGCCCGACTCGCAAAGTTGTTTTACTCTTCCTATATGTTCCTTAACGTACAAATCTATCTGATCGTCTATCGAAGAAGGTTCGTCAAGCGCGACGACGGAATTTGAGTCGAGATAATCGAAAAGCGTATACATCTTATCTCTTACGAAAGGTATAAGCCATTGCATTTGCTGATTGCACACGGAAGATACCAAAAGCGAAGAATAAATGCTTTCGCTCGCTTCGGCAATATTTGACGGCAATCTGTCAATTACGCGTTTTGCCCTCTCCAATCCCCCTTCGATGAGTTTGGAAGGCAACAGCAAATCGTTGTCGGGCATAATCTGCGCGCAAGCCAACTCCCTTACCGTCATCAAAGTATCGGGACTGAATTGCTTAATAGATTCTACCGTATCGTCGAAAAAGGATATTCTTATCGGCAAATCCAACTGCGAGGGAAATACGCTTATTATATCTCCGGAGACGGAAAATGTATTCTTCTCTTCTACCGCGTCTTCTCGCGAATACCCCATTTCCCCAAGTCTGTCTATCAGTCCGTACATATCAAGAGTTTGATTTTTTGCAATATTGATTACGCAGTCCGCTACCGATTCTTTTCTCGGCAAAAACTGCGTCAACGTCTGCGGAGATACTACTAAGCAGTCTAGTTTTCCCTGCGACAAATCGTACAGCGCGTTGATTCTCTGCGCCAATATGCTTTTATGGTAAGTTTTGCGATGAAGCAACAGTTCCTCGTTGGCGGGAAGAAAACCCACTCTATCGCCGTAAAAATCTTTTAATCTGTTGTAAACGGTATTCGCCCTAAACGAATCGCGGGCGACGTATAAAACGAATTTATCAAGTTGAGAAGCGAGGTGTATTTTTTCGCCCTCTCCCACGGAAAAGACCGCGCAGTTACGCCCCTCCTGCACAGCGGCGTACAGGTTGGCAAATTCTCCGCCCAAAGTATTGAGTTTCAATAACTCTTTAAGATTCATAAATATATTTCCGATAGCGGTCAAACCGCATTGTTACAAACGACGTCAAACTATCTTGCCGTTAAGTCTTCTCATAAGCGCGTCAATATCGCCGTCGACCATATACTGCCATATTCCGTCCGCGGCGGCGTCGAAAACCTTATCGAGTATCGCGCGTTTATCCTTGCCGACTTTTGAAAGCACGTAATCTTTCAAATCCCTGTTGCCTCGATCGTCGCCCACGCCTATGCGTACTCTTGCGATAGCGTTCGTTCCGCACTCCGCGATAATATTCTTCATTCCGTTATGACTTCCGCCCGAGCCTTCCTTGCGCACTCTTACGTTGCCGAGAGGCAAATCTATATCGTCATAAATAATAAGCGTTTGCGAATAATCCGTCTTTGTCGAATTCGCCAACTGTTTGACGCTTACGCCAGATAGATTCATATATGTCTGAGGTTTTGCGACGATATGCTTTTTACCGCCTATATACTGCGTACAGTACAAAGCGTCGCAACCTTTCTTATCCAAAGTCGCGCCTATTTTGTCAAGCAATCTGTCAACGGTCATAAATCCCATATTGTGTACGGTATCTTCGTATTTTTTACCGGGATTGCCCAACCCTACTATAAGCATAATCAACCTCGCAAATATTTTTTTCGCATAATCTTAAACAAAAGACGCGTTATATAATTAAACAGTATTTTTATCTCTGTGTCAACAGTTTTCCGAAATATTTTTATTTTGTTTTCTCTTTATCTTGAAATAGTCGCTCAAAACCCGCGCGCACTCTTCCTCTAATACGCCGCCTTCTATAACGTCGGGACGGTGATTGAATCTTTTGTCCGCAGGAAGATTGTACAGCGTAGAACAACACCCCGCTTTCGGATCGTAAGCGCCGAAATAAATGTTGCCTATCCTTGCGTTGATAAGCGCGCCCGAACACATTGCGCAAGGCTCCAAAGTTATGAAAATATCGCACTCGTTGAGTCGCCAGTCGCCAATCTTTTTGCAAGCCTTTTCTATCGCCACTATCTCCGCATGGTAATTGCTGCATTTATATTTTTCTTTTTTGTTGCGCGCCCTTGCGATAACATTGCCGTCTCTGACGATTACCGCGCCTATGGGAACTTCGTCCTCTTCGGCGGCTTTATACGCCTGTTTGAGCGCCATCTTCATATATTTTATCTTTTCTTTTTCTTCCATGAATTTATTTTAACACACCGATACTTATTTTGCCAACAATAGTCGTAAACTTTGTAACAATGCCGTTATGTCGCGAATATACAGAAGTATGTACGGATTAAAAGAACTTCAAAGAGATCTCGAAATTCTTCAATCGCAAGGCGCGGAAGTTTTCGATATAGGCTACACTCTTCTCGGAAGACCCATACCTTGCGTTTTCAAAGGCTCCAAAACAGGAGGGCAAACTCTTCTGCACGCGTCGATTCACGCAAGAGAATGGGTAACCTCCCCGCTTGTTTTGGAAATGATGAAAAACTACAACGGCTCTTACGGCGTTTGGTGCGTGCCTATGGTAAACGTAGACGGCGTACTTCTCGTCCAACAGGGACTGAGCAGTATCTCCGAACAAAGCCTGCAAGATTTCCTTAGAAACGTCAACGGCGGAAGCGAAGACTTTTCTTTATGGAAAGCCAACGCAAGAGCGGTGGATTTGAATGTGAATTTCAATGCCAGATGGGGAGAAGGAACGCAAAACGTAACCTATCCCTCGCCCGCGAATTATATCGGTCAGCATCCTTTTTCGGAATACGAAAATATTGCGCTCAGAAGCCTTACGGAAAGAGTCAAGCCTTCCGTAACGTTAAGTTACCACGCCAAAGGCAACGTAATTTACAAAGGCTTCGGCTGCGTTGACAACGGCGTTGACTGCGCTCAAAAAATATCCGACTCTACCGGTTATCCGCTGTTAAATTCTTACGGAAGCGCGGGCGGATATAAGGATTGGTACGTCGCCACGTTTCAAAAACTCGGACTTACCGTCGAAGTGGGAAACGACGACGTAGCCTACTCTCAACTTATAGATTATCTTCCCGAAATATACCGGCGCAATTCCGACGTGCTGAATATCGCGTCCGAATGCGCGCAAAATCTTTAATTTCTACAACGTGAAAAGTCCTCCGCGATTTGCGAAGGACTTTAATTCTATAAAATCGTACGTTAAGCCGTCCTTATAGTTTCTATCGGCTTTTTGCGCGACAGCCTGTAAACGGGCAAGAAACTCGATATCAACGCTACCGCGACGCTTATCGCAAGCATCAGCGCTATCTGCCTTATTCCGAAATTAAGCAACGTTATCTGCAAACCGTATTCGTTTCTCAGCATATTATTGAGCAAGATACAGCCTAATCCGCATCCTAACGCCGCTATGAAGAAATTGATTAAAGCGATAACCAAACTTTCGCTGAAGAAGATAGAGAACACGTCGCTTGACTTAGCGCCTACCGCTCTAAGAATTCCTATCTCGCGCTTTTTGTAAGAAATAGAAACCGCAATGTAATTGCTCATAAGAAGCATTGAGAATATCGCAAGTCCGATACCTATATACAGGAATACCTGACCGAGAACTTCCAACAAGTCGTTGACCATACCAAGTAAGTATGTAACGCCGTTTTGCATATAGAATCCTCTATCCCCGTTTTCATCGTAATGAAGGGCGACTAATTTTTCTATTGCGCCTTTATCCTTAGGCATAGGAGCGATAAAACACGAAAATACCGTCGGCTCGAAATTTGCCGCACTTTTGTAAAATTCGTTGTTTATTACGACGGCGGAATTATCTTGAATCAACTCTCCGTATTCGTCAACTTTTCCTTTTTGAATATAATATCCGACAATCTTTCCTTCTCCAAAATACTCGTAACCTCCGCCTCTGATCGTTTGATCCACGTCCTTCAAATCTAGCGGTGAAAACTCTGCCGCCTCAAAGAGAATTGGATAATACAGTTTCTTTCCGTAATAATCGCCCGCAACGATACCGCAATCTAATCCCAACGCGTTTTGTCTTCTGCCCGACGGAATATTAATATAGTCGGAAGTTTCAAAATCATAAATTTCAAATTCATGATAATTCAGCAAATATCCGGAATAAAGGAACTTTAATTCGTCGTGGGACATTACGTCGATATTTTCTTCCATTCCGTCGCGTTCGCATGTTATTCCGCTAACATAGGAAAGATCCGCGGAATACGCCATTTTAATAATAAAATCGTTCATCACGTCTTCGTTGTACTGTTCCTTATAACTCTTTATAAATATCCTGAATTCCTCTATCTGTTCCCCTGTCAAAGCGCTCGCGGCTTCGTAAATACCGAGAGTATTTTTTGCGCTCGATAAATCTCCGACTGTACTGATATCTGCTTTCACGATGCCCGAAAAATAAGTCTTGTTGAAATTTATTTCCAACTCGTCGTAAATTTGAGTGTTTCGCGTAAACATTGAATAATTCTCCGCCTGCGCTATATTGATGATATATTCGTTATCCGCAAGCGAAGATTGAACGTCGCCCAACCACAGAATTTCAAGTTCGCCCAATACTTCGTCGTTTGCCACCGACGAAAAATCTATGCTATAATAGCCGCTACCGTTTTGAAAATTAAAATATCCTTTTAACGGCGCGCCCATAGAATCGCTTGTCGAATTAATCAGTCCGTCTATTATACCGTCGTACGCTTGTCGACTAACGTATCCGACGGAGTGATATCCGTATTTAAAATATTTATCGCATTCTGTCGAAAGCAAAAATGACGAAATGTTTTCATTGGTAGCGCTTTCGCTCGGTTTAAGAGAATCGAATCTTCCCGAAGAATCTGCTTTCGTATCTATAATTCCGACTATTTTCCAATTCTTTTCATAACCGCTGTTATAATTGGATAAATAAATATTCGGAGAAAGAGAGAGAAACTCCTCTTCATTCTCAAAATCAGAGGGTTTTATCATCTGCTGACTTCCGTCCCACGAAGAATTTACCAAACCTGCAAGCGCAATTTGGTCGTAAATATATTTGGTAATTACTATTTCGTTAGAAGCGACAGGCTGTCTGCCGGTAAAATTTCCGAAACCGTACTTTTGGAAATTCTCTTCGCCGGCGGGCAAATAACCGTTTATAGCCTGCTGATAGTATTGAGAGTAATTAGCGCCCATGATTTTATTGTTATCCAAGACGTTGAATCTATCGGCTGCCGCCGCGACGCCAATAAATTCAATGCCCGTTTTTTCCTTAATTCTTTCCAAATCTTTTGCAGAAGCGCCGTTCCCGGTCATATAATAATCGCCTCTGCTGATTTTCGCGTCAAATACGACGCTGTCGTAATTGCTGTCGACGATAGAATTTACAGTCGTATTCAATTTTTTGTACGAACCAACCGTATCCGCCAAGCCGAACATTGCAAAACTTACGAAACAAAGCAAGATTGTCATAAACAGTCTGAACGGCTTTGTCTTTAAGGAACTCGCGCCTATCTTAAAGGCGTGAGAATAAGGAAGTTTGGATCTGATAAATTTACTGGAACCGTCGTACTTTTTGTTCTCTTCCGACAAAACGCCGTTGTCCGTGTCGCGGAAAACTTCCTGATTGCCCTCATCGTCTATACGCGCTATCTGACAGAAGTTAGCGTTTGAGTGTTCGTCCATGGAAATTATGGTATCGCTTTGCGCTTGATCGAGATACTGCTGGATTTTATCCATATCCTCTTTCGTCAGTTTGTATCCTTTGCGGATATGCAAAATCTTATCGTCGACGACGCTCAATCCTTCGCTTTCTTTGCGCGACTGAGCGGTTTCTTTGGTAATATCCGAAATAATCTGTCCGTCGGCGAGTTCGATTACTCTGTCGCCGTAATATTCGGCAAACTCTCTGTCGTGAGATACGACTATAACCAACTTGGTTTGCGAAAGTTTTTTGAGCGTATCGAATACCTGTTTACCCGTATTGGAGTCGAGCGCGCCGGTAGGTTCGTCCGCCATGATGATTTCAGGCTCTTTAATCAACGCCCTGGCGATAGCGACTCTTTGTTTCTGACCGCCGGAAAGTTCGTTGGGCTTTCTGTTGGCGTAACCGACGAGATCGACTTCTTCCAAAATTTCGTTAAGCGATTTGTCGTCGACTTTCTTTCCTTGCAATTTCATAGCAAGCGCTATGTTTTGACCTACGGTAAATTCGTTGAGAATATTGTATTCTTGGAAAATAAAACCTATAAAAGTGTTGCGGTAAGAATCAAAGTCCGCCTGCGAAAAATCTTTAGAGGATTTTCCCTTAATGGAAAACTCTCCGCTGTCCGCATTGTCCAATCCGCCTATGACGTTCAAAAGAGTGGATTTACCGCTTCCCGATTTTCCCAGTATAAATACCAGTCCCGTATCGGCAAACGACAAAGATACTCCGTCCAACGCTTTTACCGGAACGCCTTTTTTAGGCTTATACGTCCTATAGACGTTTTTAATTTCTAGCATTGTTTTCTCCTTGTTGTAGTATAATACAAAATGTTATATTAGAATTATAATCGCATATCTTCCAAAAGTCAAGAATTAAACAATGATTATAAAATAGGTTTTATAAACTAACCAGCCAATCTGAAAACTACGACGCTTGAGTCGTCTTTCAGTCCCATTGCTTTAGCCTGATTTATTATCTCATCGCAGACCTGTTGAGGATTTAGAGTAGACAGACAGTTTAGAATATGCTTTATTCCGCCGAGAGTCAGCGTGTCCATTATACCGTCGCTGAACATAACGACCATTTCGCCCACCGCGATAAGTTGACGCTGAACTTGCGGAGTCGCTTCCTCTACTATACCCAAAGGCAGCGCGTTGCTGTCTATAATCTGTATGCTGTCCAATCTTTTTATTACGCTTTGAACTCCGCCCTGTTTAATAAAATCCACAATTCCCAACTCTAAATCCACTACGCACATATCCAAAGCGCTGAAATTGTCTTTCGACACTACCGCCAACAGTCTGTTAACCAACATAAGCGAATTGACGTTGTCGAATCCCGCGCGATAATACGAACTCACCATATCCAAAGCGAGTTGACTTCCCTCGCGCGCAGAAATTCCCGTACCCATGCCGTCGCACAGCGCTATAAGCACTTTGTCGTGTTTGAGTTTCGTTACGGTATAAGTATCTCCGCACGCTTTTGAATCGGGTTTCGTACACGTAGCGGTCGCGTACGTTATTTTGTATTTAGGAGAATTGATAAAAGTAATGCAGTATCTGCCATCGGGCAACTTCCTTTCTTCTTTCTTTTCGAGAGGAACGCTAACGAGTTTTGACAGCACGCCCGACAACGCTTTTTTATTTCTATCCTTCTCTCTGACTATCAAAGACACCGTATGCCTGCCGTTTCTTATGATAGTCATTACGTCCGAACAAACTATGTTGTTATATCCCAGTTCCTCGACGATTCTTGCGTCGAGTTTGTCGTCAATATTGACCGCGCTCTTTACTTCTTCGCCCAAATCGGACAGAATATCACTTACGCCGAGAAGTTGTCCGGAAATAAGTTTTTGATCCACTTCCATTTCTTTGCCCGAATTGTATTTTATATCGTAAGCCAAAGCGGTTCGGTTGCAGGTGGAAAGAAGCGTGGGCAACTGAATGCACTTCGAAGATAAAAACGTCGGCAAATCTTCAAGCGTGGCTTTACCCGACGTCAACACCGTACGCACCACCCCTTCGAGCAAAGACGAAAGATCGTTGCTCAAAATACTCTGGCAGTAATCTCTGTTTATGCAATTTCCGCATACGTTGAGCATTATGTCCTTAGCGATACCCGGCACGGCTTCGACAGGCGGAGCGTAGCGCATTATGTTTTTTGAATAAATCTCCGACATTTCATAAAACACTCCCGACACTATGGAAAGACGGGATGCAAGTTCTCTTCTCGAACGGTTGACGAGTTCTTTCGCGCTCTCCCTTCCCTCGCCCGATTTGAACATAGGAAGTTTTTTTATAAAATTATCCGTCAGACTCGTAGTTATTAACACGCCTACGGTAAACGCGATTAAATGCAGATAATATACTCCCGGGAAAATACGGAAATACAGTCCGCAGATTATATGAGTAAGCGTCGCGCAAAGTCCGGCAATCCATCTATTTGCATTGAAAAGATAAGAAGTAAGAAATATCAGTATTATACCGCCCGACATGGCAAGAGAAATATCCGTCAATCCTCCGCCTACGGCTATCGCGCTTATTATGACCAGTCCTTGCGTAAGAGAAAAATTCCTATACAAATACGGCATCGCCAACCCCAACGCAAGATAGAATATCCTGAATCCGTAAATATTAAACGAATAAATGCCGTTGGCAAGCACGGCGAGCAGTACAAATCCTCCGACTATTTCGTCGCCGCTCAACCTTCTACCCACTCCTCTTACGCCCAACGCGTAACATATCGAGCAGAACAGAAGACTGACGACCACAAGACTGACAAGATATACTCCGTATTCGATTTTGAATCCGCGCGTAATATCCACTACAGCAAGGGGCAGTACGCATAAAAAAGCGTACCCCACCGCCGCCGAAAGCCGCATAGGCTTTGCAAACAGGTAGTGCAGGTATTTTGCCGCCAGCAAAATAATAACGGGCGCGGTAGCGTAAACTATTCCGTATAAAGTATGATCGCAAATTAAACTTATCGAAAGATAACAGCAAGATATTACCGCTATATTGAATCGGCAGTAAATTAAAGCGACGAAAAGAGAAAGAGCGTATCCCTTGTAATCGCCCACGATCTGCGCCTGCTGACATATAAACATAAGCAGAGCCGTCAAAACATAATTTTTTGCGTATCTAAGCGCGCCGTCTATCTTCATAACGCTTATATATTAAACTATCGGCGCATACTAAAAATTCGCTATTAAGTCGAATTATCGCGAGTATTGACGCAGACGGGTATTCAATCCCCGCATTCTTCTACGAATTTAATTTTTCTGTCAATAAGCCGTCCTTTAGTCAGTGAGAGCGGAAGATAAAACGCGGACATTCTTCCAAACTTTACGCTGTCTATTTTCCCGTAAGGACTGATACAAACGATTGCGTCGCAAAACTGCGCCAATACGTGCTTTCCCGACGCGTTGGCAAGAGTTTTCGCGCTGGCAATTCTCTCTCTGTTAAGAGGCACGGAATTCAGACTGAATATATATCTGCAACCCGAAAAACACCCTTTCCAAAGTTGTGGATAACAAATATCTGTATCTACAAACAAACATACTTTGCCCCGCCCCGTAAGATAACTGCGGACGACGTTTCCCCGTTCGTAACCTTTTAGAGGAAATATTTCGTCGCTTACGCCCAATACCTTGCCTTTGTCTACGACCATCGCGCTGTTGAAAAGTCTTTCGCCTATTTTGGCGCGCATACTTACAATAAGAGTGATAGACTTGTCTTTGCTGAACGTCATCATATCTCTGAAAATATGACTTTCGCCGTCGTATTCTGCCGGCAAATCGACGATACCTGTAATTTCGCGCGATAATATCACGGTATCGTTGGGAGAAATCAACGCGCCGTAATCTTCAATCACTTCGTCAAAATCCATATCGGAAAAACAAAAAATCATACTGTATACTATGATGGCAAATCAAAAATAGTTACGGCGGGAAAACATCCCGCCGTACAGTCTTTCATATCAAGTTCTCGCTTTCTTTTTACGTATCAAATACAATAAGCCTATCTCGAAATCTTTGCCTTTTATTTCAGAATTTTTCTTTTCGCGTTTGTTAAACGCAAAGTTGTTTACAAAGTAGAAAGATACGAAAATACCTACCGCGGCTATTATAAGCACCGTCGCCGTAATAGCCTGTTTTACAAGCGTAACGTTCTCCGCTCCGATAAGATATTCGACTATTCTTCCTGTAATAATCTTGATAATTATCATATTGTCATAACCGACGAAATCTTTATAGATGATTCTTTGAGATACCAATATTGAAAAGACTATCATTGCCGCTATTCCTACAAGAGGAACCCATATATCTTTAAGCGAATATTTATCTACGTTGAAAAGCAAAAGACATCCCGCAAACCAAAGTACTTCATGCTGAATTATAGCAAGCGGAATGTAAAATGGCGCGGACGCTTCCGTAATGATAGAATCGGGAGAAAAACACGACGCGACGATATACCCGAAACCTGCAAGCACGCTGCATATCCCCGCAAACGCTCTCATCTTTTTTATCCCCAGACATACCGTAACTCCGAGAAGAAAATATGTAATATGAGAAAACTCTACCGGATAAAGTCCCTTACGCGCAAACCTGTAATAAGCAAATTCGACCGTTTTGTAAACAAGCAATACGGAAGAAATTGCAAAAAGCGTTATCATACACGCTTTGCGATTGTTGCGCATTAGCCATACAATATAAGTTTCCGCCGCAAAAACGGCGACAATAAGCGCTGCAAGCCACCAATATTTCACTTATTCCCCCGATGCGCGTACAAATCGCGACTTTATTTGACTTTACGAACTGAGCGATTCCCCTCCGTCGGACTTTGAAACGCCGCCCTTTTTCTTTTTTACAAAATATAATATAAGAGGCAAAATCCCCAATTCATAATCAGTATCTTTAAGCGCGTTGCCATTCTTCTCGCGCTTATCGAAAATTTTGTTGTTGACAAGATAATACGCTGCGAAACATCCTACCAATACGGACATTAAGAAGATAATAGTACATACTCTCAACCACATAGGTAAAACAAAACTTGGCGGAAATAGATACTTCAAAATATTGCCTGTAAGTATATGAATGATTACCATATCGTCCCACTTGGCAAAATCTTTATACAAAATACGCTTGTGTACCAATGCCGAGAATACAAATATAACGCCGACTCCGATAATGGATATCCAAATATCTTTAATTCTGTATTTATCAAGAGAGAACAGCATCAAAAATCCTGCAAACATCAATACCAAGTGTTGAGATATACTAACTATCATAAAATAAACGGAAAACGCGTCGGTATAAACAGTGTTCGGCGACGCCGTAGTCGCAAACACAAACGCAACCCCCGATATTAGCGAACACAAACCCGCAAAAGGGCGCAATTTTTTTACCCCGCTTACCATTGTCGCGCCCAATACGAAATAAGATATATGCGAAAACTCGACGGGATAAAGCGCTTTTCCGACGGCTCGGTAGCATGCAAACTCAACCGTCTTGAAAACAAGCAAAAACAGCGATACTCCAAACAAAACTTGCACGCTTAATTTACGGTTGTTTCTTAAAAGCAACGCAAGGACTATCAATCCGATAGCCGCTACCCAAACAAGAACCGCCAACCACCAAAATTCCATTGTCTTCCTCCGATTCGCATTAAAATATCTTATGCAAAACCGTATAACTAATAAGTATTATATCTTAATTTGAAAACTTTGTCAATATTTTTGGATAAGTAATAGTTTGCGTACCAATGTAAAAAATAAAACTGCAATATCCTAAACAATATTTTGCCGTTTAATTCTTTTACAATTACTGACTATTCGTCAAAGTACGTCGCCATAATATCCGCGATATGAACCATTGTAGCGAAAGGATAATCCGAAAATGCTTTCGACAAAGAAAAATCGCCGCCTACTACTCTTTTATCAAAACCGCCCATGTGCCAATTTATAGCCATCGCTTCGTCGCGTGTAAGACGCATGAATCCGCTTAATATATAGACCGACTTTTCGCCGTGTCCGTAAGGAAGCGAATCGTTGACGGAAAAATAAGGAACTTGCTCCCAAAAGCCGTCAACCTTAACGTTTCGCATTTGCACCTCGTAAAAATTAACTTTGCACACGTCATGGAGCAACGTCGCCACCGCTATGTTTTCCATAGTGATGTTTTTGAACGGACTGCCGTCCTTTTTATTTTCGTTTTCAATCAATTCGACCGCTCTGTCAAATACGTTTAGCGAATGGTCGCAAAGTCCGCCGGTAACCGCATTATGGAATTTGGAACTCGCAGGCGCGGTAAAAAAATCGCTATCGATAAGCCATTTGAGCAACTTATCGCTGCCTTCTCTCGTAATGTGTTTGTTAAATAATTGAATAAATCTATCCTTGTTCAAATCCAAATCCATAATTTTCTCCTTTGTTATTTTCTATTATATATCCTCGCGACTGCAAAAGTCAATTCAACCGCTCATATATCGAAAACGTAAATATATAAATGACAGAATATAAACCTTAAATATTTGAACAATCAAATAATTATTTTCCTAAATCCTCATTGATACAGGACTATATTATCGACAGCAAAATATAATCCTGTCAAAATTTATTTCGATAAGCCTTTTACGCGTATAAAAAATTTAGAAACAGCGTCGCACTGTTTCTAAAATATTTTTATATCCCACTTAATATCAGGTTTCTCGTTATCTTCTTCGACCGTCTTTTTCAAACGCGTTATCGAGCCTTGCACAGGCAGATAAAAATCGTGTCGCAATTCTTTTTCCTTAACTTTTACCCCGTCCTTATAATACTCTATAATCGCTCTGGATTTATAGCCTTGTTTTCCCTTTTTGCTGACTATATATTCTCCCTCTTCATCCTCAAACGTTTCTCCGTCAAGACTGTCCGCCCATTCTACGGAAGGTTGCGGTTCGGGCAAAACTTCAATAAGTTCGCTCCTCAATTTGACGGTGTATTCGGTCGGATGACCGTAAACGTCGAAATTGACTTTTCCCTCTTTGGTATATCCGTTGACAAGCACGTCGTAATCGGAATCGTTGTATAGAACCAAATCTATATATTCGCTGACGGTCGCGTCCGTAGACAAAGGACAGTACGACGACGGAAGAGAATGCGCTTTTACCGATTGAACCGCCAATCCCGCTCTTACCCACGCGTTGTAAAGAGTGGACGAAACCTGACACACTCCGCCGCCGACTCCCTGAGTATATTCGCCGTCTACAATAACTTTTGCGTTTTTATATCCTCTTGATTCTTCGCGCTTACCCACGACGTTATTAAAAGAAAGTCTTTCTCCCTTTTTCACCGCCACCCAACTAAAACTTTCGCAGGCAAGCGCGACGTTATGCGCCCTTTCTTCCTTAGACGAAGAATAATCCGTATTATAGGAACCGATAATTTGCATTTTAGGCGAAAAGCCGTATTGATTGGGACTTGAAGTTCCCGTTGCTACAATTCCGTTTGATTTGTATATAAATACTCCGCCGATAAGCAACGTCGCTATGGCGATGAATAAAATAACGGTAATTATATAATTTATTTTTTCAATACGACTTTTCACTCTCTAAGTATGTGAGTTGTCGATAAAATTATACCATCGTTTTGCTGTTGCAATAATTCGTATTCCAAGCCTTTACCCGGTCTTGACTGAATACTCAGAGCAAAAAACAATAGAAAATAAGGATATGTATACGTAAACGAATTGCCGAATACCGCGGAAATTAGATATGCGAACGCGCCCGAAAGCAAGATCAAATCAACATGCGACAAATACTTTCTCGCCATTATCGCTCTTACAAACCACCATACCAAGGCAATAGAATACATTACCAAACCGGGAATTCCTATATTGCTTGCCATAGTGAGATATTCATTGTGAGCGACGTCCAAACTAGGATCGTATATGTTGTTGGAATAATACAAATCCAAACCTTTGCCAAACCACGGTACACGGGCGATGACTTTAATAGTTCTGCTCCACAGTCCGAATCGGCTCGTTCCCGCTGAACTTACGTCCTCCCCTCCGCCGTTTTTGTAGTTCAAAAATATTCTTTTTACGTCGTCCAAAAGTTCTATATACGACTTCCACAAATTAGTCCTTCCGCCAACTTCTATTATAAGCGTAACCGCCGCCGACAGTCCAAGCGCAAACAACAGTCTTTTCCATTTCAATTTCTTGCTTATAAAACCGCTGCATACGATAAAAACTATTCCGCCCAAATAAGCGAGATTTGCGCCCAACGCGTTTGAAACAAATAAATAATAGACGTTCAGCATCAACAAAAGAGAAACGACAACGCTTTGAATATTATTTTTAGAATATACTACGGCGCCAAACGTCATTGTAGCCGACATCGCCAAAAAATACCCGAAGTGATTTGAATTGTTGAACACTCCCAAAAAAACGTATTTAGCGATAGGGAAATTAAACGCTTCCGCGCACAGCAAAGACAGTTCTATGATTCCCGCAAGCGCGATAAATATATACGCTATCGTCTTTTTCGAAAAGGAAATTTCATCTTTTATTGAATACGCAGACAAAAATACCGTCGCGTATTGCAATACTGTAAAGTATCCTTCGTTTATGTATCCCGAACCGTATAATGATTTTTCGATATTCGGCGACTTAAACGTAGAGATAAGCGCCCAAACAAGCATTGCCGCAAAAGGCAGAAGAATCAAATCGTTCAAAACCTTATTCGTTTCCAACCGTTTTTGCAATCCGCAAAATCTCACCGTTTTTAACATGTAATATATAAACAAAGCGACTGCCGTAAAAATAGCGCAGTATTTCAAATATATTTGCGAATAGTACATTGTATGGGAGTTATTCGAAATAGTATTGCTGACGCGTCCCCAAAACATCAGACATACAAACGCTTGCAGAGTAAACAGTATTACGCCCGCAAAAACAACATGCGCCATTATGCGAATCATGGCGTTTATCTTTACTTCTCCGTTATCTAAATTGTAGTTTATACGTTCAGGCATATTCCCCCGTTCATATCGACGAAACCATATTTTCCGTCGCAAACTTCCAAGCGTTTTTATTATAATAGTATTATCCGCATTGACCTTTCGTATAAAACGACGAAACCCGACTTTTCGTCGGGTTTTCGCAATTATTTTGTAGTTTATTCTCTCTTGGACTCATTATCCGAAAGGATACCTTCGTCCGTCGCTTCCACGCTTTCGGCATTCTCTAAAAGCAGTTCCTCTGTTTGAGATTCTTTATTTCTCTCCAACGCTTTGATTCTCATCGCGCCCTTTTTGGAAGTTACGCACATCGCTATTATTACCGCGATTATAATCACAACCGCCAAGATTATTATAAATATCATAGGAGTAAGTACGGACGTATTCGTCTGTCTTGCGCCGGAGGTTACTCTTACCAAAGAGTTTATGCTGTAACCTTCATTGTAATCCTTAATCATTCCTTTATAAGTTACAAGTAAAGTATTGTAACCGTCGATAATTCTGTTCGCCATGGAGGTAGCGGTATCGTAAAGAGCGACTTGTTCTTCTTCCGTCAAAGTCTCATAACGGTTTTCATTGTCGTTATAGGAATTTTTATAAGCAGTCCAAAGTTCCTGATTTTCAGATGACTTAGCCAATTCCGCAGATACTTTTATGATTTCTTCCTGAAGTTCTTTAGTCGTCTGCAAAATTATCGTTCCGCTCTGCGAGCCTGTTGCTATTATCGTCTTGGCTTTTTCCAACGCTTCGTTCAAAGTTAAAATATGAGCCTTTTTGGAATTTGATTCAGCCGTATATTTCGCAAGTCTTATCTCGATAAGTTCTTTCTCTCCGTTGCCGTTTATGGCGTTTGTCAAAATATGAGTTCTGTAACGGTCAAGTTCGGAGGACAAAGACGCTATCTGAGAAGTCAAAGTAGCAAAAGATTCTTTTTGGCTGGGAGAAATGAAATTTCCCGTCTTAGCCTGCCAACTTGCGCTTTCTATCGCAAATGTGTTGACGTATTGACGCAACTCGTCATAGTTCTGCAAGGTGTTCTGAGATAGGCTATCCGAAATATTTTCTATTGCCGGCAATTTGGTATCCATAGAATATTTCAACTTAAATGCCTCGATGTATTCTTCCGTAATAGCGTTAACAATGGTGTTATATTCGTTTCTCGAACCTAAATTCTTATCTATTTTCGGATTTTGGGTAAGAATTATTCTGTAATTATACGACGCGCTTATCACTTCGTCGCTTTCGTTTCTGTATTCGTTGGTCGTCGAAGGAATAACCGACAAATTCTGTATTACGTCGTCTACCAAAAGGTCTATTGTTTCTTCGTCATAGCCGCATTTAGCCAACGCGTTTCGCACGTTTGAAGACGCTCTGATATTGTTGACAAGTCCCATCTGACCGCCCCAAGGGTCATTGCCGTCCTCTACTCCCGAATAATAATATGTTATTTTAGTTTCATATTGGCTTCTCGTCAAAATAATATTGCATACTCCCATAACGCCTACCGCGATTATAAGACCTATCAGTACATATACTATAATACGAACGCCGCTACGCTTTATGCTATCCCAAATTTTCTTAAAAGTCAATTCATCAGCATACTGTTGCTCTTCTTCCATAAATTCCTCCGCCAGAAGTTGTATAGCATTAGTATAACACAATATAAAATCTTTTTGCAATCATTTTATATATTTTATAATTATAACCGATTCGGCATATTTCAACGCTTTTATTTATCTTTGACTTTCTGCCTGCAAACACTTGCCAAAGCGTCTGAATTGTGATAATATCTTCTTGTTAAAACTTAATAACATATAGAGAGTTGGCTGAGTGGTCGAAGGCGCACGATTGGAAATCGTGTGAACGGGAAACCGTTCCGAGGGTTCAAATCCCTCACTCTCTGCCACCAAGACACACGCAAAAGGAGCGTACAAACTACTCCGAAAGCGTGTGTTTTTATGTGTATTAAGCTTTTTTGTTTACTTTCTCTTTATTTTGCCTTCTCCCTTATTAAATTCTTTAAGAAACTTTCATCATACTGAGATAAATCTATTTCTTCTGTGTTAATAGTAACAACTTTTATAGTATTAAATATATTTGTTAAAACATATTCAATATTGTTGTTAATTTTACGCAAGTACTCTTCCGTTATACTCAATTCATTAGCTCTATTTCTTCTTTTAATACGACTCAATTGCTCTTCAATAGAAGTCTCTAATTTTATTACATATTGCGGTAAGCCTATTTTCTCAATAATTACTTCAAAAACTTCTTTATATGCATTAAATTCTGACTGCGAGAGCGTAGTAAGGGCAAATGCATAATCAGTAATTAAAGAAAAATCTGAAACTGTGAATTTTTTTGAAGTTTTTAACTGATAATAATGTTGAAGAGTAAAAGCTAATTCAGTTTCAAATGCAAATTTCTGAGAATTTTTATAAAAGTCATTTAGAAAGACAATATTACCAAAATCTTCAAAGATTACATCAACAGCAATTTTTTTAAATGACTGTACAATTGTTGTCTTACCTGATGCTATGTTACCACAAATCTCTAATCTTTTCATTAAGTTTCTCCTAAATCATTATTGTTTTTATTTTGTAATATATCTAACTGAGTTTGCAATTGTTCAATCTGTAGTTTTAAATCATTTATCTGAATTTGCAATTCGGCTTTTTCGTAGTTTTCTCCATCTACTTTTGTTTCCAGTTCATTAATCTGAACTACCAAATCATCTATATGCTGTTGCAACTCCTGTATCTCCATAGTATAAGAAACTCTTTCTTTATGTATACTATCTAAGGTTCCCGCCAATGCCCATGTACCCAAAACAAGTGTGATTATTAAAGACAATAATGTTACTACTATTGTTGCAATGAATGATTTGCGCTCTTTCCTCTCAATATCTTTAAATCTGTTTTGGAAATCATCGAGTTTTTGATCTACACTTATAGTATGATTTTGAGAACTCTTAATAGCTTCTTCCACTCGTTCATTTAGTCCAGGAATACTATTTAGGATACCAAAATTCTCACTTGTCGTTATATTGTCACCATGCGGAGCAATATCTAAAGCATCATGAATATAATCGACAACATTACGCTCTCCTAAAAAACTTTTTGTTTTCTTGAAGTCATTTTCTAATTTTTCTCCATATATTTTAGCATCATAAGGGTTAACCTTTGTGAACTCAATAGAAATTAATGCTTCTTCTTCATATAATGTATACTGATTCTTAGTTAGATTATGTATAGGGATTGAAAGATGGCCATGAAATCCCGGATCAATTATCGGCCCCGTCCCCAATAATAACCCCTTATATATTTGGTTGATCTTAAAATTATATCTTAATGCTATATAAGAGGGGATTTGAAAATATGGTTCTAGCGTTACAAAAACAACAGAATTAGGTTGAATAACCATTTCTTTTTTACCTTTATTACCAATGTTTAATCGATGCTCCTCTCTTGTACCATCCGTTTTTTCAGTCCAATATATGCAATCCCCCTTCAGTCTTGCCTCATAAGTTATACCTTTTAAATCTTCAAGATGAAACGGATAAATCATTCCGACTTTTTCTACATATTTTATTATATCTAATTTATTTAAAAGTGATGGCTTAACTTTAGGATATGGATCCACATCTTTATATTGTTCATATACTTGTTTACATTCATCTAATTCCATTGTTACCTTTCCTCTATACTAGCTGGCCCTTTACCTATAAAATTAATAGATTGACCTATACTATTTTCTACGCTTTCAATGAACTCTTTTTGCTGGCTTATATTAATATAATCTAAATGGTTCATAACAATAATATTTGGAGTATTGGCAATAACACTACGTTTTACTAATTCCACATCAAATCTAGCCACTCGCCTAATTCTCTTAGTACATGACGTATATTCCGTTAAATCCTTTGTAGTTTTTAATTCATCTCTGATAGTACTCCAATCAATTTCATCTTTTAATGGACCTGAGTGCCCAGATACTCTTATTGGGAAAGTGCGTATAACCATAACAATATTATCTACATCAAATGGACTTAATCCTGTTTCTGCAAGAAATGCTGCCGCTGAAGTATCCCTACTTGTAACAAAAGGATAATCCTTTGCGTGAAGTAAAGATAATCCAAACCCTTGTGTGCCTTCTATAATGATTCTTTCATTATTTTCACATGCATAACGCAAAACCGTTTTTGTATCACAGATATACGGTTTCAGAATCGGACAATTTCTTGCTAAAATGCCGTCCTCTTTTCGTAAAACTCTTTGAACAACAGCTTCTCCTGTGCCACTTAACGTAGAGCCAATATTATCACGTAAATAAGAGTTCTTTTCTGCTAACTTCATATTTTCATTAATAATAACAGCATTTTCATCTATAAATAATCTCTCTGGAGCAAGTCCTACACTTTCAATTTCTTGTCGCAAGATAGAAAGATCAATATATGACCCCGCAGGCAAAATTCCATTTACATCTTTTTCTACTATTCCCGTTGGCAAAATTCTAAAAATAAATTTCTGATGATTGTAGTAAACTGTATGCCCTGAATTCGTTCCTCCAACTCGTACACAATATTTTGCTTTTTGCTTTTTTGCAAAATAATGTGCAACCTTTCCCTTACCCTCCGAACCATATTGTCCGCCAAAAATAATTGTTACTGGCATAATATCTCCTTTAATAATAATTCAAACTTATCAAAAAATTCTTTATATGTATTATCATTTTTTATTATAAAATTAGATGCAAATCTTAATAAAAAAATATCATTCTCAGATTTCCTATTACACATTAGCCCGAATTCTTCTTTAGAAATCTCCTTATTATTCTTTGTATATCTATTATATCTTTTGCTGGATGTGGAATCAATGTAAATAAGCTTAAACCTATCCCCAAAATAAGAATTAAGTGTTTTATAATCCATTTCGTGCCGCAAGCCGTCGATAACATAACTACTATCTTCATCTAAATTTATGCGACGTATTATCTCCAATGACAATGCGCGTTGTCTTACCTCATCTGACGCAATTTCTTCTCCTAAATTCTGCAACACAGTTCTATCATAATTGCAATTATATAAATCACATATTATTTGACTGTATCTTAAGGTCTTGAAACCATATTTAAACTTTAAATATTCTGCCAAAGTCGTTTTTCCAACGCTAATCTCTCCCGCCAAACCTATAATAATACGAGGTTCTATCTTCTTGGCAACGCTTGGTACAATCAAATAATTCTCATCATCATTCCCTAAAGCAACATACTGATTATTGATGTAAAAATATCCAACCAAAGCCGACATTATTGCATCTAATTCATCGTGCTTTATCATTTCGGAGTCATAATAATTTCCAATAATACCAAAACTCTTATATCCATTTTTTAAATGAGTAAGCCCATTTTGCTTTCGCCTGATACTTAATATATCTTGCGCTGCTCCAGGGTAACTCTCTATAACTTCTATCCCTAAATTGCGAAATTTTTCTGCAAGTCTAATTCCACGATTTGTTAAATTAACCATAGAGGGAATTAAACATGGATAAGCATGAATTCCAAAACTAGCCAACACCCGTTCACAATAACGAGTAATACCTATATCTTTATACGGATGAGAAAGTGGAGAATCAATAGATACCACTTTAGGATTGAATTCAAAACTGCGTTTAATTATATCTTCATCAGTCATTAACATTTCAGTTTGAACATTCTTACCTTTAAGCACCGCCCAGCCACTTGGTTTATCTTCACTTCCTGTTAAGTCTATACCAACGGATACAAAGTTTCCATCCATTATATTTATATTATTTCCAAAAAAATGATGAAAATCTTTAATCTCAGATCTATGAACCTCCTGAACAATGCTTTTTAATTTACTTTTTCGCTGTATTTGGAAATAGTTTTCTACTTGACTAAAACTACTCATATTCAGTATATTATTCGTAATACTTGGCTCTTTCTTTATAGCTTCTTCGGCAAATTGCAAGCAATTCAAATGTAAAGTTGAATGAGAATCACTACCTACAGACAACATTACTCCCTTGTCTATAATATCTTTAAAATAACTAGGATCTATATCAAAACGCTCTGGAAAACAATTAAACTCAATAATAACATTATTTCGTTTGCATATATCTATTATTTCATCTATTTTAACAGTATATGGTCCTCTATCAGAGAACATAACCCCAGGTTTACCTAATGTTCTTGAAGTAGGATGCGCAAAAATATTAACATATGGGTTGCTTAATGCTTTTTCTAAACGTCTTTTTAAGTCTACATAATTTTGATTAAGATTTGTATGAATTCCTGCTATTACATAATCAAAATTGCTCAAAATATCATCTGAAAAATCCAAAGTTCCATCTTTCAAGATTTCTACTTCAATTCCTGCAAAAATTTTAGTACCCTGTTTTTGCAGTTCTCTTATCTCGTGTATTTGTTGTATAACGTCAACTTCCGATAGTCCATTAGCGACATGTAATGAATATGTATGATCTGTTATACCTATGTATTCTAGTCCCAACTCACGCGCTCTTTCAACCATTTGAACAATATTATGAGTTCCGTCGCTCCAATTCGTATGCATATGCAAATCGCCACGAAGAATTTTGCTACTATTGGCATAATTAAGTTTTTCCACGAAAACCAACTTTATTGGCAATCCAAATGCAGTTTTACAAATAATGTAATTAGGAAAAACCTCTATATCATGATAACGATTATTTTTTAATAAACGATCAAGTATTTCATTCTTCTTATTGCTCAAACAATTTAATACAGCAAATTTAACCTTCTTATTCCATGGCAAATCTTTCTTTGAAATTGCAATTTCATAATCTTCATTCAAAAAATCTTCCATCTCACTACTTAAACAATATGCATAAGAATACAAATACCACCCAAAAGACTGGGAGTATTTCTCAATAAAATCAATTATCTTATTATATTCCGTCTTAGAAAATCCTAAATCTATTAAGTGGTGTTTCTGATTGCTTAAATCTAAAAAACTTTTTATATTTCTATCATACAATTTCTTTATGATACCGTTTGATATACCAGAAACAAGTATAAGGGAATAATCCTCCACTCCGTACTTCTGCTCTAGTTCTTCCAAAAGGGAACTCTTTCCTGTTTCAACCACTTCTTTAATTATTTTAGCACTACTATTTCCAATTCCGACGATACTATCTATATTATTTTCCGCAACTAAAGATGCAATCTGTCTATCGTATGCATCAATAGCCATTGCTGCCCTAAAATAAGCTTCTGCTCTATATTTATTATCCTCAAATATACTCAGTATTTTGGATATTTTATATAAATAATACGCAATTTCAAAATCAAATAATTGATGCATCCTTAATTCACCCCTTAATTTATTTAGTTCATTATATCAAATTAAAAATTAAAAATCAAGAAATTTGCACGGCGCATGAAAAATCGGATAGTTCTTTTCGGTCTGTCCGATTTTTTATTTGTTATAATATTCGATAGTTCAAGTCCCTCACGCTGTCTTGATTGATGGGTTCAAGTCCCCCACTCTATCAAGCGGTTAAAAAATCCTTATTGTTCATCATAGACATTACAAAAGGACACAGACTGTGTCCTTTCTTTTTTTACGAGAGTTACGGGCTATCGAAATTGTAACGCTCGCACAAGGCGCATCTGCTTGCTCGCTACCCCAATGCTTCGCTCCTTACAAATCCCTCACTCTCTGACAAGCGGAACTGATAAGAATTTGCTCCTTCAAAACCCGAATGCGGCTTTTCCTCTCTTCTTCCACTGCAATTTCCTCTTGTATTATCAACAACTTAACGCTTTCTTAATTCATTGAAAAATTAAAAGGACTTCGAAATTGAAATGCCCCCTTTTCGCTGTATCCAACTTTTACGAACATTTCAATTTATCGCGTCCTTTTTACAATTTGATTTAATATTATTATTTAATTACTCAACTATCTGTCCATTGGCATCAACCAGATATGTCGGGGTTTCTTTCGATACCCAGTCTTTTTTATCCATTCTATAATGAAGCCTTCCTCTCCAATATCTTTCTTCGCCGTTTATAGGAGCGGTTGTAGTTATAGTTTTATATATATTCAAATCGTCAATATGTTCGCTGCTTTCAAATACCATATCTCGATAACTGTCTTTATATGTAGACGACGAATATAATTCGACATAGACTTCAATTATAGAATTTCCAAGAGTAAAATCATTGCGAGCCGTAGCCCATACTTCCTCGCCATTCGCCCCAACATTTATAGTTAATTTTGCCATTAAACCATAAGTTTCAATATCTTGATTTCCTTCGACATCTGCAGTATCTGCATTTGCGACAATACCGACGTTGCTAATTGCCAAACTGACGCTTAACACCAATAACAGAATAATCAAAAGCAGATTTGCTGTAACAACTTTAATTTTCTTCTCCATAAATATCTCCTTTAGTTTTTTTTCTCGATTTTAATTTGCGACATAGCGCTATTATTCCAAATATACCAAACCCTATCAAAGCGACACTAAAAAATATCCAACCTATATTTTCAGCGCTGAAGTTCCAATAAACGCTAGTATGTCCTTCATCAAAACTCCCTTCTAGCCTTGGCGGCTTGGTTGCTTCTGAAAAAATTAATAAGATTATTCCAAATAAAAATATAGACGACAAAACAACTGTTGCAACTATAATCCGTCTTTTGGATTTCTTTATTGTTTTTTCCTTTTCGCGACTTTCTATTCTCTCTAATCGTTCTAGAATTTCATTCTGTAGCACCAGATCGCATACGACCTCTTTTTCCTCAACTACTGCGTCTTGCGATTCTTTTATCGGCGGAACACCTTTGAAACCGAAATAATCGAAATCAACGTTAAACACTTCGCAAATGCGTTTTAATTTATCTGCCTTCGGCTGAATTAAATCCGCTTCCCACTTTGAAACCGTTTGACGCGAAACCCCAATCTTTTCCGCTAAATCGTCTTGCGATAAGTTTTCTTGCCTTCTGAGATCATAAATTCTATCGCCTATTTTATCTAAAGTAACGTTTTTCATACAAATCCCCATTCCGTAACGATATTATATCAGCAACTAAGCATTTTTGGCAAATAGTTTAATACTCTTTTAACAAAACATTCTTCAATTTTTATAACCGATTTAATTTGAAGCCAAATTCTTTACAATTGCAAATATTCTATACTTCAATTAAACCTAAATCTAATTGCCTTATTAGCAATCTAAAATCGCGTTTTGTACACTTTTTGTTTTGATTAACTTGAAATTATTGAAA
>CAJUBA010000016.1 GCA_910584635.1 uncultured Christensenella sp. | reverse complement strand
GTTACTTTCTTCTTGCTTCCTCTTATTCCTACGATATTGCTACTGCTACCGTCCAGTATCTCCGTTTCTACTTCCGCTTTTATTACTTCAAACTCCAACTTGCTATTTGTCGGTTTATCCTTGAATACGCAATTGCTTCCGTACTCGTCTTTTATCTTTACGTCCAAATAGTATTTTCCTACGTACTTAGCCAACGCTTCCGAATACGTAGCGTCGTAACTTACTCCGTTATCCGCTCCGCTATACGTTACTTCGATAAAGTTTTTATCGTAATTACCCAAAGTAAACGATATTTCTTCATCTCCTGCGTATTGCTTTTTTATTAGATACTGATTGTTTTGAAATGTAGGAAAGTCCAATTTTCGCGTGGATATCTTAAATGATTTTGTTCTTTCGGCTCCGCCCAAATTATCTGCAAAATAATGCCCTGTATCTTTCAGCGTGTATTTTACCGTATAATTTCCTACTGCCGTCGGTTTAGTTCTGGGAGTACTTGAACCCTCGTCATAATATGCTATATCTACATAATCCAAGAAATCTTGGTCATATTCGCTTTCTATTCCTTGCTCTTTGCCAGTATAAGGTAAATCTATATCCTTTGGCGCGCTAATTCCTACTGCGGAATGTTCATTGACTTTCGCCAAATTCAAATGGAATGCAGGGCGAATATAGTAAGCGGTTTTGGGAGAATTGGGAGTAATATTAACAGTACCGTCTGCTTTATATAAATTACCATATTTATATCCGTCCGTACGGGCAGAGCGAGACCAAACTTCAACCCCGCTGCTATTGCTTCTTTGTTGCGCTGTCATATTCCAAATTCCAACTGTTCCATACCCGCCGAAACCTGTTTCTGCAAAAGACGGCAACCATATTTTATCTGCGCCCCAAGAAGTATAATCAGCCTTTCTCTGTTCTGCCGTTAATCCGCCTGCCGGTATTTGATAATCGATGCCTTGGTAAAAATAAGCATGAGAAATCTCTCCCAGAGCATCATTATTAAAATTATGATTGTGCGCTGGAACACGTCCTTCTTCCGTATATTGCCAATGAACATTGTTAGGAACTTCAATAAACGACGTAATACTTCCGCTTATATTATTCATTGTAAAAATTGCATACGGACTGTCCTTATCCAAATCCGCTTCTGTTTTTACCACGGGATTATCGCCTGTATAAGACGAATAATATATTCCCGGATTATTTAACCCTTCTACTCTTAATGCACTTGTCCCGTACATATTCGCAGGATATTTTCCGTTTACATCATCCTCATACAATCCCCAACTTGCTTTCTGATATTTTTCAGGAATATTTTCCTGATTTGAATTTGCCAACCACAAAGTCATAATCGGATCGCCGGTACCGTCTGCTTTTGTATTTGATAAATAAGCAATCTTCCACAATAATCCACCGATTTCCACAACTATATCATTATTACCTGCTGCCGCATATAACTGTTGACTGTTAAAACGACTGGCTGCTAGGTCAATTATATCTCTATATGTCGCATTTCCATTACCGGTAATCAATTTATAAAGTTTTTTTAGATTATCATCGTTGAAAATTCTTTTGGATGTCGAAGGTTCATTTTCATAACCATCCAACAACAATTCATCAATTTGTACGACGTTTGTCATACTTGTCGACGCGTCCGCCTTATTATGCGCAACAAATAAACTCAAAACGCTTGCCTCACACAAACATAAAATAACGAACACCAATAAAACAAAAACGCCTCTCGTTTTCCTTTTCCGTATATCCATTTTAACCCCATTTTGTATACGGTCAGGAAAAGTGTACTTTTCCTGACCCTTTTCTCTTGAATTCGACAAGTGGATTTTGTATAATATATCTGTATAATTATGTCGTATTTTGTATCATTTTCGACATAAATTCACAGTCAGGAAAAGTACACTTTTTTTGGAATTTTTTGCTATTTGTCGATTTTTTTATTATTTTTTTACCAAATTTCGCGATTTATAAGCATGGGTTAATGGCAATCTGTTAAATTGGGCGGTAAAAGATAAATTGAATTTTTATTGGACTAGATTTCTCCGCTACTGTCGAAATGACGGGTATGTAATATCTCACTGTACTCTCAATATAAATAAACTCCAACCGAAATCGCAATTAAACGAAAATCTCGCATTTGGTCGGAAATAAATTTTTATATAAAAAACCATCCGCAGGGTTTATCCTGCGGACGGCATATCGAATAATAAAATTTTTAATTTTGATTGGAAGTATCGCTGTCTTCCGGTTTCTTTTCTTCCGAGGTCGATTCAGTCGAATTTTGTTGGCTCTCTTCTTTAATATCGCTATTTTCAGAGGACGCGGTTTCGGCAGAAGCGAAAGGCTGTTTTTCGTCTACGATATTGATTTTTACTTCGGTATCGTTTTTATAACTGTCTTTTTTCGCTTGCTTTTCGTCGATATATGCGATTACTTCGTCTGCCGTCTTACCTGCAAATAGCATATTGACTTCTTCGGTATAAATGGTTTCTTTTTCGAAAAGCACTTTTACCATGTTGTCCATTATACTGCGATTTTGCTGTAAAATCTCCAACGCTTTTTTGTAGCAATTATCCAAAATCATTTTGATTTCGTTGTCTATAACGCCGCCGAGTTGGTCGCTGTAAGAATGAGTCGTGCCGTAATCTCTGCCCAAAAATACTTCTTTATCTCCGCCGAGATACATATTTCCGATAGCGTCTGACATACCCCATTGCGTTACCATTTTCTTTGCTATATTGCTTGCTCTTTCAATATCGTTGGACGCGCCCGTCGAGATGTCTTTTATCACTATTTCTTCCGCCGCTCTTCCGCCGAGCATCATAGTTACCATATCGATAAGTTTGTTTTTGGTAATATGGCTGTCGTCGTTTTCGGGACGGGTGAGCGTATAACCTGCCGCCATGCCTCTCGGGATAATGCTGACTTCCTGTACGTCGTCGCAGTTTTCAAGCAACTTTCCTATAATCGCGTGTCCCGACTCGTGATAAGCGGTAATTCTCTTGTCGCTGTCGGTAACTATCCTGCTCTTTTTCTGCGGACCTGCTATTACTTTATTGATACCTTCTAATATATCTTCCATAATAATGACTTTACGGTTGGCTCTCGCCGCGAGTATAGCCGATTCGTTGAGAAGATTTTCAAGGTCTGCGCCGCTAAATCCGCTGGTCATTCTCGCAAGGATTTTGAAAGATACGTCGTCCGCGAGTTTCTTGTTTCTCGCGTGTACTTTCAATATTTCTTCTCTGCCTTTTACGTCCGGCACGTTTACATATATCTGTCTGTCGAATCTGCCCGGTCTTAACAATGCGGGGTCAAGAATATCCGCTCTGTTCGTAGCCGCCATAATTATTATGCCGTCGTTCTTTTCAAAACCGTCCATCTGTACGAGAAGTTGGTTGAGCGTCTGTTCTCTTTCGTCGTGTCCGCCGCCTAAGCCCGAACCTCTCTGTCTTCCGACCGCGTCTATTTCGTCGATAAATATGATACAAGGCATATTCTTTTTAGCCTGATTAAACAAATCTCTGACTCTCGCCGCGCCGGTACCTACGAACATTTCTACGAAATCGCTACCGCTTATAGAGAAAAAGGGAACGTTTGATTCGCCCGCAACCGCTTTTGCGAACAGGGTTTTACCCGTACCCGGAGGTCCTACGAGCAGCACGCCCTTTGGAATTCTCGCGCCGAGTTGTAAAAATTTGTTGGGATCTTTAAGGAACTCGACAATTTCTTGCAATTCCTCTTTCTCCTCTTCCGCGCCGGCAACGTCGGTAAAACGAACGTTGACGTTCATATTAAGTCTTGCTTTGGTCTTGCCGAAATCAAGCGCCTGACGGTTTGCTCCCGCGTTTTGTCTGAATATGATAAATACCACTACCGCGCAAAGAATAAGCGCAAGTATGGGAAATATAAGCGAACTTATATTAACGCCCGAATTGGGGTCGTTGAAAACGTACTGAGGTACGGCGATTTCATCTTCGCGCAGTCCGTCGAGATACTCTTTGAAATTCGTACGGTAATCGATAGTCGCGCAATAAGTCGCTTTTTTGGTAGGATTTTTATAAAACGCGTTTATCTCGCTTTGAGAAGGTTCGCCCGTAAGCGCGTATACTTTATAGGATTCGATATACAACGCCTTAACGTTTCCCGTTTCTATCCTTTGAACAAGTCCCTGATTATCCCCGTCGACGTCGTTGCTGTACGAAATCTCTTTGGGTTTGCTGTTAAAAAACATAAAATATATCAGCACTATAATCAGTACCACACTCAAAGCAAGCACGAAATATCTGCCTATCATTGCTTTTTTGTTCACTTTTTCCTCCACACGGCAAAAGGCTTTGCCGTATCATTATATTGATAATTTGCCTTAATTATTATAACTTATTACAAAAGAAATAGTCAATAATCCTTTATACAACTTTTGTAAAGATTTGGTTAATAGGCGGTAAAAGGTGAATTTTAAGCAAGAGAAAGCATATATCCGTTGGCAAATTCCACTACTTTGTCTACCAAATTGTCTATAAATTTTTCGTCGCGAGTTTTGAGTTCTTTCATTCTGTCGGAATCCGCGTCGCCTACGACCGCAAGTATGCCTATATCCCCTATTCTTTCCTTGCCTTTATCGAAAGCGCCGCCCGGCTTTATACCGTTTTTGGTAACCTTGACGCTACCCACGTCGGCAAGTTTTCCGAGCGCGGAATCTATTACGACGACAATATCGCTTGAGTGTCTTAATTTAATCATTCTGACATAGTCGTCGACGTTTATCGCCGTAACCTGTCTTGCGGTGTTGCCGTAAACATACGCGTCAACATCCCTGCTTTTGAGTTTGTCGCCTACTTTAGGACCGATGCTGTCGCCGATTATTTTTGTTGTGCCTATACATAAAAATACCAAGTTTTTCATAATGGTAATTTTTTCCAACAATACAAATTTTATACCTGACAACACCTCTTCTCTCTAGAGACGATAATAATTTCGCAACTTGAAAAATCTTCTAAATAAACTTAATATATTATATGAATACCCGCTAAAACCCGTAATATAACGGCATTTCGTTAACAAACTCCTTTTCGATGCCTATTTGACCGCTCTGCGTTTTCGACTAAACTCAAACAAGGTTTTACGCGTTTATATATCTAAGTAAGGGAAATAACGAATAGTGTCGAACGTTTGACAAAATAATCGTTTTTTTATATAATATAATCAAGCCGATACTCATAATCGACGGTGTCGACGTATAATTTATATCGGAAGTAAAATAAATTTATACAGTTGAACATATAACGGAGCAATAAAAAATGTCGTATTTAACAATTTGTTCGCTAATAGTGTTGGGAATATGTCTTATCGCCGGTTTGGTGAAAGGCTTTGTCCGCGCGCTTTTGCGACTTATTTCGGCAATAGGCACTTGCTTGATTACGGTTCTGCTTACTCCCTATCTGGCTAAACAAATTTACTCTACGGATTTCGTAGCGCAAAAAAATATTCCGTCGGCGGTAATTTCAGGTATAAGCGCGATAGCAATCCTTTTTCTCTGCTGTCTTGTATTCGGTTTAATTACCCTTATCGTCCATAAATCTGTATCCAAATCTCTGCTTAGCGGAGCCAATAGATTATTGGGAGCGGTTTTGTACGTTTGCATAGGTTTTTCTGCGCTTATTCTCGTAGGATACGTTATAAAAATATCTTCCGGCGCGAATTTTATGCAACCGGTAATTTTAGATTCTCAAAAGGATCCGTTCGCAAACTGGCTTGTAACAAACAATCTTTTCAACAAGTTCATGGAAGCGATTGCAAAAGACGGCGGAGTCTTCCGCGAGTTTATCGACGGATTTACTTCCTAGAAAATTCAACCTAAAAAATCATCGGCGCATCCGCCGATTTTTTTATCGTAATTATAGCATAGTGAACAACTTTATTAACTTATACGCAAAATTTGCGATTACTCCGCCCGCTCCGCTCAAAAACAATTCAAAATAATCCCCGCCGTAAAGCGCGCAACTCGTTATGCACACCGCTCCGCCCAATATTACGTTCAGCGTGGCGTAAGGAATATGACGTCGGCGATAACCTGCGATATATCTCACGATTACCCCGAGCGCCGTACCGATAAGGAATATAAAAAACAACTCGTATATCTTCATACGATAATATATACCGTCATGACGAATTTCATGTCGTAAACACCTAAGAATTTTGTAGTTTTTTTAACTACTTTGCCGCGCGCGAGTAATAATTTTGTAATATAGTACGCATTATTATTTCTCGCCTTGCATAGCGGATAATTTTTATGCTATAATATTTGTGGTCGTAATAAAATATTTACCTATCGCGCTATCGGCGCGTACGCATGCGAAAAATATTTGAGACGAATATCCTTGGAGAAAAAAGAATACAATCTTTAATATGGCAAAATCACTGGAAACTTGGAGCAAGTTGGACAATTCCGCAAAGATTTATCCCATGCTTGTAAGCAAGAAAAATCAGAATATTTTTAGACTGAGCGTAAACCTCAAGGAAGAGGTGGACGTGGAAATTCTGCACAACGCTTTGGCCATGACTATAGGTAGGTTCCCCGGCTTTCAAGTAAGACTTATGAAAGGCGCATTTTGGTATTATTTCGACCATAACTCCGCAAAGACGAAAGTATATCCTCTCGACCAAATTTCCATAAAGAAAATCACGGATAAAAACTGTAACGGTTACTGTTTCCGCGTAAGTTATTTCCAAAACATGATAGTTTGCGATTTCTTCCACGCTATTTGCGACGCGACAGGCGCTTCGGAGTTTGTAAAAAGTCTTGTCTATACTTACCTCAACCTTGCCGGTAAAGAAGTATACTCCGACCAAAAAATTATGACCGTAGGCTCGCCCGTTTCGACAGAGGAACTCGAAGATTCTTTTCTTGCCAACTACAAGAAGGTTTCGCTTAAAAAACTTAAAGTCAAGGAATTGCAGGGCAAAAAAGCGTACCATATAGACGGTATTTTATTCAACAACGCGGGCAACGGACTTATTCATTTGTATTGCGACTCAAAACAAATGCTGGACTTATGTCATCAGAAAAAGTGTACCGTTACGGAATATCTCGGCGCAGTATTTATCATGTCTATTTTTGAAAGCCAAATAAAAGATAAGATAGAAAACGCAAACGATATTCAACTTTTCGTACCGATAAACCTACGTAAGATATTCCCGTCGAAGACGCTGCGTAATTTTTCGCTGTTCTCACGCATAGGCGCAAACCCCTATACGGATATGAACATCGACAGACTTATAGAAATAATGCATGAAAATCTTAAACGCGACACAGACAAAGCATATCTTAAAGATAAAATTTCCACTACCGTATGGGCGGAAAAATTTTTCCTGGTAAGATTTATACCGCTGTTTTTGAAAAGATTTTTCTTTAACATATCCAATATGTTTTTCGGCAAGACGAAAAAGACTGCAACGCTGTCAAATTTCGGCGTTTTGAGCATTCCGGACAGCATGAAAGAATACGTCGATAGCGTGAGTTTTTCCATATCATCCAATACCACTACTCCGCTGTCTTTGGCGATAATATCTTGCAACGGAAAGTTGTGTATTACTTTTTCTAGGCGAATAACCGACACGGATATAGAAAAAAGGTTTGCAAAATACTTGACGGACGACGGAATAGATCTTTGCGTTACGTCAAACTTTTGGGAGGTGGACAATGCGCTGTAAATACTGCAATATTCAAATAGGCTGCAAAAGTAAGATATGTCCGCTTTGCCATGAAAAACTTCATATCGACCCAAACTTGGACTTGCCTCTCGAAGGGTCGGAGGATATTAAGTCCGCTTACCCGACCAAAAAAAAGGAAAAAATTCCTGTAAAGAAAAGACTCTTGACTCCGGGAAGCATATATTTGAGCATTGCTCTTGCTCTGTTTATAATCTGCGTGGCGATAAATCTAAGACTTACCCCGACAATCTATTGGTTTTCCTTTGTCGGCGCGGTACTCGTATACGGACTGATTTTGACGAAACATACGATACTTTCCAACAACAGTATCGGTATAAAGATATTCTGGCAAGCCGTGGCGATACTCGCTATACTTATCGCGCTGAACTATCTACTTAAAGATCAAATCTCCCACTATATCGACAACTGGGTTTGGGATTTGGGACTTCCGGTCATTTTGACGGTGTCGACGTTGGTTGTGGGAATCTACACCGCTATCGCGTTTCATAAGTGGCACAGCGTAATAATTGACGCGCTTGCGGTATCGGCGTTGGGATTCATACCGGTAATACTTTTTGCGTGCAAAATAGTCCAAAATCCGGTAATGTCGATAATATGCGCTTGCCTCTCGTCAGTGGGAATTATTTTCTGCGGAATTTTGGGACGTAGAACCCTTATTTCCGAATTCAAGAAAAAATTTCACGTCTAATCGCGAGCGTAAAAATACCTTGCAAAGTCAAAGCGTATTTTAAGAAAATGACTTGAAAATATTTATTAAATATTATATAATGAATTGGGTCTTGAAAAAGACGCAAAATATTACTGAAAAGAGGAATAATTATGTATCTGATAGGAATCGACGTAGGCGGTATGAGCATCAAAGGCGGAGCGGTAACGACCGACGGAAAAATAGTCTACAAAACCGCTATTCCGACAACGGAAAAATATACCGAACAATACAGTATAAGCGAAGATATTCGCAAAGTCATTGACGCCGTACTCGAAGGAGCGAACATAACTTTAAGCGAAGTAAAAGGAATAGGTATCGGACAGCCCGGCTCTATCGACTCCAAAAACGGCATAATCAGATATAGCAACAATATCTCTTTGGAAAGAGTACCCGTCGTGGCGGAACTCAAACGTTATTTCGACGTTCCTGTATTTATAAACAACGACGCCAACTGCGCCGCGCTCGGCGAATATGTTTTCGGCGCGGGCAAGGGCTATAACGACATTATTTTCGTTACGCTCGGAACAGGCGTGGGAACGGGCTTTATTATAGACGGCAAACTCTTTGAAGGAAGAGAATGCGCGGGTACGGAAGGCGGACACATGCAAATAGATATATCCCCCGAAGCGCAACCGTGCAGTTGCGGTCGAAAAGGCTGTTGGGAAGCGTACGCTTCGGCTACCGCGCTTATGCGCCAAACTAAAGCGGTCATGGATAAAAATCCCGATTCGCTCATGCATAAGTTTGCCAAAGAAGAAGGAAAAGTATCCGGCAAAACGGCTTTTCTTGCGGCTAAGGCGGGAGATAAAGCGGGTCAATCTGTTGTAGATACATATATAGGCTACATAACGAGCGGTCTGGTCAATCTCGTAAATATATTCTGCCCCGACGCTATACTTATCGGCGGCGGTATAAGTTATGAAAAAGAGTATTTGACAAATCCCATACAAAAGGCTATAAACGAAGACAGATTCGGCGCGAAGTTCAACCCGAAAGTAGAAATCAAAACGGCAAGCCTTAAAAACGACGCGGGAATACTCGGCGCGGCTGCGCTCGCTTTATAACGGAGGTATAAAAATGAAAAACAAATACAAACTTATGAACGTATTCGGCGACGATCTTAATCAAGGACTCGTTCCTGCAAGCGAAGAAGAAATAGAAATGTGCGAAGAAAAACTCAAAAGCGTAGGCGCTCTGCCCGAAGGCTACGTCAAGATAGACAGCGCTTTGCCGGGTTTCAAATCTTCGGATAAATACTACAAATTGGTAAAACTCGATTCCGAACAGCAAGAACAAAAATTGAAAGCGGAAAATCTAAGAAGATTGCGCAATATCGACAGACACACCACCGTTCAAGTAATACTTCAAAGTATCTCTCTCGGCTTCGTCGTGCTGACGTCCATATTTGTATTTGCCGCGCTTTTCCTATTGGGCAAATAAACAAAACGTAAATCATAAAAGAAAGTCCGCTCAAAAGCGGACTTTTTGTCTTTACGGTCAGTCTTTATTATATCTCGCTAAATCGCAATTGGACTAAACACAGTTTTTCTATTCGGTATCCTTTTTTAGTATATCTAAATATTTGACGTAACTAAAAATACGGTTACGTTTATTCTCCGTGTTTTCTTCCAAAACGTTTGATTCGCAAAGCCTTTGTACTGCCGTCGAAACGCTATTGAAAGACATATTCAATTCTTGCGCTGTTTTCTGTATGTTTATGATAGGATTCTTACAAATATAATCAAATACTACGCGCAATGATTTTGACGATTTGCCTATCAACTCCAAATTATCTTTATTAAGTTTGCTCAACTGCTCTATTGTCAAAATACTGTCTTTGCAACTTGCTATTACCGCATCCAAAAAGAATTTTACCCACTGTTCATAGTTGCCCTTGGCTCTTACTTCACTCATCCTATCGTAATATTCGATACGGTTCTTTTTAAGATAATACGATATATATAATATCGGATAGGTCAAAATCTTCTTTTCAATCAAATACAACACTATCAACATTCTTCCTATTCTTCCGTTGCCGTCCAAAAACGGATGAATCGTTTCAAATTGATAATGTATAAGCGCCGCTTGAATAATCGGGTCGTAAACGTCCTCTTCCATATTTATAAATTTTTCCAAATCGCTCATTGCTTCCGTCATATTTTCAGGCGTAGGCGGAATATATCGCGCGCTGTTGAGATCGCAACCGCTACTGCCTATCCAATTTTGACTGCGTCTGAATTCGCCCGGACTTTTTTCCTGCCCCCTAGTATTGGAAAGAAGTTTGGCATGAGTCTTTTTTATAAGAGAGTTGCAAAGCGGATAAGTTTTCATAGTTTCAACTGCAAAATACAACGCCGTTGTGTAATTTACAACGTCAAGCGTATCCATATTTGCATTGTTGTCTATGTTGGGGTCAAGTATGTCTATCAAAGACGCTTGCGTGCCTTCAATTTGACTACTAAGCAACGCTTCCTTTCTAACGTACGAACTTATAAACAAATCAATATTCGGCACGTTCAAAGCCAAACCTTCAAGTTTACCTAAAAGTCGGTTTGCTTCCCCCGCCTTTGTCATAATATCGGTATCCAAAATAAGTTGTAAATCCTGTAACTTTGTCGGCTCGAACGCTTTGTATCCTTTGTTTGGTACGCTAACGTACTTTCCTGCTCTCATATTTAATCTCTCCTTGTAAATATAGTTTACCAAAATTTTTGAAATAACTCAACAATAAAAATGTTTTTATTTCAATTTTTTGAGATTTTCTGAAATAAGAAAAGATTTTTTTAGTCCTTATTTCAATATTTATTGAATTTTTGAAATAAGGCTTTAATCTAGCGCGATATATTTAATCGTTTATTAGTTTGAGATCTTCTTCCCTTATAGGCGCCCATATTTCGTCTGCTAATATTATAGGATCTGGAAACACCACTAGCCAACAGCCGTCAATATTACGCGGATCGAGAATAATTCCTTTCATGCCCTTATGAACGCCCTGTTTTGCATAATTTTCTTTTTCTACTATTACTTCCACAACGCTGTATTCTTTCATTTCGCTAATCCCCCGTACGGCGTTATAAGTTGATTATTCTTCGCATTTATTTTATCATAGATACTAATTTATAACAATATTTTCACCATAAGACCACATTATAGCGTTATTGAAAAATATAACTAATAAAGAAGTCCATCTTGCGACGAACTTCTTTTGCACCGTATAAATCCATAATAGAAAGATATTGACTAAATTATTTGACTTTCAGATTAAGTTTTTTCATTTGCTCGACCTTAATTCTCTTATCAAATAATCAATCCCGTTACTAGGTCATTAGACCTGACTTATTCTTTAAGCCTTAAACCGTTATATAATAAATGAAAATACGGAAGTAAAAAAGTCAACTAGAAATATACTTTTGTATTTTGCTAAAATAAAATAGAAATTTTATAATATTATTGAAAATAAAAACGGGAGATAACACAATGATAAGCGAAAATATTAAGATTCTAAGACGTATCAATTCATTAAATCAAAAAAATTTTGCAAAGGCTATCGGAGTAAGTATAAAACGCCTTTCAAACTGGGAAAACGGCATTGATATACCGTCTTTGGAAATGATTATAAAAATAGCCGATACGTTTAAGACATCTACTGACTTTATACTTGGACGAAGCGAATACTATTCAGTCTATACAAAAGGTCTTAAAAGAATAGAAATATCGCATTTGCGTCATTTCGTGCAAGATTTACTTGCCAGGTCAAATCCCGATAACGAATAAATTACGGCTGTCGCTAATTGCGACAGCCGTTTGTTTTTGTAGCGCTCTATTGCTTAATACGATTATTCTTCGCTATTTGTTTGAGTTTCCGCGGACTGCTCTGCCGACGCTTGTTCGCTTTGTTGCGCGCCTTCTTGATTTTCGCCGTCTGCGCTGTCTTCCGTATTTTCTTCATCTTGATGAGGAACGATTGTGAACGCAACTACTTTTGCTTTATCGTCTTTCATTTTCATTACTTTGACGCCTTGCGTATTTCTGCCTATCTTTGAGATTTCGTCGGCTTTAACTCTTATAATTATACCGTTGTCGGCAATTATCATTACGTCGTCGGTCAACGGATTGACGAGTTTGAGATTTACTACGTTACCCGTCTTATCGTTGAGGACGCCGACTTTGATACCGCTTCCCGCTCTGCCTTGTACGCGATACTCTTCAATATCGGTACGCTTGCCGTAACCGTTTTCGGTAATCGTAAGTACTTCGCAATCTTCTTTTACGATAGCCATATCGACTACTACTTCGCCTTTATCAAGACGTATGGATTTTACGCCCATACTCGTTCTGCCGGTCGCTCTTACGTCTTCTTCGGCGAATCTGATACATTTACCGCCGCTTGAAGCCATGATAATCTGCTCGTCGCCTCGAGTGAGTTGAACGCTTATAAGTTCGTCGTCTTCGCTTGCGAAAGTTATAGCCTTTTTACCGTTGCTGTTTATGCGTACGAATTCGTCGAGCGTGGTCTTCTTGATAAGTCCTTGCTTTGTCGCCATCATAAGGAAGCCTTGACTTTCCTTAGGTACGGGAACGTAAGCGTTGATAACTTCGCCCGGTTCTAAGTTGAGAAGATTTATTATTGCTCTTCCTTTCGCGCCCTTGCTCGCCTCGGGTATTTGATAGCCTTTCGTGCGGTATACCTTACCCTTGTTGGAGAAGAAAAGAATATTGTCGTGAGTGGACGTAGTCATGACGTTCTCTACAAAGTCTTCTTCTTTGGTCTTATGCGCCGATACGCCTAC
This sequence comes from uncultured Christensenella sp., assembly GCA_910584635.1. Taxonomy (GTDB): domain Bacteria; phylum Bacillota; class Clostridia; order Christensenellales; family UBA3700; genus RACS-045. Next base: position 24,151 of record CAJUBA010000016.1, on the reverse strand, counting down.
TCCGCCGCGTCTTTGCGCCTTATATTCGTCTACAGGCATACGCTTGATATAACCGTTGTGCGTAATGGACAGTATTACGTCCTCTACCTCTATCAAATCTTCGATATCTATATCGGAATAGTCGTAAGTAATTTCCGAACGACGCGGTTCGTTGTACTTATTCTTGATTTCGATAAGTTCCGTCTTAATGATTTCAACGACCCTTTGAGGATTTGCAAGAATATCTCTCAAATCGGTAATCAGTTTTTCAAGTTCCGCAAGTTCTTCCTGAATCTTTTCCACTTCCAAAGCGGTAAGTCTTTGCAATCTCATTTCGAGTATCGCTACCGACTGCTTTTCGCTAAGTTCGAATTTGGAACACAGATTTTCGATAGCCGACTGTCTGTCTTGCGATTTTTTGATAGTTTCGATAACTTCGTCAATGTTGGTCAATGCCTTTACAAGACCGAGCAATATATGCTCTCTTTCCAACGCTTTGTCGAGGTCGAATTGCGTTCTTCTCGTAATAACGGATTTTTGATGCTTAACGTACTCTTCAAGCATTTCTTTAAGGTTGAGAATTTTCGGAGTTCCGTCCACAAGAGCAAGCATTATCATGGAGTGAGAAATCTGAAGTTGAGTATGCTTATAAAGCATATTAAGCACTACTTGCGGATTTGCGTCTTTCTTGACTTCGACTACGATTCTCATACCTTCTTTATCGGAAAGTTCGTGAATATCCGAAATTCCTTCGATTCTCTTTTGCTTAACAAGGTCCGCCATATTCTCGATAAGTTTGGCTTTGTTTACCTGATACGGAATCTCGGTAATAGTGATTCTCGATTTGCCGTTGCTGTTTTCTTCTATTTCCGCTCTCGCGCGAATGATGCAGTTTCCTCTGCCCGTGCGGTAGGCTTTCTTTATTCCGCCTCCGCCCATGATATACGCTCCGGTAGGATAGTCAGGCGCGGGAATAATATCCATAAGCGCGTCGATATCCAACTCGGGATTTTCCAACAATGCAATAGTACCGTCGATTACTTCGCCGAGATTGTGCGGAGGAATAGACGTCGCCATACCTACCGCTATACCGTCCGAACCGTTGACAAGCAAGTTGGGGTATCTCGACGGAAGTACTACCGGCTGTTCCCTCGTATCGTCGAAGTTGGGATAGAAGTCGACGGTCTTTTTGTCGATACCTCTAATCATTTCGTCGGCGATTTTGCTAAGTCTTGCTTCCGTATAACGGTAAGCCGCCGCGGGATCGCCGTCGACCGAACCGAAGTTTCCGTGTCCGTCGACAAGAGTACATCTTATCGAAAAGTCCTGCGCCAATCTTACAAGCGCGTCGTATACCGACGAGTCGCCGTGCGGATGGTATTTACCAAGCACGTCTCCGACGATAAGCGCGCACTTTCTGTACGGCTTGTCGGAGGTAAGTCCCAACTCGTTCATAGCGTAAAGTATTCTTCTGTGAACGGGCTTTAATCCGTCTCTGACGTCGGGGATTGCTCTTGATACGTTTACCGCCATTGCGTAAGCGATAAACGAAGTCTTCATTTCTTTGACCGCGTCAACTTCAACGACGTTGGTCTTATCAAGCATTTCAAGTATATCTTTCTTATCTTCCATTTCTCTCCCCTCCTATCACACGTCAAGGTCCTTGACAAGGTTGGCGTTCTCTTCGATAAAGGTACGGCGTTTTTCAGGCTCGTCGCCCATAAGCACTGTGAATATCTCGTCCGCTTCTTCCGCGTCTTTGAGGTTTACTCTCAAAAGCGTACGTCTCTCTGGATCCATAGTCGTATCCCACAACTGTTCCGCGTCCATTTCGCCCAAACCTTTGTATCTTTGAATTTCCGCCTTTCTGCCTATGCTTACCAAAAACTCTTCAAGCGACGGGTCGTCATAGAAATAGTTTTCTTTTTTACTTCCTTTCTGAACTACTTTATAAAGCGGCGGTTGCGCTATATAAACGTGTCCTTGCTCTACGATAGGTTTCATAAAGCGATAGAAGAAAGTAAGCAAAAGTATTCTTATATGGCTGCCGTCTACGTCGGCATCGGTCATACAGATGATTCTGTCGTATTTGAGTTTGTTTACGTCGCAGTCTTCGTTGATACCGCAACCGAAAGTCGTAATCATGTTTTTGATTTCTTCGCTTTCCAAAACTCTGTTAAGTCTTGCTTTCTCGACGTTGAGAATCTTACCTCTTAAAGGAAGTATCGCTTGGAAACGTCTGTCTCTGCCTTGCTTTGCCGTACCGCCCGCGCTGTCGCCCTCTACGAGATAAATTTCGCACTTTCTCGGGTCCTTGTCCGAACAGTCCGCAAGTTTACCCGGCAAAGTCGTGGATTCGAGAACGGATTTTCTTCTGGTAAGATCTCTTGCGTTTCTCGCCGCGTCTCTCGCCTTTTTAGCGTTGACCGCTTTAAGTATAAGTTCCTTGGCTTCTTTGGGATTTTCTTCGAGGAATTCGCCGAATTTCTCGCTGAATACCTTCGATACCACGCCTCTCATAAAACTGTTGCCCAACTTAGTCTTGGTCTGTCCTTCAAACTGCGGATCGATAAGTTTTACGCTCACAATAGCGACCAATCCTTCGCGGCAGTCGTCGCCAGAAAGTTTTTCGTCGTTTTTAAGAAGTTTGAGAGAAGAACCGTAATCGTTGAACAACTTTGTCAATACCGACTTAAAGCCGTCCAAATGAGTTCCGCCTTCGTGCGTGTTGATGTTGTTGGCGTAACTGTAAATATTCTCGCTGTAAGAATCGTTGTACTGCATGGCGATTTCTACTTGGTAATCGTCTGTGGACGAGTAAATATACAACGGCTTTTCGAGTACGCCCTGCTCTTTATTGAGTACGTCTACGTATTCTACAATACCGCCTTCATAGTGGAACTCTATTTCGTTTTCTTTTAACGGTCTGCTGTCTTTGAGAAGTATTCTGAGTCCTTTATTCAAAAACGCAAGTTCCTGTATACGGTGTTTGAGAGTGTCGAAATCAAAATCCGTAGTTTCGAAAATATCAGGATCTGGATAAAACGTTATTTTCGTCCCTCTTCTCGTAGTGTTACCCACTACTGCCAAGGGTCTTTGCGCTACGCCTCTGTTGAATGACATTTTATGAAGTTTGCCGTTTTGCGCTACTTCGACGTCCAACCATTCGGAAAGAGCGTTTACGCACGAAACGCCGACGCCGTGCAATCCGCCGGAGAACTTATATCCGCCGCCGCCGAATTTACCGCCAGCGTGCAATTTCGTCAATACGACTTCTACCGCCGACTTTCCTTCTTTTTCTATTATACCTGTCGGAATACCGCGGCCGTTGTCCGTTACGCTGACGGAACCGTCCTGCATTATCTCAACGATAACTTTGTCGCAATAACCCGCCATTGCTTCGTCTATGGAGTTGTCCACAACTTCGTAAACAAGGTGATGCAATCCTCTTTCGTCTGTCGAACCTATGTACATTCCGGGACGTTTTCTTACAGGTTCCAATCCTTCGAGGACCTGAATGTTTTCCTGAGTGTAATTGTTCTTTTCGATTTCGCTCATTATTACCTCCGTATATCATTTTCAACCTTGCGTTTCGCGTGCGTGCGTATGCGTATGCACACGCAAGATTATAATATTATAATAAAATTATTATATCATATTATTGTATACAAAGACAAATCTTTTTCGATAAATTTTTAAGAGATAAAAGCAAAGCGTAAAAACGATACGTAAAGTAATTTGAATATTTAATAATAAAACTTATTATATTTTTGTTAATTTAGCGTACATATCGGGAATTCCGTTTTTTACTACGTCATAAACTATCGATATATTCATTTCTCCGTATTCGTGAACGATTCTGTTTCTCATTCCCTTTATTGCTAACCATGGAATTGCATTGTGTTTTTCCTTAAATTCACTCGTAAGTTTGTTATTGTTTTCTGCTATTTGTATTATACGAAACATTATCGAATCCAACAAAACTTCATCTTCTTCTATTTCACTTTTGTTTTTACCCGACGTGTGTTCTATAATAAATTTAAGATCGAAAATTATTTTATCAAGATAGTATCTATCATTTTTAACGTTATCCATAAATTTTTATACCGTCCTTTAATATTTCCTGAATAAGCAGACTGTTATTATTTAATTGTGAAATATCCAATAAATCAACTTTCTTTTTCAACTTTTCTCTTAATACTTCTATCAATTCATAAAATTGCAAACCATTCGCCGACGTTGAAACTAACAAATCTACGTCGCTTGTACTTTTTGCTTTTCCTTTTGCATAAGAACCAAATAAATAACAGTATTTAACTTCGTAATTAGAAAAAACTTCACCGCAAACATTTTTTATAAAGTCTATCGTTAGCACACCTCTTTCTTCGTCGATAAAACCGTGATTTTCTAATTTTTCAAACATATAACGATACTTAATCGTATCTTTTTTTTCATCTTCATTTTCATATCTGAGGTATGTTCGATACGGTATGCTCAAATATGAAGCGCATTCTTTTTGGGTCAATCCTTTTTTCTTTCTCAATTCTTTAAGCGTCATATTGCCACCTCTTAATAATTATATCATTAATTTTTCACTATTGCAACAGTAAATCTGCCAAAATGGCATATAATTTCAGAAATATATATGCCATTTTGGCATATTTAGATATGAAGATATGCCAAAATATAAAGTTTTCCAATTATATTTTACGGCTATAGAACGTGCTTTTTCCGCTTCCATGACGAATTATTTCGCCTTTTTCAACAAGTTCATTCAAAGATTTTTCAACGGAACTTGCGCTTATCATAGGACAAAATTCTAATATATCTGCTTTTTTGAATTTTCCTATAAATTTTTGAGTTGCGGATTTTACTCTTTCGACAGACGATAATTTTTCCGATACTTTATCTATCCTATCTCCCAAATCTCTATACGCCGCTAATACTATACTTAAAAAGTATTTAACAAAAGGTTCGGGGTCTTCGGTCGCATCATGCCATCCGATTTGACTATCCTCCAACGCGCCGTAATACAAATCTTTATTTTGAGCGATTTTGTTTTCTAAAGAAATATATTTGCCAACGTAAATACCGCTTTTATATAACAACAAAGTAGTCAATAACCTAGACATTCTGCCATTGCCGTCTAAAAACGGATGAATACATAAGAAATCATGTATAAATATAGGAATAAGAATCAACGGATCTATTTCCGCATATTCTATAGCCTTATTATATTCTTCACAAATATTTTCTACTGCCATAGGCGTTTCATAAGGAGAAAGAGGCGTAAAAACGGTTTTACTTTTTCCATTGTTATCGACGGCGCTAATAAAATTTTGTACGCTCTTAAACTGCCCCCCTATTGACTTTTTCGTATTGTGAGAATACAGAATTTTATGCAACTGCAAAATATAATTAGGCGTGATTTGAATATATTCGAAGTTTTCGTGAATAACCTTCAATACATCCCTATAACCTGCTATTTCCTCTTCATCCCTATTTTTAGGAGTAGTTTTTTCGCTTATCAACTGTTTTAATCTTGTATCGGTCGTAAATATACCTTCTATTAAATTAGAGGATTCCGTACTTTGTATTTTAGCAATTTCAACAAGTCTATCTAATTGTTCGGGTTTTTGAATTATTAGCATTTCCTGTATACCCTTTTCCTGATAGATTTGGGCAATATAATTCAAGATATCGGAACTCCATTTCAAGTTTTTCAACTTACCGTAATCGAAATTTCTCATAAATAAACTCCTTTCTCGTAAATTATATACAATTTTACGAGTAAAATCAATAATTACGGGAAAAAAAGTTGTATCAACTAAATTTAACTGTAAATTACTTTATACAAGACTAATCGGAACAATTTTTATTTTTCTAAATCTTCTTTCAAAATTCCGTAAAACGCGGCGTCTACGATTCCGGTATTGTCTTTATAAAAACTTCTTAACGTTCCTTCATATTTCATACCGCATTTTTGCATAACTTTTCCGGAGTTTACGTTTATGGGATTGTGCATAGATTCGACTTTGTTTACTCCGACTTCTAAAAAAAAGAAATTTATCAACGCTTTAAGCGCTTCCGAAGTAATACCCAAATGCCAATATTTTTTTCCTATGCAATACCCTATATGTACTTTTTCCGCTTTTTCATTTACTTCTATAGCGGTTATAGAACCTATAGGTTGATTTATTTCTTTCAATACTATCGCCCAATCGTAAGTATCGTTTTTTTCATAGTTTTTAATTAAAGTTTTTATATAATCTTCGCTAACTTTTATATCTGCATGAGGAAGCCAAGACAAATATTCTGTAACGTCGCTATCTCCCGCCCAGTTTTCAAACACGTACTTTGCGTCTTGTAACTGGAATTTTCTCAATATCAGTCTTTCTGTTTGTATTTTCTGAGTACCTAAATGATTCATAAATTATCATGACCTCCTATCAAAACGGTATTTCTTTCTAAATCCATGTCAAAATCCGTACAGGTAATAATAGTTTGCAGACCGCTGGAAAGTTCCATAAGTTTTTGTCTTCTAGAAGCGTCGAGTTCGCTCAACACGTCGTCGAGTAGTAAAACGGGTTTTTCTCCTACTTCGCTTTCGAAAAGATATATTTCAGCAAGTTTAAGAGATAACGCTACCGTCCTTTGCTGTCCTTGCGAACCGTATTTTCTTACGTCTATTCCGTTTATTTTTATCGCTATATCGTCTCTGTGAGAACCGAAAGATGTATACAGCAAATTCATATCTTTTTCTAAATTTGCTCTTAATTTTTGGAAGAATATCTCTTTCATTTTATCTGTTTCGCCTCGCTCTACGTTGCTTTCGTATTCAAGTTCCAAATTCTCTTTTTCGTCGGTAATTTCGGAATGTATTTTTTTTGCAAAAACCTGTATTTTTTCTACAAATTCATATCTTTTCGCTATTATATAAGCGCCGTATTCGGCAAGTTGAACGTCCCAACCGTACAACATTTCGGGAAGCGCTTTTATATCTCTGCTTTCTTTGAGAAGTTTATTTCTTTGAGCAAGTATATTGTTGTATTTAGACAAACTGAAAAGATACTTTTTATTTTGTTGAGAAAGACTTATATCTGAAAATCTTCTTCTCTCCTGCGGACTTTCTTTTATAAGTTTCATCTCGTCGGGAGAAAAGAAAACTATATTAAGCATACCCAATATTTCGCTTTGTTTGACAAGCGGAATAGAATCTATTTTTATTATCTTTTTATCTGCCGAATCAATAAAATATTCGACGATATGGCGTGAATACTGCTTTTTGAGAATAACTTTAATATACGCGTTGTCGCTTCCCCATCTTATCATTTCGCGCGCTTTGTTAGTACGGGGAGATTTTCCTATTCCCGAACAGTATACGCTCTCTAAAAGATTTGTTTTTCCGCTTGCGTTTTTTCCTATTACTATATTCAGACCGTCTTTGAAATCAACAGTCTTGTCTTCGTAATTGCGAAAATTTTTCAGCGTAACGCTCTCAATATACATATCTATATTATAATTGAAAAGCCTTTTATTATCAACTTACTAATTAAAAATTATTATTTTTTATTGTTTTCTTTAATTGAAATTTCAGGCTGTATATTGTATAATGGTTGTATGGACGAATGTAAGAAAATTTGGAATATTCTTCTTTTAGAAATATCCAACAGAATATCTACGGTAACTTACGATATGTGGTTCTCTTCTTTAGAACCTCTAACTATCGTTTACAACAAACTTATAATCGTCGCAAAACTCAAATCTACTAAAAAGACTATAGATACGAATTACCGCGACGTAATTTTGGAAGAAATAAAAAAACTCAATACTTACGTTGACGATTTTATAATCATTACGCCGGATGAAATATCAGTATATGAAGATAAAATCAAAGAAGACAAAAAAGAAACCGAAAGCGTAGAGTTATACAATACTTTGGTAGACAACAATTTTACTTTCGATAAATTCGTCGTAGGTCAAAGCAACCAAATTGTTTACGCGGCAGCGAAAGCGGTAGCAAATCAACCGGGTACTCTGCACAATCCTCTTTTCATTTACGGCGGAGTCGGATTGGGTAAAACTCATATAATGCACGCTATCGGAAACGAGATATTAAAGACAAATAAAAAAGCCAAAATACTTTATTGTACTACCGAACAGTTTGTAAACGACTTTATCGACAGTATCAGAAACAATAAAGACAACGAGCAGAATAAAAGGTTTAGAGAAAAATACAGAAACGTGGATATACTTATGCTTGACGATATTCAGTTTCTCGCAGGAAAGACAGGTACGCAGGAAGCGCTTTTCCATACTTTCAACGACCTTTATCAATACAAAAAACAAATTATACTCTCTTCGGACAGACATCCGAAAGAACTTACTTTCCTTGAAGAAAGATTGCAATCTAGATTTTCAAGCGGTCTTACCGTAGATATATCTACTCCCGATCTTGAAACTAGAATTGCCATACTTCAAAAGAAGGCCTACTATAAAAACGTAAATCTTCCTATAGAAGTAGTATATTTTATTGCGGAAAGTTTCGACAGCAATATTAGAGAACTCGAAGGAGCGCTTCAAAAAGTTATTTTTTACTGTCAGTTAGAAGGAAAAGAACCGGATAATATCGACATAATAAAAGAAGCGTTGAAAGACGATATTGACGTATCCAATCATATACTCTCCCTCGATTCTATAGTCGACGCTACCTGTTCTTATTACAATATCAAAAAAGAAGAAGTAATAGGAAAGAAAAAACTAAAACAAATAGTTCAGGCAAGACAAATCGCAATTTATCTTATCAACGATATGTTGGGAGTTCCTCTCGCCACTATAGGAAGTTATTTCGGAGGAAGAGATCATACTACTATTATATACGCAAGAGATAAAATAGAAGAAATGATAAAAACCAATAATCTGATAGCAAATCAGATTAAAGATATAAAAAATATGATACAAAAGAGATAAAAATTCTATTTTAAGTCTTTATGTTGTACAACTTATGGACATAAACAATACTCTCTTACGTATCATTGTGGATAGTGTTGATAACTTCAAAGATTTATCAACAGTATATACGGCAGAATTGTTAATAATTTTTTTCCGTATAGGTCGATAAAAACCACTTATCAACATTATCAACATACTTATTATGATAATTATTATCTAATTTATAAATATAAAAATATATTATTGCTAAACAGAGGTGAATTATGAAATTTGTTTGTAACGGTATGGATTTGTCTGACGCTTTGTCAAAAGTAATGAAAGCGTTGCCTTCAAAGAAAAGCATGCCTATATTGGAAGGAATAAAATTCAGCGCTTTCGGAGATACTTTGACGATTATGGCGACTGATATTGATTTTGTCGTTATTATGAAAATAAAAGCGGATATTATAATGGAAGGAGAAGTTTTGGTTCCAGGAAGAACTATCTGCGAATATATAAGAAAAATAAGCAAGGAAAATTATATAGAATTCGATTCTCAAATCGAAAACGATAAACTTTATATTTCCCACTGCGACAGTTTTATTTACCTTGCCACTATGAATATTAACGAATACCCTGCTATTGAAGAAATTCAATACGATATGCAGTTGAAAATAAAACAAAAAGATTTCAAGGATTTGGTAGGTAAAACTATTTTCGCTACTTCGACAGAAGATATAAGACAGCAATTAAGAGGTTGTTTATTCTCCGTAAAGAAAAATACCGTAAAAAGCGTAGGTTTGGACGGTTACAGACTTGCTATTTGCAACAAACAACTTGAAGAAGAATATCCCGATAAAGAAATTATAGTACCTGCAAAAAGTCTTAGCGAAATTGCAAAACTTCTTGAAAAGGAAGACGAAAATATTTTGATAAGCATAAACGATAAAAAAATGATGGTTGAATTTGACAACAGCAAAATTATTACGTCGCTTATTGCCGGTCAATATATAAGATATGAATCTACTATACCTACTAATTTCGAAACTGAAATTACCATTGACAGAGCAGGTCTTGAATACAGTATGGATAAGGTAGACGTTATAGCAAAGCAAGATAAAAATAACTATATCAAAATGGATATAAAAGAAGGTAAAATGACTATATATTGCAATACAAGCGTAAGCAATATAAAAGAAGTTATAAACACCTTTACAAAAGGTAAAGACGTAACTATTAGTCTAAACGCTAAATATCTTACCGATTGTATTAAGAACAGCAGCGACGAATATCTTTCTATCAAGATTTCAAACAGCAATAATCCTATTGTTATTACTCCGATAGAAAGCGACGAATATTTGTATCTTATATTGCCTATAAGAACAAGATAATAATTTTATATATAAAAAAAGAATGCTCCGCTTTAATTTATTAGCGGAGTATTTTTTTGTTTATGACCAGTCATAGAATATAATATTTTCTTCGATTTTAATAAGAATTTGCTCTATACTGATTTTTTATTTCCATTAGATTCTTCGATTGCGCTCGGAATGACGGATAAGTATGCGTTTGTCTGTACTATTAACATAAAAAATATAGAAATATTACGTTCATTTCGATTTGATGAAATAATAAATAATATTTTCCTTCCGTCAAATAGAAAATATGTGTAATATTTTTATTTGTTTATTAAAAAAAAGAAAACGACAAACCGTTTTCTTTTTTAATTTCATTAAAATTTATTTATTATTCTTTTATTTTTGCCATGATTTCAAATATTCTATCCAAATCTGCCGTGGAATAATAATCTATATATATTCTACCTTTATTATTATTGCCTACTGCATAAACTTTCGTACCGAATTTTCTGTTCATTATATTTGCAAGATCTTTAAGTTCAACAGACTGTTCTTGTACTTTTTTTTGTTTTTTATTAGGATTGAGGTAATTGCTTACCATTACTTCGAGTTGGTGTACGCTGAGTTTTTTATCGCAAGCGGCTATAGCATAAGTATTTTGTACTATATAATCTTTTATAGAAGAAAGACATCTTGCGTGTCCTGCCGAAAGTCTTCCGCTTATTACCATATCAATAACGACGGGATTGAGATTAAGAAGTCTTAAAGAGTTTGTTATCGCAGGTCTTGATTTACCTAATCTTTGAGCAAGTTGTTCTTGAGTGAAGTCATATTCGTCTATCAAAGATTTATACGCTTGAGCCTCTTCTATCGGATTGAGGTCTTGACGTTGAAGATTCTCTATCAAAGCGATTTCTTTTATTTGTTTTCTCGTGTAATTTTTTACTATTACGGGAATAGTAGTGTTGCCTGCGATTTTATTCGCTCTGAATCTTCTCTCTCCCGCTACTATAACGTAAGTATCGTCGCCTGTCGGACAAACTACTATAGGTTGAATAATTCCAACGTTCTTGATTGAAACAGCGAGTTCTTCCAAAGCGGTTTCGTCGAATTTTTTTCTTGGTTGATTGGGATTGGCTACGATTTTTGTTACGGACATAATTTCGACGCCTTCGTTAAGATTACCGAATTCGTCGTAAGTCTTTTTGTCGCTGTCTATATCCAACGTTCTATCTATTGAGTTGTTATCTTTGGTCATAAGAGCCTCCTCCGCTTTACGGACATAAAGACAATAATTTTTTATATGATTACGCCAATACTGCGAGTATAAGTCGATTCAATCATAAATAAAAATAATTATTTTTATTTATTTTATTATATCAAATAAAATTTATATATGCAACTAAAAATATTTATCCGATAATAGGTTGAGTTCTCGGTTTATTTGCGTTTCTAGGATATTTTTTAGAACAATTTCTTAATTTTTTGACAATAATTAAATATCTTTTTTCATCTTTCGTCAAATTTAATTCACTTACAGAATAAATTTGAGAATTTAATAAAGTCAAAATTTTTTTTGAATTTTCCAATTCTTCTTTATAATTTATACCTTTATAAGCAACAAATTTTCCTTGAGGTTTTATTAAAGGCAAAGCGTATTCAGCCAAAGTAGGCATTTGAGCGAGCGCCCTGGCGATACAGCAATCAAATTTTTCAAAATTTTGTTTTGCAAAATCTTCCGCTCTCGAATGAATAGCGGTAATATTGTCAAGACAAAGTAATTCTTTTATATGATTGATAAAAGTAATTTTTTTGTTTACGCTGTCTACAAGCGTAAAATTTTTGTCCGGATTAACAATAGCAAGGGGTATGCTTGGAAATCCTGCGCCGCATCCTATATCGCAGATATAATCGCAGTCGTTTATATATTCGTTTCCGAGAAGACTGTCTATGAAATGCTTTATTTGCGCTTCATTTATATCCGTTATTGTAGTAAGATTGAATTTTTCATTCCATTGCGTGAGCGCATCAAAGTACAATTCAAACCTTTCCAATTTTTCATCTATCGATTGATGATTATTATCTTTAAGATATTTTTCCAATAAATTAAGTCTTTTCATTTTATATTTTGTTTTTAGCCAAATAAACCATAAGAACGGTTATGTCAGCGGGCGAAACTCCGCTTATTCTCGACGCCTGTCCCAAATTCAAAGGCTTTATTTTATCAAGTTTTTGTCTTGCTTCGATTCTCAGACCGCTTATAGAATTATAGTCGATATTTTCGTGAAGCAATTTATCTTCGAGTTTATTTATATCGCCTATTATGTTTTTTTGTTTGTTAAGATAGCCTTCATATTTAATATCCGTCGCCACTTCTTCAAAACATCTTTTGTCTATACCTTTAAGATCGTCGAAAAATTCCGTCATGGAATTGCAATCTACGTTAGATCTTTTGAGCATGTCTTTATAAGAAAGTCCGTTGTGAGGGATAGGTTCTCCGATACTTTCAAAATAGTCTTTGAAATCTTTCGGAGGAAGGGTTTTTGTTAGCATTGAAGAAATTTGAAGGCAATTTTGTTTCTTTTCACAGAATTTTTCCCATCTTTCATCGTTTACAAGTCCTACTTCTCTTCCTATAGGAGTAAGCCTTTTATCTGCGTTTTCCTGTCTTAAAATAAGTCTATGCTCCGCTCTTGCGGTCATCATTCTGTAAGGTTCGTTGGTGCCTTTTGTTACCAAATCATCAATCAAAACACCGATATAAGAACTGTCGCGAGTAAGTACAAGCGGTTTTTTGTTTTTCAAATAAAGCGAAGCGTTTATTCCCGCTATAAGTCCTTGCGCCGCCGCTTCTTCATATCCGCTGCTACCGTTTAACTGTCCCGCCAAAAACAAACCTTTAATGTGTTTTGTCATAAGGTACGGCGTAAGACACAGAGAATCTATACAGTCGTATTCAATTGCGTAAGCAAAGCGCATGATTTTTACTTTTTCAAGTCCGATAACAGATTTATACATTTCAAGTTGTACGTCAAACGGAAGAGAAGAACTCATACCCTGCACGTACATTTCATTAGTGAGACTGCTTTCAGGTTCTATAAAAATCTGATGTCTTTCTTTATCGGCAAAACGCATTACTTTATCTTCTATCGAAGGACAGTATCTCGGTCCTATACTGTGGATAGAGCCGTTGTAAAGAGGAGATCTGTCTATATTTGCCATGATAATATCTTTTGTTTTTTGTGTGGTATAAGTCAAATAACATACTTCTTTATTAGGTATGTAACCTTCGCTCATAAAAGAGAAAGGATAAATATTATCGTCGCCGCGCTGGATTTGCATTACGTCGAAATTTATTGTGTTCTTATCTACTCTTGCAGGAGTTCCCGTTTTGAATCTTCTGGTGGGAATATCCAAAGAAATAAGGCTGTCCGTAAGTTTAGTCGCTCGCGAAAAACCGTTGGGACCCGTCTTCGTAACGTTGTCGCCTATAATGATATGCGCGTTAAGGTATACACCCGTGCATACGACTATCGCGTCGCAATAAAAATCTTGATTGAGAGTGGTTTTTATACCTATTACTTTACCGTTTGAAGTAAGTAATTCTGCTACTTCGCCTTGCAAAATATCGAGATTTTCCTGCGTTTCCATTATTTTTTTCATATAATGGTGATACAAAGTTTTATCCGCTTGACCTCTCAAAGACTGTACGGCGGGACCTTTTCCCATATTGAGCATTCGTATTTGAAGCAAATTATTGTCGGAGGAAATTCCCATCTGACCGCCCAAAGCGTCTATTTCTCTTACAAGATGTCCTTTTGCCGTTCCTCCGATTGCTGGATTGCAAGCCATGAACGCTATCGCGTCCAAAGAAAGAGTAACAGCCAAAGTTTTGTGTCCCAATCTTGCTAAAGCAAGAGACGCCTCTACTCCGGCATGTCCGCATCCTATAACTATTGCGTCGTAATTTTTCTGATAACTGTCAAGCATACCGTACCGTTTTTATTGCGTTTATCTACCTATCTTATATAAATACGGATATATATTCTTTTAATATATCAAATAAATACCGTATTATAAATTGTTTTTTGATTGCGAAATAAAAACCGAAAAGGTAATAGTTCGAAATCACATATATTATATCATAGACGATTTATTATTTGCAAATGCAATGGACGCTATGGTATAATTTAATTATGAAAACGATAGCGACAATATCAACTCCGATAGGCAGAGGAGCGATAGCAATAGTAAGAATGAGCGGAGATAAGGCATTGGAAATTGCTTCGCGTATTTTTACTACAAAAAAACTGGATAATTTCTTAAACGCTATCCCCAACTATATGTATTACGGAAAGTTGGATTGTCAGGATTTTTCCGACGCCGCGCTTGCGGTTTATTTTAAGGCGCCTAATTCTTATACAGGCGAAGACGTCGTGGAATTTCAATGCCACGGCGGGGTACGTCTTATCAACGAAGTCTTGAAAAAATGTATACAGGAAGGTTGCCTACCTGCCGGAAAGGGAGAATTTACGAAAAGAGCGTTTCTTAACGGTAAAATGGCGTTGAGCGACGCCGAAGGTATCATAGATATGATAAACTCGGAAAGCATCGCTTCTCTCAACGCAGGTTATAGACTTTCAAAAGGAGATATAGCGCAGAAAATAGTTGAAATACAGACGAATTTGTTGGACTGTATTTCAGAGTTGGAAGCCAGTCTTGATTATCCCGAAGAAATGGAAGAGCAAGCAAAATCAAACGCTCACGTCAGTATTTCAAGCGCTATCGAAGAATTGGAAAAACTCTACTCTACTTCCAAAGTCGGAGAGTATATAAAACAGGGAATAAACGTCGCTATTATAGGTCAGGCAAACGTAGGAAAGTCTTCTTTGCTCAACGCTCTTTTAGGAAGAGAGCGAGCGATTGTAACCGATATTGCAGGAACTACCCGCGACAGTCTTGAAGAGTACGTTGAAGTTCAGGGAATAATGCTTAAACTTATCGATACCGCCGGCATAAGAGATACCGACGACGCGGTAGAATCCATCGGCGTACAAAAAAGCATCGAAATTGCAAAAGGTAGCGATATTATACTCTTTGTTACCGAAGCGGGAAGAGATCTCAACGATTACGAAAAATCTCTAATTGATAAATTTGATAAAAACAATCCCATAATGTTGGTAATAAACAAATCCGATATGGCGCAAGACAGCCGAAAAGGAGCGCATATAAGTGCAAAAAATCGACAGGGATTGGAAGAATTAAAGAATAGCATTGTAGATTTGTTTGTAGATAAAAGCGTCGATACCAGCGGAAATATTATAACGAATCAGCGCCACGCGCAAGCGGTTAAAGCCGCGCTGGAAAGCGTAAAAAATGCGTTGTTATCTTTTGATACTATGCCCTTAGAATGTTCGCTTGTTGATTTGAAAGACGCCTATTTCGTATTGGGAGAGATAACCGGAAGCACCGCAAACGAAGATATAATAAACAATATATTCGAAAGATTTTGCTTGGGTAAATAATTTTTTGTTGATTGTAAATTAAATAATTTTTGTAAAAAGAGCGAGCGATAGGCTTGTTCTTTTTTATTAAATCAGTTTAATTTATTTGAAAAAATGCGATTTTTTGGCAAATGTTGCAGTAATTGTTCAACAATAGTATAATTAGTATGAAAATAGTAAAAAAATATTGACGGTGGAAAAATGAAAATTTTATCAAACGTCTAAATAAAAGAACAGCGTAACCAATATTATTGCCCACGCTGTTCTTTTATTTATGTGTGCCCACCTCTACTGTGTCTAAATTTTACCATACCATTTGGTAAAAGTCAACATTTTTATAATATTAGATGTGAAAATTTATAAATAAAAAATGATAAGGTTAGAAAGATGTACAAGGAAAAATTTTCTGAAAGACTTAAAGAAATTATCGGGGATGAAAGCATTTCGTCGGTTGCTCAAAAAATAGGTCTAAATCAATCCACTCTTAGCAGATATATTCATAACGACAGAGAAATCGGTATTGAAAATCTTTGTAAGATTGCAGATTATTTCAATGAAGATTTGGATATTTTGACGGGCAGACGCGATTACTGATAATTTATATAAATAAAATTATAAAAAACGAAAATTATTTCGTAAGTTTTTTTGTTTGCTTTTTCCGGTTGATTTTTCTTTATTTTAACTTAAAACAGAAGAAATTAGACTATTAAAAAATCCCGTTGTATTTAACGCAACGGGACTTTTATATGCTTATAGCGCAAATTTTTTAAGTTTTGATTAGAAGAATTTTTTCATATCTCCGCCGTAAGATTTCATTCTTGTTACGCCGGTTTTGTTGAAATTGCGGTTTTCCTGCGGTTTTTGTTGATTGGCAATGCTAGGCGCGGTAGACTTCGGCTTGGAAGAACGGTCGCCGTTATGTCCCGAGCGAGGTCTTCTGTCGTCCTTTCTCTCCCCTCTTTCTCTGTCAAAAGAAGGTTTTTTGGGAGCGATAACCACATATCTGTTGGGTTCTTCGCCATGGCTTTCAGTCGTTACGAATCTATCGTCGTGCAATGCAGAGTGTATAATTCTTCTTTCAAACGGATTCATCGGTTCCAACGCTTCCGCTTTACGGTTTTTCGCTACTCTAAACGCAATCTTTTTAGCAAGTCTTGAAAGCGTGCTTATTCTCTTTTCGCGGTAATTTTCTCCGTCGATAACCAATCTTTTGCCTTGCGGATTATCTTTGTTGAGAATCAAAAGGGAAAGATATTGAAGCGAATCCAATACGTCGCCTCTGTATCCGATAAGAACGCCGGTATCTTCTCCGGTAAGAGAAACATAGAAAGCGTCTTCCTTTTCTTCGACCGTAGCCGCGCATTGAATTTCCATTCTTTCGATAATTCCGTTGATAAAGTCGTTGACAAGCGTAGCCCCGCTGACTTTTTGAGTTACTTTAACGGTGATTTTTTTGCGGATAAGTCCCGATTCTTTGATCTTTTCCGCCTCTACCTGACTTTCGTCGAGTCCCAGTTCTTCCAAGGCTTGTTTAAGAGCCTCTGCATAACTGTTTGCAGTAATTTCTATACTTTTCATATATATCTCCTCAAAGGCGCAATCGCCTTTTGTGTAATAATCGTAAGTTTATCTCTTTTTATTGTTGTTTGAGACGTTTTTTTGCGGAGCCGAATAAGTTGCGATAATCGGTTGAGCCGCTTTCTTCTCGTCCTTCTTTTTAACGATAAAGTTAAATATCAACGTTACAATAGTCATAAAGAGGTTGCTTATAAAATAGTAAATAGCGAATGCCGCGCTGTATACTATTGCAAAGAATCCCAAAACAAGAGGCATCATGTACGTCATTATTTTGGTCATCATTTTCTGTTGTTTTTGCTGCGCTTCGTCGCCCGTAGTCATGGGTTGCATTGGTTGCATTTTCTGTTGAAGCATAGTCGAGAAGAAACTCGTCAATATCGATAGCAGCGGTAATACGAAATAGCCGTTCCAATGCTTAATATCGAAAAATTTCGTCTTATTGTAAGCGCTTATGATAGGAGCCATAAGTTCGTTGTAAGAGGTGCCGGGTACGTCAGGAATCGTTGCCGCTATTCCGCCGAAGCCTGTGGATATAAAGTTGTTGTAGTTGGGTACGACGTTTGCGAAGGTATCCGACATAAATACGTTCTTAACCCAAAGCCAACTCTGAGGTTGATATCCCGCGACCAACGCGGCGTTGAGTTCCTCGACAAGTCCCGCGTCCTGTATCAGCGTATAAGACGGAACTATCGCGAGTTGACCCGCTTCGTTTAATACGGCTTTACCCGTTTGCGCAGTTATAGTTTGCGCGTTGTCAATAAAAAATTGCACGTATACGTTATTGTATAAGTCGCTTACTATCTTTTCGTTGGCGGAAATGATATATTCTCTGAATCCCTGGAAAATCAACGCGAATATTACAAGCGTAAAAATCATGGGCAGACAGGAAGCAAACATATTTATATGTGCGGATTTTTGCAGTTCATATTGCTTTTGGCGCAGTATATCCGGTCTGTTTGCGTACTGTTTTTGCAATTTCTCCATTTGCGGACGGAGAATGTCCATCTTGGCTTTTTGTTTGCGCATGCTTATCTTTTGCCAAATATCGAAAGGCATAAGAAAAAGTCTGAGCAAAAGCGTGAAAACCACTACCGTCCAACCGAAATTGCCGATACCGCTATTCATCCAATCGAGCAGGCTGATGATAGGTTTCCAAATAGAACTAACCGCAGCCAACATATTATAACTCATAATAGCCATTTTGCGTTTCCTTTATAATCGTCTTTGACGGGATCGTAACCGCCTTTTGAAAAGGGATTGCATCTCAATATTCTAAACGCTCCCATAGCGCCGCCGCGTACAACGCCGTATTTTTTTACGGCTTGTCCCATATAAACCGAACAACTGGGAGTATATATACATCTGCCCGGCATCACGGGATTTATAAACCGTTTATAATATCGAATAAATATATTTCCGCTTTTCATTATTTTATCCCCTGCATTTTGACAAGCAAATTTTTGAGGAAAGTTGCTTTTAATTTCGATTATACAGTTTTCAATCGAAAAAATTACTCATTAGTATTTTTCTGACGGAAAAGTCTTTCGGTTGTATGATACTCTAATTGACGTTCGCGTTAATAAATTTTTCGTCAAGCGAAAGTTTAGTTGCCGTTTCCGCGTCGATAGTTTTTACTATCAGTTTGGATCTTTGCAGTAATGACGTTAAAGATCCGGCGAGTTGAGCAAACGTAGAATTGGCGCTTTCAGCCCTCGCAATGATTATATAGTTGCGATTTTCATCCAAAAACGGTATCAAAGCGCGGAAAATTTCTCTCAGCCGTCTGCGGACTTTGTTTCTGACGACGGCCTTTCCGACTTTTTTGCTTACTATAAATCCTACTTTAAGCGGATATTTAGAAGGCGCGTGAACAAGTACAAGACGTTTATTTGCGGAAGAAACTCCCTTTCTGTGCAGATAATCGAATACTCTGCCGCTTTTAAGTCTGTACCTTCTTTGCATAGTCCGATTAAGCGGTCAGTTGTTTTCTGCCCTTGTTGCGACGTCTTTTAATAACGTTTCTGCCGTTCTTGCTACGCATTCTCTCACGGAAACCGTGAACTTTGGATCTTTGTCTTTTTTTAGGTTGATAAGTCTGTTTCATTTTTAGTTCCTCTCTTTTTATATATAAATAAAATTATGCTATATCAGTATAAATAAAAAAAATAGCGGTGTCAAGTATTTTGGGCTACCCGCCTTAATTTTTGCGGTATCCCAAATTTCGCAGTACCTTAAATTTCATAACAACATTTATTCATAAATAAAGGAACTCCCGCCGTAACAGGAGTTTTTCTTTAATTGAAAAGTCCGGCTATTTGCAAATGAATTTATATCATAAGCACGGTAAATATATTCGAATCACTGTATTGGTCGATAGTTTTTATTATGTTTTATATTCTGAAAACGACGTTTATAAGTCAATATATTGCAGTAGATTTGTTGTTTATAAACGGTTAATTACAGAGTTATCAATCGGTTTTCTTACCGTTTAGCAATATTTTGCTATGTCCGTCATTTGACGGTAGACGAGAACAGCCGTAAACAGCAAAATAACTAAGTAACGATTGAAAACACTATTCTGTTAGGAGTTTGCGCAAAGTGTAAGCATTAGAAAGCAAATTTGAAAATCAAAGATGTTAATTAAGAAAAAAACGAATAAGAATTAAAAGAGTCGAAATAGATGCGGCATAACTTATCATAATATAATAATAATCATTGGTACTAAAACAAGCAAAATTCATAATAAAATATAACCAATAAGCATAATGATTCGAAAAATAAAGCAAAATGGAATGTATTTTCATGTTAAACGTAAATTAAGTCATTACAATAAGTCATTAAAATATTAGGCAATAAACTGATAAGATAAGCGGTCGGTTATTCCGAGCGAAGTCAAAGAATCTAGTCAAATAAATGTCAATATGTGATATATCGATAATATAGCGAAATAAATTTATCATAGCAGATAAATAATTAGCAAAACTCCAACTTGGCAAAAGTCGCCGTGATTATAGTACTGCAAATTAAATACTCTACTGCATTGCTAATAGTAAAAAGTCCTTACCCATTGGGAATAACGGCTACTCTAACGTCTTGTGGGGAAAATACTGTACAGTATAATGGGCAATGTTTCATGTGAAACAAATCAGTAATTCCCGTCAGATATGCTAATTGCATATTTTTAAGGTATAAACTATATAGGCTTATTATTGAATTAAGCAGGTGGTGTGAAAATTAAATTATGAGTAGAGTTTATTTAGTTGCTTAATTGTATCATAGCATCGTCTTTATTTGCTAAGTCGCTAATATTTATAGATGCCGGCATTTGCATAAGATGTTAAAACTTGCGATATGCAGATATTTTCACACAGTGCTACGATAAAAGATTTTCCAACTATTATTTGGTTTAACGATTGTTTCCCCGTATGTTCGGTAAGAAGACGTTTGCTTGTATTTGTATTATCTAGGCATCTTAGACGTTGCTATCTCTTTATCTACGATCGTGTCAAATCAGTAGTTGCGCTTGAATAGTAAAAAATCTCTAATGGAGCCGAATTGATTTTTTCACGTGAAAAGAAAAAAAGATAATTTAATTGCAACATATTAGATAGTGTAATCGTGTCGGTATATGCTATTCATCCCCTTTTCTGTGTCGTATTTTAGTCGCCTTATATGGTCAATATAAGGCGCAATTAGTAGGTATTTATGCCTTTGCAATACTAAAATGTACAATATTATTTGTCCGAAAATAAGTGTTTTGAATATTGAAAGCGCGATTGAAAATATATTTATAATTTAATATAGATAGCACATTTTTTTGCGTATGTGTCGATTATTTACGTATCTTGATAGATAAACAGGCTACTTTTATTGTTCTATAATTTATTGTAACGCCTTAATAAACTATATAATATTTGCTTTGTCTATTCTCTGTTCTCGCCATAGTAAACGACTCACATTGTAACATAATCATTGCATTGCTATCTTCTTGTTTAGTGAGTTAATGATTCCATGCTCTTAATATCGACTACACATACACGCGCTGTATTTGAATAAGGTATATTGCTGATATGATTGTTTATATGTCGGCTTCCGGTAGCGCTAAAGTATCTGAGTTTTATAATTCCCAACTCTGTGGATAACTCTGCTCTGCTATAATTACCGCCGGACATAAGTTGCGCGATTCTATTGTTTCATGTGGAACATTTTGATTATTTTGCGTCCAATATGAATAAAAGTCGCGGTGGAAAAGTGGATAACTATCATAACGTTAATAATAAATAAAATTTTTTGACACAAGTATTTGATATATGTGGATTGATAATGTAAATAATTATATTAGACAATGAAGTCTGCAAATCAGTGTTAAAATGCGTTAATAACCATTGATTATTACTGCATTTTTTCTATAAAAAGTATTTCAATAGCATGAATGACAATGTATATGATATTGTAACGGCGTCAGGAGTTTGTTAGCAACGTTTCGCAAATTCTTTGATGTAGACATGTTTAAGATAAGCAAAGAGTTTGCGTTGAGAAACATTGCGACGCTTTGGGATAAGATCTGCGTATCTAGCCATGATTTGTGATTTACTCTGCAAGTATCTAAATAAATCTCTAAAACGTAGCAAAAAGCCGATATAAAATGGTAGTTTCACGACAATTTTCCTCTTTGGTCTGTGTAACGCTTATTTGTTTCTTGTGAAACATTTTTTAGAAGTATTATTTCTAAAATCCCCCATTTTAGAATATATTCTTCTGAAATCGACATAATTTCACTTGAAAATTGATGGTCTAAATTGGATTTTATACACTCTCCTACTAAAAAAATTTCAAATGTTTCACGATTTTTGTGAAACATTTTCGTAGATAGAATTTCGATGTTATTTCTATGATTTTTCTCAATTTTAAGAGATTTTTTGGCTAAAAATACCTTAAATTAGCCTATTTTTATTGAACGCGTTCAAAAAATTGACTATTTTATAAGTTTATTATGTTAATTAAGTAATTTACTGCCCGGTTGACGCTTATTTATACTTCGGTTGCAAATACCGACGATTAGGTTAATTGTCCGGTTGACATTTATTTTTCGCCATTTAGTAAATTTTAGCGGTTTTAATTAGCCGCAACGCTTCCCCGTCCTTTTGTTTGTATAATTGCCTTAGTTTTGGAGATTATATATTTATAGGGATATTTTATTGATATAGGAGGGATTCTATGCCTAGATGTATAGTGTGCAATAAAAGAATCGAGTATGAGAACGCCTACGTTTGCGATAAATGCAAAAGTTGTACTTGCGCCGAATGTATTATAAGATACGGAAAAGATTGCGATTGTGGCGGTAGATTGCACCACGTTAATTGACGTAAAATAGCGAACGTAGGATCGTTCGCTATTTTTTTATTCTTTGAGCAAATTTACTTTTTGCTATTTTATTCCTAAAATTCGAGCATTTTTCGGTTATATTTTTCCTATGATTCCTGACAGGTATATATATCAGCGCTGAAATTAACGCGGTTGCGCATACCGAAATAGCAAAGAAATATACGTGTAAGTTATATTCAAATTTTGTCAACGCGCAGAGAAAGAAGGATATTCCGTAGCATAGAACGTAGACGCATTGCGAGATATGGCGGTATAGACGACTTTTAATCAAAAACGCGCATATAAACCAATTCAGCATATATATTATGCCGAAAATCAAGCCGAGCAGGGAGAAAACCAGCAATGCGTAAGGTTGAGTAAGCGACTGAGACAATATCATTTGAATATTCTTTTGAAAAGCGACGTCTTTTGGCGTCCTTTTACATATTTCAGAGTTATCAGACTTCCAGAAACAGTGCAGACGTATCTTGCAGTATCAAGACTTGTTACGTTGAGTTTTTCGCCTGTAATTATAAGAGTTTTATCGCCCAAGGTCGCGACGATTTGTTTGTCGTCGCTTTCAATCATGTTGGTAATTCCGTTGATTACTATGTTGCTGTCAAAGTCAATAGTAACGGAGCGTTGAGGTTTTGTCGTTACGGTAGAAGTTATTTGGCTCATTTTTCACCTTTTAGAATTATTTGCAAGCAAGTTTAAGCGAAAATTATCGCTTATTTTGCGTTGCGACAGTATATTATATTATTATTGTCGTCGATTATGCAAAAAATACGACAAAAATCAGCAATAGTCTTGTATGGCGCTTTTCGACAAAATCTTGTTTGCACAAAAACTGTGATAAAAGTTGACTAACCGACCTATTTTTGTTAATATATAACTTGCCTACAAAAGCGCGCGGATATGGCGGAATTGGCAGACGCGTAAGATTCAGGTTCTTATGGTCGTAAGGCTGTGCAGGTTCAAGTCCTGTTATCCGCACCAAAGACGATAAAGGTTGAACCTTTAATTCGTCAATAGCCTTGTCGTTATCGGCAAGGCTTATTTCTTTAATGTCCTTTTCGTTGCCGAAAGTCAGGTATGTTATAATGTGGTCGTCGTAAACAAACACTTTGTAAACAAGATTGTCAATGAGTGTCTTTTGGTATTCTTTGTCTGCGGGGTCGCCTTTCAGCATTTCGGCGATAAAGTCAATGATTTTCTCTTTCGTGATTTTCTTGCCCCGTTCAAGCTCGATTTGCGCCTTGCTTGCCGACAAGTCTTTTATAAGTATTTCAATCTCTTGCATTTTCTTTTCTATGTTCGCCCGTAGCATATCGTTCCGCGCCAAAATAAAAGCGTTTGTAAGCTGTTCCGCCTCGTCTTGTGCGTGGCGTATTCGCGCCTCTATGCTCCGCAAACTGTCCTCGCCCGTGCGCTTTT
>CAJUBA010000015.1 GCA_910584635.1 uncultured Christensenella sp. | reverse complement strand
AAAGTCGAAGTAGCGGATATAGTCCGTTTCTCCTTTGCTTGTATCCGGAGTGCCGTCGAATTTGACTTCTTGCGCTTGCAAATCCGGTTTTACCGTCGCTTTAACTCTGTAAGTTCCGGCATTTATTCTTTCACTACCTAGATAATCCAAATCTATTTTACTTTCGTCATACCAAGATTTTTGTTCATTGGATAAATCCAAGACAGAAAGTTGATTCCCCGAATATTCTATTGTTACTTTTTCCGGAGGCTCCGACGGATTATTAAAAACTTTTGACAAATTCAAATGTATCGCCGGACGTATCGCATAAGGCGTGCCGTTAACATACGTATGCACATGGCTATTTCCTGCTTGCGGTATAGTATAAGCCATTGAATAACCGTTCAAAGAAGCAGAACGAAGCCAATACGGATTTTCATTTTCAGCCAAACCATAACTAGTATTCCATAGTCCTCTTACCCCCGTAGTATAGCCTATTTCAGTCATCGACGGCAACCATAAATAATCATTTTTCCAACCATCGTAACCGATACAATTTTGCACTGCCTCTTGACCTGTTATAAATCCTTTTGAAATTATATTATAAGCATCGTTCAAAAAAGTATATTGGCTGTCTACTTCATTTCCTTGCCATTCAACATTAGCCGGCATTTCCAAATAATCAATCAAAGAACTTTTTAGAGTCTCCGACCTCGGCATAGTAAATCTTGCAAAAGGATGATCCTCTTTAGGCGTTACATTTACAGCGCCGTTTCCCGCATTATCAGAAAAATATGTTCCGCCATTATTAAGAGCAAGCGATCTCATCATACTTGTTCCATACATACAAGACGGGTTTGTACCCATATTTGTATCCGAAAAACTATTCCATTCGACATTTCGATAAGCCTCTGGAATTTGACTGGAATTTGTCAACCAAAGAGTTAAAATCGGATCCCCTGTTCCATCTGTCTTGCTGTTAGCAACATAAACAACACTCCACTTATAGCCGCCTAAATCTACAATAAGTTCTTTATTACCGTTAGCGGTTCTTATCTCACCGGAATTTTTTTCTTTTATCTGAGATATGTCATCTATTGTCGCATCAGTTTTCCCAGTAATTTTTTCAAATAACAACGCAAACACTTCTTTGTCAAAAATAGGTTTGGAATTCAAATCTGACTTTAATAAGTTTCCTACGTTTACGTGCGCTGAAGTGTCGGTAATTGCTTGAGCATTATTAGGCGACAAAAATAATACCGCGCTGACAAAATATAAACATAATAATACAAGTATTATCAATGCAAAAGATATTTTTATTTTCCTATTCCGTATATCCATCCTAACCCCAATTTATATGCGGTCAGGAAAAGTGTACTTTTCCTGACCCTTTTCTCTTGAATTCGACATATATATTTTGTATAATATATCTGTATAATTATGTCGTATTTTACATCATTTTCGACATAAATTCACAGTCAGGAAAAGTACACTTTTTTTGGAATTTTTTGCTATTTGTCGATTTTTTTATTATTTTTTTACCAAATTTCGAAAAATATAAGTATGGGTTAATGGAAATTTACTAAAATTTTGTGAGTAAATGTTAAACTGATAGCCTACGGCATTAAATTAGTACAAAAAAGAGTCCGACCGAAATCGTAATACAATGAAGATTTCGCGTTTGGTCGGATTAAAAATGACGAAAAGGCGCAATACCTTTCCGTCATTGTATTATCTAAGTTTGAAACATCTATCGGACGAAAATTCTTTCCTGATTATGAATTGATACGCTATTTGTTTTTGCTTAAAACAACGTTTAACATAGAATACGTAATAATCAAATAAAAAAACGAGGCAAACTTTTATTCAAAGTTTGCCTCGTTTGGCGCCCTCAATAGGACTCGAACCTATGACACTGCGGTTAACAGCCGCATGCTCTACCGACTGAGCTATAAGGGCTTATTGCTGTTTAGCATATTTATATTAAGGTATAATAAAGCGATTGTCAAGTATTTTCTCGGCAATTTTCCAAAAAATTATCGAGCAAACGCTCAACTCTTCTCTATATATTATGCGGAAAAGTTTTTATTTGTTAAATTTCACAAATTTTTTATAAATTCGCAAGACGTACGCAACGCCTCCACCGTTTTTGTTTCTATAACGGCGCGCGCTCCTAAATCTTCAGCCTGTTTGAGATATTTTGCTATATCCAAATCCCCTGCGCCAAGCGTCAGATGGTCGCGACCTAAAAGCGCGTCATGAATATGGAAATGTCTTAATTTATCTTCTCTTTCAACAATAAAATCCTCGTCCTTTCCTCCGCTAGCGCGATTGTGTCCTATATCAAAAGTCAAACCGAACGCTTGGCTTTCGAGCAGTATATCAATCGCCTTCTTCTGAAAGTCTTCGTATCCGTTCGTATTTTCAATACAGATTTTAATTCCGTATCCGCCTATTTCTTTTTCGCAAAAATCGCGAAACGCCTTTACGCTTTCGACGTAACTGTCTAGGTATTTTTCAAACAAAAAAATCTTTCTGTCCGGCATAGTAAAATACACGCCTTTGGACAGATGAGTATTTATCACGTTTGCGCCGATTCGTTTTGCAATATCAAAAGTATCTTTTAACGTACGGATATATGCTTTAGAAACGTAAGCATTGAAATCGCAAGGATTAAAATTTTCGTCCAAATGTATTGTATACTTTTCCCCGCTTTTTTTAGCAACGTCGACAAGTTTTTCCACGTCTATTCTATCGGGTTGATATTCGGGCAAATTCATATTCAACTCGATAAAGTCAAGCCCCAACGATTCGCAAAGTTTTACGCAATCTTTTACGTCGCTCTTTTCAATTAGCGTAGGCATACCTAAAAACATATATTACCCCTTTATTCCAACTCGTAAACCAACGCTTCGTATTCTCTCAACACCGTATCTTTTGGAGTAGTAAGAGAATCTAAATAATTGCTAAGCGCAAGATTTGCCTTGTTGAAACTGATATTTTTCGGCAATTTGAATTTTACTCGTTTATTCTTATAGTTGCATATTACCAAGAGACGTTTGCCGTCATATTCTCTTGAATATGCGAACACGTCTTTATCCTTTGGATTCACAAGCGCGAAATCGCCGTTGATAATCACTTCTTTTCCCTTTCTGTACGCCAACGCTTTTCGATAGAAATTGAGCAGACTGTCCTGTCTTTTTTCGCTGTCTTCGACGTTTATTTCCGTATAGTTGGGATTTACTTTCATCCAAGGTTTTGCCGTCGAAAATCCCGCGTTTTCTCCGCCTGTCCACTGCATAGGCGTACGGGCGTTATCTCTCGCTCGCAAATTCAATACTTTTCTTGCGTACGGCAAAAGTATCGGGAATCGTTTCTTTAAGGTCTGCAAAACTCTTATCGACATTATATCCATATAATCGTTGTCTTCAAAAACGCAATTCGTCATACCGATTTCCTGTCCCTGATAGATATACGGAGTCGCTCTTATAAACAATATCGACGCGGCAAGCGACATACCCGCGAGTTCTCTCTTATCCTTACACTCGCCTACAAATCTGGGAAGACTGCGCGGTTGGTCGTGATTTTCCAAGAAAATCGTCGGCTGACAGGTTTTGGGAAGTTGTTGCCATCTGCTTAGAATCTTTTTATATTTTTTCAAATCGAATTTCTTAGGGAAAATATTGAACTTGAAATCTACTCCCATGTGGTCGAAACTGAATACGCTGTCCAACTCCTCTACGCTTTCGTCTATCGATTCAAAAGCATTGTCGGGATTGATACCTATCGATTCCCCGACAGTCATAGAATCGTATTTTGAAAAACTTCTCTGATTAAGTTCGTGAATATACTGATGATAACGCGGACCCATAGTATACTTTTCCCAACCTATAAAGGGAATCGCCAACTTGCCGTTCGGCAATCCGTCCGTTTTGGAAATATAAGTTATTACGTCGCATCTGAATCCGTCTACGCCGAGGTCAAACCAGTAGTTGCAAATATCCGCGACTTCCTGTCTGACTTTGGGATTCTCCCAGTTGAGATCTGGCTGCTTTTTGGAAAACAAATGCAAATACCATTCTCCGCTCGCTTCGTCGTATTCCCATGCGGGACCGACAAAGTTGGACGTCCAGTTGTTGGGCGGTTTTTTGCCGTTTTTACCTCTGCCCTTTCTCCATATATAATAATCTCTGTATTCGCTATTGTTGTTTTTGCTTTCTACAAACCAAGCGTGTTCGTCGGAAGTGTGATTTACGACAAGATCCATAATCAATTTAATTCCGCGCGCGTGCATACCGTCCAACATCTCTTTCCATTCGTCGAGCGTACCGAACTCGTCCATAATATCCCTATAATCGCTTATATCGTATCCGTTGTCGTCGTTGGGAGATTTATAGACGGGAGAAAGCCATACTGCGTCCACCCCCAGACTTTTTATATAATCCAGTTTTGATATAATCCCCTTTATATCGCCTATTCCGTCGCCGTTGCCGTCGCAGAAACTGCGCGGGTATATCTGATAAATTACCGCGTCTTTGTACCATCTTGTCTTCATAATTCCACCTTATCGTCTTCCAGACTTTCGCCCGTTATTTTATATCTTGTGCTTGCAAAAGTAAGCAAATATACGTTTTTAGCGCTGGCTTTTATCAATACTTTCGCCAACTCGCTGCCTGTGCTGCCGGTAGTCATAACGTCGTCGACTATCAATATTCTTTTATCCTTCACCGCGTCCTTATTCATTACGCTATAAACTCCGACGACGTTTTCCGCTCTTTCTTTGCCGGAAAGTTTGGCTTGCTCGTCGTTTTGTCTTATCTTTTCTACGACGTCCGTTCTTATCTTAATACCGTAATGCTTTGCAAACTTTTCGGAAATTACTTCCGCTTGATTAAATCCGCGTTCGCTCTTTCTCTTTTTCGTCAGCGGAACGGGAACTATAAAATCAATATCTATATCCGAAAAGCATTCCGCGTATCTGTCGATAAGAAAGTTGGATACATACTTGCCAAAATACTTCCTGTGTCCGAATTTCAGTCCTCTGACGATTTCTTTGGCTTTATCGTTGTAAACTACGCAAGACCTTGCAAAATCGAAACACCGCAAATTATTTTGACAGGTAAGACAGTAATCGGCTTCGTTAATTTGCAATCTACCGCACTTCTTGCAAATATCGTCTTTGAGAAAAGTCATCTCGCCAAGACATTTGTCGCACAGCCCGTATTTGGACGGCTTGGGCAATTCGTCTTCGCAGATAATGCAATTGTATTTGTCTACAAAAATTTCAAGAAGAGTCTTCTCGAAGATTTCTTTTATCTTTTCTTTCATAGTATCCGTATAAATAACCATCCGTTTTCGATAAAATTTTCCAAACGCCGAAACGGTATAGATTGCTTAATAATTTAATACATTATACCATATCAAACGCATTATATCAATAGGCGTTTTACGATAAATAAGCAGAGAATAAATTTTGCTTTAATTTTTATGCGAAATCTTTGATAATTTTATTGATATGCTAAAATAATTGTGCTATAATACTGGCAGACGTAAAATAAAACACGGGTTTCCCCCAAACTTCTATTTATATCTGGGTGTGGCGCAGTTTGGTAGCGCGCTTGTCTGGGGGGCAAGAGGCCGCTGGTTCAAGTCCAGTCACTCAGACCAGTTAACAAGTTTGACTTGTTAATCAAAAAAAGAAAAAGAGAGTTTTCCTCTCTTTTTCTTTTTATTTAATCAATTAAGTATACTCTTACTTGTCTTCCATTAAGGAATCGCCGTCTGTTTTTTCGAGCGAGTCCACTGACGTTTCCGTATCTTGCGTAGCAGAATCGTCTGTTTCATTTATTTCTTCGCTCAATTCTTTCATCAGATTATCTTCCTCTGTATCGGTTACTTTTTCCAAAATATGCAAAGTACCTTCTTCTTGCGCGATTTCTTCGGCGTTAACCGCTGACGCTTTGAGTTGTTTTACTATCTCGGCGTGTTTTCTCTTATCCAAATCGTAAAAAATCAAACATATCAACATAAGCGCGCTAGACACAACGGAAATCCACAACGCTACGTTTCCGTAATTTTCGGCTATCTCGACATAGTGTTGATCAAGTATAAATTTATCCGAACCTTCGGGAACCTGATAATTTGCAGGATTAAATCCCATCTTAGACTGTATAACTGCCGGTATGATAGCCGCAACTTGCGCAACTACCGCGGTAAGCGAATAAGCGAACGTCTGAATAAAGCCTTCGAGTCTGTATCCGCTTTTCACCTGTTGCATATCGCCTATCTCCGAAAGCATAAGCGGCTGCAAACTTCCCAAAGCGTTGAACATCGATACAAATCTCAAGAACGTGATAACGTACGGCGACCAACTACCCTGCGGGAAATTCTGGAAACCGATTATAGCCAACACTAAGTTTGCCGTTACGTTACAGCCTTGCCAGAACAACAAAATCGTACGGTTGTTGAATTTTCTCGTCATCCACGGCAAAAGTATCATATTAGGCGTCGCGGCAAATCCGACAAAAAGCGAAAGACCGCCGATAAGCGCAACTGCAGTTTGTACGTCGCCGGCGTACTTTACTCTTGCCATAACGTCCCAACAAAGGTCTATTGTGTTTTTCAAACTGCCAAGACAGATTGCAAGCGTAAGTATCATCAACGGCTTGTTCTTGACAATCATTTTCAAACCTTCCAAGGCGGTAACCTTTTCCGATTTGTTTTCTTCTTCGGTGATAAAGACTCTTTCTTTTACTCCCAACAGCGCGATAATGCACACCATACCGAGTACGGCGCTTAGTATACCGTAAATACGTCCCGCCCAAATATCGCCCTTCCAAGCGATTACAAGACCTTTGACTGCGTTCATAATTGTCGGAGCGAAACCTATTACCAAACCTATAGGCGACCAAATATCCGCTCTTTCCTGCTGGTTTGGAGTAAATACTCCCGGGAACATATTAAAAGTATTGTACCAAAGATTCCACAAAAAGATTGTGGGGGTACAAATCATGTATACGTAAATAATTCTCTGATTTTGAGTTAGCGACGCAGGCGACCATACTGCCAATACGCCAAAAACGGCTACTATCGGCGCTAAAAACAGAATATACGGTTTGTATCTTCCAAACTTGGTCTTTGTACGCTGCATCATTTTTCCGTACAACGGCGTTATAAACAGCGCAAGCACGCTTGCGAGCAAATACATGATAGTCGCATGCAGCGTACCGCTGTTTCCCATATCGTAAAGAAGAGGCACGTTGCTTATCGTAATATAAATGGATATAAAATTGGCGATAAAACTTACGCCCAAACTTGAGATGCCGAGACGAAGTATTTCTTTGAAATTCAAAAATCTTCCGCTTGGCGGTTCGTTCCAAAATCTTTTTAAGTTTTTACCTAACATAAACTTCCCCTATAGAATAATAACAGGTATATTATATAACGCAATCGACGTCTAAGTCAACACAGTTTTACTAATCTTATTGATTTATTAAATAATAATATAATAATAGGGCTTAATTAAAATCTACCGTCATGTTTTATTCATGCAAACCAACGTCTCCACCCATTTTGTATGCGGGAACATATCGTAAGGCGTAACGCTTTCTATTTGATATTTTTCAAGAAGAAATTTAATATCGCGAGCCAGTGTAGCAGGATTGCAGGATACGTATATCAATTTAGTAGGTTCCGCTTTCAATATACTGTCTATTACTTTTTTGTCGCAACCTTTGCGAGGAGGATCTACGACGACTATGGACTTGTCCAAAGCGGAAATTATCGACGGCAGTTCCTTAGCGCAATCTCCGCATATAGAAACTATCTTATCGGCGTTGCCGTTGACTTTGGCAAGCGCGACGCTGTCTTTAACCGCGTCTTCCACTATTTCTATTGCGTACACTTTTTTTGCGTATTTGGCAAATATATTGCTCATTATACCTATTCCGCTGTAAGCGTCAATGACGGTGTCTATTCCGCTCTCCTTTATGATTTCGCCTACTCTCGAATATATCAAATCTCTGACTTTGTCGTTGATTTGCATAAAGGAACATAGCGATACTTCGTACTTCACTCCGAGCGTCTGCCCCGAAAGCGTAGGCGTCCCGACCAATAAAATAGTTTTATCCCCTAAAATTACGTTGGTGTCTTTTTTATTTATCGATAAGTAAAGAGAAAATCTATATCCTTTAGAGGCAAGTCTGTCTGCAAAATTTTTATAATCGGGAAGACTGTTTCCGTTGATTACGACGCATATCGCAAACGACTCCCCTACTTTGCGAACAACGAGATGCCTAACAAGTCCGCTACGCGTTTTTTCGTCGTATACGGATATATTTTTAGCGTCTAAGTACTCCAAAAATTCGTCAACGATTTGCTGTATGCCGGGAGCGTTAAGGACGCATTTTCCCTTTTCTCCGCGTACGCTGGACGCTACCACCGTATGAGTACTGGGAGCAAAATATCCCCCGACCGCTTTGCCTGCGCGTCTTGTTATCGGAAGTTGAATTTTATTTCGGTAATTGAACGTATCGGGAGAAGGCACCGTATCGTCGACTTTGCAATCTATTCCGCATTCTCTGTCGATACAGTTTTTAACGTTATTCCTTTTTATTTTTAACTGCTCTGAGTACGATATATGTAGATTTTCGCAACCTCCGCACTTAAAACAAACGTCGCAGACAGGCTCTACTCTGTCCTTGCTCGCCTCAATCAACTTGATAACTTTGGCAAACGCGTAAGATTTTTTTACCTGCGTGATTTCTATTACGGCTTTTTCTCCAAACAAAGTCTTTGGAACGAAAACCGCCATATTGTCGATTCTCGTTACGCCCTCTCCGTCCATACCTACGGACGTTATTTCAACCGTAAATTTATCTCCTGCTTTCATATTACCTCGACTACTATTGTAAAACGACAATGCAAAAATGTCAAATCGCTCAAAACTATTTTGAATTAAGATAATTATCTATCTATAAATGTATATAATTGCCTATTTATCTCAAACTAAAATTACAGAGGTAATCGAATGAATAAGAAAAAGATAGAAAAAATAAAAAAACAAAAAATATCCAATTTGCGCGTCAAAATGAGAGATATAGACAAAGACAATATGAGTATGTCGCTCAAAGACGAGGACAACGGACTGCAAATATAATCAGCGGCCTATCAGTCTTTCTCCCGCCCTAACTGTCTGCCGTCCGAAAGTCAACATAATTTCTACTCCTTAATTTTATAAATAAAACGCCTTATTTACGCGAGAGTAATATAAGACGTTTTGGGATATTCGATATTTTAATAAATTCTTATTTTTTCTTTGTTATACCTTTATCCTGCATCATAATATCTATGACTTCGCACACTTTTTTCACGCACAGTTCGGACTTTACCGGAATCATAGCCGGCACTTCTTTATAAGCCAACGACGACGACAAATCTCTGAAATGAAGTTTCTTTTCCAAAACTTCCGCTCTGTTCGCGTCAACTGACAAATAAATTTTCAGTGTTTTTCCGCCTATAGCCATTTTACAAAGCAAATCTCTTCCCACTCTGTAACTGTCGCACCTATTGCTAAGCCTGCTTTTAACTTTCTTAAACGACAAAAGGTATTCTTGCAACGACGAATGGTAATTCTGCACGTCCTCCCCCATAGACTTTATTCTGTCGTCAAAACTCAATCTTTGCTCTTCCACAATTTTTTCCTCCGCATTTCAATCCCCCCTATCCAGGGTATTTTTCAAATAAAAATACCGTCAAAATGCAGTCTTGCAATATAAGTCGAATTTTGACCGTTTTTTATCTATTATAATAAATATGGCGTTTTTTGTCAATACCATGATTTATAATTATAACAATTTTTTTAATTTAATTTTAATAAAACTTCCGCTCTATTTGTTACTTGGAATTTGATATTTCTCTTAAAGCGCGGGCAAGTTGGTCGGGACAGGAAGACTGTTTTATACCGCATTTTATACCTTCCAACCTTTCTATTACTTCCTCTACTTTCATTCCTTCTACCAGACTGCCGATTCCTTTTAGATTGCCGTTGCATCCTCCGACGTACTTCACGTTTTTAAGTATTCCCTCTTCTATATCAAACTCAATCTTTTGCGAACAAACTCCGCGCGGTTTATAATCATAATGCATAATTTCTTCCTCACTTAAATAATTTGTTTGGGACTGAACTTTTCGCCGTACATCATTTTTATGTATTCGTTTATATCACTTCTATCGCCTTTGTACGGACCGGGTTCTTCCATTTTCGTAGAAACCGTCGCCGTCGCCCATAAAAGCGAATCCGCTACGTTTTGTTTCTGTCTTTCCGTGATATAAGCGGCAAACGTCGTATCCCCTCTTCCGCTTCTTCCCGATAGATTTCTCGCTTTTATCGGGCAGGTAAACATCTGCTTGCCGTCAAAAGCAAGTACTTCCGCCGAATTGGTAATTACTACTTCTTTCGCGCCCCACTCAATAAACATTTTTGCCGCTTGAATTCTATCTGTCTGTCCGGTAAGTATCTCCGCTTCGGCGGTATCCGTTTTAAGATAATCAATATACGGTAAGATTTCTTTTTTATCTTTCCAATCTTCAAAGTACATTTCGCCCGTCTGTCTGTTTGCGTGTCTCAGCAACGCCTGAACGTCAACCGCGACTTTTCCTTTCTTGGATAAATCTTTTATAAGTTGTCCGTCAAAATCTCCGTATATCAATCCGGCAAGATGGTAAACGCCGCAATCGACGTCGGGTATATCCGCCAACGTGAACGGATCGCCTTGACCGATACAGGTACACGTGCGACGCTCCTTATCCGCGGTATGGTATTTGTTTCTTATAGATGTGGATTCTTTACTCGGGATATAGATAATATCCTCTTTGTCTATGACGAAAGTATTTAATCGGTCCTTATCTTCCGGCGCGACTTTCGTTACTACGCCTACCTTGTAACCGCCCGCATAAGCGGAAGCAGAGGAATAAATTACCGCGCCTCCCACTTCAATAATCTGATTATCCAAATAGTCGATATTGTAATCCAAAGAAATATGACCTATCGTCAAAGTATCGTAATGCTTTTTCATATCAATGCTCCTTTTGTTTTCAAATTTTAACTATTTATGTTGAAAGACAGCGCTCCCGTACCTACCACAACGCCGTCGGACTTCCCAATCACGTCGGCAATAGGCATAATTTGCGCGGAACCTCCGCCCGTTCCTCTCTTTATCTGCAACAGCGTTCCAAGCGTTACGTCTGCGCCTCCGATAGGATTGTTTATAATTACGGTATTCATAAGTTGGTCTTTAACTTTATCGAAATTGCCCGCGTCGGTAAATCCCGAAGCGCCTTCCGCGTTGGCGTTCATAAGCGCTTTGAGCGTATCTGTTTGAGAATCGGTAAGTGAATTATACGCAATTCCCACTCTGCCGTCCGCATCGTCTATATCTACGAAAACAGTAACGAACATTTTTTCAGGCAAGATAGACATATTTCTGCCTATCGCAGATTGCATCTTAGCGGAGAACGTAAACAACATCCATTCTTTGTCGGCGGAAAGTCTTAAAACTTTCGATTCGCCGTCGACGTATCCCAAAGAATTTCTCAACGCATCCAAATCGCCCGCGCATATTATACCCGACTGCGCCAGAGTCAAAGCGTTGGCGTCGGCGACATTGCTCATTCCCAAACTTGTTTTGAGAGTGTTGACGTCTATCTTTGAACTGATATTTCCGTCGCCTATTATTCCGTTTATTCCTGCGGACGACGCGTAAACGTTGAAATTCGCTTGCTGTTCGGCAAGAACTGTCGCAGTGATGTTTTTAGCCGCGCCGGTATATCCGCGCAAGTCAAGTCCTGCAAAGAGCGATTCGAGCGTATCTTTAAGACTATGCGCTTTTATCTCGCTTTGCGAAACGTTGGCGGAGTTTACCTTATTCGCGGCGATTTCATATATGCCGTCCATTATCATACTTCCGCTTCCGTTTTCTACGCTGAAACGCAAATCCATATTATCCGTCAAAGGTTTCATAGAATTTTTCACACTGTCCGAACATTTCTTGTTCGCGCTGTCCAAATCGGACGCGTCCGAAGGCGCTCCGCCTGCGTTCATCTTATTTCTTACCTTATCTATGGCAATCGCTTCGCTTCGCGAAAGGTCGTTGAAAACTATACTCGTGCAAATCTCGTCGCTCTTTATCAAAGACGTATCAGTCTTTACTACCATCGCTATATCGACGGGAAGAAGTTGAGCATATTTACCGTCGCCCGTCTTTACTTTGCTCTTGTAAACGATAGCCATTTCTTTCTCGTTTACTATATAAAGTCCGAGCATTTGGGTATCTTCATAGCCTTGCGCCGTTATGTTTACGCTGTTTTCAAGGAAATTGAGCAATTCGCCCTGAGCCATTTTAGGACGTAGATTTTCCAAAGTTTTCTTAGTACCGTCGGCAAAATCCGCGACGAGTTTTTGTCCGTCTATCGCCGTAGCGTAATTACCTACTTTGTCGCCTATATTCGTCAATACCGCGTTGAGGTTGCTTGCGTCGAGTTTGCTTTCGTCTTTCAGCGCGTACTTCTCGTTTATCTCGTCGACAGCCTTATTTGCGTCGCTCTTGTTGCTTTCTTTAAGCGAAAGCGCGACGCTGTCGATAATTACCTCGTCAGGCATATTGTTTATTTTACAAACGGAGTTTCTAAAATCTATTTCGCTCGGTTTATCTTCCGATCCTTGCAATCTTGCGTCGTCGCCGTATATGGAGTTGAGCGCTATCTGATAGACCGTCTGATCTAATCTGAAGCCTCCGTTGTCTACGAACGTTACGGTAAATACGTTGTTGTGGATTCTGTCTTTGAATCCTTGTTCTACTACGTTTCCGTCTTCTTTTTTACCGTTGAGTTTTTCTTCGATATTTGCGATTATTTCTTCCAACGACGTTTGCATTGCAGGTTCCGCGGGAGGCTCAGGTTCGGGCGCAGGCTCGGTATCCGGTTCGGAAGGATTTTCCGGCTGCGACGGAGCGTTGGACTTTCCGTTTACTCTGTCAATTAGCATTAACAGCAACTGCAAATCCTGCAACTTGCTTTCCTCTTCGACGTTGTATTCCAAACTGTTCACGTCCATTTGGAAAACTTTCATATCGCTTCTATTGCCGTCGACTATCTTACCCAAATCTATTTTGATGCCGATATACATAAATTCAGGCAAAAGCGAAGTAGCGTTTGCGTTGCTTATCGCCCCTTTGCCTTTGATTATGATTTCGAGATAATCGTCGCCGACCGCCGAATAGTTGTTGGCGTACACTATCTGAACGTCATTCATAAACGTAATTGACTGAGCGAAATTAACTTGCGTACTTAAAAGATGCGCCGTTTCTTCAAGAGTAAATACGGGGTTAAATTTGCGAATAATTTCCTCTTTGATTCTTTCGGCTTGAATTTCGTCGTCGCCGACACCCGACATATCTGTAACGTTTAACCTAGACTTCAAGCCGGGCGTAACGATTCCCGTTTCCGCGTTTATAATATCGTCGAGTCTGATTTTGGAAATATCGAAATTATCTCCGCCTATATTCGTCATCGCTTCGAGCAACGTATTGTTGCGCGACGCTTCCAAAAGCGTCCGTTTGTATGAGTCGCTTATAAAATATTTTTGATACAACTGGTCTATAAATCCGTCCATATTGTCTTTGGGATCAAAACCGTCGTTTTCTTCGTCGTAAACAAAAGTATAGAGATGTTTGAGCATATTTCTTATCTCTTGCGGAGTAAAATAATGCTCGTCTTCTTTAAGGTCGCCGTTTACGATGGACGTACCGCTGATTATTTCGTAAAGACTGGGCAAATACGCCTTATCCGTATTGAATTGAATATCGTAACCGATTTTTTCTTTGACTTGCGCAAGCCCCTGCTTTATACCGCTGTCGACCTGGGAACAAATAGATTCGTAACTCAAAGAACTTACGTCCATATTAAACGAAGACGCAAGCGCCGTAAGAGTTTGGAGATGATTTTGAGAATTTTCCACGCCAACTTTATTTATCTCCACGCTCGTGGGTTGCAGATTTTGAAGATCTATAGTCGCAGTAGCGAAAATGCTTTCGGGTACGAGTTGACGGATAAGTTGCGCCATCGTATCTTCTCCGTTGAATCCCAACATTTGCGCCACGTTTACTTCTATATCTATACTCAAATCGCCGTTTCCGTTTGAAGACATATTGACTATCTTGGCTTTGATAGTACCAAGCATTTCATTTTCGTTGACGTACGAAGAGAGCATGTGCGACAGCGCCTGATAACTCGCGCCGACCTTGACGTTTTCATCCGTATATTCTCCCGAATAATCTATGGATTTGAGGTTGATGCTGTTGAGTACGCTTTCGCCTTGCGCAAAATTCATTACGTCGGCAATGGTATTCTGTTCGCCTATCTTGCCGTCGGTATTGTCTATTCCGTATTTCGCGCTTACCTCGGTAATGAATTCTCTCGTATCGTTGAGTTTTACTTCGGGCGTATATATATCAAATCCCAATGACTGCGCGTTCGGAAGTTTTACGTCCCTTATCATAGTCAGAAAAGCCTGCTCGCTAACGTCTACTTTCAGCGTCTTCATAAGCGTTTCGATAGGATAAAGTTCCATACTTCCGCTGGTTACGAAAGAAAGCGGTATAACGTTTTGAGCCTTCTCTATTGTGTCTACTACTTTGGAATTTACGTCGACAAGCAATTTTGACAGCGACATATTGCTTCCCGTCTTTTTGAGTACTACGTCGGCGATTCTTACAATCTTTTCAACGTTGACTTCGCTCATTTTGTTTATAGAAACCTGAATCGCGCGATCTCTGTCGCAAGGATAAACGGTAGCCGAAGCGTAAATATTTTGCGGCATAAGGCTTCTAACGTAAGAAAGCGCCGGGTTCTTTTGAACAAACGCCGACATAAGATTTCTAAGTTTTACGTTAAGAGTGATTTTCAATCCCGCGCTTTGAGGAACGCTTACGTCGCCGAAGATAATAATCTGCTTAATTTGAAGCAAATCGCCGAGCGCGCTACCCATAGACGTTTCCATTTCTTTTAACGCGGGGAAAAACTCGCCTATACCGCCCAATACTTCGTCTATAAAAGCGGCGAGTTGTTTATCGGAAATTTCAAGTATATTTTTTGAGCCGTCGTAATCCGCAAGCGATGAAAAATCAAATTGAATTTCTTTCAAAAGTTCGTCTAAAGCAGAATTGCCCGTACTCTCTTGCGGAGGCTGTTCTTCTTGACCTCCGTCTTCGGCGGGCAAATCTTCGTCTGAAAGAGGTTCTCTGCTCTCCACGCGTCTGCCGTCTTTATATTCGTAAACGTAAACAAAATCGTAACCATAAGTGCCTTGAGTAGTTATCTTTACGTCGCCTGCAGATTCCTGATCAGTAGAATTTTCTTCCTCTTCTCCGGCTAAAACTTTGCTTAAAATTTTCATTACGTCGAGATCGTAATCCTCGGCGAGATACATTTTATTTTTTATGTTAGCGTAAAACGCCGTAAGATCTTCGTCCGCAAAAGCGTTGCTAACCACGTCTTTTTCATTATTTTTTCTTACGCCTTTGAATA
Source organism: uncultured Christensenella sp. (assembly GCA_910584635.1). Taxonomy (GTDB): domain Bacteria; phylum Bacillota; class Clostridia; order Christensenellales; family UBA3700; genus RACS-045. The sequence continues at coordinate 21,920 of CAJUBA010000015.1, read as the reverse complement.
AAGAAAACAATTCGTTGAAAGGAACTTGCGCTTCGTTTCCTATATTTTCGTTCCAAACGCTTTCCGCCAACTTATAACTGCCCACCGTAGTTCCTATAACTATCCCTACGAATAACAAAACGAATACCGAAGCGAAAATTTTACCCGCAAATTTTCTTCTACGGCTCTTTTTTATTGCGCCTTCGTCTTTTTCGGCGTTAAGTTTTCTTATTTCTTTCTTAGACATAATCCCACCTTGATATTATTATAACACAAATAACTTTAATTTGTACATATAATATTTATATAATATAAGCAATAATACAGAATTGCAACCTTTTTTAAGGTTTTTCTTCTGTAAATTTTTGTAATGAGCGTCAATAAATATTTCTCAAACGTTTGAATAAGCGCAAAAAGATTGCAAAAATTATCAAATTGATTTATAATAATTAAGTCTTACGATATGAGAGAACAGATACATTTGAGCGAGTCAATACTTACCCGCTCGAAAAAAAATAAAATATTTAAGCATATCACAACCGCAAGGCTCTTGTTGTTGAGTTTTATTATACTCATACTTATAGGAACACTGTTGTTGATGCTTCCTTTCTCTACAAAATCGGGAAAAAGCATCGGATTTATGGACGCATTGTTTACCGCGACTTCCGCTACTTGCGTAGTCGGGTTAATCGTTACTCCGACCGCGGCGACTTTTTCCGTATTCGGACAAATCGTCATTCTACTTCTTATTCAAATCGGCGGTCTGGGATTCATGACGATAACTTCGTTTTTCTACTCCATGCTCGGAAGAAAACTGACTTTGAGAAGAAGACTGAGCATGAGCGAAGAGATGCCGCAAACAAGCATGGAAAGACTTAAATCCATCGCGATAAAGATAGTTTTGCTCGCTATCGGGACGGAACTTTTGGGCGTAGTATTCTTGACGGCAGGTTTTTGTATTTCGGGATTTTCTTTCGGCAAAGCGCTTTGGTACGGAATTTTTCACAGTATATCTTCTTTCTGTAACGCGGGATTCGATATTGTAAGTCTGACCGGAGTTTCTTTAATAGATTTCAACAACAACTATCTTATTTTGATGACGCTCGCGCTTTTGACAAGCATAGGCGGTCTTGGATTCATTGTTCTTATAGATATTTCAGAACACAAGCGTTTTTCCAAATGGTCGTTGCACACCAGAATCGTAATCGTTATGACTCTTATACTTATATTCGGCGGCGCATTTATATTTTGGATAGCGGAAAGAAATAATCCCGACACGATAGGTAATATGCCCCTGCTCGGACAGTGGGTAAACTGCTATTTCCATTCCATCTCATGCCGTACGGCGGGATTTGCTAGTTTCGATATGGCGAAAATGAGCGATTTGTCCGTATCCGCGTCGATGATACTTATGTTTATCGGCGTAGCGCCCGGCTCTACCGGCGGCGGTATAAAAGTAACCACTCTTTATATTTTGATTGCTCACGTAGTAGCCACGCTTCAACAAAAGAAAGAATACGTCGTAGACAAAAAGGCGATAGGAGCCAATACGTTGGCAAAAGCGATAAGCACGCTCTTGCTTGCGGTCGGCGTACTTTCCATAAGCACGGTCATAATACTTATAGCGGAAAACAACCGCTCGCAAACTACGCTCACGACTCTTATTTTCGAACAGATAAGCGCGTACGCGACGTGCGGACTGTCAATGGGCATTACCCCGTCGCTGTCGACAGTGAGCAAACTCGTGATAATAGTAGACATGTACCTAGGACGTATAGGAGCGTTTACCTTCTTTATGTCATTTGCGAAATCGCGCAAACAAACCTCGAAAATCAAATATCCCGAGGCAAGTATAAACGTATAAATCCGATACAAGGAGAAATAAAATGAAAAAATTCAAGCACTACAAAAGACAGCAATTCGCGGTATTCGGACTGGGCAGATTCGGTATGGAAATTACCAAAGCGCTGTACAATTACGGCTATGAGGTTCTCGCCGTAGATATAGACGAGGAAAAAGTAAACGAAGCGTCGAATTTCAGCACTCATTCGATAGTGGCGGACGTATCGGAAGACAGCACGCTCAAATCGTTGGCGATAGAAAGTTTCGACACTGTTATAATAGCGATAGCCAACAATATGCAGGCTTCGATAATAACCGCGCTAACTTGCAAAGAAATGGGCGTTGCCAACATAATCGCCAAGGCGCACAATGAAAAACACGGCAAGGTATTATCCAAAATAGGAGTAAACAACGTTATTTATCCTGAAGCGGCAATGGCTGTTAAAGTCGCGACAAAACTCGTAAATCCGAATATACAAAACCACATGGAAATAGTGTCTGGTTATTCGATAGCCGAAATAAACATCTCCGACAAATGGGTCAACAAAAACCTCGGGGAACTCGCTTTGAGAAATCAATACGCCGTCAACGTACTAATAATTATCCGCGCTAACGACGAAGTAATTACCACTCCTTCGGGCGATACTGTATTGAACGCGGATGACATACTGGTAGTCGGCGGCAGCAACGAAGATATAGAAAGTTTGAGTTTTGCGGTAAGAACGCAAAAATAAATCTACTCTTTTGGTTTGCTGAATTCGCAACCGCAATAATTTTGACGGTACAAACCGTATTCTTGGGAAAGTCGGACGGATCTTGCGTATCCGCCCCTTTTTTTGAAATCGTTGGGAAGATGCTTGACTCTTTTGTCTTTGGCAAGCGCCTCTCCTATAGAATTGAGTTTATCGCAATTTTTATGAGGACTTATCGATAGCGTCGAACAAAAATAATCAAACCCGTTTTCTTCCGCGTAATCGCGCGCTTTGGCAAGACGCAGAGCGTAACATACAAAACACCTCTCCCCACCTTCCTTGCAATCGTCCAGCCCCTTTACTGCAGATAGAAATTCGTCTTTGCAATAAGGCGGACATACCGTTTGCATATCGGGATATATATCTTTGACAAGCCTTTGAAGTTCATAAAAACGTTTGTTAAATTCCTCTTCGTCCGTAATATTGGGATTGTAGAAAAACAGCGTAATATCAAAATAACCGTTCAAGTATTCCAAACAGTAACTGCTACAAGGAGCGCAACAGGCGTGCAGAAGAAGTCGCGGTCTTTTACCGTCGAACGATGATATGATTTTATCCAGTTCCTTTTGAAAATTCCTGCTGTTTTCCATATCGCTTAAAACAATAATTTTCAGGCTTGTTTTTCGCCTTCTTCTTGCAGTTTATTATCTTCTTTATCCGAAGCGTTTTCTTCGACGGCGTCCGATTGTTCGTCTGATTTCTCTTCGCTATTCTCCCCGTCTGACGAAAGCAGAGATTTGTCAAGCAATTCCATGATAAAACTGAATGTATACTCCTCGTTCTCGTCCGTATGCATGCTGATTACCGAAGACGCTATATCTACCAAGTCCTCTCTCTTTACGCCTAAATCGCTGAGATTGTCTACGTAAGCGACATAGTTTTTCAATCTCTTGTAATAATTGTTTACCGAATCGACGATAAAATCTCTTTTAGACCCCATATCCTTCAACACGATATAACCGTTGTCGCCCAAAAGATTTATCAAATTGTCAGAATCAAAGTCCGCGTGCCATTTGTGCATGCCGATGTAATTCAAAAACAGGATCAAAAAGATATTTCCGTAATTAGCGCGGTATCTGTCGCTTATTCTATCTGAAAGTTCGGAGATAATATCTTTCGGAGTCTGCCAATAAGCGTAACCCGCGAGTATTGACGCAAGCAAAACTCGGAATCGGAAACTCTTGATTTTGTTTTGCAATATGCATTTTTTAAGATTATCCGTCAACAGTCTTATAGCCGTTACCGCATACACTTCTCCCATCGGGTCGGAGTCCTTTTCTGAAGTCAAACTCATTACAGCCATTGCCAACGCGTGTAAACCCGAAGTCGCGATGGATTTAGGCGGCATAGTGTCGGTCATAAGCGGGTCGATGACGATAAGGTTGGTTTGAGCGAACGTCGTGTTGAATTCAAAAATATCGTTTTGTTCTACGTCGTAAATACGCACGAAGTTGCTCGCTTCCACGCCCGAAGAAAGATTGGTCGGCACTACTACGAGCGGAACTCTTACCGACGAAATATTGTTTACGGTAAATTTGCGGTAATTGGATATTATCGAAATGCCGTCTTTGAGCATTATTTTAACGGCTTTTGCTATTGCAACCGCGCTCTTTTTACCCAATACAATTATCGAATCGCACTCGCTCGCTTTATAGGCGCGCAAAGTCTTTTCGCACTCTTCGACGGTGGCGATATCTCCTATTCGCTTGATTTTTTCAACTATGTTAACTTCTTTATTAAACTGCCTGAGCATATCTTTGAGTTGTCCCACTCTGTCGCTCATCTCGTCGCAAATAAGCAAAATGCGCCTACAACCTAGATTGTTGATTTCTTTTACCGATCTGCGCAGCGCTTTGTCGCCTACGACGAATTTTATATCCCTTTCGAAATTATATTCCATAACACACTTCCTTACAGCAGAGTTTTGAATAACGCGGCGTTGAATTTTCTCGGATTGTTGAGAGCGTTGACGTTATAAGCCATAGCGTTGATTACAGCCTGTTTATCTTCGTCGTTCAATTCAAATTTATCCTCGCCGAAATATTTTTCTTCCAAAGAGTCGACAAACTCTATTACCGAGTCTATAAACGCCTTAGACCTTTCTTCCTGTTTGCATTCCGAATAAACCTGCCAACCCGAAAAGAACAAAAGACATCTCGAATAAGTCGCCTTACACGCCTGTTCATTATACGCGAACACCGCCTTTATCGCTTTTGGCAAAGCAACGTAGTATTCGACTTTCTTAATGTCGGAAATCGCCTGAGCCAAACACTGTATAAGCCCCAGTCCGCTGCTGTCCGTGCCTTTGGAAAGATACGCGCTTTTTTCTTCCATATTTTTGGTTTTTACCGCGCTTGGATTTTCAAGCATATCGACGGCGCCCTTTTTCAATCCCGTAAGAGCAACCTGACAGAATCCTTCGCATATAGCCGACGTATGCAATTCTATATAATCTCCGTATCTTTTGCTAAAAGCGTCCGTCGGAGTATTCATAGCGTCCGTAACGGTCAGTCCGTCCACTGCTCTCGCAAATATTTCCAAAACTCCGTAAGCGCGTCGCTTATCGTCCATATCCGCGATAAGTTCCGCGTCGATAAGACAGTAATCGGGAGAAAGCAAGCCGTCGCAAATATTACGGCTCACGTTCTTTTCTTTGTCGAAGATAATTGAAGTGGAGTTGGTTTCGCTGCCCGAGCCGAATTCGGACGGTATCGCGATAAACGGCGTATATATAATCTCTCTTGCGGTGATTGACGGAGTGAAAAACTTTTTAACGTCTTTGATTTGCGCGGCTATCATGATTTTGAGCGCCTTTGCGTAATCTATCAATTTTCCGCTGCCGCAAACGGTAATGCAATCGCAGTTGTTGGACATGTATACGAAATACAAATCTTTGAGCATATCCTCGCCGTCGGCAAGGTCGTTGCCCAAATATACGGCGCCGACTTTGAGTCTACTCTGCTTTTCTATTGATTTTCTTATCTTGTCGATATACCCCAAATCGTTTAGACGGGTATTTCCTATAAGCAAAATTCTCGACGCGTTGAGTCCGACCAAAATAGTAGACAGTTCGTCTATGGAGTTTTGAGAATCTATAATCTTTGTTCCGTTGGAAAATTCGTTGTAATTCATCCGATACCTCTTGTAGAAAGTATAACACACGGAGAAATCAAAGTCTATATACCTTATATAAATTTTACGTAATATTTGATTAGTTGTACCTATTCTATATCAAAGACTTTATTACACAACTTTTCGGCGTAAAGCGGTTCGTGGCTGACGAGTATTATAGCGCCGTCATAAGCCTGCAACGCCTCAAAAAGCGCTTCTTTCGCAGACACGTCCAAATGATTGGTTGGCTCGTCGAGTATAAGAATATTGCTTTCCTTTTGCATCAACGCGCAAAGTTTTATCTTGACCTGCTCGCCTCCCGAAAGGTTGCTTATATACTTTGTCGCAAGGTCGTTTTTTATACCTACTTTGGCAAGTTGGGTACGAATATCTTTTTGCGACATTTTGGGATACGTTTCGTTCATAAACGTCATCGCGTTGATTTCCTTGCTTCTAAATTGCAAATCCTGTTCTATATAATTTATCTTCGCGTTTATATTAAAATTGAAAGATCCGCTTATAGCGGGAAGACGTTTCATTATCGTTTTGAGTATTGTCGTCTTGCCCATTCCGTTGGTGCCTCTAAGCCAAAGTTTAGTCGTACTGTCCAAGCCGAAAGTAATAGGCGGAAGTATGGCTTTTCCGTCGTAACCTACGCTGAGATCCTTTACTTCGAGCAAATGCTTTGTTACCAAAAGCGTGTAAGGAAAACTAAACGTCGGCTTTTCAAAAGAAACCGGTTTTTGCATAACGTCTATTCTGTCAAGCATCTTTTTTCTGCTGTTAGCCATGCCCGCCGTCGCGGCGCGCGCTTTGTTCCTCGCAATATAGTCTTCCATCTTCTTTATTTCGCGCTGCTGTCTTTCATAACTGTCTGCGTACTGCTTAGCGTTCTGCTCGTGTTGAAGAAGGAAGGAATCGTAATTTCCCCAGTATTTCTTTATCATACCGTTTTCTATATTGACTATTATCTTACACACGCTGTTGAGAAAGGCGGTATCGTGCGAAATAAGTATAAACGTGCCTTTGAAAGAGTCGAGATACTTTCTAAGCCAGTCGATTTGCTCCAAATCCAAAAAGTTGGTAGGCTCGTCGAGAAGCATTACGTCCAACTCTTCCAAAAGAAGTTTGGAAAGCATAAGTTTCGCTCTCTGTCCTCCGCTAAGATTGGAAATAATAGTATCGTAACCGAAATTGTTTACGCCCAATCCGTTGGCTACTTTTTTTATCTTGGAATCGAGGTCGTAAAACCCGCTGTCGTCCAACTTCTCTTGCATGACGGCGGATTTGTTGACCAACCTGTCGAGTTTGTCCGGATCTTCTTCGCTCGCCATATCGGTATATATCTGTTCCAACTGTTCGTTTAGTTTATACAAATGGTCGAACGAACCTTGAAGATATTCCATCACGCTTTGACTTCTGTCAATATCCGCGTGCTGATCGAGATAACCCCACCTTATGGTATTGAGCCACTTTATCTCGCCCGCGTCCTGCGAAAGCCTTCCCGTAATTATATTCATAAACGTGGACTTGCCCGCGCCGTTCAATCCGACTACTCCGATATGTTCTCCGTTGTTTACGCTTAAATCTGCGTCTTCGAAAAGCGTCTTCGAATCGAAAATATGCGTAAGTCCTTTTATTGTCAAAACGCTCATATATACTCCGTTTTCTTTTACGATTATTTTTCCGTAGTTTTCTTTTTTACCAAATGAGATACGAACTCTTCCGTTTCGTCAAAGTTACTGCTCTCCACGGCAATAGTGATTTTATCTCCCTCGAACAGCATTGTTTCTCCGTCGGGAACAACGCTCTCTCCGCTCTCTCTTACGACTTCCGTAACAAGCGCGTTGGCGGGCCAAATAACGTTGCTGATATGTTTGCCCGCGACAAAAGATCCTTTTTCTATGACCGCTTCAAAGTTCCGTCTTTCGGTCTTTACGTCGTCGTTTTTACGCAGCCTTTCCAAAAGCGAATCGTAAATAGGCGTCGTACCCAAAATTTCAGCGACTAGGAACGCTGTAAATATTGCAATCGCGACGGGTAAAAAATCCGATTGATAACCCGACAGTTCCACTACCAACACTATCGCGGTAATCGGAGCGCGCACGCTCGCGCCGAAAAACGTCGTCATGGATATTACTACCACAGCCGCAAAATATTCCTCGTCCATGCCCAACTTGACGAATACCAAACCGAGCATCGCTCCGAGCAAAGCGCCCATAGCGAGCATAGGTATAAAAAGCCCGCCCGTCGCGCCTGCGTTGAAACACAGCATTGTCATTATCATTCTTACGCAAATTACCAAAACAAGGAACCAAAAAGAATATTTAAGACCGTTGTGGCAAAGATTGTCGACAAGAGAATGCCCGCCCGTGTTTATCATAGCGAAGCCGTTTTCCTCCACAAACTTTGTAAATATCAATCCCACCGCGCCCGTAAGCAAAAAAGCCGTGAGAAGTCTTGCCCAGTATGGGAACTTCTTTACCCATTTGTCGGTAAGTTTTTGAGAATTAACCAACAGTATGTTGAAGAGTATAGCAAACGCGCCTATTACCGCGCCTATCGCGACTAAAATAGCCAGTATGCTTGCAAACTCTCCGATTGAGTTCATGTCTTTGAAATCTGCGAAAGGTTTGAGTTGTTTTATATCGAAAAGCATCGCGGTACTTGACCATTTAGCGTCTTTTATCGCCATACCCAAAAGTCGGAAAGTCATAGTGCCGGTAATTACTGCGGACGAAGCGCAAAGAAGGATTATCGGCGAAAATCTCTTATGACATTCTTCCATTGCAAAAACTATGCCCGCCAACGGCGCGTTAAACGCTACGGCAATTCCCGCGCCCGCTCCGCCTGCCATCACGTATCTTCGCCAAGTCAGTTTGGCTTTCATAAGTTCGGTAATTCCCTGCGCGGACATAGCGCTCAGTTGAACGCTCGGCCCCTCGCTTCCGAGAGGCAAACCCGCGAAGAAACTTATATACGAGCCGATGACCGTTCCTATAAGCGTCCTAAGCCACTTAAAAGTAAGAAAGCCTCTTATCGCGCCCTCGACGTTGGGAATTCCGCTCCCCCTAACGTTTGGTATAAACTTGTGCAGAAGCGCCATCAAAAGCGCAAGCGCGGCAAGTCCCAAAAAGAATAACGGCAACGCCCAAAGATGTTCCGACACCGCTTGATATATCTTTTGCGAATATTCGATTAAATAACGGGCAAAAAAATTGAATACCCCCACCAAAAAACCTGAGAGTATTCCCGCAATACCGCCGTAAGCGATAACGGGCAGAACGATATTTTTGATTTTCTCGCCCATATTCCTGACTTTTTCTTTCGCCTGTACTTTCATCCGATATACCTTTTGCTTTACTAATATATACTATAGACCTAAAAAAGTCAAGCCGTCGGCAGGACATGAAAACGTCAATACGGATTATTATTAACCTCTAAGAAAAAATCGCAGTAATTAAATCCACGAACAGCGGCCAAGCCATAATTGCGCCGATTGTAATACCTACCGCCGAATATTTTTGCGCTTTGACGTCGTTTGACGGGGATTTAACGTACGCGACGATATTTACTATCATTGATGCAAGACCTAGTATCTTTATTACAAGAACAATATGAAAATAAACGTTAAAAAATTGCGAAAACCATGGCACGCGCAACGAATTCAAACATTTATATACCAGCGACCATACAACTTCGAATATCAACATAGAAAGCGATATGATAAATCCAATCTTGGCGAAATTGCTATTCCCGCCTTTTCCTTTTCGCAAATACGGCGCTTCCGTTTCTTCTTCTTTGTCGAAATCGTCTAATTCTTTCTGCGTAATCATATAATTTTCCCCCCTACGATTTAATCTACGATTATATTATAAATTATAACCGAAGATTTGTCAATGCCTGTCGTCCCATATTTCTTTTATCATAATAACGGTAAGAAACGTCGCAAACGCCGCCAATAGGATAAAAAGCGCTACAAACATGATAAATCCCGCGCTTGCGCTAGGCGACTTCATATTTACTCCTACGATGGCGACAATTGTCCAAGCAAATATAAGTATAGGTATGTTTCTGAATATATAAGCCGGCCAATCGGAATAAGGGAACGCCTTGTCTAAAACGTGGTAAGTATTCATACTCAACGCAAAAAAAGCAATCAACGTAACAACAATTCCGAAAAATATAAAAAATCTATTGCCTATCGGCGTTATTATATCAGTCGGGTCGGCAGGATTGACGTATACCGTAATCTCCTCTCCTACTTTGAACGGCGGAGGACTGACGGCAGTTTCGCTCTCGACGGAATATTCTTCCCCTTCGAATACGTAATTATAGACCGGGTGAGGCATATCTCCCCCGCTATGAGAATATCTCCATTCGTATTTTTCAACTACGGCTTGCGTCGGAACATAACTTTTGTCGCGAAACAATTCGGGTTTTGCTCCGTAAATGATAACGAAAATCCCTACGCCCAAAATTATTGAAAAGATTATCCACCCTGAAATAGACTTTCTAATTTCTCTTAGTACGTTCTCTCTTCTCTTTCCATCCATATCTATACCCGCCGTAAAGTCAGCAATATTATCTGCATTTATATTATAATCAATATTAAAAATAAAGGCAACAGAAAAAAATAAAATACGGAACCTTATACAAAGTTCCGTATCAAATAAAATTCTTTGATTTCGTATTAAATCATTGAGAAGCCGAATCCTACGAATACGAGTATGATATAAACTAAAATACAAACGTAGACGGTAATTCTAAACGCTTTCTTTTTGCTTCTGGCATAGTAATACGCAGACAGACAAACCGCAACGCCGAGCGCTATATCTTTGATGAGATTCATTACGCTCATGACTGTTCCGCCGCTTTGATCAAGCGCGTTCAAAATAAGATTAACGATAAAAATAACGATTGCGAGAATCATAACCACGCAAGCGCTAAGACCTATAAGAGCGTTCATGTTGGATCTGACGGATCTGTCTTCCACTTTCTTGCTCGTTGACTTTTTCTTTGCCATATTAAATCCTCCCGATTTTTTTGAATATTATATTCCATGACGAAAATATTGTCAAGTCAACGCGCGCTCTTTTTCAAAATCAACGCGGATTCAAGCAGGTCGGCTATAATATTATAAATAGTTTTTCTTGCCGTACTTTGCTTCGGTAAATATTACGGAAATAACCACAGTAGCAGTATTGACTAGCGTAACGACAATTGAGATGACGAAAGAAACGACTGTAAGCGCAATTATAAGCATAACCGTATTGCAGACCAACAGAGAAAGTCCCGCGATTTTGCCTATCTTTTTTCCCAATTCCTTGTCGTTTTCCGCGTCATAGTAATTATTCAGCGCGGAAGCGTAGCCTTTGGACATAAGCAAAAACAGGACGTCAAGAAGATAATAAACTCCTACCAAAAGTATCGCGACAAATTTTTCGATTTTTATATCTACAACTCCCAAAACCATTGCGAAATATACGTTTGTCAACGCCAAATCCACGACGTTTGCGACAAATGTCGCGATATGCAAAGTATTCGAATCGGCAAATTTATCTTTGCTTGACGCTATCTTTTTGTTGTACAGCATGACCGCTACCGCAGCAAAAGATATTATAATAGGAACAGCCATAAATTTATAGACGACCTGCGCTTTGCCGTATTTTACTGCAAAAACCGTCCATACGGCAAAACTAATCCACATCGCCGCAAGCGTTGCGGCGTTGACTGCCATACCTATCGCGTAAGCCTTGTTGTATTTTTTCATAACGCTCCCCTATTTAATTATAGGTTTTAACGATATATTTGTCAATACGGCTTTGATGTTGTTTACGTATAATTGACAAAATTCGCGTAAATTTGATATTATAAAATAGGAGATATAAATGTTAGGCTTACTGTATTTTTTTATAGCGCTGATTTGTACTTTTGCGGGCGCGATTACCGGCATGGGCGGCGGAGTCGTCATAAAACCTGTATTGGATTTGATGGGAGACTTCGACAGCGCTTCGATAGGCGCTCTGTCGTCGATTACCGTTTTGGCTATGTCATTTACCTCCTTTGCAAGGCAATTGCGCAAGAAAAGACAGACTTCTATATTAAAACTGATTATATTGGGAATATCGTCGGCGGGAGGCGGAGTTCTCGGGCAATACCTGTTCGATATTCTTCTTAAAGGCGCGTCAAACGTTCAGATTATAAAAATAATTCAAAACTCCGTTCTTTTGGTATTGGTTTTATTCATCTTTATATATATGTTGTTTAGAAAGAGAATAAAAACGCTGCATTTGAAAAACACCGTCTTTTACATACTAGTGGGAATACTGCTCGGAGCGTCGTCCTCTTTTTTGGGAATCGGAGGAGGTCCGCTAAACGTAGCGATATTGATGTTGCTCTTCGGCATGGAAATAAAAGAAGCGACGTTCGCGTCAATAGTAACTATAATGTTCGCGCAGATAGCCAAAGTGGTAACCATATTTGCGTCCGGCGGATTCGGTTCATACGATCTATCAATGCTTCCTTATATGGTAATAGCGGGAATCGTAGGCGGATTATTGGGAAGCATCGTAGGTAAAAAAATCTCCGAAAAAGCAACCGCAATCGCTTTCAACTTAATGCAAGCGGCGGTAATAGCGATTTGTATTGCAAATATAGCGACAGGCGCAATCGCGCTATAAAAATAAAAACCCGTTGATTTATATATATACAATATGATATAATAATAAAAAGATAATTTTGGGAGAAAGATATGAACATTATCCTATATTTCAGCGATCAACAGCGATACGACACGATAAACGAAAACGTTACTCCGAATTTCATGACGGCAAAAGACGAAAGTATCTTTTTCGACAACGCGTTTACTTGCCAACCGGTATGCGGTCCCGCAAGAGCATGCATACAGACGGGCGTATACGCATCGCAGAACAACTGCTTTATCAACGGCATTTCGCTTGACGAAGATAATCCCAACACCTTGGCGAAAGTCCTCGTCGAAAAGGGATACAACACTTCGTATATAGGAAAATGGCATCTCGCTTCCGATACAATGGGACCGAAGACAAGACGCAACTTGCAGGTAAAAGCGATACCTAAGGAACTGCGCGCAGGTTACAACGATTATTGGCTGGCGGCTGACTGTCTGGAATTCACCTCGGACATCAACGGCGGTTTCCTATTCGATAAAGACAACAATAAAGTATCTTTCGAAGGCGTGCGAAGCGATTGCATAAACGATTTCGCAATGGATTATATCGATAAATACAGTCAAGACAAACCTTTCTTTCTTATGATTTCGCAACTCGAACCTCATCAGCAAAACGACGCAAACACTTTTCAATGCGTAGAAGGCGAAGACGAAGAGTTCAAATCGACGCCCTACCCCGAAGACCTCGTCGGACTTAACGGAAATTACAAAACCGAATACGCGCATTATTTGGCTTGTTGCAAAAGACTGGACAAAAACTTTGCCGACTTTATCCAAAAAATCAAGGATAAAGGCATTTGGGAAGACACCGTCGTAATTTACACTTCCGACCACGGCTGTCATTTCAAGACGAGAAACTTCGAATATAAAAGAAGCGCCCACGACGCAAGCGCGCATATTCCTTTCATCATGACTGGAGGCGGACTGGAAAAATTGCAGTCGACTAAACAGTTTATAGGCAAGAATTTCCAAGGCTTTGTCAGCCTGTTGGATTTGACCGCCACGATTTTGGACATCGCCGACGCTCCGATACCCGAAGAATACGAAAGCAAAAGCGTATTGAATATGTTGGAAAACAACAAAGGGCGCGACCATATATTTATGCAAATAAGCGAATCGCAACTCGGCCGCGCAATTATAACCGACAAATACACTTACAGCGTAAAGGCGCCTTTGTCAATGGGAATTACCAAAGCGAAAGGCAAACTGTATAAAGAACATTTGTTATACGACAATGAAAAAGACAAAGCCCAACACAAAAATCTTATAAAAAATAAGGCTTATAAGGAAATAAAGAAACAACTCAAAGAAATTCTCCTCGAAGACATTCGACAAATCGAAGGAATTAACCCGAAAATCTTTTAAGAATTAAACATCAAACAAGTCAAAAGCGAAACTTTCAAACGGTTTCGCTTTAATATTTCTCTCTTCCCCGACCTGCAAAACGCATTTCCCGCCCGAGAGAATTCTCGCCTTTCATATCCTATGATTATTTGTTTGCGATAAATGTCGCGTATATGTCGGTTATGTATAGATAGCGAAAAGTTATAATACATTATATGGTAAATATTTTCATTACTAATCACAAGATATTGTGGTTTGTCAAGCGATTTTATCAAATTTTTTTTAATTTATTTAGTAATTTTATATTGCATAGCGCATACTCTTATGATATAATCAATTCTACACAAACGAAATTGCTCGGCGCTGTCGCAAAGCGGTTTGGCGACTGTCGCGGGCGATTGTATTGCCAAACGGTCGGATATATACCGACTGCGAAAGCAACGGGTGTTTTACACTAGATAAAATATAATTTTGTTATAGAAGATATAAGGAGAAAAAGTATGTACGTTATCAAGAAAGACGGAACCAAAGAGGCTTACAACGTTCAGAAGGTTGTTACCGCAGTCAACAAATCCGCCTTCCGCGCCCTTGTGAGATTCAGCGAGGAAGACATTCAGTTTATCTGCGACTTTGTCAACAAAAAAGTCGCGGCAATGAACAAGGACTTTATCAGCATAAGCGAGATGCACAACGTGGTCGAGTACGCGCTCGAATCGCTCAATCCCGCCGTTGCGAAAAGTTATAAAGATTACCGCAACTATAAACAGGATTTCGTACACATGCTTGACGAAGTATACAAAAAAAGTCAAGCGATAATGTATATAGGAGATAAGGAAAACTCCAACTCCGACTCCGCTTTGGTATCTACTAAAAGAAGTCTTATATTCAATCAGTTGAATAAGGAACTTTATCAGAAATTCTTCCTTACCAAGGAAGAACTGCAAGCGTGTCGCGACGGATATATCTATATTCACGATATGTCGGCAAGACGCGATACCATGAACTGCTGTCTTTTCGACGTCGCTACGGTACTCAAAGACGGCTTTGAAATGGGCAATATTTGGTATAACGAGCCGAAAACGCTCGACGTTGCATTCGACGTAATAGGAGATATAGTTCTTTCCGCGGCAAGTCAGCAGTACGGCGGATTTACCGTTCCGCAAGTAGATAAGATTTTGGAACCTTATGCTGAAAAATCTTTCCAAAAACAGTATGACAGATACAAAAATCTCGGACTTGACGACAAGAAAGCCGAAGAAGAGGCTATCAAGGACGTAAGAAAGGATATGATGCAAGGCTTCCAAGGCTGGGAATATAAATTCAACACGGTTGCCTCTTCAAGAGGAGATTATCCGTTTATTACGATTACAGGCGGACTGGGAACGTCCAGATTCGCTAAAATGGCTAATATCTGTATGTTGGAAGTAAGAAAGAACGGTCAAGGCAAAAAAGAATGTAAAAAGCCTGTCCTCTTCCCCAAGATAGTATTTCTTTACGATGAAAAACTGCACGGAGAAGGCGGAGAACTCGAAGACGTATTCGACGCGGGCGTAGAGTGTTCGTCCAAAACGATGTATCCCGACTGGCTGTCATTGACGGGCGAAGGCTACGTCGCAAGCATATATAAAAAGTACGGCGAAGTAATCTCGCCTATGGGTTGCAGAGCCTTCCTTTCGCCTTGGTACGAAAGAGGCGGTATGTACCCCGCCGACGAGAACGACAAACCGGTATTCGTAGGCAGATTCAATATCGGCGCGGTAAGTCTGCACCTTCCTATGATATACGCTCAGGCAAAACAGGAATCGAGAGATTTCTATGAAGTGCTTGATTATTATCTGCAACTTATCCGTCAATTACATTTGCGCACTTACGACTATCTCGGAGAAATGAGAGCGTCCACCAATCCTTTGGCGTACTGCGAAGGCGGATTCTACGGCGGGCATCTCAAATACAGCGACAAAATCGCTCCTCTACTCAAAGCATCCACCGCTTCTTTCGGTATTACGGCGCTCAACGAGTTGCAGGAAATACACAACAAAAAATCCATTGCCGAAGACGGACAGTTTGCTCTCGAAGTTATGGAATTTATAAATAAGCGTATAAACGAATTCAAAGAAGAAGACCATATACTCTACGCTATGTACGGTACTCCGGCGGAAAGTCTTTGCGGACTTCAAGTCGAACAGTTCAGAAAGAAATTCGGCGTCGTTTCAAAAGTAAGCGACAGACCTTACGTTACGAATTCCTTCCACTGCCACGTTTCCGAAGACCTTACCCCGATACAAAAACAAGATCTTGAAAAGAGATTTTGGGACTTGCTCAACGGCGGTAAAATTCAGTACGTCAAATACCCTATCGACTACAACAAAGAGGCTATTCGCACTCTTATAAGACGCGCTATGGCTTTGGGATTCTACGAAGGCGTAAATCTCTCGCTCGCATATTGCGACGATTGCGGTCATCAGGAACTGAGTATGGACGTATGCCCTAAATGCGGAAGCAAAAACCTGACTAAAATCGACAGAATGAACGGCTATCTCTCCTATTCGAGAGTAAAGGGCGATACAAGGCTCAACGCCGCTAAAATGGCGGAAATACAAGACAGGAAGAGTATGTAACTATGCGATACCACAATATTACAAAAGACGATATGCTCAACGGCGACGGATTGAGAGTAGTGCTGTGGGTTGCGGGTTGCACTCATCACTGCAAAGAATGTCAAAACCCTATAACGTGGGATATCAACGGCGGTTTAGAATTTGACGAAGCGGCAAAAAAAGAAATTTTTGACGAACTGGACAAGTCCTACGTATCCGGCATAACGTTTTCAGGCGGAGATCCTCTCCACCCGCAAAACCGTCAGCCCGTATTTGAACTTGCAAAAGAAATAAAAGAAAAATATCCGAGAAAAACTGTTTGGCTTTACAGCGGATTCGAATGGGAAGAGATAAAGGATTTGCCGATAATTCCCTATCTCGACGTTATGGTCGACGGCAGATTTAAGTTGGAACTTCTCGATACCCAACTCCACTGGAAAGGTTCGAGCAATCAGCGCGTTATCGACGTACCCGCTACTTTGAAATCGGGCGAAGTCGTGATCCACGATTAAATTATCAAAGATAACTAATGATAAATTCATAAAATACAAAAGACAAAACGGAAGCGCAATCGCTTCCGTTTTTTTATTACGACCAAACAATTTCCCGACCAAGCGTAAAATCTACGCTTTGCTACGATTTTAGTCGGACTTTCCCCGAACAAACGCGAAATCTTCATTGCATTACGATTTCGGTCGGACTCTTTTTATATTGATATTTTTATTACATTAGATATTTCGACTACGCTACGCTTCGCTCAATGGGCGTTCACTACGACTTAAACAGAAGCAATCACATTTAATAAAATGTAATTGCTAATCTAACAGTCGAGTTCCCGCCTAGCCGACCAAACGTAAAATCTACGCTACGCTCCGATTTTAGTCGGACTTAAAACGGATTCTGTATTGAACTTAGATATATCGACTTCGCTTACGCTTCGCTCAATATGACGGGTAAATAGGTATTTCTCTATACTCTCAATTTAGCGAGAGTAATTACTAATATTGTTTCCTCTCCCGTCATTCTGAGCGTAGTCGAAGAATCTAATCTATTTATTATCCGCTTTAAGTCCTAATTACAGCAAAAAAATATATTTAATTTGTTCTGCCTATAAGTTCGTCAACAGTAATTCCGTAAAAATCGGCAAGTATAACGCATTGTTGAATATTAGGTATACCCTTATCTAGTTCTATCCAACTAATTGTATTTTGCGGAAGACCTGTAAACTTTGCAACTTGAGTTTGTGTAACGCCCTTTACTCTTCTCGCATTTCTAATTTCCTTTCCGTACATAAATTTTACCTCTTATATAAAAATTTAGCAATATCTTGCTTAAAATACTTGACTTAGCAATATCTTGCTAATCAATATATTATCAAAATATTGCTAAAACTAATATTGATATAATATTTAGGGAATTAAAGTAATGAATTTAACCACTTGTAAGAAAATCGGAAACAATCTGACTAAAGCAATGAAAAATAAGAACATATCTCGCGAAGAATTAGCAGAAAAGATAGGAATATCGCTATCTAAATTGGAGAAATATTTGAATGGAACATCTATGCCTTCTCTTGATATATTGGCAAATATTTGCAAAACTCTATGCGTATCCTCAAACGATATTTTAAGTATATTAGAAATTCAAGAAAAAATGGAGATAGATATGCTAGCATTTAATCAAATAGAAACTAACTTAGTCAATGCGATTAAAAACAGCGGAATGACGGAAAGTGAAATCGTGGATAAAATAGGCGCGTCAGTTTTGTTTTTACAACAGATTTGTGATAAAAAAAGATTGCCGCCGCTATATACATTTGCAAATCTTTGCAGAGTTTTGAATGCTGACGCTAATGAAATCTTATGTTTGCCAATAAAAAAATAATAACGATTTTTTATTATACTAGATATTTCGACTTCGCTCAATGGGCGTTCACTACGACTTTGTTTATCGCAATCACATTTAATAAAATGTAATTGCTAAATTAACAGTCGAGTTCACGCCTAGCCGACCAAACGTAAAATCTACGTTTCACTTCGATTTTAGTCGGACTTTATAATACTGATTGCCTACGGCATTGAACTTAGATATTTCGACTGCGCTACGCTCCGCTCAATATGACGGGAGAGTTTACATTGTTTGTTAATTCTTTTATCATTTTGAAATTAACTTAATGAACGTAAGGCTTTTTATATTCGTTATATTGATAGTACAGAGAATCGCTTATTCATCCGTCATTCTGAGCGCAGTCGAAGAATCTAATATAATTAAAAATCAGTATAAAAAGAGTCCGACTAAAATTGAATCAAAACATAGACTTTACAAACAGTCGAAGTTGTCTACACTAATCTGTCATTTCTTGAATAAATCTTCTGGCAACATCTTTGTTTTGATACTTCGGCAAGATAAAACGCTCTTTCCCTCAAATCAATTTGAGCCGCTTCGTTAAATAAAATAGAGTATTTAATCGTTTAATTTTTCAACCGCAATGTCTTTGATTTCACTCGCGGCAACGCTCTTCACGTACGATTCGGCGTTTAGTCCTATAACGATAAACGCGATTTCCATAAGCGCTATCCCTACAAATATGCCTACCAAAACGTTTGTTATCGCGATGACGATACTAAGCATAACTGCGGCGATAATGAAAATCAAAAGATTCGAGCAGAAAAGTCCGGAAATATTTTTGAAATTGATGATTTTTTTGATACTGACTTTTTTCCAAGCGTGCGCTATATACGCTTCGAAAAGTTCTATAAATCCAAACATAATCAAGGACACGAGCGTAGATATAAATATGCTCGCTTTCCACAACGTGAGCAGCCACAGACAGCCGGCGACCAAAGTCGCGCTAAGCAACGAATCGATAAACGAAATGAGGAAATACTTCCAAAGCGCGCGTCTTGCTATTTCTCTTCTTACCAACCATTTTGTCAAAAAGTAACCGCCGATAAAGCCGAATACGATAAACATTATAAATAAGACAAAAGCAGCCGATATTTGATTGACGCACTCGCCTATATATATTTCCAACTGAGTTATATCGATTGCTATAGAATCGATACACCCGTTTATAGTTTGAGTTAACCAATCTTTGTCCAATAGAGTTTGCAACGCGGTAATAGGCTTTTCCCAGTCGAGAGATTCCGCCTTGGTCCATATCGCCTCTATGAGGTCTTGAAGACGTATCGTGGTATTTTCGGATATTTTTACTATCATATCCAAAAGACTTTTCAAAGCGTCAACGACTATCGGAATACCCAACGACAGTCCGAAAACTACTCCAAGCGCAATCGCTCCGAGAGGAGTAAAAAAATATTTGAAATTTTTTATGTAGTTCTTTATTCCGTTTTTTATCATTTGCGCTTGAATACAACGCGCCCGGCGCGTAATTTTCCATACTGTTACAATAGCAACGTAATTACAAATGTCTATTGTACAATTTCGGTTTTCCTACCTATTATTTTGCGGTCGTAGAACCGAATCCGCCGTCGCGTTTTGCGCTTACTTCGTCGTCGAAAGTAATTCCGTATTCCACAAATATTCCCTGAATAAATCCGTCGCCTTTGTTTACGCAGACTGTTTTGTTTTCATTGGAATCGTTTGTCAACTTGCAGAATATATGTCCTTCGTTGGAAGAATTGAAATAATCGCTGTCGATAATTCCCACGGTATTGTTGAGTTGAAGTCTGAACTTAAATCCCAATCCGCTCCTTGGATAACATTTAAGCACCCAGTTTTCAAGTATTTCCACTCTGATTCCAGTTGGAATCTTAACCGTTTCGCCCGGTTTGAGTTCTATCTGAACGGGAGCAAAAAAGTCGTATCCCGCAGAACCCGTGGTCGCTCTTTTCGGCAGTTTTATCTCCTTGTAAATTTCTTCGATATTATCGGTTTGTCCGAAAGTGTCAATCCAATCTTTTTCGAACTGTTTGTAAGAAACCTTATAAAATTTCGCTACTCTTTGCATTTTATCTCTCCGTATAATTTATTTATCTATGTCGATATTAGTTGAACGTCGCGAGTTCGGGATCGGGTTTTTGAGTATGTTCTATCGAAATAGCCTCGAATATCGGACCCACTCCTTCGTAAACTTCGTGCTTTGCAAACTTCACTTTTGCCGTAATCTTTACCCAGTCGCGTTTTTTAAGCGCGATGGTCTGCGTATACGTACATACGAAAGCGCCGTAAAATATATCCGCCTCGCAACACGTCATAATATGTCTGCCCACGACTATTGTCTTTTTGGGCAACGTATTGTCCACTGCGACGATACCCTTAAACGAAAGTATTTTGCCCTCGTACTTTCCGCCGTCTTCTACCAAATCTCTGTAAAATTCCGCGTAATCTTCGTCTTTAATCTCCACGATAGGCGCGTTCATATCATAAGGCAATGGGTCGGGAATTCTGTCCGGCTCGACGTGTCCGTCGGCGTATTCGTAGAGAATATCTATTCTACGTCCCGCTCCGCGTACGATTTTATGGAATTCCATTTTATCTTTTTTATCGTCGAACCGATTGAAAATAACCGCTTCGCTTACCTGCATTTTATCAAAGGTAAGTTGGCGCATATTCGCGTTGAAATTAAGAAAAGTATTGCTGTCGGCAATCATAAGCGTTTGCGCGATTACCCAATTATCCGGCATAATTTCCAAGAATTTGCCGACCTCGCTCATTCCGTTGTACTCAACAATAATGCGCTTCGCTCCGTATTTCTTTTCAAGCGCGGACAGCGTCTTGGCGTCAATAGCCTCGACGTCTTCGACAGTCTCTATATGTACGCTGTCGGACGCGAAAAATTCGGGACGGTATTCCTCTTCTCCTTCTTCAAAGACGAGCAGAAGAGTTTCTTCTCCCTCGTTGAATCTGTCGTCGCCCATCATTTCCTGTATAAATCTGGTCTTTCCGCTTTCCAAAAAACCCGTAAACAAATATACCGGTATTTCCATTGTCTTCTCCTATTTTAATCCAAACAACTTTTGCAGTTTTTCTTCGTCGGGTTTGCAACCTATTACGCAAATTCTACCGATAACTTCGCTGCTTCCCAATCTTACGTCGACTTCCTCAGGCACGTAATCGAAATGAATCCACTCTCCGTTTTCTCCGCTTATGATACCTTTTGCTCTTAGGATAGTACCGAATTCTCCGCTGTCGAGAGAAGATAGGATTTCCTTAATCTTGTCCAAGGAATATCTGTTGGCGGTTTCCATACCCCAACTCGTAAAGACTTCGTCTGCGTGATGTCCGTGATGATGGTGATGTCCGCAGCCGCAATCCTCGCCATGCTCATGCTCGTGGTGATGTCCGCAGCCGCAATCTTCGCCATGCTCATGCTCGTGGTGATGTCCGCAGCCGCAGTCCTCGCCATGCTCATGCTCGTGATGATGTCCGCAGCCGCAATCCTCGCCATGCTCATGTTCGTGGTGGTGTCCGCAACCGCAATCCTCGCCGTGTTCATGTTCGTGGTGGTGTCCGCAGCCGCAATCCTCGCCGTGTTCATGTTCGTGGTGGTGTCCGCAACCGCAGTCTTCGCCGTGTTCATGTTCGTGGTGGTGTCCGCAGCCGCAGTCTTCGCCATGCTCA
>CAJUBA010000014.1 GCA_910584635.1 uncultured Christensenella sp. | reverse complement strand
TCTGTATTGAATACGCGCTTCCAATATTTGCTTTTTGTTTCCATATCTTAGATTTCAATTTGCTACTGTTCTTCGCGGTTGTCCATAACTGCGCTTCTCCACTTGTTGTAGCCGTGCCGAGTAGCGTCGGAGTAACGCTGTCCGAAGTCGTATTGCCCAACTCTGTCCAATTATCCAAACCGTCGATGCTTGCTTCACCTGTGTAAAATATATCTCCTGACGCTTTAATCATGGCTTTTTTATTATTTGAAGTTGACCTTTTAAATGACCAAGCATGCCCTTTATTTACTCTATCCTTACTGTTATTGCTATCATACCATTTTAGCGTACTACTTACATACGCATTCGATATCTCCGAAACTGCAGTCTGTGTCGCGTTGCTTAATTCATTAAAACCCGTTACTCCGCCATTATACCATGTAGTATTTAAACTATTAGGAAAATTGTTAACAGTTTTACTAACACAATTATTAATCGTTACTACTCCTCCAACACGATCTTTTCCTACATCACTTTCTCCTACTATTCCTCCAAAGAAAATACATACTGAACTTTGATTTTTTACATCTATTGTAGTAACAGAATTTACATAACAGTCATAAATGTTAAGGTTACAATTGTTGTCATTATAAGCGCAAATACCGCCAAAATCAACATTGCCCGGGCACTGCCTGTCTGAAACTATAAATTCAATATCCACGGAACAACGATAAATCGTTGCCGTAGGGGCATAATTATAATAATCGATAACATCCCTCGTTCCGCAAATTATACCGCCTGCGCCTATCCATGTACCGCGTTCTATCTCTCTGGAAATAGTTCCTATTGTATGGCAATTCAAAAACCACGATGTCGCAGAATAAGCGTCTCCTAGAATTGCGCCATTTACTTTACTTGCGTTATTTATTTCATATTTATCCATATACAAGTCAGTAATAGTTATTTCTGTTCCAACACCCATCAAACCATACCTAATTAACGCTACTCCTTCTTCAGAACTGCTTGAATTTTCCGTATATTTCCAGTTGCTAATAGTATGTCCCAATCCATATAACGTTCCGCCAAAACTATGTAACGGTTTTTCCTCAGGCGCACCGCTGGCGTCAAAGTCCAAATCTACCGCCAATACGTAATATTTTCCCTGTCCGTATGTATACGTTGTACTACTGTTTTTTTGCATTTCCGTAACAAAATGCGTCCATCCTGCAAAGTTGTCTATTACGTACGGATTCTCTTGAGAACCGTGCGTCGCGCTCGAATCTACCTCTATTGTAGTCGTGTCCGTTCCCGTATTGTCTGCGCTCGCTCTATACGACGCTATCTTTGTCTTGTCCGTAAATGTGTATTTGGATTTGTTTGCAAATTTACCGTAACTTGAAGTTGTACTTGCAAGCGAAGTTATTGCCGACTGCTCCCCGCCGTCCGCTAAATCTTCTTTTATTTTTGAATTATTAGGCGTAATATAAGCAAAAATACCGACCGCAAAAACCAGTAAAATTACCGCCGCAGATAATATAAATCCTACCCTAAATTTTCTATTCCGTATATCCATTTTAACCCCATTTTTGTATGCAGTCAGGAAAAGTGTACTTTTCCTGACCTGTTTCTCTTGAATTCGACATATAGATTTTGTATAATATATTTGTATAATTATGTCGTATTTTACATCATTTTCGACATAAATTCATAGTCAGGAAAAGTACACTTTTTTTGGAATTTTTTGCTATTTGTCGATTTTTTTATTATTTTTTTACCAAATTTCGAAAAATATAAGCATAGGTTAATGGAAATTTGTGAATTTTGTAGACAACAGTTAAAACGGATACCCATTGACAAACTTAGTTTTACAGACTTTATTTGTACTGATTTTTAATTAGACTTAGATATTTCGACTTCGCTTACGCTTTCACTTTCGAACTTGCGTTGGAACTATACTTTGGTTAAATCTTTCAAATGTAAAACACACCTACACTAATTCTACTTCTACGTTCGGCGGTAAGTGGAAAAGTCAAATAAGAAAACGGTAGATTTTTTGTCTAGATAGAATAAGAAAAAGTTCCCCGTACCTATTGTTCGATAGAATAAGCAACTACATATAATTATAACGCGTCTTTCCCGACAATCCGACATAAGTAAATATACGCCAACGTACCGCGGGGTACGAGGCTATTTACTTATACAGTATTGTCAATAAATACGTCGTTATTCTTATTATGCTTTTGCTTTTCCTATCGAACTTGCGTTGGAACTATACTTTGGTTAAATTTTTCAAATGCAAAACACACCTACACTAATTCTACTTCTACGTTCGGCGGTAAGGGAAAATTGCAATTAGTAAAATAGCGAATTTTTTGTTAAGACAATATAAAAAGCGACTCCCCGTACTTGCTGTACGATGGAGTTCGCTTTTTGTGTTGTATTAGCGCAAAAGGCGCATTTTAATTTTGCAATTTTCCCTTATCCGTCGAACGCCCTACATCAAAAGTTCGCCTTCGTCGCTATCGATGACTTGCATAACTTTAATCTGTTTTCCCGACTGCGCGTCGACAAAAACGTAGAAATTGTAATTATCCATATTTCCGAAGACTTCATAAGTCAACGCTTCTTTACCTCCCGGCAACGGAATAAGCGCCAATCTGACGGACGTAATGTTTAGACCTCCGAAATCCATATTGCCGACTTCTCCTTCGGTAACCTTAGGCGAATCAATATCTCTTTCGCAATGATTGTAGATATAATTCAATCCTTCAAAACCTACTATCTTTCCGTCGTCAAGCGAAACTTTGACTTTAATCATATCGGGATAATATACTATATCGTCTTTGACGTAACACATATTTACATACAAAAGTCCGTCTGTTACGCAAGCGTAAACGCCTTTCATATTATCAAACCCTTGATTAGCCATATACTGCTCGGCAAGCGCAACTCCCTCATCGACGCTCAAAGTAGGTTCTTGTGAATCAAAAGAAGTATCCCACATTACTATTGCGCCGCCTTGTTTTGCTATCTGCACGCTTGCGATATTTCCGTCGGCAAGAGTTACTTGATACATATACGATACAAAGCCGTTGTCGTTTTCGGTAATGAATTCGACTGCGCTTACGTCATATCCGCTTAGAATACGCTTGATATAGTCGTCCTGTCCTTCGGGAGAAATATCCTCCCCTTCAAGTCCTTTAACTTCTCTATCCGTGAGCGAATCGCTAAACGCTCCGTCATAAATGAGCGACGGATATTCTATACTGCCGTCGACAATACCAGTCGCGACGTTAACGAAATTCACGTTAAGTTTTCCGATCCCCTCGACGATTTTGTTGCCTGCGACAAGACTTTCCTTTACTTCTCCAAGCGCCTTGCCCAATTTGAAAGTCGCTTGATACAAGCCGTCAAGATTGCTTCTTTCCTCGTCGGTCAACTTTCCGCCGGTAGCGACTTTTTGAGCCAAGTATCTGCAATAATCCCCTACTTGGTTACAGTATTTTATCGCCGACCCCATATCGTAACCGCTGTACGACAGCGTCGTCAAGTTAGCTACCGCAGTCTGCGAGTTCATAGCGACTTCGACAAGCATCTCGTTTATCAAATTTTCCGATTTCACTACTCTCAATTTCGACAGATTGTTTTCCATATTCAACAAACTGTCTGTCAGCGTATAGTAAGCGTTTTCATATCCGTACTCGCTGTTTGCCATCCATTTTTCTTCTTGAGATTTGGAAATTCCCAAAAATACGGAAAGCACGATTATTGCGCTCAACAAAAGTATCGCCATAATAATCAAAAACGCTTTCCAACCTTTTGTCATAACCAATCTACCCGATGCGTCTCTCAACATTATTCACCTCGCTATACGGCAAACTTGTGCTTGCCTATTGTCAATTTGACCTGTCTTGACCATATCCACGAACTTGTAGCCGTCGCCGGATTGAAGTAATAAATACAGCCGTTTGTAGGATCCCAACCGTTCATCGCGTCCCTTGCCGCGGAATAAGCGCTGCTGTTGGGTTCCAAATTTATCTGTCCGTCCGCAACCGCGGTAAACGCGTAAGGTTGATATATAACTCCTGAAATGGAATTGGGGAAAGAACTGCTCTTTACGCGATTAAGCACAACTGCGCCTACCGCTACCTGTCCCAAATAAGGCTCCCCTCTCGACTCGGCGTAAATACACTTAGCCAACAAATATACGTCCGACGAATTGTACGAACTGTTGCTGCTGCTTCCCGACGAAAGCGTCATACCCAGCGCCGCCGCAGTTTTGCTCCCTACAATACCGTCTACAACAAGTCCGTTGTTGCGTTGAAACTGCTTTACTGCATTGAGCGTCTTTGTACCGAAAATTCCGTCTACCGTTCCGCAATTATAACCCCATCTATTGAGTTTGGTCTGCAAAGTTCGTACCTGCGAACCGCTTGAACCTCTCTTCAATACCGCTACTTCTTCAGCAGGGGGCGCGGAATAAAAAGACAAAATACCAACGACAACCGTAACCAACAGCAATACCGCTACTACGCTTGTCTTTATAATAACTTTCTTGTCCATAAAAACTCCTTTTTGCATACTTGCTTTGATTATTGCCTTGCAAAAAGGTTTTATACAATACGGTCTTTAACGATTTGTTTAGAGAATCTCGAGCGTTGACTTATCGATTAAAAAAAATAAATTATACGGAAATTAAAAAACCGCCTGAAATTCCGGCGGTTTTTTGATGATTTTGCGACGTTTCTTAGATATTAAGCAAACGACAGATTTTCTTTTGAAGGATCATGAATACCAAATCGAGTATCCAAACGATGTTAAAACCGAAGATAAGACGAATAAGTCCCGCTACGATTTTGCCTTCGGAAAATCTAGTGATTGCTCCGCAAATCCAAGACGTTACCGGAATGATAGCCAAGATAAGGCTGACAATCCAACTAAGACCAAAGTAATCGGATTTTTTGCTTGCCATACTGAAAAACTCTCCTTATAATTTATTACTAATATATATTATACCACATTATAACCTTATGTCAACATACGTAGATAAAAATTTCTTTTATGAAATTTTAATATATTAAAAAACCGCCTTAATGCTATGCCCTCAAAAGTCGGATACAACAAAATGAGGTGCATTTCATAAAGACGGTTTTGATTTTTATAAAAAATTAACTCAACTTTTCTTTGAACCAAGATTTGTATTCAAACGATTCACTCTCTTCTCCGACAAAACACAACGGAGGAAAAACCACGCACCACCAATTATCACCGCTGCCGCTTCCAAGTTCTATAATCAGCGCGTCGTATACCCCGCTCTCCAAAGTCAAGTCGCCGTACGTTCTTACGGGGAATTCTTCTTTTCTTATGCTAACTTTG
Source organism: uncultured Christensenella sp. (assembly GCA_910584635.1). GTDB lineage: Bacteria > Bacillota > Clostridia > Christensenellales > UBA3700 > RACS-045. The sequence goes on along the minus strand of CAJUBA010000014.1, from coordinate 34,755 downwards.
GATTTATAATTGTATCCGTTTTTCGCAAGCACTCCGTCCGCTACTCTCTTCATTCCGTCGAGATTTAAGGCGAGTATATCCATTGCCTGCGTTTTGTCGGAAACTCCGTCAAGTTTTGGACTCATATATTCGACAATACTTTCTTTGACTTTGTATTTAACGCTTTGATCTGTCGCATCGTTGCTGTTTGCTCTGATATGAATTCTTAAATATGTATCTTCAGGACTTTGCGTTTGCGTCTTTGCAAACATGATTACCGCTCCCAATAATATTACACACAAAATTATTACTGCCGCTACTTTCATTTTTCTACCTCTTTGATTCGGATATTCCGATTATTGCCTAATTTTCGATTTTAATACGTCTTTCCACGACAAAATACGAAATCTTTATTTATACGGATAACCTACAACAGAAGACTCTCCTTTACGCAAAAAAGTCGTATCTGCGAATGATTGACAAATTGCCGTTTTTTGGTATAAAATAGATATAAAATAATTTTAGACGAATCAAGAGGATTATCGATGGCAATAAGAAACGACCAGGAAAGCGGTAGGTATTTAAGTAATTTAAGTGAAAAATGCCAAAACAACGGTTTAATTGACCCGGAGTTGTTTATACAACACAAAGTCAACAAAGGACTTCGCGACCAAAAAGGTAAAGGCGTATTAACCGGACTTACCAACATAAGCGACGTAATCGCAAAAAAAGTTGTTGACGGCGAAGAAATTCCCTGCGAAGGCAGACTGTATTATCGCGGTTACAATATCGAAGACTTATGCGCCGATTTTCTTGGCAACGACAGATACGGCTTTGAAGAAATCGTATATCTTTTGCTTTTCGGGGAACTTCCGGATGAGAAAGAACTTACCAATTTCAAAGGGGTTTTGGCAAAATACAGAAAATCTCTTCCCAACTCATTTGTAAGAGATATTATAATGAAAGCGCCGTCCAACGACATGATGAACTCTTTGGCAAGAAGCGTACTTACTCTCTACTCTTACGACGTGAAAGCAAACGACACTTCGATTCGCAACGTGCTTAATCAGTGTCTTCAACTAATAGCGCTCTTTCCTCTGCTTTCGGTGTACGGCTATCAAGCGTACGATTATTATATAAAAGAAAATCACTCGTTTTTTATTCACGAGCCTAAGGACGACCTCTCCACTGCGGAAAACATTCTGCACATGCTCAGAATAGACAGCAAGTATACAAAACTCGAAGCGAGAGTTCTCGACCTTGCTTTGGTATTGCACGCGGAACACGGCGGCGGCAACAACTCCACTTTCACCGCGCGCGCCGTTACGTCTTCGGGTACGGACACCTACTCCGCTATTGCGGCGGCAATAGGTTCGTTGAAAGGACCCAAACACGGCGGAGCAAATATAAAAGTATCGCAAATGTTCGCCGATATAAAGAAAAACGTAGCGGATTGGAAAGACGACGAAGAAATAGCGGCTTATCTCAATAAAATTCTCAATAAAGAATGTTTTGATAAAAGCGGACTTATTTACGGTATCGGACACGCGGTATACTCGCTATCCGACCCGAGAGCGTTGCTACTAAAAAAATCTACTAAAAATCTCAGCGTGGAAAAAGGATTGGATAAAGATTTCGAACTCTACTCCAAAGTCGAAGAAATCGCTATCAAACTTATTTCCGACCAACGCCATATCTACAAAGGCGTAAGCGCTAATATAGATTTTTACAGCGGATTTATTTATGATATGCTTGGTCTGCCGCAGGAACTTTATACTCCTATCTTTGCAATATCCAGAATTGCAGGTTGGTCGGCTCACAGAATCGAAGAACTCATCAACTCTTCAAAGATTATGCGTCCTGCTTACAACTGCGCTCAACCCGCTTTGGAATACATACCTTTGAAAAACAGAAAATAAAAATACAATTATTTTCGATGGCAAGCCGAAAGGCTTGCTTTTTTTCTACGACTAAAATCGAAGCGAAGCGTAGATTTTACGCTTGGTCGGCAAAAGAAAAATGCGACGGTTGCCCGTCGCATAGATTCTTTTCAAATCAGCGTTTTAACGTCTATAATTTTTCTTGAACGCAGGCTGATTTATTACCTCTCCGTAAACTATGACTTTTTGCAAGTCTGACAGTTCACGCGTTTCAGTAGTTTCGGCGTCGATTTTTACATATCTCAAATCGTAATGATCCGAGCATCCTTCCGTCGACTTACCTCCGATACTGTTCATAACCGGTACTTTCTCCACTTTGTAATTATCTGTGGTTTCGTGTTTTACCGCGCAGTACTCGTCGTCATGATGGCTCATAGACCGAATTTCGCTTTCGACTTTTTGAAGTTGTTGAAGACGGCTTGCCAATCTTTCCTGCACGCTTTGACCGGTAGTCTTTTGCGCGCTAACCGTTGGCGGGTTAGAGGTCGTCCTCTGCGCCGCCGGTTTGGTATACTGTTTCAATTCCTCCTTTTCGTCGAACTTCTTCATCGCGGATTCCGCTTGAGCCTGTTTTTTCTTTCTTGCAGACTCTTGCGCAACGGATGCGCCAATTCCGATAGCCACGAATACGGCAATTACTATTATGAAGCCCATTATTTCTTATCCTTCTTAGATTTTGTTATGGTCTGAGTTTCGGTGTCGGTTCCGCCGATTGCGTTTCTCATATTGGTATCAGCCATCATGTTTTGCATATTGTAGTAATCCATTACGCCGAGTTTTCCGCTCTTCAACGCTTCTGCCATAGCCTTAGGTACTTGAGATTCCGCCTCGATAACGAGCGCTTTCATTTCCTGAGTCTTTGCTTTCATTTCCTGTTCGAGAGCGACAGCCATTGCTCTTCTCTCTTCAGCCTTTGCTTCCGCGATACGTTTGTCCGCTTCCGCTTGATCCATCTGAAGTTGAGCGCCAATGTTTCTGCCTACGTCAATATCCGCAATATCGATAGAAAGAATTTCATACGCCGTACCGCTGTCCAAACCTTTGTTGAGAACAGTTTTGGAAATAGCGTCGGGGTTTTCAAGCACGTCTTTATGCGATTCTGCCGAACCTACCGTAGTAACGATACCTTCGCCGATACGCGCTATAATAGTGTCTTCGCCCGCGCCGCCGATAAGTCTTGTTATGTTCGCTCTTACCGTAACTCTTGCTTTAACTCTCAATTCGATACCGTTTTTCGCAATAGCGGAAATAGCAGGCGTTTCGATAACTTTCGGGTTGACCGATACTTTTACCGCATTGAGTACGTCTCTACCTGCGAGGTCGATTGCTCTTGCGGTTTCAGCGGCGAGTTCCATATTAGCCGAGTGCGCGGAAATAAGCGCGTTTACTACCTTGATTACGTCGCCTCTTGCGAGTACGTGGCTTTCAAGTTCGTCTATCGAGATGTCAAGTCCCGCTTTCTTCGCCGAAATATACGCGTCTACGAGCGGAGTAACTTTAATGCCTCTCCACTTCATACCGATAAGTTTTGCCATAGAGATTTTTACGCCGGACACCAAAGATCTGAACCAAATCTTTATAGGCAAAACGCCGAAGAGTATCGCTATCAAAATAAGCAATACCACAACGCCGACAACCAAACCTATAATCGCTCCGGTCGTCATTGCCAATGTTGATAAAATCATTTTGCTTCTCCTTTATATTAAGTTTTATTTTTTACTGTATTTCTTTTACGGTTATTTTGACGCCTTCTACGTCTACGACTACGATTTCTTTACCGCTGTCGATTAGCGAAGACTGCGCGACTACGCTGTACAACTTACCGTCTATAGTAGCGTTGCCGCTGGGACGCAAAACCGTGCTTGCTATGCCGTTTTTACCTACCAGTTCGGAAAAATCTTCCGTACCTTTAGTGATACCCGTAGGTACCGCGGTAGAATTCTGAACCAAAGACGTTCTGGACAGTCTGCCTTTCCTCATAGAATGCACCATGATTATCAGCGCTACCGAAACGACCAGCGTTACCGTCAACAGCATAACGAAAAACTGTATAAACAGATTGCCGTTCGTACTTGTGAACAGCCTTATGGCTATACCTAACGCTACAAGTATGATACCGCTTATACCGAAAAATCCGAATCCCGGCTGAAAAATTTCAACTACGATAAGTACCGTACCCAAAATCAACAGTATTGCCGGAAGGATACCTATTCCGCCGAAAGCGATCTGCAACTCTTCCCAAAAGGTTAGTCCGTTACTTGCCAACAACATTTTTATCTACCTCCTTGGTTATATTATAGTCCATTATTCATAATAAATCAATATTTAATTTTGTGTGATTTTACAAAAGTTCTGCAACTTTTACATAAATTATTTCGCAAACCTTCTCAATAGCAAAAAGACGCCGAGAGCGTCTTTTGTACTGTTTATATTTATTTACAGTTTTCCTTGGACAATTTGCGCAAGATTTATATTGGCAAAGAAGTCTTCAAGCAGAGAGTCGAGTCTTTTCCACATAGGCAAGGTCTTGCACTCCGCCGCTCTATTACAACTCGACGCGTCTTTATTAAGACAGCCTACCGGCGCGAGGGAAGTTTCCGTAACCGCGAGTATATCTTTGACGGAATACTCTTCGGCAGGTTTTTTCAACCTGTACCCTCCTCCTTTGCCGTGCGCTCCGTCGACCATCCCCGCCTTAGATAGCGCGCTCATTATACTTTCGAGATACTTTTGCGAGATTTCCTGTCTTTGCGCTATATCTTTCAACGGAACGTATTCCCCGTCGCTTTGCTCGGCAAGGTCTATCAATACTCTCAAAGCGTATCTTCCTTTTGTAGAAATAAGCATTTTATCCCCCTTATTCTTCAAATAGCGCGGTAGAAAGATACCTTTCTCCCGTATCGGGCAGAATCGCTACAATATTTTTTCCTGCGTTTTCCTGTCTTTGCGCCAACTGCAATGCTGCGCGCAACGCCGCTCCCGAAGATATTCCGACCAATACTCCCTCGCGTTTTCCAAGCGACCTTACCGCTTCGTACGCGTCTTTGCCTTCTACCGTAATAATTTCGTCGTAAATACTTGTGTCCAAGGTGTCGGGTATAAAATTCGCTCCCAATCCCTGCAAAGGATGCGCTCCGCTAACGCCTTTTGAAAGCAAAGGCGACGCGGCAGGCTCGACTGCAACAATCTTCACGTCTTTTTTCTTTTCTTTGAAAAATTTTCCCGCGCCGGAAATAGTTCCTCCCGTACCTACGCCCGCGACGAAAATATCTATATCTCCGTCCAAGTCCTCCCAAATTTCTCTTGCCGTGGTATCGTAATGCGCTTTAGGATTGGAAGGATTGACAAACTGCCCTGCAATAAAAGCGTCGCCGTACTCTTTCGCCAACTCTTCGGCTTTGTCTACCGCGCCTTGCATGCCTTTCGCTCCCTCGCTCAATACAAGTTCCGCTCCGTAAGCCTTTATAAGTTTACGTCTTTCCACGGACATTGTATCGGGCATGACGATGACTACTTTATATCCTTTAGCCACGCCGACTGACGCGAGTCCGATTCCGGTATTGCCGGAAGTAGGCTCTATTATTACCGAACCTTTTTTTAAGATTCCCTGCTTCTCCGCGTCTTCAATCATTGCTTTAGCCACTCTGTCTTTGACGGAACCGCCCGGATTGAAATATTCCAACTTTACAAATAGTTTTGCTTTCAGCGAAAGCGCGTTTTCCGTTTTGACAAGTCTAAGCAAAGGCGTACGCCCTATCAGTTGATCTATTGAAGTATATATTTTAGACATAAATTCCTCCTATATTTCAGATTTTATAAAAGCCTGTTCGAGATCGTCGATAATATCGTCGATATGCTCCGTTCCTATACTGAGCCGTATTGTATTTGGACGTATGCCGCACTCGGCAAGTTGGCTGTCGCTCATTTGCGAATGAGTGGTGGAGGCGGGATGAATCACAAGAGATTTTACGTCCGCCACGTTTGCAAGCAAACTGAACAATTCCAAACTCTCGGTAAATTTCTTCGCCCTTTCGCTTCCGCCTTTTATTTCAAACGTGAAAATCGAACCTCCGCCGTTGGGATAATATTTATCGTAGAGTAATTTCTTTTCACCCGATAAAAGCGACGGATGATTTACCTTTACGACGTCTTTACGGTTTTTGAGATATTCAACAACCCTTAAAGCGTTGCTCACGTGTCTTTCCACTCTCAAAGAAAGCGTTTCCAACCCTTGCAAAAGCAAAAAGGAATTAAACGGAGAAATCGTAGCGCCCTGATCTCTCATCAACGTAGTACGCAACTTAACAATATACGCCGCATTACCGCATTCCTGCGTGAAAATCACGCCGTGATAAGAAGGATTCGGCTGACTAAGCATAGGAAATTTACCGCTCGCCGCCCAATCGAATTTGCCCGAATCTACGATTATTCCGCCCATAACGCTACCATGTCCGCCGATAAACTTTGTCGCCGAGTGAACGACTATATCCGCTCCATGTTCAATAGGTCTGAATAAAAAAGGCGTGGCGAACGTGCTGTCCACTATCAAAGGTATCGCGTGTCTATGCGCGATTTCCGACAGTCTTTCTATATCCGCTACGTCGCAGTTGGGATTACCGAGCGATTCTGCGTATAAAAGTTTCGTATTGCTCTTTATCGCCTCTTCTATCTTTTCATAATCGTCGTACGCAACAAAGGAAACTTCCAGTCCCTGTTCCTTTAACGTATTGGCGAATAGATTATACGTCCCGCCGTATAAATTGTTTGTCGAAACGATGTGGTCGCCCGCAACCGCGATATTTTGTATAGCGTAAGTAATCGCAGCCGCTCCCGACGCGGTCGCAAGCGCCGCGACTCCGCCTTCAAGCGCCGCCATTCTTTTTTCAAATATATCCGAAGTGGGATTCATAAGCCTTGTATATATGTTTCCGCTTTCTTTTAACGCAAATCTGTCCGCCGCTTGTTTGGAGTCTTCAAACACGTAAGACGTAGTCGCGTAAATCGGCACTGCTCGCGCGCCCGTCGACAAGTCGGGGGTTTCCTGCCCGACGTGCAGTTGCAACGTTTCGAATTTATAATTTTTTTTCGACATATCAACCTCTTAAAACTTTTATTAACCTACTAAATTTGTATGTTAATAATATGATACATCAATTTACCTACCGTGTCAATAGGTAAATAAATATTTTTCAAAATTTTACCAAAAAAATTAGCACAGAATATCATACGAGCGATTTTTGTTAAAATTCCTTTTCAGTTGAGTCGCGGTAGAGACTTTATAACGAATCTTATAATAAATTATCATATTGATATAAAGGATTACGGACCCCCGATATCGGAAGTCCGTATTGTGATTTACGTCAAACGCATGATCAAACTTTCACGCTTAAGCGACTTTCTTGCCTTTCTTTTTCTTGACAAGGATTATCGCCACTACTGCGCCTGCGATAGCAACTACTACGATTGGCACGACGATACCTGCAATAAGTCCGCCCTTGTTGGATTTACCGTCTACGTCTACTTCAAACGTTCTGCTTACGGTATCGTAGTTCTCCGTTCCTTCAACCATAACGACTACGTAATATTTACCCTTAGGCGCGTCGTTGAGGTTTCCGGTATACTCGTCGGTAAGTTCCGCGTTCTTGAAGTACTTAACCACAGGACTGCCGTACTTGGTAGAAACGGATTCGAAGTCAGCGAGCGCCGGCAAACCGCCGTCTTTGACCGGCAACTTAATGTCGTTGCCGAGCGAGTTTTCAGCCTTCTTGATTTCAAAGTTGGTCGAATCGTTCGTTACGTTCTCGGCAAGGATATAGTTGATATTGTTTACGCCTACTACAGACGCTCTGTAACTACCTGCGTTGATTGCGCTGCCTTGCTCTACAAAGATTTCGAATTCAACGGTATCTCCTTCAACTTTGCCTTCTCCTACCGTAGCGGTCGGAAGTTGCGCTTGCGGAACTCCGTTTACTTCGTTGTAAGTGAGCGAAGTATCAGACCATACTATCGATTGGATTACGCGCGGAGCGATGGAGAATTCCTGACCTGCGCCGCCTTCGGGCAACTTGTAGTTAGGATTCTTAAGTTCCGATACAATCGCTCTGTGCGTACCTGCGTTGATTCCGCCGCCGCTTACGATTACTTCGCACTTATCGTCGCCTACAAGATCGCTTGTATTTACGTAGGCTTTGATACATTGATTGGAACCGTTGTATACAAAGTTTTCAACTTCCCAAACAATATGTACCTCTTTCGGCTCGATTGTGAACTCTGCCGTAGCGTATTCGGGAACGGTATAGTTTTCATTGTCGAGTTTTACAACGCTGGCGATATGATTGCCCGCGCTTACTACTTTCGCACTGTAGGTAATGATATTACAAGACTCTCCGCTCAATACTCCGCCGACTATCTTTGCTTCAAGCATGTGTCCTTCGCCGTCATAAGTGAAGTTCTTAACGTCCCATTCAACTTCTACTTCTTTAGGAAGTATGGTAAACGTATTGTATCTGCTTGCTTCGTCAACAACGTAATTAACGTTGGAACTGTTGACGAAAATCTTAACTTTGTAATCGCCGACGTTTCTTGCTTTCGCAGGATATTCGCCGTCTTCCATGATAAGACTGTATGTCGGAGTTGAAATCGTATCCCCATCCATCACGTTGCCGAATCCTACCGCTGTAAAATACCAATCTTCACCTTTGTATACTCTGTCGGCATTGCCCCAATCTACCGTGATGATTCTCGGTACGATGTGGTAAGGAGTATTCGTTTGCTCAGACTCTTGAGCAAGAGATACCTCAAAGTTCTTATCCGCTCCGTCGAGGATTTGCGTTTGCAAATAGTACTCGCCTACGTTCTTAGCGTTCTCGGAAATATAGAAGGATACCAACTTATCGAGAGTAACCGCTATCGAATCGCTCGCGGAATTTATTCTGATATTCATTCTTTCGAAGAGTTCAGCGGATGTCAAAACTTTTTCGCCATACTGAACTTCTACGACGTCTGCGTTGAATACGATGTTCGCTTTGCTAACGTTTACGGTCATAGAACCTTCGAAGTTATTGTGGTTTGCAAGCGTAATCATGAACTCTACAACGCTTTCGCCCGCGTCTTTCACGGTAGGAATTGCGCTTACCCATTCGCCGTTCGCATTCTTGTACGTTACTATTGCGTCATCCCAAGTCATGTCGCCGCTGATTCCCAAAGCAGTGTCAAGATGCTCGGCGATGTGCTTGTGTATGTCGACGTTCTGATTTGCGCCGTTATATTTGAGGTCTTCCATGTGATCGGGAACGTTGGTTATAGTCGCTTTCGCTACCGTATATTTACCCCAACCTTTTACGCCGTCCTCATTTTTGAACGTTACTACAAAGTTGCTGTTTCCGCACGTAGCATGGATTTCATAATCTTTTGCCGCTACGAATTTTTTGCCCTCTCCTAAGGTAGGAAGTTTAAGAGTAAGCGTCATGTTCGCGTTAGGAATATCTTCCCACTCTTCATCGTCTACCTCCCAGTAATCGTGTCCTTCGTTAAATACGATTTCTGAACCGTACGTTACGCCTTGATTTTTAAGGATAACGTCTATCTCTCTCGGATTTATTACGAACGTGAATCCCGTCGTATCGGATTTGAGCGTATAGTTGCTCGCTACCGTCTTCATAATACCGAAGTTTGCGCTTGCGGTATAAGGAGTTTTTCTTGCGTCGGGCAATTCAGCGCCGTCAACGTAAAGGTATTCGTTGTAATTTTCCAACTCGCCTTTGCTGCTATTGAATCTTGTAGCGACGAATTTCGCTATCAAACCAACCTGTTCACCGGAATAAACGAATTCTGTCGGAGCGTCAATCAATCCGCTTTCGCCTTCTGTCGGAGCGCCGTTCAATTTTCCGTTTTCGTCCAGTATATGCCAGGTTACGGATACTTCTCTCGGCTCGATCTTAAACGCTTTTGCGTTACAGCCTACGCCGTTGTTCTGCGTATAAGTTACGTTGTAGTTAACCGATTCGCCGTCTGCAAACTTGTGATATACGCGGTAAGTTCCCGCATTGTTTGCAAAGTTGCCCGCCTCTACGCCTGCGCCGCTGTCAACGCCGTTTTCCCCGCCTGCTACGACGTAGAAGATAAACGCGTCTTCAAGACCTTCCACGTGCCACTCGTCTTTGCCTGTGGTAACTTGGAAAGTAAGGTTGGTGCCTTCCTTGATAAATCTGGAGATATCCGCTTCGGTGCCGTTATATATCACGTCTCCGTACGTTTTCTTTGCTTGAGACGTCATATTTATATTGACGTTTACGGCGAGAATTTCAAACGTGATGTCGTTTCTTACTCTCGGATTGTGGTTAAGCGTTTCTACCATGACCGCAAACTTGTGAACGCCCGCGTTTCTGAATCTAAGCGCTTCTTCATAGAAGCCGTCTTTGTCCCTAGCCAATTTCCAGCCGCTGCTGCTTGCCGTTGCGTTGACGTCTGCGTTGAAGTATACGCGTCTATTTGCGTTAGCGTATTCAGCGTCGCCTGCAAACGAATAACTCAACGAAGCAAGATTGTCGCCCGTTCCTAACGGCGAATGCGATTTGCCGTCAAAGAATATTGTTTTGAACTGCATAGAATCAATAGTAAAGTCTGCCGGAGTAACCGTAAGTATTGCGTCGAGTTCGTTCGCTCCTCCGTCTTTTCTGACAAATCTTAATTCATACTGATTCGCTATTTTAGTATTTTTGCTGTTTCCTCTGATACGGTGTTCTCCGACCGAAAGATAGTTACAGCCCTGTTCGAGAGTGTAAATCGCTTTGAGTTCGAATACGTCGGACGCTTTATGTTCTTCGTACAGTCCGCTTCCTCCAACCGTATATACGGAACTTGCGTTTACAAAATTGTAAATATTGTTGCTGCTTGTTCCGTCCGCATTCTCTCTCGCGTCAAGAGAACCGTATACAAGTTCCTGATCCTCGATAGTTACGGTAATTTCTCTCTTATTGATACTGAAAGACTTTACAAGATGCGAAGTGTTGACGTTTACTACGCTACCGTCTTCGAATACGATTCTGTCGCCCACCACCGCAACTCTGTAGTTGCTGTGAGATACGCCTATAAGCGTAGCGATATAGTCGCCGACGTAGTGAACGTGGTTGCCCAATTTTTCGCCCGGCGTAGCGCTTGCTTCATCTGCCTTATATTCGATTTCTACTCTGACATCGTCGCCGTCCAAAACGTTCATAAGCGTATAACCCTTATGGCTGGCGCTTTCGTCGCTATGTTCGCCATAGGTTTCGTTTACATTCGCGTTCCATTGCAGATATATAGGTCTTTCGATAACTTTGTATACGTTTACGTTGGAAGTTACGCCCTGACCGATTTTTTCGCCGATAAAACGGAAGTGGAGTTCATTCTCGCCTTCGCCTACGTTGGCTGCGTTAACGTTCATATATACGGAGTACGCGTCTACTCTTTCGTTTGTCGTCAACGGAGTCTTATCTCCTTTGCCTACGAAGAGAGTAAAGTATTTTCTTTCCTGAATAGCACTCCAAGCGGCTTCGCCTTTGAGTTCTATGTTACCGGATTCGTCCATAACTCCGGTAATTTCTTTAACGTTAAGAGCGTCGAACAATTCTTCGGATGTCATAACATTATCGCCGTAATTTGCGGTGATTTGATCGCCGAGAAGAATACTTATCCAGTTGGTGAGATAATTTACGTCGATAGTGTCTTCGAATATTTCGTAATTGGAGTTGGTCATTCTAACCCAAACGTAATACTTACCTCTTGCCGTTATTTCGATTTCTCTGTTTGTAGTCAGTTCATGATCTGCTGCAGAACCCGTTACTTGACCGTCCGCGCCGTATTGAATGGCTTCGGACATGGCTATAGAAACTTCACCTTGCAAAGTCGCGCCTACTACTTTGACTATATTTCTGATTTCGTCTACGTTGATATAGCAACGTTCCTTAGGCGTATTGTCTCCGCCTTCGGGATCTTTAGGACTTGCGTCGAAGTTGAACTCTCTGCGAGCGATATTGAGCGTAGCCTTTTCTATTGTAAACAAAGCCGCTTTGTTGTGAGCAGTAGGATCCGCTTCTACACTGCCGTCCTTATGTTTTGTATAAACTATAATATTATAGTTGTTCGCTACAGCGCCGTCGTTGCCTTCTCTCTCGGAAAGAACGATATCGTAGGAACCTACGTTCTTATAATCTTTCTCGGTTCCTTCGATTGCTTCGGAAGTGAGCGTCCAGTTCATATAATGGTCGCGAATAAATTTGTAATCGTTGGAATCGTTGTATTCCCAGTTCGCGCCTTTTTCTTTAGAACTGATAAGCGTTCCCATAGCGACTGACTTAGCGTTGCCGTAAGTTGCGCTTTGGTCAAATACGTTTATTTTAACAGTTCTTTGATTGATATAATATCTTGCGGTAGGATTGACAAGCGTATAGTTTTTAATATTGTTAGTATCGCTCAATTCAGTCTTTTGAGTCTGGTATCCTTCTACGCTGTAAGTAGAACCGCTGAGCGTCTGGTCTTTGAGTTTGATTACGTCGCCTTCGACATAGTTTTCTACAGTACCTTCCGTATTATCGTCGGATGTGTTTGCGCCCGTAGAATTTTCATTGTATCCCGAAAGGTCCGCGTTTCTAAACGCTCTAACCGTAGGTTGAATATTCGGAGCGGTAGCGTTGTAGACGAAGTGCATACCGTCGTCAATCCAGTTACTGCCCGACTGTCTCCAATCTACGATAAGCGGTCTTTTGGAAATTTCCAAAGCCTGTTCGTTATCGTTTGCGCTTCCCGTTCTTCCGGAATACGTGATGTTATAGTTATCAAGGAAATTCACGCTGGTATCGACAGGTTCGAGATCTATTGTATACAATCCCGCGCCTACCTTTCTATCGGTAACCTTTTGTCCGGCAAGAGAAATAAAGAATTGCAACTTGCCGTCTATTACGAAGTCCGAAGGAGTTTGATTCTCGTCAAAATCGCTCTTTCTGCATTGATACGTAATATTGAGCGCGTCCATTATACCCTGAGAATCGGGAATTTCGTCGCCGTAATAAATCTTAGTAGTCTGACCTCCCAACGTTACGTCGATAGCAAGTTTATCGATATAAGCGGTAAACGACTTGACCTCCGTCGTCTTGTGGTTGGCAGCCGAAACTTTATAGTAGATTATCTTGTTCGATTCAGCGTAATTGCGAAGCGTAATCGGAGTTGTCGTAAACGGTCCGCTTACGGATTCGCTGTAGACAAATTCTACAACTCCGTCTTCCTCTTTATGAATTTCTTCATAACCGGTAAGTCCGATACGTTGAGGATTGAGAGTAAACTCCTGCTCAGTTCCGTCAAAAGTCTTTCTCATATAACTTCTAGAAGACTCGATTTCCGCCTCGTATACGGTAAGTGTACCTGCAGTATAAGTAAGGTTGTAACTGCGGATACGGTTCATATCTATAGCCTCGCCTTTCGAATCAACTTCATCGGCGGAACGCAATCTTGCAATCAAAGCGTTTGTGTGAACGCCTGCGCAATAGAATGAATCGGGACTTCCGTGATTTGAATCGTTCGTCGTCGGTACGTTTACGATATCTACTTCAAATACTCTGCTTGCCGATCCCGCGATAGCCAAAGAAGTACCGTCTACAAATTCATAAACCTTATTGATTCCGGTATTGCTGTTGAACATAACGTTTTGATAAATATCGCGAACTGATTCGGCGTTAACGCTGCGTTCCTCGTTTATTGCGCGAGCGTAATCGCTGTCTTTATCAAGGACATCGATATGAATTTCGCGCTGCTTGATTTCAAAATCTGTGGTAGCGGTATCATTGCTTACAACATAATTGGAGCCATCCTTATTGTATTGAATACCGACTACATAAGCGCCCGCCCAAATTGCGTTGTTACCTTCGGTAAGAGGAACTTCGTATTCGACTCCGTCGACGGTTATACGTCCGGCGTTGTCGCCGCTGAGTCCTACTTCGTCGCCTTTAAGAATATAAGTGCTGAAAGTAAATACTTCTCCGCCCGCGACTTCATCGCCCGCTTTTACGTCTGCGGTAGGTCTATGATTGCCAAGACCGTCATAAATCTGCTCGGCAAGTTCTCCCCAAACGATATTTATTTCTTTTTTCGCTATCTTATAGCAGGAAGATTCGTCAGCCAAAGTAACGTTGATTCTCTGATTCCAAGAAGTAATCGACGGATTTTCCGCTCTTTCAACGTCGCTTTGAGTTACCGCTTTGTAGTCTTTTACTTTTACGGCGTGATTGCCTGCTTGAGCAAGATTATCCGTAACGAACGCGCCGTTTGAGAACAATCCTAGAGAAAGAATATTATTCAAAGCGTCTTTGTTGATAACGTTGGAATCGTTACCGTTTACTTTTACGCTCAAAACGCCCTGCGAAATTATATCTTCGGAAGAAAGCACGTCGTCTCCGTAAGTAAGAGTTCCGCCATCTGCGTTTTTATTTATAGATTGCGCTCCGAAAGTAACCACTACGTCTCCCGGAACGATATTTACGTTGTAACTTCCGGTATAAGCCAAATGGTTTTTAGCCTGAATTCTATAATAAACGGTATGTTCGCCTACTTCGGTAAAGTTTATACTGTTTCCTACTCCCGCTTGGTCCCAATCCGTGTGATTTGTGGCGCCGGGGTTGTTTTTCAACAGTTTTACTACTAAATCTGCGTTTTGCGACTGCATTCCTCCTTTAAGTTGAACGATACTGCCGTCCGTCGCCATAGAGTAATTTTGCGCCTCTCCGTTATATCCTCTATTCGGCACACTCGCGGGATAGACGTCCATATTTGCCCTGTTTATCGTAAGCGTTATTTGGGCGACGATTGGATCGTCTCCTGCGCTCGACCACCTCACGGCATGCTTAATCTCGCTACCGTAAGTATCGGGATCTCTCGGAGTGAATTTTATAGTATAGTCGCCCGCGTCCTGAACGTACGCATAACTATTGTAAGTATCTTTGTTGTATACGACATTTCTATTGATTGTATCAAGAACAACAGTATTGTCAAACTCGCTATAAATCTTATGTTGTATATTAACTGTGAAATATTTAGCGTAATCTGCGCTATATTTATTCCAAATAGTCGAAAGATACGTCTTACCGCCTCCGTCTCTATCTCCGAAAGTCCAAGCGGAGAAAGAAGTAGCAGGTCTAGCAACGTCAAAGACAAAATCATTCATTGCGTCGGTAAGAGTTCTTACCCTTTCCGCAGAAACGTTTCTCACGTTAAGAATTTCGGTACCTTGTCTTATCAATTCTTGCGCCGCAGCAATGCTGTTGACGCCCTCTCCGCCGGTGGCAACCGCAAAATTAGTAAGTTCGTCAACGCTGTGTTGCAAATTATTTATTGCAGTCGCAAGAGCGTTTTTATCGTAGACGTGAATTTTGATATTCATTTTCGGAACGGTAGTTCCGTCTGCATAAGATTTGGTGTCTGTAGTATAGTCGTAAGTTACCTTACCGTTGGTGTGCGTTGCATTGCCATTCGCATCCAAATGATGAATCCAATCCCCTGTAAATTCTCTGCTAGAAGCGCTTACAGACGAAAAATCAGTAGCAAATTTACTTGACCAACCGCTTCCGCCCGACTCTTCCGTCGTCATAAGCATCAATTTTGCATTTGCAGAGTCTCTTTGATCAAACGTTGTGGTAATATAATCAAAATCACCCTCCGAATTCGGTTTATTGCCTCTCATAAACATTGTTATCGTAGCGTCGAAAGGAGAAGAACCTTTGTTTGCGTTAAACAACATGCCGTAATGCATGTTCGACGACGCGGCTCTATTTGCATCGCTTCCGCTTGGTATCCTTCCGTCAGCAGTTTCATAAACCGACTGCAAACTTCCGAAAGTATTAGTTCCGTTTATATTGTATGATAGTTGATAGCCGTTGAACGTATTCATGAGTTTTCTGCCGGCATCGTCCGCCTGGTCATAAGCCTTGCCTTCCCCCGCGGAATTATTAAAATATCCGAGAAGATTCATAGCGTAATGCTGATATCTCAATGGTTTATCACCGCCAATCCAACTGTCTTTTCCCGAACTTTGTCCGGTCATAAAGAAATAGAAGTAATAACCTATATCGGAAAGATTTTCGCTTTTATCGACATAAATATCTTTCGGATATATGATATCAACTCCGTAAGCGGAATTATCCTGGTCGGTAATATGTATAACAGACGCTTCGTCTCTGTTATACAGTCTGGTCAACTTCTGAGTATACTGAGTGTAAGAAACATCAGTATTGTTGACTCCGACAACTCCGTCATTATTATTATCAAATCGAGGCGCGCATAAAATGCAAGTCGTAACTATCGCAACGACAAGCATTACCGATACCGCAACGGCGGTTATCTTGCGCTTGGTCAAAGAATTCATAAACATTCCCCCATCGTAATTTATAATTTTACATATACATTGTACACCATGGCAAATTCACTGTCAATAGACTGAAAAAGTTTTTTTTAACAAATACTGGGTGTTTTTGTATCAAAAAACTGTTAAAAAATAGGGCTATCTTACTATTATATTATTGATTATTATATATTAATACGTTTTAGCGGAGATTTAAGACTGTTTTATTGTATTTTCCGAAAAAGCGCGAAAACTAAACCATGTTCCGATTTCAGTCGGTGAAACCGCCCTGTCGTAAAATCTCCGTTTCACTTTGATTTAGTCGGAAAAAACAGCAAAACGGAATTACTATTATTACGCTCATACTTTTGGGTTTTCTACTTATGTTATACCCTTCCGCTTTCGCTAAAAAATATGGCTGTAATCTGTAATTCCAATGAGCAAAAAAACTTTTGACTGCATTAAGAATATTGCCTACGGCATTGCCGATGGCTTTGAAAAACTTTTTCACATTATTTCTCCCTTAATCTCAATTATATAAGCATTTTAACATAACTTTACATAGAAATCAATAATCATTTTTTTTTGCAGTTTGTCGGAAAACTTAAGTATCTTCGCAGTATTTGCCGTTAAACAAATTCGTCGGTTTTATATTTAAGGAAAATTAAACGCGACTCTGCGTTTCGTACGGCGGAGTCGCGTTGATTTTGGATTATGAAAATTATCTTTGATTTCTAAATCATACTTTTTATGCAAGCGATTACTCTAATTCGAACGCGCCTGTATAGAGTTGATAGTACTGACCTTTTTGAGCGATAAGTTCGTCATGACTGCCTTTCTCTATAATTCTGCCGTGATCCAAAACGATTATCACGTCGGAATTCTGTACGGTGGAAAGTCTGTGCGCGATAACGAATACCGTCCTGCCTTCCATAAGTCTATCCATACCCTGCTGAACCAGCGCTTCCGTTCTGGTATCTATCGAAGAGGTCGCTTCGTCAAGAATCATGACCGGAGCGTCGGCTACCGCCGCTCTTGCAATGGAGAGCAACTGCTTTTGTCCTTGCGACAGATTTGCGCCGTCGCCTGTAAGCATTGTCGAATATCCGCCGGGCAGACGCGTTATGAAATCGTGCGCGTTTGCAAGTTTTGCCGCGTCGATACATTCTTCGTCCGTCGCGTCGAGTCTTCCGTAACGGATATTATCCATTATCGTACCCGTGAAAAGATTGGTGTCTTGCAAGACGATTCCCAGAGATCTTCTAAGGTCGCTCTTTTTGATTTTATTGATATTTATACCGTCGTATCTTATTTTGCCGTCGGCTATATCGTAAAACCTGTTGATAAGATTCGTAATAGTCGTCTTGCCCGCGCCGGTCGCGCCTACAAACGCTACTTTCTGTCCCGGATGCGCGTGAATAGTTACGTCATGCAAAACTATCTTGTTTTCGACGTAACCGAAATCCACTTCGTTGAGTTCGATATCTCCGCTTAGTTTTTCATACGTTACGGTACCTTCCGCCTTATGGGGATGTTTCCACGCCCAAAGTCCCGTTCTGATTTGACTTTCGCAAAGTCCGCCGTTGCCGTCGTCTTTCGCGTTGACAAGCGTAACGTAGCCGTCGTCCGTTTCCGACGTCTGATCCAACAATTCGAAAACTCTGCCCGCTCCCGCCGTCGCCATAACTACCGCGTTGACTTGAGATGATATCTGACTTATGTTGAACGTGAACTGTCTGCTCATGTTCAAGAATCCTATGATAGCGCCCATTCCGACGCCGGTTGTCGCAATTCCCGTCAAAGACAGATTCGGAACATTGTAAAGCACAAGAATTCCGCCGACTATTGCAACTATTACATAAAGCACGTGTCCGATATTTCCTAACATCGGCATAAGAATATTCGCATAGCCGTTAGCCTTCTCGCTGTCCTTAAAGAGCCTGTCGTTGATTTTATCGAAATCAATTTTCGACTGTTCCTCATGACAGAAAACTTTGATAACTTTCTGCCCGTTCATCATCTCTTCGACAAAGCCTTCGCTCTTACCTATAGAATACTGTTGCTTTATAAAATGTTTCGCGCTTTTCCCGCCTATGAACTGTGTTACCAATATCATTATCGCCACCCCGATAAGAACGACCAAAGTAAGCCATACGCTTGATACAAGCATGGTTATCATAAGCGTAATCATTGCTACCAACGCCGCGTAAGCCTGCGGTAAACTTTGAGAAATCAACTGTCTTATCGCGTCGGTGTCGTTGGTATAGCAACTCATTATATCGCCGTGCGTATTCGTATCAAAAAATTTTATGGGAAGCGACTGCATTTTCTCGAACATATCGCGTCTTAGATGATACAAAAAGCCTTGCGTTACATACGCCATAAGTCTGCTGTATATAAACGAACATATCAATCCCACAACATATATTCCCGCCATAAGACCGATTATAGAATAGAACTTGGCTTTTACGCTTTCCCATCCGCTCGCTATACCCGGTTCTATTACGTCGTCGACGAGTATCTGAATGAATATCGAAGAACTTATCGCCGCCATCGAATTAAGCGTTATGCATATCGCTACTATTACAAGTTGAATCTTGTAGTATTTGAACATGAATTTGAGCAATCTGCCAAGCAAAGACATAACGCCCGGTTTGCCTTGATTCTTAATATTTTTCTTATTCATCAATCTCGCCCTCCCCGTTCGTATTCGCCTTGTTTTGAGAGTAGTACACCTCTTGATAAATAGTATTGCGCGCAAGCAATTCTTCATGCGTACCCATATCCGCTACGCTTCCGCCGTCCATAACGATTATTTTATCCGCGTCTTGAACGGAAGCCACTCTTTGCGCTATGATGAACTTCGTCGTGTCGGGAATTTCTTCCTTAAACGCCGTTCTTATAAGCGCGTCTGTCTTTGTATCTACGGCGCTTGTAGAATCGTCGAGTATAATAATCTTCGGCTTTTTCAAAAGCGCTCTGGCTATACAAAGCCTTTGTTTCTGTCCGCCAGAAACGTTGGTTCCGCCCTGCTCTATATAAGTGTCGTACTTATCGGGGAATCCCATTATGAATTCGTGAGCCTGCGCCAAACGGCAAACTCTCTCCAACTCTTCGTCGCTGGCGTCGGGATTGCCCCATCTCAGATTTTCTTTTATCGTACCCGAGAAAAGCACGTTCTTCTGCAATACCACTGCCACCTGATTTCTCAACGTTTCCAAGTCGTATTCTTTTACGTTTACTCCTCCGACGTATACGTGTCCGCCCGTCGCGTCGTATAATCTGGGAATAAGATTTACAAGCGAGGTTTTACTGCTGCCCGTACCGCCCAATATGCCGACGGTTTCGCCCGACTTAATATCCAAATTGACGCCTTTAAGCGCTCTTCTTTCCGCATTTATATCGTACTTAAACTCTACGTCTTCAAATCTTACGTCGCCGTTTTTTACTTCGTATATCGGATTTTCGGGATTACGCAAATCGCTTTCTTCGTCCAATACTTCGACTATACGCTTTGCCGACGTCTTGGATATAGATATCATTATCATAACCATACTAAGCATCATAAGCGAAGAAAGTATCTGGGACGCGTATACTATTAAAGAAGAAAGTTGAGAGGAATTGTTAACGCCGCTCTTCACTCCGTACATAGCCCCCAAAAAGCATATCATAAGTATGGAAAACCACATACAAAACTGCATGAGAGGATTCGCAAGCGCAATAATCTTTTCACCTTTTAGAAAGTCCCACCTGACATTGTCTGCCGTCTTGCGGAACTTATCGTTTTCATACCCGTCTCTAACGTAAGATTTGACTACTCTTATGCCTTTGATGTTTTCCTGAATAGACTCGTTCATTGCGTCGTATTTCTTGAATACTCGATTAAAAATCGGGTCTACCAGTTTGAACATTATAAACAGTCCTATGCCAAGTATAGGTATAAGTACCAAAAAGATTATCGCAACCTTAGCGTTGATAACAAACGCCATTATAAGCGAAAATACAAGCATGATAGGCGATCTTACCGCCACCCTTATTATCATCATATACGACATCTGCACGTTGGCTACGTCTGTCGTCATTCTCGTAACAAGACTGGAAGTGGAAAATCTGTCTATGTTTGAAAAAGAGAATCCCTGAATTTTATAGTAAAGATCCTTTCTAAGGTTTCTGGCAAATCCCGCCGACGCAGTCGCTGCAAACTTTCCTGCAAGTATACCGAACACCAATGAAAATCCAGCCAAAAGCAGAAGTATTGCGCCGTAAGTGATAATATTTTTAAGCGAATTGTCTTCCTGTATCGCTTCAAGCATAGTTATCATATACAAAGGGATAATACATTCCATAGCGACTTCCAGCGTAACCAAAACCGGCGACAGTATTGACGCCTTCTTAAATTCTCTGATACTCCTTGATAATTTCTTTATCATATTCACCTCTTGTTTTTATCCTTTATATTTGCGGCGTCTTACCATTTAACGTCGAGTATTCCTCAACGTTTTTTCTTACCTTTGCAAGCATGGCGATAAGCGCTTCTTTCTCGCCCTGCGAAAAACCTTTGCACAGTTGATTTTCCACACCCGAAATCTCCTGCTCTATTTGCTTTTGCATGGCTATCGCCTTTTCGGTAAGCACAACCTTTTTAAGCCTTGCGTCGTCTTTCACCGCCAACCTCTCAATCAATCCGCACTTCTCCATTTGTCCCAAAAGATTGGTTACGCTTGACCTACGGGTAGACAACTCTTCCTCAATGTCTTTTTGAAAGATATTTCTATCGGAATTTCTGTATAGAAAACCTATTACGTATCCGTATATTCCCCTAACCTCGTTGGACTGAAAAGCGGGTAAGGAATCTAAATATCTTTTGATTTGATTGCTGATAGATCTGATTTCAAAGCCTATGGATTTCTCCATTCGCGCCTCCGGATTGTTAGACGTCTAACAAATATATGATACTATTATATGTACATAAATTTTTATTGTCAACCGCTTGAGCGGACTTTTTTCACAAAATAAATGTAAGATTTTTTTAATAAAACTTTCCCTATTTTTATAAATATCCGATTGAGTAAATAAAAGCGATATTGTTACGAATAATATATCTGAGAATGTGGTTTATGACAAAGAATATAAAGGCGTTTACCGCAATCGGAGTAACGCTTACAACAGCGCTTGGCTCGCTCTTTCATTTTATTTACGAGTGGTCGGGCAACAACTATATAGCGGGACTTTTCTTCGCGACAAACGAAAGCGTATGGGAGCATATCAAACTCGCGCTTTTGCCTATGATGTTGATATTTTTTATAGGCAGTTTTGCAGTAAAAGGCGCCAACAATTTCGCGGTAGCGGCTTTTCTTGCTATGCTGAGCGTAATCGTATTTATACCGCTTGCATTTTTCTCGTACACGTCCGTAATAGACAAATCGGTATTTGTAATGGATATAACGATTTTTATACTTTCGATAATACTCGGCTATTGCATAGCGTACAGAGTTTTCGCCACGGCTCAACGCCCTTTTCTAAACGCGCTCGCTTTGGTCGGAATCGCGGCAATAGCAGTTTGTTTTTTCACTTTCACCTATAATCCTCCCGATTTTATTATCTTCAAAGAAATGTACGTCGCATAGATCAATCGCGTAATATTTAATCCGTCAAAAAGCAGGCAAACACATACTTACGGAAATGCAAAAAGCGAACCTGTAAAGCACACTTCCCATAGGGATAAAAAACTAAATTTTTTAGAGTTGCACTTTTAAGTGAGGACAAAAGCTCTCGAACAATTTGTTCGAGAGCTTTTAACTACGCGTTATTTACAAAGATAAATTAAAATTTATCGTTATATTTCACCAAATAATTTCACCATTATAGTAAATTGAGTTAAGATCGGAAAAATAGGATTTTATTCCATAATATGGCGTAATCAACAAACCGATAAAACAACCCGTGCCGATATAAAACCCTAATTTTACGCTATATTCCAAATCGGAATTTTTCATTTTATATGCGAAATATAAACCGGTAGGCGGCAAAAAGAATATCCAAATACCGCATACAACACAGGAAAGTATTTTTTCAAAACCCCATTCTAATGATATATCTAAAAAGAACAATAGTATGAGAAGGGCGACTAAAATAAAAGATATAACAAATGTAATGATTTTATATTTAATTTGATGTTTCATAACAACCCCTCATTAAATTACTGTTTATCGTACAACCATTATATCACGAAAAATGAAAGAACACAACCGATTGAATTTTGCGAGATATATAAACCATATCTATATCTCACTATGCTACGAGTAGCCAAGTTCGTCCACACAGTGAAAAATATAAGAAAAGGCGTGGTTTAATGCCACGCCTAATTTTCGTTCATCCTTGACTTATTATAATTCCCTATGGGAACTAAGGTAAATCGGTTCGCTTTTACTGTTTTACATAATTAAGCAATGATATTTCGAATACTATCTGCGCTTTGTTCTCGCTATGCTTTCTTCCCAACCCAGCAACAGAGAGTATCTCCTCTCCTCGTCCATTTTAGGAGCAAACGTAACGCCTTCGCTTATTTCGCGTTTCAGTTCCTCAATACCGCTCCAAACCCCCGCATTCAAGCCTGCCAAATAGCAAACTCCCAACGCGGTAGTTTCTATTACCGGAGGTCTTTTCACTTCCGCTTGCAAAAGGTCAGATTGGAATTGCATGAGTATATTGGACACGCTCGCGCCTCCGTCTACGGCAAGCGATGAAATTTTATAGCCTATATCGCTCTCCATAGCGTGTACTACGTCAAACACCTGATATGCAATCGATTCCAGTCCGGCGCGTACGAAATGCGCCTTTTTAGTGCCTCTTGTAAGTCCCGTTACCGTTCCTCTCGCTTTCGCGTCCCAGTGAGGAGCGCCCAGTCCTACAAACGCGGGAACTATGTATACGCCGTTGGTATCTTCTACCGTCGCAGAAAGTATATCCGCTTCCTTAGCCGACGAAATCAATCCCAGTTCGTCCCTAAGCCATTGCAATACCGCGCCTCCGACAAATACGCTGCCTTCGAGTATGTATTGAGGTTTGCCGTCTTCCATGCTCGCCGCAAGAGTGGTTATCAATCCGCGTTTGGATTTAACGAATTCCTCGCCCGTATTCATAAGCGTAAAACAGCCTGTGCCGTAAGTATTTTTTACGCTTCCTTTTTCTACGCAAAGATGACCGAAAAGCGCCGACTGCTGATCTCCCGCAACGCCGCAGATGGGTATTTCCTCGCCTAAAAACTTCTTATCGCACTTTCCGAATTCATAACTCGACGGGCAAACTTTGGGCAACATGATTTCAGGGATTTTGTAAAGGTCGAGCAATTCTTTATCCCATTTGAGCGTAACGATATTGAACATCATCGTTCTCGACGCGTTGGTATAATCCGTCGCGTGTATTTTACCGCCTGAGAGTTTCCACATCAAAAACGTATCGATTGTGCCGAAAAGAAGTTCTCCCCTTTCCGCGCGTTCTCTTGCGCCGTCTACGTTGTCAAGTATCCATTTCAATTTTGTAGCCGAAAAATATGCGTCGACGGTCAAGCCTGTTTTCTTGAATATCAATTCGTCATAGCCTTGACTTTTCAAAGATTCGCAATAATCCGCAGTCCTTCTGCATTGCCATACTATTGCGTTGTATACCGGTTTTCCCGTTAACTTATCCCAAACGAGCGTTGTTTCTCTTTGATTGGTAATTCCTATCGCGGAAATAGCGCGCGGAGAAATCTTACTTTTTTCCACCGCCTCTACGAATACTTCGAGTTGAGTAGAGAAAATCTCCTCGGGATCGTGTTCCACCCATCCCGCTTTTGGATATAATTGTTTGAATTCCTTTTGCGCCGAAGCCACTATTTTGCCTCTCTTATCGAAGACTATCGCCCTTGACGAAGTCGTCCCCTGATCAAGAGATACTACGTATCGAGAAGAGTTTTTTTTTGGCACGTCCTTTGTAGCGACAAAGTCTACGCCCAGTCCCAAAACGTTTTCGACAATTACCTGCCCCAGTTTTACCGGCGCGGGTATTACAAGATTGTCGAGAAGTTTCAACGCGTCAAACATTCTGTCTTTCGGTATGCTATCGGACGTCTTGACGCTTACCATTCCTATTTCTCCGCCTTCTACTTCGACGACCGACGTAACCATTCTCTTTGGACAAATAACTTCGTCGCGAGCGTATTTCGCTCCTCTCGGACAGGTATTCCCGCTTACTTTTATATTGTTTTTATCGCTGTCGTCAACGCTTAGCCTACATCCCATAGGACAGCAAATACATATCATTTCCTTCATAATCTTTACCCCCTGAGCGCTACGCTGAGCATTTTGCATTTTACCGCTTTCCCTATCTGGTCTTCATTTAATACAATAGATTCCATTTCGCCCGGCGTTACTATCTGTTTTTTCTTGGAATAAATCTCCTCGCCGTCCGCTTCCACAACAAGTCTTACGTTTTTGAACACATTGCCTACGCGCAATTTCATCTGCAACTTATCCGCTTTGCAATCCTTTGACAAACGTTGAGGAACTACGTATCTGACGCCGTCTACTCCGCGCGTTTCTACGTAATTTCTATCGACGCTGCCAGTCTTTATAAATTCTGCCGCGCTGCGTCCCGCTTCCTCGCTCTCTTTACTTACGAAATCCACTAAGTCATGCACGTGCAGAACGTTTCCGCATTCAAACACGCCGTCGACGGACGTCATCATATTTTCGTCTACGACCGCTCCGCCCGTTATCGGCGATAGCGTTACGTCCGCTCCCGTAGCAAGTTCGTTTTGCGGTATAAGTCCTATACTCAAAAGCAGCGTATCGCAGGGAATTTCCTTTGCGGTAGACATTATAGGTTGAAGTTTATCGTCCACTTGCGCTATAACCACGCCCGTTACTCTTCCCTCGCCTTTTATATCTACGACGGTATGAGAAAACATAAGCGGTATATCAAAGTCTTTTACGCACTGAACGATATTTCTGTTAAGACCGGAAGAGTACGGCATAAGTTCTACTACCGCTTTTACTTTTGCGCCTTCAAACGTCATGCGTCTTGCCATAATAAGCCCTATATCGCCGCTACCGAGAATAACTACTTCTTTACCCGGCATATATCCGTCTATGTTTATAAGTTTTTGAGCGGTTCCTGCGGAAAATATTCCCGCGCAACGACTGCCTGCAACGTTTATTCCTCCTCTCGGTCGCTCTCTGCAACCGCAAGCGAAAATTATCGCCTTAGCCTGTATCTTCATAAGTCCGTCGCGCTCGTTTACCGCCGTTACAACCTTATCCGTTCCGACTTTGAGTACGGTGGTTTCCAATTTGTATTCAATACCTCTTTTCTCTACTTCGTCTATGTATCTTTTCGCGTACTCCGGTCCGGTCAACTCTTCCTTAAACGTGTGCAATCCGAATCCGTTGTGAATACATTGATTGAGAATACCTCCCAATACGTTTTCCCTCTCCAATATCAATATATCGCGCTCTCCGTTGTCGTAAGCGCTTTTCGCCGCCGCCAATCCGGCGGGGCCTCCGCCTATAATTACAAGATTCCTGTTTATCATATATCTTCCTCGCCGCCGATTATTTTCTTTTGACTTTGCCTATTACTATTTTGCCGTTTTGATTTTTCAATACATCTTCAAAAGGTATATTCAATTCTCTGGCAAGTATCTCCATAACGTTTTCCATACAGAACCCGCTTTGGCATTTTCCCATTCCGGCGCGCGTCCGTCTTTTTACTCCGTCCAAATCCTTCGCGCCTACGGGTCTGTTTATAGAATCGACTATTTCCCCTTCCGTAACGACTTCGCACCTGCAAATTACCTTTCCGTACAGAGGATTGCTTTCGATAAGTTTCTGTCTTTCGCTGTCGCTCATCGTAGCGAAATGAGGTATTCCCTTTCTTGTCGCTATAAAACCGTTCTTCTTATTCAACGAAAGTTTTTCAGCCACGTCGTTTGCCACGTATACCGCTATGGCAGGCGCGGATGTAAGACCTGGAGATTCTATTCCCGCAACGTTGTAGAATCCCTTTTTCTCGCTTTCTCCGATAATGAAATCTCCGTCTACGCTGTGCGCTCTCGTACCGCTGAACTGCGTAATCACATTGCGTTTATTAAGCGCGGGAACGCTTAGCAAAGATTTCTCCCATACCTCTTTCAATCCGTCAAACGAAGTATTTATATCGTCTTTATCGTCGACGTCGCTCGCCGTCGGTCCCGTAATTATATTGCCGTGCGTGGTTGGCGCAACCAAAATACCCTTGCCCATCTTGCTCGGCATCTGAAAAATAGTCCTTTGCGCAAGATATCCGCAAGTCTTGTCGTAGAGCATATATTCGCCTTTGCGCGGAATTATTTTCATCTTTTTATCGCATACCGCGTTGTTTATATCGTCTGCGTGAACTCCCGCGCAGTTGATTACGTAATCCGCCGAATAAACATCCCCGTCTTGCGTCTTAACTTGCCACATATCTTCCGACTTGTTTATAGAAACGACTTTCTTTTCAAAAAGGAATTTACAGCCGTTGACGGCGGCGTTTTCAGCATACGCGACGCTCATCTCGTAAGGACTGACTATACCCGACGTCTTAGCAAGCAAAGCGGCTACAACGTCTTTGCTTATATTAGGCTCCAACTCTCTCGCCTGATCTCCCGTAACCGTCTGCAAACCGTCTACGTTGTTTGCGACTCCTCTTTGATACAGTTCATAGAGATTGGGTAAATCTTCTTTATTGAAACAAAGTACCATCGCGCCGTTTCTTTTGAAAGGAAAATCAAGTTCCTTGGCAAGGTCGTCAAACATCGCGTTTCCCAGAATATTGAACTTTGCTTTTAAGGTGTTTTCCTTGGCGTCGAAACCCGCGTGTACGATTCCCGAATTTGCTTTGGTTGTACCGCAACTGACGTCGTTGAATTTTTCCAAAACAGTAATATCTACGTCGTAACGGCTAAGTTCCCTAGCCACGCTACAACCGACAATACCCGCGCCGATTATTAAAATTTTTCTCATAAGCCCTCTTTAATAAAAAGATATAAATAATTTTCTCTATAAAATTATATCACAGCAAAAATCCTATTTCAATACCTAAATTTGTTTTTAACCGTCTTTGTAAGCATTATAACCGAATATGTTGATTTTCGACTGTCGCGAAATAAATTACTTCGTCTATTTTTCGACAAAGTTTCATTAAAATTATTCAACTCTCTAAAATTCATTATCTTGATTATAGCGATTTGGGAATTTTAGCCAAAATAGATTTATAGTTTTCGGAATTTTTAATAAATTCAAGCGTAGCCGACGCGGCGCCTTTGCCGTCGACGGCAACAAATTTATCTTCGCCTTTTAACGTAGCGCCGAAAGACTTGAGTCCGTTATCCAAATAATAATTGCCGCCGAAATTATAAAACTCTCCGGAGTCTGTTGTATATGAATTTTTCTCGTATACGTTTACTCCGCACACGCCTACTATATTTCCGAAATAAGACGCGTAGGATAAATATTCTCCCATAAAATAACTGTTTGTAACGCAACCGCCGAAGAATATCTCGTCATTGTTGAATCCCTGTTCTTTTACATACCCGGTTATACCGCCGACATAAGATGCCCCGTCGCCTGTCGTGTTAACCGTCAATTTGCTTTCGCTTATACAGTAATCGACGCTTCCTACGTAAATACTTATTCCCGTCATCGTATACGCGCTCGCAATATCGCTGTATCCCAAAATACCGCCCGCGTATACTTTCTTAGCCGTTACGTCGATTTCTCCCGAGGAAAAACAATACGACAACTCGGCAATAGCGCGCGCAGAAATTCCTCCCGCCTGCGTTTCTCCGTCGCCTGTTGCGGTAATCGCTCCCTTATTTACCGATCTATAAACGTCTCCAAAAGCCAAAGAGGCTATTCCGCCTACGTAAATATTCAAACCGTTGGCAGTCTTAGCGTCGATTCTGCCGTCGTTTTTACATCTTTCTATTATTCCGCTAGACGATATGCAGATTCCCGCCGCATAAATATCTCTATATTCCGCCGTACTTTCTATATCGCCGAGATTATCGCAGTTTTTGATAAACGGAGTCGTCATGGAACTTCTGTTCAAATACGCGATGCCTGCCGCAGAAGCGGCGGAATCGTATTCCTCGTTTATTTCAAACTCTCCGCAAGTTGATTTAGACGTAATCTTGCCTTTATTGTCGCAATTTTCCACTGCGTAAGCGTTTGTCAGCACTATACCGCTGACAATGGGATTCCACTCCGTATCGTCGGACGTCTGCGACAGATTCGCTTCGTTTACGTTGCCCGATACCACCCCGTTGTTGAGAGAACATACTCCCGCTATATCAAACGTATCCGCCACTATTTCGCCGGCAACTTTGCAATTTTGTAAATAACCGTTATTTACGCCCGCCACTCCGCCGAACGACGCGTTGGCGCTAGTCTCGCCCGCAAGCGAAAACTCCGAGTAATTGACAGCACAATTTTTAATAGTACCCGCGGCGCCATTGCTTTTGACGTTATTTTGATACACGATACCTCCGAACGCCAATTCTTCCTGTCCGTTTCCGGACGGCGCGATAGCCGTTATCTTTCCGGACGCGTTTAGAGTAACGTCTTCAATCAGTCCGTAATTTTTCAACGCTAAAAACGCTCCGCCTTGCGAAGTTTCTATTTCAGCGTTTACGTTTAGCGTAACGTTTTGAATTTTTGCATTTTCGTTTACGCTGTTAAATATCGCGCCTGAACCGCTTTCTATCGTCAAGTTGGACAAACTGCCGTTTAACTCTCCCAACGTTGCGTTGTCGCCGATTATGAGTTTATTGCCGTCGCCGTTAATAGTACAGTTTACCTTTTCTACAGAAAAATTTTTGGGCAGAACAATGTCTTTTTTAAGTATATATTCTTTTTGAGAAGCAAAGTTAATATGACTGAGTTTCGTAACTTCTCCTTCGCTGCGTTTAGGCAAAATCGAATACGCGGTAATCGGACCGCCTACGAAAATAATAAGCGCTAAAACTACGCAAATGCAAATATTAAAGATTTTCTTCTTTTCGCTGTAGTTTAACGGACGCTTATCGATTACGATAGCGTTGCCTTCGAATTTTATACTCAACGAATACTTGATGAAATATATCGCTTTAAGTCGCCCCTTAATTGAAGAAGAAGCGTTTTTTGCCAAAGGATAAAGTCTTTTCAAGCGGTTGGTTTTATCCAAAATCAAAAGCATTTCAAGAGGCGATACTATCTCGTTTAGATAAAGTCTAAGACACTTTCCCGCCTTAGAGGAAAATTTCTTTGAGATTTCTACAGGTTCGCTATACGCGGTAAAACTAGTTATATCTATAAATTTTTCTTCGTAATCGGCAAGTATTTTTTTCGCGTCGTAAAGATAGAGCAACGACAGCGTGGGAAATCTTCCCAGACGGCACGCTCCGCACTGGGTATTTTCCATCAAAGCGTCAAACGCTTTTTTATCGTCTTTCTTTATAGCCTGAAACAGACTTTCTTCTATCGGTTGCATCATATATCCTAAGCGACGTTATTTCTTTTTGGTCTTGACCTTTCTGTCTGCCGCCCATTTGTCAAAAGCGTCAAACAGATATTCTTCGTTGATACTGCTTCCCTCTACCAATTTCTTCAAAAGAGCCGAAGTCTGTGAAAATTCCGATATAAGCATAGCGATGTCCTTGCCCTGCTCCGCGACGGCGGCGGACAACTCCTGATTTTCTTTTCGGATATTTTCTATCTTATCGGCGTTTTGTTTCAACACCGACGCAATATCTCTGTTTATGAAATCGCTTACCTTTTCAATGTTTTTATTGTATCCGTCAAGCGATTTTTGCAATTCTTTGAGATTGTAAGACGAACGTTTTTCGGATATCATATTATCAATCTGAGCGATTTGATTTTGCGCGCTCTTTTCTATCTTTCCAAGCGAGTCTATCCTGTTTACGACTTCCGAAAAACGCGAAGACATATCGTTTACCGCTTGCGCGTACTTTTCGCTCGAAGCCGCGTATTCCTCTATTTTTCTGCCAAGTTCCTGTCCGCTTTTTGCCTGCGCGCTTATAGTGGCGTGAACCTTTTCCAACTGATTCGCCGCGTTGCCCGAAAAACTTTTGGTAAGGTTGTCCAAATCCGTCCTTATCTCTTCGTAGGCTTTGCTTACGGAATGCAAACTGTCTTGCAAAGGCGCAATCAGGTTGCGATACGCCACAAAACTTTCTATAAGTTCTTTAATGGAATTTTCGTTGATTTTTTCGCTCATTGTCTTTTCCTCTTCAAATTGTTGTTTACGGCTTTCAAGTTTGCCGCTATTTCACTGCAATCGCTGTTGAGTGTGTCTATAATAATTTTCTTTGCCAAATCGTTGTCCTCTACCAAAGTATAAAATCTGACGATTTCGGGATTAAGCGCTCCTCCGCCTTTTGCGCACGCGTCCATCAAAGGGAACAAATCTTCGTCGCCCGAACGGGTAAACATCTCGCGCGCCTCCGCGTCCATGCCCTCTCGCCAGTATTCAACGCCTGCGTCCCGTAATTTCCCGTACCGCAAATATTTCTCGTGCGCGGAGATATATACAAGTTTTTTCTTACGCAGTTCGTCCGAAGATAATCTGTCCGCGGTATTGCGCGCGTTATCGTACTGTTCAAGCGAACAAAACTTTTCGATACGCTGAATAAACTCGTCGTCGTCAATCTCAATTCTTCCCGCAATATCTTTAAGGTAAGCGAGCGCGCCGTCTTTGTTCTTTCTTTCAAAACATTCGTTAAAAAGAGAATTGAACATTTCCGGATAATCCGATTCTGCGACAAACAAATACTGCTTAGCGCGCGAAATACCTACGTAAAAAAGATTGAAATAATATCTGAAAACAGAGTTTTCGTCCGCCGTTTTTCTATTGAGCGACATACTGTGAAGATAACGCCATTTGTCTGCGTTATCGCTCAACACGTCCGCAAGTATTACCGTGTTTCTCTCCAAACCTTTGGCTTCCGCGACCGTAAGAATTTCGGTTTTTCCCAAGACCTTTCGCAAATCTTCTTTCTTCTTTTGCGACGATACGACGACCGTTACGTTTTCAAATCTCTTCTCTCCCAAAGAGTAGACAAAATTTTTGTCCTTTACCAACACTGCCGCCGAAGGTAACGGAGATGCTACGCTTTCGCCTTTCAGTACGAAACTGTGCGTGCCGAATCTCTGCATATTCATTTCGCCGAGTTTTTCCGCGATTTTTTCAATTCTTTCGGTACTGCGGTAATTGTGTCTGAGTTGACTTACTCCGGTAACGTCGCCGTACATTATCCTCTTTAGGTATCCGAAATTGAAATAGGACGGGTTTATCATTTGCAAAGCGTCGCCCACGCAAAATAACTTTCTGCACAGTCTTTTCATAAGACACAGATTTACTTGCGTAAAGTCCTGAACCTCGTCTATTACGCCTACCGAATACTTTGGCGACGAAACTTCGCCCAGTATTTCTCTACTCATTAGATTATTGTCGGTATAGCCGCGTTTTTTCAAAAATTCCGCGTAATCGGTAGCGATAGAATAAATAATATCGCATTCGCGTTTTGTAAAACTGTCCACTCGTGCCTCGGCGTACTCTTCGCGTCCCATCGAATCGCGAGGCGAATCAAGTTCATACTTGCCGAAAATCATGCCGTAAATTTCTTTGTATATAATTTCCGGCGCGATATGTTTTATCTTTTCGATAGCGCCGGATAGACGGTAATTCTTACCGCCGCCCAAATACTCTTTTAGAAATACGCTTTCTCCCGCCACGCGTTTTGTTTGAAAATACTGCGCGTAAATATCTTCGATAAGTCTGTATTCCACCTTCTCTTTCAAGAATATCGATACTCGTTTCAACGCGGATATAATCTCTCCGTCTTCGTCGACCGAAAAGAGGATCCCCAACTTGTTCTCTACCGCTTTTTTGTGATTTTTGTCCAAAAAGACAACTCTTCCGCTCTCATAAGCCGAAATAAAGACGTCGATATTTTTTGAAAACAACTCCACGCGTTCGCGCGTTTCGCTCAAAAGTCCGCGCGAAAAAGTGGTGTACAATACCGCTCCGCGATAATTTCTGCAAGCGCAGTATACTATTTTTTCTACGCACACGTTGGTTTTACCGCTGCCCGCAATACCTTGGACAAGCATATTCGCGTCTTCCGTTTCCACTATCTTACGTTGAGTTTCGTTCAAATAAGGAAAATTAACTATTCCGTCGGAACCCGATACGAGATACAGTCTTGTCAAGTCTTCCCCGGTAAGCGCATCCGCAGTTTCTTTCAAAACAAACGAAATCTTATCCCTCGAAGACATATACTCGCTAAGCCGTCTGTCAATTCCGCCTTCGGCGGTATTTGCACAAAGAAATTTATAAAAAACTATATCCTCATCGCCAAGTCTTTTATCGCCGCTATTCTGACGGAAAAAAAGCGTATAAAGTCCGTCTTCCGTCTGCGCGGTAAAACAATTGCTTGAGAGCGTAATATCTTCCCTGAATATACTCTCCGCCAATCGGGATATAAAAGCGTCTATAGCGATTATTTTACGGGTAAGCGAAATAAAACCCTCCGTCTTGTAAACCATACGGATTGAAGATAACGCTATTTTTTTTGTGTCTGCCGTAACCTTTTGTATCATAATGCTATAAGTCCGTTTATATATTGAGCGAACTGCGAATCAGTAAGCGGAAAAGGAATTTTCAAAAAGGATTTAAGTCGCGTATCCGTCATAGTATTGCCTGTCGCGTCAAAGGATATAGGCGTATTCTTTTTGGAAAACTGCGCGTAAATATCCGCTTCCATTCGCTTTTTTTCACTCTGCTCTCTCATGTCTTTCAATCGCTTTTCAATTGTCTCCAAAGCGCGGTTTTTATTTTTAAGTTGCGAACGCTCGTCTTGACAAACGACGCAAAGTCCGGTAGGCAAATGAGTAACGCGCACCGCCGTTTCCACCTTGTTTATATTCTGACCTCCCGCGCCGTTGGAGTGAAAAACGTCTATCTTCAAATCGTTTTCGGATATCTTCTCAACTCTTGCCGACGGCGTAACGGCAAAGCGCAAATCTTCGCTCTTAGATTGCCCGCTATATACTTTATGAGTACCCGCAAGAGGAGTAAGACGGGTAATTACGTCGACGCCCTCCGCGATAAAAGATATTTCCTTAACGTATCCGCTGTTTGCGAGCGCAATTTTTTCATCGTCGATTTTGACGTCTTTCGACAGTAAATACGACTTTATCAAAGCATGCAACGCTACGCCGAATTTAGACGAGCCTTCTTTGAATTTGAATCTGCAATAAGCGCGTTCTTGCACGCGCGCGCACCCCAAAGCGTCTGAAAGAGATACTGCTAAACCCGATTGCGTCCTTTTCAAATAAGACACCTCGCGGTATATATCCTCTCGCTCCTCTTCGCAAGAAGTATCGGATAACATATCCGTATATGTCTGTTCTTCTTCCAATGCGGATTTTAACGCCGATAATGTGTCGCTCAGCGATTTAAGATTGTTGTACTTTGATAAAATAGACAAATAATAAGCCTTATCCGCCTGCACTTCAGGATATTCCAAAAGTTCTTGAGTTTCGTCCAAACAAACAATCGCTTTTTCTGTCGCGTTTATTATATCGCCGTAAATGCCGTACATAAAAATATTTTACCACTTTTTTCCAAATCAGTCAATAAACTATTTTTTACTTTTGTTAACCCTGCGTCAATTTAAGATACTAAAATCAATATTTACAGACAATTTTTATAAGTATTTTAACAATTCCGACTTTTTTATACTGATTTTTATTTGCACTAGATATTTCGACTTCGCTTCGCTCCGCTCAATATGACGGGAGAGTTAACAAACTTACGCTTATTCATCCGTCATTCTGAGCGTAGTCGAAGAATCTAGTTTAATAAATATCCGTATAATTAAGTCCGACTAAAATCGGAGTGAAACGTAGATTTTACGCTTGGTCGGGGAAAGCGAAGTCGAAATATCTAAGTTAAATACAGAATCCGTTTTAAGTCCGACCAAAATTGAGCGTAGTCGAGATTTTGCGTTTGGTCGGCTAGGCGGAAACTCGACTGTTAATTTAGCAATTACATTTTATTAAATGTGATTGCGATAAACTAAGTCGTAGTGAACGCCCATTGAGCGTAGTCGAAGAATCGAGTCTAATGCCGAAGGCTATCCGTATAAATAAAAAGTCCGACCGAAATCGTAATGCAATGAAGATTTCGCGTTTGGTCGGATTAAATAGCAAAGCGGAATTACTTATATTACGCTCATACTTTTTGGTTTCCCTATTTCTGTTCCGCCTCTCGCTTCCGCTAAAAAATATGGCTGTAATCTGTAATTCCGCTTTGCTATTTCTTTTCTATTTTCTTTATCCACTATTATACCCACGCTTCAATTAGACGGCGGAGAGTGGTAAGATTTTCGTTTTAGCGGGTGTAGGT
>CAJUBA010000013.1:42367-43697 GCA_910584635.1 uncultured Christensenella sp. | reverse complement strand
TTGTGTATAAAAATATTCAATATAGTACGACAAGTACACTGGGCGGTTCGACCTACACCCGCTAAAACGAAAATCTTACCACTCTCCGCCGTCTAATTGAAGCGTTGTAAAGTAATAGGATAAAGAAAAGACTAGATTCTTCGACTACGCTCAGAATGACGGGAGAGGAAACAATATTAGTAATTTCTCTCGCTAAATTGAGAGTACAGAGAAATACCTATTTACCCGTCATGAGCGAAGCGTAAGCGTAGTCGAAATATCTAAGTTCAATGCCGAAGGCTATCCGTATAGTAAAGCCCGACTAAAATCGAAGTGAAACGTAGATTTTACGTTTGGTCGGATAAACCAATAGTAAAGTATAAATATCGTAGAGATAAGGAAATATTACTGTTGAGTAAAATAAATAAAAAAGTACAAAAAAACTCTTTACAAACAATATTTTATTTGATATTATATATAAGCAGTTTATATGGAAGTTTAGCTCAGTTGGGAGAGCATCTGCCTTACAAGCAGAGGGTCATAGGTTCGAGCCCTATAACTTCCACCAGTTTGCGGGAGTGGCTCAGTGGTAGAGCGTTACCTTGCCAAGGTAAACGTCGCGAGTTCGAATCTCGTCTCCCGCTCCAAGTAACACTTTTGCTATATGCGGCATATATTGAAACAGATGGCACCATAGCCAAGTGGTAAGGCAGAGCTCTGCAAAAGCTTCATCCCCAGTTCAAATCTGGGTGGTGCCTCCAGAATCGCTCTTGCATTAGCAGGAGCATTTTTATTAAGTTACGCTGCTGTGGTGGAATAGGCAGACACAAGGGACTTAAAATCCCTCGAGGGCGACTTCGTACCGGTTCAAGTCCGGTCAGCAGCACCACAGATGACAAGATTGCTGTCTATATAAGACGCAAAAAGGCAATAAAATTACCTTATTTGCATCTTAAAATTAGGCAACTTGCCTTATGTTGCAAAGACAGGATAGACCGAAATAGTAACGCTCGCACGAGACGCAATGTTGCTTGCTCGCTAAGCCGTCGCGTTGCTCCTTGCAAGTCCGGTCAGCAGCACCACAGACGGCAAGATTGCTGTCTAAAATTGAATATATCGGGGTGTAGCGCAGTTTGGTAGCGCGCTTGGTTCGGGACCAAGAGGCCGTGGGTTCGAATCCCGCCACTCCGACCACGAAAAGACTTGCTTTTGCAAGTCTTTAATGTTATCTCCGTGGGCGGGACCGCTCGAAATAGTAACGCTCGCAAGTTCGCTAAGCCGTCGCTGCGCTCCTTACGAATCCCGCCACTCCGACCACGAAAAGACTTGCTTTTGCAAGTCTTTAATGTTA
>CAJUBA010000013.1:0-42267 GCA_910584635.1 uncultured Christensenella sp. | reverse complement strand
TCTCCGTGGGCGGGACCGCTCGAAATAGTAACGCTCACAAGTTCGCTAAGCCGTCGCTACGCTCCTTACGAATATCTTTTATCTTCGTTTGTTTGTAAATTTATATTTACGAATCAGTATTAAGCCGCGTTAATCAAGTTGACAAAACAATAAATTGATAATATAATAACAATAGCAGAGGGAGTAGTTGGCGCTAAAGCGTTGCAAGTCAACATGCTGATAGAGATATCTGGCTTGTATTAAATAACGAGACTCGCGTTGGCTTTGCCATACGTGGTGTCGGTATTCCGGAGTATGGCGAGAGGGCTGTACTTTTTTTATTTCGGAGGAAATATGCTTCACGCGATTGGATTGGGATTTGGATTGGCTATGGACGCTTCTTGTGTGTCTATGACAAACGCTATGGTAGAAAAGAATATGAAGATTATCAAAGCCGTAATTATGGCGTTAATTTTCGGAATATTTCAATTTGCCATGCCTTTGGTCGGTTACTTCTTGGGTTCGTTGATGCAGAGTTATCTTACCGCTTTTATTCCTATTATCGCGTTGGTATTTTTAAGCGTAATAGGCATAAAAATGATAATAGAGTGCGTAAGAGAAAAGAAAAAAGGCGAGGTTTTGAACGAAAAGAAAATAACGCCGATCGAACTTTTTGTTCAAGCGATTGCGACATCTATAGACGCTTTGAGCGTGGGTGTGCTGTATATCGCGGAAGGAATATCCAAAGCGTTGATTTCTTTTTCTATTATCGGAGGAATTACCGCTATGTTGAGTTTCGCCGCGTTTTTCTTGGGCAAAAAGTTTGGAGCGATGCTAAAAAATAAGGCTTGTATCGTCGGCGGCGTAATACTTATAATAATCGGTTTGGAAATCTTTATAGAATCCTTTTTTGTTTGATAATAACAAAAATATGACTTTACAAAACGCTATATGAGGTAGTATTGAATGAATAGAATAAAATTTGAAAAAATGCAAAGTTCTCAGTTGAAACAAATGTCGGATTTTGCGAGGATAATTTTTAAGGAACATTACGATCCTATCGTCGGAGAAGAAACCAACGCGTATATGATTGACAACTATTTGTCGGAGCGGGGAATTTTTGATGAAGTACAAAATGGAGCGGAATATTTTTTTGTTAAACTTAACGGAAAGGCGGCGGGAATTTTGGCAATCAATTCCAAGCCTGATTTTATGTATTTGAGTAAATTTTATTTGGCGAAAGAATACAGAGGTAAAGGTTATGCGCGCGAAATGATGGATTACGTAGAAAAGCGGGCGACAGATTGCGGTCTTAATAAAATCAGACTGAATGTAAACGCTGGTAATATCGATACTATATCGACTTACCGTCATTTCGGATTTCAAATAATAGAAGAGTTGCAAAAAGAATTGGGAGAGGGGTACAGCGTTCACGATTACGTAATGGAACGTAAACTTGATTAGTAAGAATTTGCAGAAATACTGCATAAATTGAAAATAATAACTTGTATTATGCGAATTTGTTTATTTTTATACAAAATATTGCATAAATCTGCAAAATTATGAATTTTTATGCAATATAGGGCGAATAATATAAAAATTATGTATAAAACAGTTGCTAAATCAAGTTTTTAATGATAAAATGTCAATGTAAAAAATTTATAAGAGGTTTTATGATATGAAAAAGAAAATTTTAATCGCTCTTTTGATTGTGGTAATCGCGAGCGTAAGCGTTATGGCTTTTGCAGGCTGTAACCAAGGAGTAAAGGTAGGTTTTCAGACAGGAACTACGGGACAGAGTTATACCGAAGAATACATTAACTTGAGTCCTATAAATT
Source organism: uncultured Christensenella sp. (assembly GCA_910584635.1). Lineage (GTDB taxonomy): Bacteria > Bacillota > Clostridia > Christensenellales > UBA3700 > RACS-045. Next base: position 40,450 of record CAJUBA010000013.1, on the reverse strand, counting down.
ATCAAAATATTGCTAACGCCGTGCAAGATATGGTTACCGGCAGAATAGATTACGTTATTACGGATATCGCTCCCGCTCAGTCTATAGTAAACCATGAAAATTTTGCAGGCAAGGTAAAAGTAATAGAAATTCCGCTTACGGATGAAATTTACTGTTTTGCTGTAAACAAGGATAACGACGCGTTGAAAGCGCAACTCAATGAGTTTTTACTTGAAAATAGCGAAAAACTTAAAACGTTGCAGGCTGAATATATAGCGGGAACAAACGAGGTTAAGAAAATACCTAGCGGTAACAGAAACGCTGAAAACGCTTTGATAGTTGCAACAAACGCTGAGTTCGCTCCGTTTGAATATACTATCGGAAACGATTATGCGGGATACGATATGGAAGTCATCCACATGTTCTGCGTCGCGAACGGATATGAACTCGTAATCGAAAACATGGATTTCGACGCGGTAGTTCAGAGCGTTAATACTAAAAAAGCCCATGTAGGCGCCGCTGCGTTGACGTTTACCGAAGAGCGCGCTAAACAGGTTAATTTTACAGATAAGTATTACGAGTCCACTCAGGTTATTATCTGTATGGCTGACGATACGACTTTTGACGAATGTAAAACAAGGGAGGATGTTGAGAAAATACTCAACTCGCTTTAATAAATAGTTATGAATATAAAAGTAATGTGGGATGCGTTTATTAATCAATTTATAACCCACAAAGGCTACATCAAAGTTTTGACAGGTTTGGGCAACACTTTGTTGATAGCCGTAATAGGTCTTGCAATAGGTATCTTAATAGGTACCTTACTTGCCATTACAAAGGTTGCGCCGCAAAAAACGTGGCATGCTAAATTATTTTCCAAATTGACGGACGGATATCTCGCTCTTTTCAGAGGCACGCCTATAGTAGTGCAACTTTTGATAATGTATTACGTATTGCTTCCGTTGCTTGATTTGCTTATAGGGGATTCTATAAAAATCAATGGCGAAGTTTTCCAATTTAGCAAGATTTCGGCTGTAATAGTTGCGATAGTCGCTTTCGGTTTGAATAGCGCCGCGTACGTTTGCGAAATAATGAGAAGCGGAATTCTTTCCGTAGATATCGGTCAAACGGAAGCCGGAAGAGCGCTGGGATTGTCCTCGTCCAGAACAATGTGCAGCATTGTTTTACCGCAAGCGATCAAGAACATATTACCTACGTTGGGAAACGAGTTTATCGCTTTGGTAAAAGAAACTTCTGTAGTATCGTTTATCACGGTTGTGGATTTGACGGGAGCGTTCAAGCAAATAGGCAATGCAAACTATGAATTTATAATACCTTACCTTGTATTGGCGCTTTGCTACTTGGTAATAGTATTCATATTCACGATTTTAGTCAGACTTTTGGAAAGGAGGTTGCGCGCAAGTGAAAAGAGATAAAGACGAGTTGGAAGAACTCGAAGAGAAAAAAGATCGCAAGAAAAAGTCCGAAACCAAGAGCGAAAGCAAGTCAGATAAGAAAAAAGACGACGATAAAAAGTCCAAAGATAAAAAGTCGGCAAAAGCCGAAAGTAAAAAGACCGGAAAAAAAGATAAGGCAAAGAAAGTCGAGCGTCGCAGAAAGAAAAAGGACGCCGAGCCGAAGATAGATGAGAATAAGCCGCTTTATTTCGTCAAGGACAGCGATATAGAAAACAACACCGATATTATTATCGGAGTAAAGAACGTCTATAAGTATTTCGGAAAGTTGAAAGTCCTTAACGGAATTTCATGCGATATAAAGAGAGGAGAGAAAGTCGCTATTATCGGGCCGTCCGGTAGCGGAAAAAGCACGTTGCTAAGATGTATGAATTTGCTTGAAGAGCCGACTTTCGGAGAAGTATGGCTTGAGGATAAACTGATTACTCGTATCGATCCTTATCTGCACAAAGATGTAATAAAGCGCAGCAATACCTATAAAAAACTTCTCGAGCGAAAATTAAGAGCGGAATTGGATATTCCCAAAAATAAATCGTCGAATTTAGAAAATTTATCGGCGCAGGTTTCCGCTGAAAAATTGGCGGATTTATCTCAACAGGTAATTAGAGAAATCAAGATCGAAGATTTGTTAAAGAAAAACGAAGGCAGAGAAACGGCAGTCGTATTGAGGGCTTATCGCAAGATGCACCGTTTGAATATAGACAGGGCAAGACGTCGCGTAGGTATGGTATTTCAGCATTTTAATCTGTTTAACAACCTTACGATTTTGGAGAACATGATTCTCGCGCCGGTCAAACTCAACCTTAAAAAGAAGAAAGAAGCGACGGAAAAGGCGTGTCAACTTTTGGATAGAATAGGACTGTTGGATAAAAAAGACGAATATCCGTCAAAATTATCCGGAGGACAAAAGCAAAGAGTCGCGATAGCCAGAGCGCTTGTAATGGATCCGGAAGTTATGCTTTTCGACGAGCCGACATCGGCGCTTGACCCGGAAATGGTCGGGGAAGTATTGGCTTTGATAAAGGATCTTGCGCAGGAAGGAATGACAATGGTATTTGTTACTCACGAAATGGCTTTCGCCAAAGAAGTGGCAAACAGAGTAATATTCCTTGACGGCGGAGAAATAGTCGAAGAGAATTCGCCTTTGATGCTTTTCAACAGACCTCAAAACGAACGACTTAAAGACTTCCTTTCAAAGGTTTTGTAAGTAAATAATTTATCCCGAAAGTCTGAATAAGGTTTTCGGGATTTTTTAGAAACTTCCATAAATTGTACAATGGAGTAATGTTTATTATAATGATATATTCATATAATAATCCCGAGGATTTTAACGGCGTTTATCCGCTCGAAAAATCAGTGATTAAAAGAAAAATATTTATGTTAAATTGTTGAGAAAAGCGGTTGACAAGACACTATATTTTGTCTATACTTAAATAGCAATATACAAGATATAGTTGATTTGCTCAAAATCAGCGTAATCGGCAAAGGAGAAAATTTATGCAATTCGAACAATGGAAAGGATTCAAAGAAGGCGAATATCAGGATAAGATAGACGTCAGAGGATTTATAAATCTCAACTATACGCCTTACGAGGGCGACAAGTCATTCTTGTGCGGTCCTACGAAGAGAACTCAAAAGGTTATGGAAAAAGTAAACAAACTTTTGAAGAAGGAAATGGATAAAGGCGGAGTGCTTGATATCGATACGGAAAACGTATCCGGTCTTTTGGCTTATGACGCGGGATATATTGATAAAAACCTCGATATTATCGTAGGATTTCAGACCGACGAACCTTTGAAAAGAGGAGTTAATCCGTTTGGCGGTATCCGTATGGCGAGAAGCGCTTGCGAGGCTTACGGCTATAAACTGTCCGATAAGATAGAAGAGAATTTCAAGTACGCTACGACGCACAACGACGGAGTATTCCACGCGTATACGGACGAGATGAGAGCGGCAAGAAAAGTAGGTATTCTTACAGGACTTCCCGACGGTTACGGCAGAGGTCGTATTATCGGCGATTACAGAAGAGTCGCACTTTACGGAGTGGACTATCTTATTGAACAGAAGATGAAAGATAAAACCGAATACGGCAAAAACGTAATGAGCGAAGAAAATATCCGGATTTTGGAAGAACTTCATCAGCAGATACAGGCGCTTAACGACCTTAAAGGCATGGCAATGAAATACGGTTACGATATTTCCAAACCGGCGTCCGACGCGAAAGAGGCTATTCAGTGGCTGTATTTCGGTTATCTCGGCGCGATTAAGGAGCAGAACGGCGCGGCGATGAGTTTGGGCAGAACTTCTACTTTCTTAGATATTTATATTCAAAGAGACCTTGAAAAGGGAGTGTTGACGGAAGAGCAGGCTCAGGAACTTATGGACGACTTCGTTATCAAACTCAGACTTTCAAGACAGTTGCGTACTCCCGAATATAACGATTTGTTTGGCGGAGATCCTACTTGGACGACTGAAAGTGTCGGCGGTATGAGTCTTGACGGCAGAACTTTGGTAACGAAAAATTCTTTCCGCGTATTGAACACGCTTTATACGCTCGGAAGCGCTCCGGAACCTAACCTTACAATACTTTGGTCGGACAAATTGCCGGACAATTTCAAGAAATTCTGCGCTCAAGTATCAATAGATACTGACTCTATACAATATGAGAACGACGATATAATGCGTCCTATGTACGGCGACGATTACGCTATCGCTTGTTGCGTATCCGCAATGCAGGTCGGTAAGCAAATGCAGTTTTTCGGCGCTAGATGTAACCTTGCGAAACTCTTGCTATTGACGCTTAACGGCGGTAGGGATGAGAATATGGGAATACAAGTCGCTCCCGAAGGTAAGAGATTCAGCGGAAAACTCAAATATGAAGAAGTAATGGAGGCTTTCGATAAATACTGCGCTTGGATGAGCAGACTTTATATCAATACGCTTAACGTTATTCACAGAATGCACGACAAGTATGCTTACGAAAAAATACAAATGGCTTTGCACGACACAGAAGTTAAGAGATTTATGGCGTGCGGCGTAGCGGGACTTTCGGTTATAACAGACTCGCTTTCGGCTATAAAATACGCGGAAGTTACTCCGATTTACGGCGAAAACGGTCTTATAGAAGATTTCGATATAAAGGGAGATTTCCCCAAATACGGCAACGACGACGACAGAGTCGACTCTATTGCGGTAGAGGTTCTTACTAAATTCAGCAACGAACTTAAAAAGAATCCGACCTATAGAGAATCCGAACACACGCTTTCCGCTTTGACTATTACTTCGAACGTTGTATACGGAAAGAAGACTGGAACGACTCCTGACGGAAGAAAGAAAGGCGAACCGTTTGCGCCCGGCGCGAATCCCATGCACAACAGAGAAGTATGCGGAGCGTTGGCGTCGCTCAACTCCGTATCCAAACTTCCTTACTGTTGCTGTCAGGACGGTATATCCAATACCTTCTCGATTTTGCCAAACGCGCTCGGCGATAGCAAGGAAAAGAGAGTGGACAATCTTTCCGATATGCTCAACGGATATTTTGAAAACGGCGGACACCATTTGAACGTAAACGTTCTCGACAGAGAAAAACTCGTTACGGCAATGGAACATCCCGATATGTATCCAAATATCACGATCAGAGTATCGGGATATGCGGTAAATTTCCACAAACTTTCCAAACCTCAACAACTCGAAGTTCTCAAAAGGACTTATCATGGAGAAATGTAAGGCAAGAATAGATTCAATATACAACGGCTCCGCAGTCGACGGTAAAGGGCTGCGGTGCGTTGTGTTTTTTACGGGCTGCAACATGCGTTGCGGCTTTTGCCACAATCCCGAAACTTGGACGGAAAAGGGCAGGGAAGTAACGCTTGAAGAAGTCGTGGCGAAAATCAAACGCTATAAAAGTTATATAAAAAACGGAGGCGTAACTCTATCGGGTGGCGAGCCTTTTTTGCAAGCGGAGTTTTGTAAAGAACTGATAAAAAGTCTTCATTTGGAAAATATCGGAGTCATTATTGAAACGAACGGACTTATAAACGATTCCGAACTTATAAATTTAAGCGACGGCGTAAGATTGGATATTAAAAATCAGGAAAGACCTATCGATAAACGAGTAATAGAATTCCTCGATACCTGTCAAAAATTAAACAAGTCCGTAACAATGACCAACGTGCTTGTGCCAACGTTAAACGATACCGATGAAAAATTAGACGAACTGAAAAAATTAAAAAATACCTATTCGTTTATAAAAGAGATAAAGTTTCTTGCGTTCAGAAAACTTTGCGAAAGCAAGTACGAGCGACTGAATATGCCTTTTCCCTATCAAAAGTACGAGGAAGGGAGCAGAGCGGATTTGGATAGAGCGTACGCGCATATAAATTCATAGATATAAATACTATATATTTATGCATTTTACTGTAATAAAAAGATTATATGTTACGTTTAAGCGAATAAAATAAAAAGATTTTTAGCGTATTTTTGAAAAATACTTTCAATCATTTGTAAATTTATATAGATTATATGCAATAATATAAAGGGTGATATAAAATAATTGTGAAAATTTTAACTATTTTGAAAAATTGTACGTTAATTTTGTTGACAAGCGAAGAGAATAGTAATAGAATATATATAAGATAATTGTTAAATTTTTCACAAATATAATTATCGACGCTTTTTTGCTTAGTAGAAGAGTGATAAAAGCAATTAAATAAGGAAATACTTTTATAAGGAAGGAACATAAAATGGCAAACACTCAAATCGTAAACGATGAGAAGACGCTTTTGGCGAAACTTGAAGAAGTTCGCAAAGCTCAGGCAATTTTCGCTACTTACACGCAAGAGCAAGTCGACAAGATTTTCTTTGCGGCGTCCATGGCGGCGAATCAGCAGAGAATCCCTCTCGCAAAAATGGCGGTTGAGGAAACGGGTATGGGTATCGTAGAAGATAAGGTAATTAAAAACCATTACGCTTCCGAATATATCTATAATACCTATAAGGACGTAAAGACTTGCGGAGTAATAGAGAGAGACGAAGCGTTTGGAATAACTAAGATAGCAGAGCCTATCGGCGTTATCGCTGCGGTAATTCCGACTACCAATCCGACTTCTACGGCAATATTCAAATCTCTTCTTGCATTGAAGACTCGTAACGGACTTATCTTTTCTCCGCATCCCAGAGCAAAGAAAAGCACGATTGCGGCCGCTAAAGTCGTACTCGACGCGGCAGTTAAGGCGGGCGCTCCCGAAGGAATCATCGGTTGGATAGACGAGCCGTCCGTTCCGCTTTCCGGTATGATAATGAAAGAGGCGGACATAATACTTGCAACCGGCGGACCGGGCATGGTTAAAGCGGCGTATTCTTCCGGAAAGCCTGCTGTAGGCGTAGGCGCGGGCAATACTCCCGCTATTGTTGACGACAGCGCTGATATTAAGATGGCTGCCTCTTCGATTTTGCACTCCAAGACTTTTGACAACGGTATGATTTGCGCGTCCGAGCAATCGGCAATCGTACTTGAAAAAGTATACAATGAATTCAAAGAAGAAATGATAAAAAGAGGCGCTTATTTCCTCTCTCCCGATCAGACTAAAAAGGTGAGAAAGACTATTCTTATCAACGGCGCGCTTAACGCTAAAATAGTTGGTCAGCCCGCTTACGCTATCGCTAAAATGGCGGGATTCGAAGTTCCGGAAGAATCCAAGGTTCTTATCGGCGAAGTGGAGAGCGTTGAATTAAGCGAAGAATTCGCACATGAAAAACTTTCTCCGGTACTTGCTATGTACTGCGCGAAGAATTTTGACGACGCGCTAGATAAGGCAAGCAAACTCATTGACGACGGCGGTTTGGGACATACCTCTTCGCTTTATGTCAATACCGAAACAGGAAAGGAAAAAATCGAGAAATTCTCCAATAGAATGCGCACTTGCCGTATCCTTATCAATACTCCTTCTTCGCAAGGCGGTATAGGAGATCTTTACAACTTCAAACTCGCTCCGTCGCTCACGCTTGGTTGCGGAAGTTGGGGCGGTAACAGCGTAAGCGAAAACGTAGGCGTAAAACACCTTATCAATATTAAAACGGTAGCGGAAAGGAGAGAAAATATGTTGTGGTTCAGAACCCCTGAAAAAGTTTATTTCAAGAAAGGCTGTCTTGGCGTTGCTTTGAGAGAACTCAAAGACGTTATGGGCAAGAAAAAGGCGTTTATCGTAACCGACGGATTCCTCTATCAGAGCGGATTTACAAAGGCTATAACGGATAGACTCGACGAGATGAATATAAGACATACCACTTTCTTTAACGTTGCTCCCGATCCTACGCTCGGTTGCGCTATCGAAGGCGCTAAAGCCATGAAGGAATTCGAACCCGACGTTATTATCGCTGTCGGCGGCGGTTCTGCAATGGACGCGGGCAAAATCATGTGGGTACTTTACGAGCATCCGGAAATCGACTTCCAAGATCTTGCTATGAGATTTATGGATATAAGAAAGAGAGTATACACCTTCCCGCACATGGGAGATAAGGCGACGTTTATCGCGGTAGCGACTACTGCGGGTACAGGTTCGGAAGTTACGCCGTTTGCGGTTATCACCGACGAAAAGACGGGTACTAAATATCCGCTCGCAGACTATGAACTTCTTCCCGACATGGCTATCGTAGACGCCGATTTAATGATGAATATTCCTAAGGGCTTGACTGCCGCTTCGGGTATCGACGCTTTGACGCACGCTTTGGAAGCAATCGCTTCTATTATGGCTACCGATTTCACCAACGGTATCGCTAAGCAGGCTATACAGATGATATTCGATTATTTGCCAAGAGCGTACGAACTCGGCGCTCACGACGCGGAAGCGAGAGAGGCTATGGCGCATGCTTCCTGTATGGCGGGTATGGCTTTTGCCAACGCGTTCTTGGGAGTTTGCCACTCTATGGCTCACAAACTCGGTTCTTATCATCACTTGCCGCACGGCGTTGCCAACGCGTTGATGATAGACGAAGTTATCAGATTCAACTGCGTAGAAAACCCCGTCAAGATGGGTACCTTCCCGCAGTATAAATATCCGCAATGTATGAAGAGATACGCTGAAATCGCTACAATGTTGGGATTGAAAGGCAAGACGGATATGGAGAAGATTGAAGCGCTTATCGCAGAAATCGATAAACTTAAAAAGGCTGTCGGCATCAAAGATACCATCAAAGAATACGGTATAGAAGAAGAGAAGTTTATGGCTTCGCTCGACCAAATGGTAGAAGACGCGTTTGACGATCAGTGTACCGGCGCAAATCCGAGATACCCGCTTATGAAAGAAATCAAGCAAATGTATCTCAACGCTTATCACGGCAAGAAGTAATATTATAGATAAGATTTCATAAATAAAAGAGAGCAGGTTCAGGCTTGCTCTTTTTTATGTCTATAAACGTATTATATTTGTAAATACAAAAATGCGTATTGACTCAAATGCTATTGTGTGATAAAATAAACATAGATTGTGGCAGAATAAACGATTTAATAATAAGCGCTTTGTTGAGTTTTATATTCTTGCTATTTGTAAGGGGGTATTGATAAATGGACGAAAATAAAGAAAAAGATAAGAAGAAAGATCCTCAAAAGACCGCTTTGTTAATTTATGTAAAATATCAACGCAAACTGAATGAAAAACTCGATAAACTTATTTTTCTTGCAAAAGGAATTTTAATTTCAGTTTGTCTTTTAATCGTTACGGTAATAGTTATGATGCTGTTGACCCATTGATATAACAGTAACAGGAATAAGAGAGTAAAATAAAAACGCGTTCCGAATTTTCGAGACGCGTTTTTGCATTTGTTATTATAAATAGGTAATTTATATTCTTGCCGCTCCGGTTTCTCTTGCCGCTTGAGCGACTGCTTTTGCCACGGTTTTTCCGATTCTTTGGTCAAAAGCCATAGGAAGGATATAATCCGCTTTGAGTTCCTCGTCGCTTACAAGGCTTGCGATAGCCTTTGCCGCCGCCATCTTCATGTCTTCGTTTATTTCTTTTGCTCTCACGTCCAAAGCGCCTCTGAATATTCCGGGGAAGGCAAGCACGTTGTTGATTTGGTTGGGGAAGTCGCTTCTTCCGGTGCCTACGACTGCCGCGCCCGCTTCCTTTGCAAGGTCGGGCATGATTTCGGGAACAGGGTTTGCCATAGCCATGACAATAGCGTCTTTTGCCATAGATCTTATCATATCTTGAGATACTATGCCGGGAGCGGAAACGCCTATTAGAATATCCGCGCCGTTCATTGCGTCGGCAAGAGAGCCTTGTCTGTTTGATTTGTTGGTTATAAGCGCGATTTCTTCATTGCCTTTCGGCTCGTTTATTCCTTTGCAAATAATTCCCTTTCTATTGCAAACGAGTATATCTTTTACGCCTAATTTGAGAAGAAGTTTCGCTATAGCAGTGCCAGCCGCGCCAGCGCCGCTGAATGCTACGGTTACGTCCTCCCACTTTTTGCCTACCAATTTCAACGCATTGATAAGAGCGGCGGCGGTAACGACTGCCGTTCCGTGCTGATCGTCGTGGAAGATTGGTATGTCGGTGCGTTCTTTGAGTTTTTTCTCTATTTCAAAACATCTCGGAGCAGAGATGTCTTCGAGATTTACTCCGCCGAAACTTCCCGCTATCAAAGCGACGGTATTTACAATTTCGTCTACGTCTTTGGACTTTACGCACAAAGGAAAAGCGTCCACGTCGCCGAATTCTTTGAAAAGCACGCATTTGCCTTCCATTACAGGCATACCCGCTTCGGGACCTATGTCGCCCAGTCCCAATACTGCGGTGCCGTCTGTTACTACCGCGACGGTGTTCCATCTTCTTGTAAGTTCGTATGACTTATTGATATCTTTTTGTATTTCAAGACACGCTTGAGCGACGCCCGGCGTGTACGCAAGCGATAAATCCTCTTTATTTCTGACTTTCGAGCGAGCGGTAATTTCTATTTTACCTTGCCACTCATAGTGTTTCTTCAACGATTCTTTCATGTAATCCATATTGATTTCTCCTGTGTCGGATGATATTTTTACAACAATATTTTACCACACAATTTGCCTTTTGAAAAACGATTCAAAGCACAATTTGACAAAACGTCAAAATCGATATCTCTTATCTTCTTGTTATATTATAATATTTTATTGACAATTCGAGCAATTCAAGTTAAAATATTATATAATACGTTTAGTATGCTAGGGAATTAACCCGAAATATACGAGGGAGATTATAATGAAAAAAATTATCGTTGCAATGATGATAGCGGTTTTGGCAGTATGTTCTATCGCGGCTTTCGCAGGATGTCAGTCGTACGATTATACTGTCGGAGTATCTCAGTTTGAAAAACACTTCGCTCTTGACAGTTCTTACGAAGGATTTAAGAGTAAATTGACAGAGTTGATAGAAGCGGACGGCAAGACTGTCAACTTTATTTATAACAACGCCAGCGGAGATACTGCAAACGCTACTACGGCGGCAGAGAATTTGGTAACGAGAAACGTTGATCTTATTTTCGCTATCGCTACGCCTAGCGCTATCGCAGCAAAAGCGGCGGCAGATTCTAGAATTCCCGTCGTTTATACGGCGGTTACTTCGCCCGAAGAGGCTAAACTTGTTGCCGATAATACAACCGGTACTACCGATTTGAATAACATAGAAAAGCAAGTCGAACTCATGGGACAACTCGTTCCCGGCGCTACAACGTTCGGTATTTTGTATACCAACAGCGAACCGAATTCCGTAACTCAATTCAAGATGGCAAAGGCTTGCATGGAAGATAAGGGAATTACCGTGGTTGACGGCGGTATCAGCGAACTTGACAACGTAGAGCAGATGTTCAACTCGTTTAAGAGCCAAGGCGTTCAAGCGATATATATTCCTACCGACAACAAACTTGCCAGCGCGGCTAAAACCGTAAACGTAATGAACAAATCCACGGAGTGCAATTTGCCTATCGTATGCGGCGAGGGCAACATGAACGACGGTTGCGGTATCGCAACTTACGGCGTAGATTACAAGGCTATCGGAGAAAGAGCGGCTTATATGGCGTATGATATTATCACGGGTAAGAAATTGCCAAAAGAAATTCCGTTTGAAAATCCCGACAGTTTCGAACTTAGCATAAACGAGAAAATCGCTGAAGAAATAGGCTTTACTATTCCTCAGGCGGTAAAAGATCTGTTGAAATAACGATAGAAAAAGATAGGATAAATTATGATATTTAAGACATTGTTGACAGGTATAGATCAGGGCTTAGTATGGGCGATTATGGCTATAGGCGTATACATCTCATACCGAATCCTCGATTTTGCAGATTTGACTGTCGAAGGCAGTTTTGCTACTGGTGGCGCTACTGCGGCGATAATGATGACTCTATGCGAAAATTTTGTATCGAAAGGTTCGGGACAAGGCGTTTTTATTGCAATAGTTGCGATGCTTATCGCAATGATAATAGGCGGTTTAGCAGGACTTGTTACGGGACTTTTGAATACAAAACTTAAGATTGCGCCCATTTTGTCGGGTATTTTGACGATGACGGCGTTGTATTCGGTAAACATGTTTATAATGGGCTTGAATCTCGGATTCGGAAATATGTCGTCAAGTTTGGCGCTCAACTCTACGCTTTTTACAAAAATTGCGGAGTTTATGCCTATAGGTAGAAACTGGATAATATTTATCGTAGGTATTATCGCTGTGGCGATAGTCGTCGGGCTTTTGTACTGGTTTTTCGGTACGGAAACGGGAAGCGCAATGCGCGCTACAGGCAACAACGAAAAAATGGCTATGGCGCAGGGAATTAACACGCAAAGTTCGAAAATTTTGGGATTGGTGCTTTCCAACGCTTTTGTTGCGCTTTCGGGCGCTTTGGTAGTCTTCCAACAAAGTAACGCTACCAACACTATGGGCGTAGGTTCCATTGTCGCAGGTTTGGCAGCAATTATAATAGGCGAGAGTATCATATCCGGCAAATTCCCGTTCTGGGCGAGATTGCTCAGCGTCGCTTTAGGAAGCATTATATACAGAATTATTATATCTTATATTTATTTGACGGGTATCAATACCGACTATGTGAAAATTTTGACTTCGGCGCTTGTAGTAGTATTTTTGGCTATTCCTTTTATCAAGGAAAAAGTCGGCAAATTGCCGAAAAAGAATAAAAAGATTAAGAATTCCGATAACGGCGACAGTACAGACGTTGTGCAAAGCGAACAAGTCGACACGGTAGGCGGAGAAAATTCCGACGTAAGCGAGCAGATTTCGCAAAATAGTGCGACAAACACTGCAAACGACGGCGATAAAGCCGTAGGGGAGGCGTAGTATGCTCGAGTTAAGCGGAATACATAAGACGTTTAATATCGGAACGATAAACGAGAAAAAAGCGCTTGTCGACGTCAATTTGAAAGTCGAAGAAGGCGATTTCATTACGGTTATCGGCGGTAACGGCGCGGGTAAATCTACAATGCTCAATATTATCGCGGGCGTATTTTCTCCCGAAGAGGGAAGGATAGTTATCGACGGCGTGGACGTAACCAGAATGCCCGAATATAAGAGAGCGAGCATGGTGGGAAGAGTATTTCAAGATCCCATGGTCGGAACTGCGGGCAATATGAATATCGAAGAGAATCTCGCGCTTGCCAATAGAAGAGGCAGCAGACGCGGACTTAGATGGAATATTAAAAAAGAAGAGCGAGAATTTTTCAAAGAAAAACTTAAAATGCTCGATTTGAATCTTGAAGACAGACTTACGACTAAAGTGGGATTGCTTTCAGGCGGTCAAAGACAGGCATTGACTCTTCTTATGGCTACTCTCAAAAAGCCGAAAGTTCTACTTTTGGATGAACATACCGCGGCGCTTGACCCGAAGACGGCGAGCAAAGTTCTATCCCTCACAGACGAGTTGACAGGGAGTCAAAATATTACGACTATTATGATAACGCACAATATGAAAGACGCTATCAAATACGGAAACAGACTTATAATGATGATGGGCGGAAGTATTATTTACGACGTAAAGGGCGAGGAAAAAGCAAATCTTACGGTTCAAGACCTACTTGCTAAATTCGAACAGAATTCCGGAGGAGATTTTGCCAACGACAGGATGTTGCTCAGTTAAAATTTAATTGACATAAAAAGATAACGGCGAAAGCCGTTATCTTTTTATGAATTTTATATATATCAATATTTTCAAATGTCTTTAATCTGTATAATTGCAAACAAATAATTAAATTTTGTCGATAAAATATGCAAAAATAGAAATTTGTATGGATAAAACAGCGATTTGATATATATTGTAATTATAAGCGGTAAAATCGGGTGTATTTTTAGAAATTTTTTAATATAATAAAAATTGATAAATTAAAATGGAATTAAAATTTTGCAAAATTTGACCGTTTTATCATAAAAACAATACTATTTTGTCTAAAACTTTTCAAATTGATTGATTATTAAATAAAACAATGGTATTATTGATATATACAAATTTCTGATTTATAGAAAATGTTGCGGAGCGTGGATATGGCAGAATTTTTTATCAATTTTTCCAGATATATAGACGAGGATTCTCCTGTTAAAATAAGAATGATAGGGGAAACTCAACAGGAAGACAGCGTAAATGAAGAGCGCAGAGATTCCGATATTATGGCGCTTGAATACATAGTGTCCGGCGAAGGTATATTGGAAATAGACGGCAAGACCTATTATCCCAAGGTTGGCGACGTTTTCTTTTTGAAAAAAGGAAGCCATCATAAATATTCTTCAAGTAAGAAAAACGGTTGGCATAAAATATGGGTTGTTTTCGAAGGTCGCTTAATGGAAGAGATTGTAGATATCTATCTTCCCAAGGATACCTATCTTTTCTCCAACTGTTATGTGGGCAATTATTTCCAAGACATATTGTACTATCTCAAAAATTTCAAAAACAATTATAAAAAACTTACGGACGGAGTGTCCATTAAACTTTTTGAAATATTTACCGCAATCAGAAGCAATTCCGCCAACGATAAAAAGACGGGACTTGCAATGCAGATAAAAGATACGTTGGATATGATGGTTGAAAGCGAACTTTCTCTTGAGAGTCTAAGCGCGCAGTTTGGATACACTAAAAACCATATAATTCACATTTTCAAAAAAGCGTTCGGCATAACTCCTTACAATTATTTTTTGGAAAGAAAAATCGAATACGCCAAGGTCTATCTCGACAACTGTTCGCTGTCTATCGCCGATATTGCGTCCAAACTTTCATTCAGCGATCAGCAATATTTTTCTATTTGTTTCAAGAAAATCGTCGGCGTGCCGCCTATAGTATATCGCAATAAAAAATTTTGACAGAGTAATAGGGTTAGGTTCGATTTATCGGGTTATATTTAACAGGCGAGCGACAAAAGCGTTGAGTTTTAAGTCATATTAAAATTTAACGCCGTTTGGCTTATATTAGTTGAAAAAATATAGATTATATGCTAAAATATCAAAGAAATAAATTCTAATATACGTTTTTTCATAAAAATAAATAAATGAGGTGTACCTATGCATTGGGCGGAACAGATTGCGCAGAGAATTATCGATAGAAATCCAAATAAGGAAGAGTACGTTTGCGCCGCGGGAATCAGTCCTTCCGGTTCTATTCATATCGGCAATTTCAGAGATATTGCCACCAGTTATTTTGTGGCAAAGTCTTTGAGAAAAATGGGCAAGAAAGCAAAATTACTGTTTTCTTGGGATGAATTTGACCGTATGAGAAAGGTTCCTGTGAACGTTGCGAAAGTCAATTCCGATATGGAAAAATATATCGGATGTCCTTACGTCGACGTGCCGAATCCTTTCCCGCAAAGCGACGCGAAAAATTACGCGGAGTATTTTGAAAAGGAATTTGAAAGTTCGCTTAAAAAATTCGGTATTGAAATGGAATTTCGTCATCAGGCGCAGATGTACCGTTCGGGAAAATACAAAGACTATATATTGCTTGCGCTTAAAAAACGCGGAGAGATTTTTGATATAATAGATTCGCACCGTACGCAAGAAGCGCAGGAAGGGGAGCGCGATTCCTATTATCCCGTAAGCATATACTGTCCCGAATGCGGAAAAGATACGACGAAAATTGAGAGTTTATCGGACGATTGCGTTAAAGCGACTTATAGTTGCAGGTGCGGATATAAGGGAAGTTTTGATTTCACTAAGGATTTTAACTGCAAACTCGCTTGGAAAATCGACTGGCCTATGAGATGGCGTTACGAGGGTGTTGATTTCGAGCCGGGCGGTAAAGATCACGCAAGTATCAACGGCAGTTACGATACTTCCAAACATATCTCCAAACAGATATTCGATTACGACGCGCCTATATTCCAAGGCTATGAATTTATAGGTATCAGCGACAGCAATACTTCGACGGGTAAAATGTCGGGATCTACCGGTTTAAACCTTACTCCCGAAACGTTGCTCAAACTCTATCAGCCGGAGGTTTTGCTTTGGCTTTATTCCCGAAACGAACCGCTCAAAGCGTTTAATTTCTGTTTGGACGACGGAATACTAAGACAGTATTTCGAGTTTGATAAAATGTACAACGACTATAAAAACGGCACTGCCAACGAACTTACGAAGTCTATTATGGAACTTGCAAGCGTAGAAGGTAGAAATTTGGATTTAGTTCCTATGAGCCTTATAGTTCAGTTGGGTTCCGTAGTGAATTTCAACCTAAAAATGTTGGAATTGGTATTTGAAAAAATAGGAACTCCGTTTAAGTATGAAGAGTTCAAGGACAGATTGGAACGCGCAAAGTTTTGGCTGGAAAAATGTTCGCCTCAAGATATGAACAAATTGAGAACGGGCAGAAACTGGCAAGTTTACGACTCTTTGACGGATACGGAAAAAGAAGAGATTTCTCAACTTTATGCTTTTCTGAAAAACGGCGGTTACGATTTGGCGGAACTTCAAACGGAACTGTACGCTATACCCAAAAGAATACGCAACCTTACTTTGGAAGATAAGGAACTTAAAACTTGTCAATCGGCGTTTTTCAAGAACGTGTACAAACTTTTGATAGATAAGGAAAGAGGTCCCAGACTTTATCTTTTCCTTTACGCGATAG
The DNA here is from genome assembly GCA_910584635.1 of uncultured Christensenella sp. GTDB lineage: Bacteria > Bacillota > Clostridia > Christensenellales > UBA3700 > RACS-045. Next base: position 23,912 of record CAJUBA010000013.1, on the reverse strand, counting down.
ATAAAAACGATTATCTATCTCTCCTTGATTTCTCTTATCCGAAAACTCAAGAAGAAGCGGATAGCGAGAAAGCGGCGGAGGAAGTAGTAGAAGAAAAGAAAGTAGAGTATGGCGAACCTGATCCCGTAGCGGACTTCAAAGAAGAAATCGAACTTTCCGATTTTGAAAAAGTAGATTTGAGAGTTTGCAAAATAACTAAATGTCAGGAAATCCGCAAGTCGCATAATTGTTACAAACTTACGCTTTTCGACGGCAAGGACGAAAGAGTTATAGTATCTTCTATTAAACATTACTATACGCCTGAGCAACTTGTCGGTAAAAAAATAATCGTTGTGGCAAATCTAAAACCCGTCCGTATTACGGGCGTAACAAGCAACGGAATGTTGGTTGCGGCTACGAACAACGCTTGCGGTTGTCAAGTAATCTTTGTGGACGATATTGTTCCCGAAGGTACGCAAATTAAATAACAAAACTAAAACGCTCCCTAAATAATTCGGGAGCGTTTTGCTATTGTTTTGATTTGTTAAAATTTATATTTATTGTTTTTCATTAAATGTTTTTTCGGTATTTTCGTAAATTCTATCAAAGTCTTCGCTGTCTATTTCTTTGCCTATAGATTGCGCCTTGATAAATCTCCAATCGGATAGGTCGTAAATAGAATATATTTTATAAAATTCATTCCGATTTTGAAGCAGATTTTGTAACGTTATATCCGTTTTATCGTTGAGATAATCGCTAAGCGCTCCGACAAGGCTATTTGCCTTATCGATAAAAGTCTTTTCTTGACTATATATATTTTTGAACACAACTTCTATTCCCGAAACCGCGCCAACGCAATCTTCCAAGTTTTTGACGGTAGCGTGGGGAAGTATAGCGATGTGCGTATTTTGTAGTAATATTTGAGAATAATTCCGTATACAGTCCTTATTGATGATTCGTTGTTTCGTAACTATTCCTATATAATTTTTCTTTCTGTTTTCTCGAAATTCGCTTGAAACGGCAATGACCATTGACGTAATGGATATTAGTATAGTAAAAATTTGCAATATCAACGTAGCGGTATCCATATTATTCCTCTTGTGTAAGTTTTTAATTATTATATAATCTCCGAGTTGCTTTGTCAATATGAATTTCGCGCGTTAAATCGGCATATCAACTTAGTAAAAGCGTTTAATTTGCTACGCGCAAGTAATTGTGTCATTGAGAATTTTTCAACAGTCTTTACTTGAATATAAACAGGGTGGTATAATAACATTACGATAAATTGCGGTAGTTCGGGGTAGCGTATGGAATTTTCCGAAAAATTAAAAATTCTTCGTATGGAGGCAAATATGACTCAAAACGAGTTGGCGGATAAGTTGTTTATCTCGCGTCAAGCGACTTTCACGGCATAAAACGCAGTTAAACTATCTTCTAAATGGTATTGGCACAATACCACTTGCCACTAAACCGCTCATAATTATTTGCATTAAATCATTTTGAGTATCAACTGGCAAACTTTGTGCAACTTTTGCGGCTTCATCTATATTATTTATAAACTCCATTATTTTGCCGTCTTTGTCATTATGGCTTTTAACATATTCTAATAACGCTTTTTTAATTGGTGAACTCATATCTTTTTGCATAGTTATCATCCTTTTTTGATTTTAAGAAAAAACCTAAACCAAACTTTAAGTTCGATTTAGGTTGAGATTGGTGACTCCATCGGGATTCGAACCCGAGTAGCAGGCGTGAGAGGCCTGAGTCTTAACCGCTTGACCATGGAGCCATATTGTTAAGCGCTTTTTAATATTATCATAATTATTAAATACTGTCTATTGTTTTGCGCTAATTTTTATATTTTTTGAATTCTATAAACCGTTTATTTAGTAGACGAGTTGCGTTTATTAAATCTAAATCATAGTATACCTTATCAAAAGATTGACATAACGACTGATTTATAATATAGTATTTATACTTGGCGTATTTATTATTAAAGGACATACGCATTCAAGAAATAACGTTTACGCTTCCGTAGTTAAATGGATATAACAGCCCCCTCCTAAGGGGCAGTTGTGGGTTCGATTCCCGCCGGGAGTACCATAAAAATACCGCCTAAATACTCGGCGGTATTTTTATGGTACTTCAATAGGGGATTGACTGCTACATAAATCAGATGCGAGTAAAAACAAATAATCGCAAGGTAGCAAGTTCGCTCAGCCGAATTTTGCAGTGCCGGCAAGCGATGTGGAAGCAATGTCTTAATCACAATGATTAGTAAATTTGGATTGTTTACTTGTTATAATTAGTGATTCGAGTTTGCGTTTTTATATCGGCAACAGTCAAATTGAAAGGCATGTGAGCAATCGCAAGCCTTTTAATCTATTGATTCTAAGCCAAAGATAGTATATACTTTTAATGGCTTACAATATTGCCTAGGGTAGATTGAAAGAAAGTTCACTATTATTACTAGGCATAAGCAAATCATTAAATAAAAGATAATTGATATTTTATTAAATTATTTTGTCTAAATGCTAAGGAGAAAAACAAATGTATTATACTTATGCGATGGGAATGAATGAAAAGATTTACGAACTGGAAAGTCAAGGATTCAAAATAAAAAAGAGAAATAAAAGTTTTGAAGTAATTTTTCCAAAAGAAAAAGCGCAGATATGGGAAGACTTTGTCAAGGAAAATTTGGAAATCAACTATTGGAATGAATATTTGACAGAGGATAAAGTTGTTTTTCTCTTTAATCTTTTTGATGGTATTCATCGCTATGAGGTTGAGAATTTTGACAACGACGAAGTCTTGACAATCTGCGAAGAGTTGTGCGATTGGGATTTCGGTTCAATCAAAGATATGCTTCTTGGCAATAAGTTTTACAAAAAGATATTATCAAAAAAGTGTGGCAAAAGTTTTGAAAATTCTCTTTTTTAACTAAGTTAGTTGCGCGGAGATAAATCAAAGAATTATAAGCAATTACAGTATATTTATCTATTTCTCATATTAGAGAATCTTTCTGACATCAGTCCTACCAAATGCCATTGACGTTTCATGTAAGCGAATACGTCTTTTGCATATTCGCGGTAGCAGGGGAGAACGTTTTCGCTTGAGTTAAAATTATCCGCTATCGCTTTGGCGACTGCGCAACCGCTTTCTATTGCGCAGGAAATTCCTTCGCCCATAGGATTGAGAAAGCCTGCGGATTCGCCGGCAGATAGCAATCGACCTTTGCCGTAATTTATATTGAAATCGGGGCGCATACGAGGCATAATCCATTTTTCTTCTTTGACTTTATCGAATATTTTCAGTCCGTGATTGTCTTTCATATAATTTATGAAATTATTATAACAAATTTGTATGTCCGTTACGTCTTTTGACGCTACGCCGAAGACCAGCATATTATCTTTGACGTTGAACCAAGCGTCGTAGCGTGAAAATTGAGGTTGAAGATATGCATAAAAATAATGCGGGTCGAGATAGATAGAGCCGTTGTAAAAAGCCTGATACGTAATAATATAGTCTTTTTCGATACCGAAGACGGAGTGTTTCAACGAGCCGGTTGCTCCCGAACAATCGATAAAATATTTGGCTGTTTCGCTTTTCGATAACTTTCCTTTGAAAACAGCAGATATAAAATCGCCGTTATCTTCGCAGTTTATTGCGCTTGTTTCGTCAACGACTTTCGCTCCTTTTTCTATCGCTTGTTCCAACAGCCAATTATCGAAAGAACTTCGCCATACGTTAAAGCCCTTTTGTTCGAATTTGTACTGCTCGCCTTTATCGTTTGTGAATATCATGCCGCGATTGTCTGCGGGCGCGCATTTAACGTAGTCGGGTATTTCTTTTGAGTAGATATTTTGTATAAGATCAACAGATTTTTTTATAATCATGCCCGAACATGATTTATATCTCGGGAGTTTGCATCTTTCGACTATCAAAACCGAAAAACCTCTTTCCGCCAAAATTTTTCCCGCTGTTGCGCCTGCCGGACCTCCGCCCGCGATAATTACGTCGTACATACAATACCTCTTTTCAATTATAAACGCAATTTGCGCAAAATGCCAGTAAAATGATATTCTCCGCGTTATATTTTCTAAGAAGTTATTGAAAGCATATTTGAAATATGATAGAATGAAAACGTAATTAAAATAAAAGGACGAGATTATGAGAATATTCTATAACAAATTGGCGTCGAAAAGACGGGTAAAGTCTGCGCAAAGATCAACGGGACAAAATAATAGGTGGCAACAACAGGCTTTGCCGCTCGGCAACGGAGCGTTGGGTATAACTCTTATGGGAGAACCTTTTTGCGAAAATATCGTCGTCAACGAAAAAACTCTTTGGACGGGAGGACCTTCGCCCAAACGTCCTAATTATTGCGGAGGAAATATCTCGAATATAGACGGCGAAAAGATGTCGGATATTTTCAATAAGGCAAGAAAGGCTTTGGCAAACGGTGAAAACGCCGACAGTATTTGTTCCAAACTTATAGGCGAGCAGGAAGGTTACGGAAGTTATCAATGCGCGGGCGAAATGAAAATTATAGCAAAGAAAAAGAAAATTCGCGAATACGAATTCGAACTTGATTTAGACAACGCGATTTCGACGTGTAAATGGAAAACGGACGGGGGACTGAGCGAGCGTAAAGCGTTTGTTTCCTATCCCGATAAAGTCGCCGTTATATCTCAGACAAGCGACGTCGCCGACGATTGGGAAATAGTTTGGAATAACAGGGCGAAAGGAAACGCAGACATTAAGATTGATGATAAAAGTCTGAATTTGGGGGTATGTCTTGACGACAACAATCTTGCGTTTGCATGTTATATAAAAATTCAAAGCGACGGAGAGGTCGTGGTTACGGCAAGCGGTTGGAGAGTCAAAGACGCCAAAAAGATTTTACTTATTTTCAGTTGCGCGACAAATTATCTTGACAACTATCCTAAATACAGGTCGGGAGAAAGTCTGCAACAAATAAGAGAAAAGACGCAAGCGGTAGTCGAAGACGCGTACTTGAAAGGCGAGGGCGGACTGGAAGCAAGACATTTGGAAGATTGGAAAAAAGCATACGGGCAATTCGAATTCTCTCTAAACGCCAAGGAGTCGGATTTGCCTACCGATAAGTTGCTTTCAAAATATTCGAAGGTAGATTCTCAAAGCAGAAAATACTTTGAAAGTCTGCTATTCGCTTACGGTAGATATTTGTTGCTATCATCATCTCGAAAAGACGATATTTTGCCTTGTAATTTGCAAGGTATATGGAATATATACGATTCTCCCGCTTGGGCGAGCGATTATCACTTGAATATAAATCTTCAAATGAATTATTGGCTTGCGCCTTTGTGCGGACTTTCAGATTGCGGTATGCCGTTGGTAAGGTATCTTGAGAAATTGCGCGAACCGGGAAGGGTTACCGCAAATATCTATTGCGATATAGGCGACGGCAAAAGCGAAAGCGGATATTTATACCACACGCAAAATACTCCTTTCGGTTGGACCTGCCCGGGTTGGGAATTTCGTTGGGGATGGTCTTCCGCGGCTGTAGCGTGGATACTCCACAATATTTACGAACTGTATCTTTTCAGCGCGGATAAAAATCTGTTGAAAGAAATTTATCCTATGCTTAAAGAGGCGACTTATACTTACGACGCCTTGTTGGATAAGACGGGAGATAGATGGGTTACTTCGCCTTGTTATTCGCCCGAACACGGTCCTATTACGCGAGGCAACGCGTATGAGCAAGTATTTTTGCAACAACTTTATAAAGACGTCATTGACGGCGCGGAGGCTTTGGGCGTCGACAAAGATAAAATTGCTTACTGGAAAGAAGTATGCGGCAGACTCAAACCTATTGAGATAGGCGAAGACGGACAGATGTTGGAGTGGTATCACGAAACCAAGTTGGGTTCTGTCGGCGAGAAAAAGCATAGACATCTTTCTCATCTTATGGCGTTGTATCCTTGCGCAGTGATAGACGGCGAGGAAAAAGAAGTTTTAGATGCGGTACGGGTATCGTTGGAAGATAGAGGAGATAAATCCACGGGTTGGGCTACTGCTTTGAGATTATGTCTTTGGGCAAGGCTTTATGACGGAGAAAGAGCGTACAAACTTGTACAAAGACTGATAAAAAATAATATATATCAGAATCTTTGGGATACCCATCCGCCATTCCAAATTGACGGTAATTTCGGTTATGCCGCCGGCGTGTGCGAACTTCTCGTTCACTCTCACGGCAACGCGGTAAGACTATTGCCCACGCTTCCTCCCGATTGGAAAGAGGGGTTTGTAAAAGGCTTGGGAATTAGAGGCGGATTTATTTTGGATATGCAATGGAAGGAAGGCGCGTGGACGGAACTCAAATTGAAATCGGCTACTGATTCTACTTTCATTATGTATTGCGATAAAGATATTATCGTAACGGATAAAGACGGCAGAGAAGTAGAAATCCAAAAGGATGCGGGCAAAGTATTTTGGACTTGTAAAAAAGAGGAAGAGTATACCGTTTTGCCAAAATAAAAAAGAAGTTTTTTGGATAACTATATATGGATGTATAAATTTAATATCAATAGTAATTGGATTAAGATAAAATCCGACTGAATACGTCGGATTTTGTTTTTGCAATGGCGATTATAATCATTTTAATTAAAGCAATAATATATCAGTACGGTATTTTGAATACCGCCTTTTTAACGGATTTAGAGTTGTATTTCAAACCTGGCGCGTGCGCTTCTTCCGGCATAAACAAAACCCAGTCGCCTTTTTGCATTGCCAAGAGAGAAATTTCGCCTTGCCAAAACCTTATGTCTTTTTCGCTGTCGTAAGCGCATTCGGGTGAAAGAAGAGTTGTTTTGTTGTATCCTATATATTCTTCGCCGTCAAGTATCATTTGAATATCAGCGTATTTCGAGTGAGTTTCGAAAATCGCGTCCTGTATATCTTTTGGTTGATATTCGGAAACGTTGACAAAGCATCCTTCGCCAAGATCATATCGTCCTATAGGTGTATTTTCGTTAAATTCTTTGGATTTTTCAAGACAGAGCGCTATTTTGCAATCAAGCGTTTTGTAAAAGTCGTTATTAAGGATGTTTGAATGAATCATTATTGCGCCTCGCAAGTTTTTTATATTATATCATTGAATAGGCGCGTTGGCAAGAATGCCGTAATAAAAAAAAATACAATGCTTTCGCATTGTCCTCATAATTTCCCCGATAATTTTCCCTCGCTTACCAAAGTTTTAGATTGAAACCGTACTTTGTCAAGTAAGCCTTCCAGAGAGTCCAGAATTTGTTCATCTACCTCACCTCCTATTAAGTTTTTGTTGTTCCTCCCTTTCGCCTACATATTAGCACTATAAAAGAGAAGTGTCAACAATAAAATGAATAAATTATGTAAAGTTTTTCAAAAATTTTTATCTCTCTCGCAAAATCGCTTGCATAAAGTATTTTTGCCTATAATCATACAATTTATACACGTTATAATAAAAAAATTGTTGACACGGGTCGTAATTTGTTTTATAATACAACTGAACATTGTTCAATGTTGTTATTACGGAGTTCATATTATGAAAATAACCAAAGAAGCCATCATTGACGAGGCTATCAATATTCTTGAAGAGAAGGGGGACGACCCGCAAAAACTTACGGTCAGAGAACTTGCCGGAAGATTGAATATCGGCATAGGTTTGGTAAACTATCATTTCGGCTCGAAAGAAGTACTGATAAATCTGTGCGTTAAGAAGATGATTATGGGTATAGTAGACGAATTTCACAAGGTAAGACAGTCGTTGGCGTTTATGAAACCCAAAGAAAAACTCAATTATTTATGTCTTATGACCTTTGATTATCTTTATACAAAGCCCAACGTTTCCAAAGTCGCTTTGATTTACGATTTGGGCAACACTACCAAAGACGATACGACGTCGGCGCTTATAGACGCGTATATACCTATAATAATGGACTGTAAGCCATCTTACGACGAGCAGAAGGCATATCTTATAGCCTCAAGGGTTATATATATAATCGAACAGTCCTTTTTGCGTACCGAAATAATCAAACAGCGCAGCGGAGTGGATCTCAACGATTCTTCGGCGAGAAAAGATTATTTGGAAAACTTGTTGAAAGACTTGATGAAATAAATATATTAAGATTTAAGATTGAAGAATGTATTTTAAGAAACAGGAGTGTGAAATATGCCATCAGTTTACGCGCATTATTATTTTGCCGACAAATGCGTAGATAAATTTCCCGAAGAGTTGAAGCGGATTGTCGAAAACAACAGGAAGTTTTACGACGCAGGGTCGGGCGGCGGAGATTTGCTTTTTTATTACAAACCTTATAAGAAAAACGACGTAAGAAGTTACGGCTCGCATTTACACAGAGAAAATTTTAAGGAGCAAATGAACAGATTCAAAGAGAGCGCGTCGGGGAGTTGTCATGCCGAAAGAGATATTGCATTTCTTGCCGGTTATTTTACGCATTTTATTCTCGACAGCGCTATACATCCGTATATAAGAAAAGTCGAATCTGAGAAAGTGGAAAAACATTTTATTATAGAAACGGATTACGATAGAAAACTTCTTATTAAGACAGGAGAAAATCCCTATTCGAATAAGTACCTCAGATTTCAAGTGAATGACGAGCAGGTAAGAGAGATTGTCGCGAAATATATGAATACTACGCCGGCGAATATCAAAAAGACGCTGAAAAGCAGAAAAGTTTTTACCAAAATCATATCGTCGCAAAATAAGTTGACGAGAAGTTTTTTGCATTTCGCTTTTAAGGCTACGGGAAACGAAGCGGGCTTGGATATACTCGTAAAAAAACAGGATAACGAAAATTGCGCGGTAGTGCGCGAGCGTATAGACGAAATCATGAAAGAGTCCCTTGTTGAAGTAGGCAAATATGCAATAGAGTTTTATGAATATATTAAAACGCCTTCTCAACTCGGCGATAGATTCGATTGCGATTTTTACGGAGTTAAAATCTGATATTTTTGCGAAATGTAAAATTTTGTAAATTTATTTTCAGTTTTTTGTAATGGGTATTTACACTTGAAATACTTTATGGTAGACTGAATAATAGAAAACGGTGTTTTGACTTAAAGGAGAAAAAATGGAATACAAAGTATTTGTCGTCGAGGACGACGAGAGTATAAGAGGACTCTACGAAATAGCGTTTGAAGATAAGTTTGATTGCAAAAGTTTCGTTTGCGCGGAAGATATGTTCAGCGCGTTGGAAAATGAAACTTGCGATATAATAATACTTGATTTGATGTTGCCGGGAATGGACGGACTCAAAGCCCTTTCTCTGCTCAAATCCGATTCAAAGACGAAGGATATACCTGTCATTATTGCAAGCGCGAAAGGCGACGAGAATATTAAAGTAAGAGGTCTTGACGCCGGCGCCGACGACTATATTGCAAAACCCTTCGGTATGTTGGAACTCATCGCAAGAGTTAAAGCAAACTTGCGTAAGACGGGAGTAAAGAAAGCGGACGAAGAAACTTTGGAATGTTCCGTCGTAAAGATAAACAATGCCGAGCATGCCGTATACGTAGAGGGGCAGGCTGTCGCGTTGACTCTGAAAGAATACAATCTGTTGGCGCTTTTGATGAAAAATGCCGACTGCGTAGTAAAAAGAGACGCCATACTTTCGCAAGTATGGGATTACGATTTCGTGGGAGAAACGCGTACTTTGGATATGCACATCAAATCGCTTAGAAGCAAATTGAGCGCTTATACGGATAAACAACTCATATCTACGATAAGAGGAGTAGGATATAAGTTTTGCAGTAACTGACAAACTTGCGGGCGCAGTCAAAAAGATTGCGCCTTTTATATTTATTGACTTTTAACGTTTACAGGTTATATAATATACGCGTAAACGAATTTGCGCGCCCCTTTTTTGGGGTGTTTGTAATCGTACGGAAAATCTATGAAAGATAAAATTTTGACAAGAGTGGTTTTGATTATGACGGTGGCGGTATTCGTAACCGTCGCTTTGACTTTTCTTTTGTTTAATATGTATACGATAGACAATTCCAAAAAATATCTTGCGCAAGAGTCCGATTCGCTGATAGAACAACTGAAATTGGCGGTAAACAACGAAGATATAGAACAGAGATTGCAAAATGTCAAATCTCGAGACAGTTTTTACAAGTTCGCGGTATTCGGAAGCAATAAATCCGTAATATACGGCGGAGACCAAAGAGTAAAAAATCCCGAAACAGACGAAATACAAATAGTAGAAGGCGAAAAAATAGAAGCGGATTCCATTAAGCCAAGACAACTTAACAAAGTAATGAAAAACGGAGAAGCGTTTTTTATAGGTAAGTTGTACGAATCGGGGACTACGCTAAATTACGCCGTAAAGGTGGAAAACTCGCATTTTCGCGACGGTTATATACTGTTTGTAAGTTCTATAGACGTTATATACAATAGCGGACCTTATTTTATCGTAGTCGTTTTGGCTGTGGTAATATGGATAGGCGTAATATTCGCGTCTTATATAGCGCTTACTTTTAATATAAAATTCGCGACTATTCCTTTTGAGAAAATTGAAAGGATTTTGGTGGATATAAACAACGGAGAGTACACTCAAAGCCAAATCCCGCAGACTTTGAATTTCCCGGAATTCAAGGCGGTAATGACTAAGATAGACGATCTCGCGGGGGAAATTTCCAAGAATTTCATCAACTTGCAGTACGAGCAGAAAAAATCTTCGATATTGTTGCAATCGGTAAATCAAGGAATAATAGTAGTGTCGGAGAGCGGAAGAGTCGTGCTTACAAACGGCGCGGCGCTGGAGATATTCGGAATGAAAAGCGACGCGGTGGTAGGCGTCGACCTCGGATATATCGTAAACAACGCGGAATTGCTCGATGCGCTAAGACAGTCATTAAGCGACGGCAAGTATTACGTCGGAGAAGTGCAGATAGGCGAAGACGTTTATCGCGTGGAAACCGCGTTCAATACCATTGAAGAAAAGGACGTTATAACGGGCGAAGTTATGTTGATAGTGTTTACCAACGTAACTATGGAAGTCAATTCCGCTAAGATAAGAAGCGAATTTTTCGCCAACGCATCGCATGAACTGAAAACGCCGCTTACGGCGATAAGCGGTTATTCCGAACTCATGACTATGGACGGCGTGTCGAAATCGCAACTTGACAAATGTATAAAAGAAATCAACAGCAACGCTTCGCGTATGCGTTCGCTTATCGACGATATGCTCAAACTTTCAAAACTCGACGCCGATCTCGAAAACGAAGAGATTAGTAAATTCGATTTGGGCGAGGTATGTAAAACCGTTGTCGAAGAATTGCAAGGCGTGGCTCAAAGCAAGTCAGTGGAAATATCTTTGGAAGGCGGCGGCGAGTTCATAGGCAGAAAGAAAATGATTCAGACGTTGACGTCCAATCTTGTAAACAACGCTATCAAATACAATAAACCCGGCGGACACGTATGGATTGCCGTGGAAAACGGAGAGGGCAATATTTCAATAAAAGTCAAGGACGACGGTATAGGAATCGCAAAGGAACATCAAAGCAGACTCTTCGAAAGATTCTACAAGGTTGACGCATGCAGGACTTATACCAACGAAAGTTCGACGGGACTAGGACTTGCAATCGTCAAGAGAATAGCGCTTATTCACGGGGGAAAGATTTCTCTGAACAGCGCGCCGGACGAGGGAACGGAATTCAAAGTTACTTTTCCCAAAAGGCTGATAGAATGTTGATAAAAAAGTATTAAGTAAACGAGGTATAATAAATGATTTATCCGATGAAACTAAATCCTACAACCGTTCAAACGGTATGGGGAGGAAACAAACTCGCGCAAAAATGGAACAAGCATACCGACGGGGATAATATCGCCGAAAGTTGGGAACTCTCATGCAATCCCAAAGGCGAAAGCGCCGTTATCAACGGCGAGTATTCCAATTGCGTTCTTTCGGACGTAATCGCGCAGAATCCTGATTTTTTGGGAGAGAAGGGGAAAACTTTTAATTTTTTCCCTATACTTATCAAACTAATCGATAGCAAAGCCGATTTGTCTATACAAGTTCATCCGGGCGACGAATACGCTCTTAAAAACGAAGGCGAGTACGGAAAAACCGAGATGTGGTATATCGTGGATTGCGAGGAAGGAAGCGGAGTATACTGCGGTTTTGAAAAACCGTTGACTAAGGATGAGTTGAAAGACTGTCTTAATAACGGTACAGTTACACAGTATCTTAATTTCATAAAGGTTAAAAAAGGCGACTGTCTGTTTATTCCGTCGGGTACGGTACACGCTATATGCGGAGGCTTGCTTATCTGCGAAGTTCAGCAAAACTCTTCTATTACTTACAGACTTTACGATTACGAACGTACCGACAAAGACGGCAACAAAAGAGAATTGCATATCGATAAGGCTTTGGATGTAACCGATTCGTCTAAGACGGTAAAAGTCAACGAAACTTGTAAAAGAATAGACGGCAACATTGTAAGACTTGCCGAATGCGAATATTTTACAGTCGAAGAAATAGTTTGCGAAGAAGAATATTCATTTGATGTCGACGGATCTTCGTTTGTATCCGTTACTATTGTTGAAGGACACGGCGCAATAATGGCGAACGGAAGTTGTATCTCGTTGGACCAAGGCGATACGGTATTTTTGCCTGCGAATTCGGGAAAAACCGATATTTACGGTAAAATAAAAGCGATAAAAGCGTATTGCTGATAGGATAACTTATGCTGACGGAAATTTTGACTTTGGAAGACGGCTTGGAAAAAGCGGTTGAACTTATTAGAAAAGGGGAAGTGGTTGCTTTCCCTACCGAAACCGTGTACGGATTGGGCGCCAACGCGTTGGATAAGAAAGCGGTAAAAAAGATATTTGAGGCGAAAGGCAGACCTGCCGACAATCCTCTTATAGTTCACGTCGCCGATAAATCCGATATCGACAGAGTCGCAGTCGAAATATCCAATCAGGCAAAAGCGGTCATCGACGCGTTTATGCCGGGACCAATTACCGTCATATTGAAAAAAGCCGACTGCGTACCCGATGAAGTATCCGCAGGTCTTCCTACTGTCGGAATCAGGTTTCCCGCGCACGTTGTTGCGACGGAATTTATTAAAGCCTGTCGAGTCCCTATATGCGCGCCTTCTGCGAATACTTCTACGAAAATAAGTCCTACGTCGGCAGAACACGTTTTTGAAGATATGAACGGCAGAATACCGCTTATTTTGCAAGGCGGGGAATGCAACGTCGGTATTGAGTCTACTATTATCGACATGACTTGCGAAGTCCCTACGATTTTGCGTCCAGGAGCGATTACGCCCGCAATGTTGGCGGACGTACTCGGCGGAGTAAAGACGTTTGAAGGAAAGATAGTCGTTGCGAAAGCGCCGGGCATGAAGTACAGACATTACGCGCCCGATTGCGAAATGGTGGTTTCTTCTTCCGCGCAAACCGCCGTAAAGATTTATGACGAAGAAAAAGACAGAAAACCCGTTATACTCGCAAACAGCGATTTTATAGCCGAAGTCGCGAAAATAGGAAATTGCGACTGTATAGATTTGGGAAAAAGCGACGAAGACGTTATGAGAAATATCTATTCTTCAATGCACGAAGCGCAAAAGAAGTTCGGATTTATAATCTGTCAGGATTTCGGCGACAAAGGAATAGCCGCGTCCGTTATGAACAGAATAGAAAAGGCAAGCGGAGGTAAACGCGTATGAAAATACTTTTTGTCTGTACGGGAAATACCTGCAGATCGCCCTTGGCGCAAGCGGTTTTGCAACAAAAGATAGATAAAGAAAATCTTTCTATCGAAACAGACAGCGTCGGAGTGTGTTGCGGCTACGGCGAGGATATGAGCGAAAATACGTCCGAAATTATCGAATCTATGGGCATTTTCTTTACCCATACTTCTCAGCCTGTTACGCAGAAACTTGTGGATAACAGCGATATGGTAGTTACGATGACGAAAGGACATAAAGAAATGCTTAAAGGTCTTGTCGAAGAAAAAAAACTGTTTTGCATTGACGACATCACGGGCGCGGGGGATATTTCCGATCCTTACGGAGGGGATATGCAGGCGTATAGGAACGTGGAAAAGCAACTTCGCGACGCTATGGACGCAATAGTGAAAAAACTGTTTGAAATTACCCAAACAAATTAAAAGGAAATGTAAACAACGTTTCAAGTTTGTAAATAATATATAATAAAACGTATTGGGTGTTGCAAATGTTGGAAAATTATGGTAGAATATCTGTATATAATTAAGAGGTGAGTATGAAAATAGCGTTAGGATGCGATCACGGCGGCATAACAATCAAGCCCGCTGTGGAAAAAGTTCTTAAAGAAAACGGTATTGAAATTATTGATTTCGGATGTTTCGATTCCTCGTCCGTAGATTATCCGGATTACGCGCTCAAAGTGGCGGAAGCGGTATCTCAAGGCAAGGCGGATAAAGGCATTGTCCTTTGCGGTACGGGAATAGGAATCAGCATAGCGGCAAACAAAGTTAAAGGAATAAGAGCGGCGGTTTGCCACGACTTGTTTACGGCGCAAATGTGCGCTCAGCACAACGACGCCAATATAATCGCCATGGGCGGCAGAGTCGTGTCGGAGGAACTCGCCGAAGAAATGACCAAAGTATGGCTCAATACTCCATTTGAGGGCGGAAGACATACCGGAAGAGTGGGTAAAATAACGGCGATAGAAAACAAGTATTTCAAATAAACTATCGGAGAGTATCGAAAATGATCGAAGAGATGATAGACAGCATAATCGACGCCGAAGACAAGGCCAAGGATATAATAAAAGAATCCGTGAACAGATCAAACGAGATCGTAAGCGAAGCGAAAAAGCAGGCGAAGCAAATGTACGACGTCGCAAAAGACGCGCAGTTCGCTAAGGAACGCGAGGCTACTCAAAGAGGATTGGGCGACGGCGAAGCCGCAAGAGCGGAACGCTTGAAGGAAACTCAATCGTCTATCGCCGATCTCGGAAATATATCTAATGATAAGAAAAAACAAGTTTACGAGGCTATTAAACAGGAATTGAAGGCAAAGTATGGCAATAAGTAATATGCGTAAGTTGCTTTTGATAGGCAACGTATCCGAGCGTAATACTTTAATTAAAAAACTGCACAAGTTGGGTTGCGCGGAAGTTACCGCTACGCCCGAAATAGAAAAGATGCGTTCTACCGATATTCAACAGGATATCGACGAAAGCAAATTGAAGATAGCAAAACTCGAATTCTGTCTTCAAACTCTCAAAGATTATAAAGTTACCGCTAAAAAACTTGCGAAAGACCACAAAATAGATTACGTTCCGGCTAAAGGTCCGGGTATGTTTGCTACCAAAACGGTAATTACTTTTGAAAATTTCGAAAAAATATCTGAGATAGAAACCGATATTTTTACTCAAATTAACAACCTAAAAGAGTTAAAAGACGAAATTATCGCGCTTAAAGCCAACTCTCAAAAAGAAAAAAGCGTTATTTCTTCACTTGCTCCGTATATGAAAATGTCTACGGCTTTTTCTAAATTCAAGGACACGGCGAACGTAAGCGTATCGTTGGGCGAAGTCAGAAACACCAATTTGCCTTTGTTGGAAAAGATAAAGGAAATAGGCGGAGAGTATGAGGTATTCGATGCGGAAATTTCCAGCGGAGTGGCGATAATAATAGGTAAAGAGAATAAAGATGCGTTGCAGGAAATTCTAAACGAAGTGGAATTTTCTCAATGTTCTTTTGATTCGGATAAGACTGCAAGCGAGATTGAATCAGAAAGCAAGTCCCGTCTTGAAGACAACGAGAAACGGTATTTTTCGGTTGTGGAAACTATAATGACTTTCGAATCGATAATCGACGACGTAAAACGTCTTTACGATTATCTCAATCTTGAAGTCGCTAAATTGGAAAGCCGTAACGCTACTAAAGAAACGCAGTCGGCGTATTATTTAGAAGCATGGTTGCCCGAAAGCGAAGAGCAACGCGTAAACGACGAACTTGAAAAGAGTCCGCTTTCGTTGGCGTTTTCCATAAGAGCGCCTTTGGAGAGTGAAACTCCTCCGACTTTGGCTATAAACAACGCAGTCGTTGCTCCTTACGAGTGTATCACAAACATGTATTCGGTACCATTCTATAAAGAGATTGATCCCAATCCGGGCGTTGCGTTTTTCTTCTTCTTGATGTTCGGTATGATGCTTTCGGACGCAGGTTACGGTTTATTGCTTACGCTGGGCGCGGGTATAGTTTTGGCTATACGCAGACCGCCGAAAGGGGAATTGAATTTGGTCAAAGTCATATTTATGGGCGGTATATCCACGCTTATATGGGGATTTTTATTCGGTTCGTACTTCGGAGTCAGCGCGTCGGATATAGGTATGTGGTGTTGGTTTAATCCGATAGAAGAACCTATGCCGTTGCTCGTCGTTAGTTTGGCGATAGGTCTGATTCAGATGTTTGTCGGCATGGCGATAAATATGGTCGCGCTAATAAGAGCGAAGCAGCCGATTTGGGGTATATCTTCGGCGTTTAGTTGGTATTTCCTCGCTTTGGGTATAGGCGGATTTGCGCTTGCCGGAAAGATAGGCGCG
This sequence comes from uncultured Christensenella sp., assembly GCA_910584635.1. Lineage (GTDB taxonomy): Bacteria > Bacillota > Clostridia > Christensenellales > UBA3700 > RACS-045. Next base: position 7,342 of record CAJUBA010000013.1, on the reverse strand, counting down.
TGGGCAAAAACGGTGGGTATCGTGTTGATTGTATTGGGAGCGGCGCTTTTGATGCTGTCCGGTACGTTCGGCAAAAAGGGAGCGAAGAAAGTTACGGGCGCTTTTTCAAGTCTGTACGGAATAATCAATTTCTTCTCCGATTTAATGAGTTATACCCGTATATTCGGACTTGGTTTGGCTACGGGCGTTATCGCAATGGTTTTCAATCAAATAGCGGAAGTTATTTCGGGAATGGTACCTATCAAGTTTTTAGGTATTATCGTATCGATAGTCATATATATCATAGGGCATACTTTCAACGTCGCTATCAATGCGCTTGGAGCGTACGTGCATAATTCCAGATTGCAGTTTGTCGAATATTTCGGCAAATTCTATACCGGAGGAGGCGAGTTGTTCACGCCGCTTGGCTCTCAGATGAAATACTACTCGATAGGCGTTCCCGCGGAACCCAAAAAGAGCAAAGAGAGTGTAACTAAATAAGACAAAATCTGCGAATCTCGCAGTTGATAAAAAATACACACCACAGGAGGTTGGTATAATGAACGGAGTTTATATAGGAATGATTGGCGCGGCGCTTGCGGCGTTGATGGCGGGTTGCGGATCGGCAATCGGCGTCGGCGTTGCCGGTCAGGCGGCGGCAGGCGTAACCAGCGAAGATCCGGGCAAATTCGGTAAAGTTTTGCTTTTGCAACTTTTGCCTGGTACGCAAGGTATCTACGGTCTTATCATAGCGTTTATGGTATTCATGCGCGCCGGTTTGCTTGGCGGCAGTATCGCTGAGTGGACGACGATGCAAGGCTGGGGTATGGTTGCGGTTTGCGCGCCTATGGCTATCGTAGGACTTGTATCGGGTATCTATCAGGGCAAGTGCGCTTCTGCCGCTATAGCGATGGTTGCGAAAAGACCCGAAGCGTCCGGTAAAGGCTTGCTTATGACGGTCATGGTAGAAACTTACGCGCTTCTCGCTCTTCTTATTTCATTCTTGGGCGTAATGTTCCTCATCAAGTAATAGGTCGATTATGAACAATAAAGACGCTATAATCAAAAAAATAACGGACGACGCCGAAATCGCGGCGCAATGTAATATCTCGGAAGCGGAAGAAACCGCTTCTCAGATAATTGCGAGAGCGAAAAAGGAAATTGAGAAATTCGAAGACGAAAACGCAGGGAAAGCGGAGTCGCTATACAATGACGCTCTTTCGCGCAGCGAAGTAGTTGCTAATCTCGATTGCAAAAAACTTCTTCTCAATGCGAAAAAAGATTTGATAAACAAAATCTTCGACGAAGCGACTGAAGTAATATCATCCGATAAAAAAGACTATCTTGCGCTTGTCGAGAGTATGATTAGCGCTTGTTGCGAAGACGGCGACGAAGTAGTGATATGCGAACGCGATTCCAAAGTCATTACTAAGAAATTCATCGGCGACGTTTCCAAAAAGACGGGCAAGAAACTAACGCTTAGCGCCGAATTCGGAGATTTCAAAGGCGGAGTAATGCTTGTCGGAAAAAATTACGACAAGAATCTTACTTTGGATTTGGAACTTGAAGGCGTAAGAGAAAAAATCGAAAGCAAGGTCGTGGAGATCTTGTTCGGGGGCGAACGGTAATCTATGGCAAACAACAGTCTGGTCTATTCAAACGCAAGAGTAAAGGCAATGGAAAATTCCTTTTTGACAAACGAGAAAATCGTACGCATGGCGTACGCAGACTCGCTTGAAGAGGGGATAAAGATTTTGCTTGAAAGTTCGTACGGCGGCGGGATTTTAATAGAAGGCAACGATTACGAAACGCTTTTGCAGGCGGAAGACAGAAGAATAAGCGAATTTATGCTTGACGCTATGCCTAAAGGCGTCGGCATGGAAAGTTTTCTTATCAAAAACGATTATCACAATCTCAAAGCGATAGTCAAGGGAAAGTATATGCGACTTGAAAGCGTAGACTTTATGTTGATGCCCAAAGGTATGCTTGATATCCAAGAAATGCGCGAAAAGACGCTTGCCGACGATTATTCCGCGTTCAGCGAGATTATGAGAAAGTCTTTGGAAACGATAGACAGCGCTCGCGCAAACGGCAATACTTCCCCTAGATTTATAGATTCGACTTTGGATAAAGCATGCTATAAAGAAATCGTCGCGACGTTCAAAAAGTGCGATTCGTCAATTAAGAAGTATTGGCAGACAAATATAGATTTGTCTAATATATCTACTTATGTAAGATGCAAAAAAATCGACGCGCCCGAGATATTCAAAGAATGTTTTATTGACGGCGGCGCGTTGGATGCGAGTTTTTTCCAGACGGATGTTGCAGAAAAACTCGCGTATACGTCATATTCCCGTTTCAGCGAAGCGTTGAGAGCGGACGATATGATAGCGTTTGAAAGAGAGTGGGACAACGCTCTGTTGGATATTTTCAAAGAAAAACGCAACGATATTTTTTCCGTCGCTCCGATAGCGGGATTTTATACGGCGAAAAAAATAGAGATAAAAATAGTGAGAATGATATGTATTCTTCTCAAAAACGATGTCGATAAGGACATAATAAAAGCAAGACTGAGGGAACTGTATGCGTGAAGGCAAGATAGCGGTAATCGGCGATAAAGATTTGATATTGGCTTTCAAGGCGATAAGTATGGAAGTTTTTTGCGCGGATACTAAGGAAGAGGGCGAAAAACTCTTGAAAAAGTTGGCAAAAAACTACTCGGTTATATTTATTACGGAAAATTTGGCTGAGCAAATGGACGGTTTGCTCGCAAAGTATAAGACGAAAGCCTATCCGGCTATTATACCCATACCCACGTCTGCAAAAAGTAACGGTTACGGTATGAGGGGAATAAAAGCCGACGTGGAAAGGGCTATCGGCACAGATATTTTGTTTAATAAGGAAGATTGATTATGCAAGAAGTAGGAAAAGTTATCAAAGTTTCCGGTCCGCTTATAGTAGCGGAAGGCATGCGGAATTGCAAGATGTTCGACGTCGTAAGAGTTAGCGATAAAAACCTTATCGGCGAAATAATCGAACTGCGCGACGATAAAGCGTCTATTCAGGTTTACGAAGAAACGAGCGGTTTGGGTACCGGCGAAAAAGTCGTATCTACAAACGCGCCTTTGAGCGTAGAACTCGGACCGGGTATTATCGAAGGTATTTACGACGGTATTCAAAGACCGCTTACGAAACTTGTCGAAGCCACCGGCGACAGAATAGGCAGAGGCGTTGAAATGCCTGCGCTTGACCACAGCAAACTTTGGGATTTTCAACCTCGTAAAAAGGTCGGCGACGACGTAGTCGGCGGCGATATATTGGGCGTTGTTCAGGAAACGAAAGTTGTCGAGCATAGAATTATGGTTCCCGTAGACGTGGAAGGAAAGATAAAATCCATCAAAAGCGGCGAACATACTATTGACGACGTAATTTGCGTAATCACTACCAAAAAAGGCGACGTTAAGGTCAAAATGTATCAAAAATGGGCTGTCAGAAAAGGCAGACCGTTCAAAAGCAAAATGTATCCCGTCGCGCCGTTGGTTACGGGACAAAGATCTATCGATACGTTTTTCCCTGTTGCCAAAGGCGGAGCGGCTTGTATACCCGGACCTTTCGGAAGCGGAAAGACCGTAGTTCAGCACCAACTTGCAAAGTGGTCGGACGCGGATATTATAGTGTACGTAGGTTGCGGCGAGCGCGGAAACGAAATGACGGACGTTTTGAACGAGTTCCCCGAACTTGTCGACCCAAAGACGGGCGAACCGCTGATGAAAAGGACGGTGCTTATCGCCAATACTTCCGATATGCCTGTGGCGGCGCGCGAAGCGTCAATGTATACCGGAATAACCATAGCGGAATATTTCAGAGATATGGGATATAATGTTGCGATAATGGCGGATTCTTCTTCCCGTTGGGCGGAGGCGTTGAGAGAAATGTCCAGCCGTTTGGAAGAAATGCCCGGAGACGAAGGTTATCCCGCCTATCTTGCTTCAAGACTTGCTAGTTATTATGAGCGTTCGGGTATCGTAAATACTCTCGGAAACGAAGAACGTACGGGTTCTGTTACCGCTATCAGCGCGGTATCGCCTCCGGGCGGAGATTTGTCCGAACCTGTTACGCAGGCTACTTTGAGAATCGTCAAAGTATTCTGGGGATTGAGTTCATCTCTTGCGTACAGACGTCATTTCCCGTCAATAGACTGGTTGCAGAGTTATTCGCTTTACGTAGAAAGACTGGGCGAATGGTACGGAGCGAATTCCGATAGAAAATGGAACGATAACCGTCAGCAAGCGATGACGATTTTGCAAGAAGAAGCAAATTTGGACGAAATCGTAAGACTTGTCGGAGTAGACGCTTTGAGTTATGAAGACAGACTTACAATGGAAACAGCAAAGTCAATAAGAGAAGACTATCTCCAACAGGATGCGTTTGACGACGTAGATACTTACGCAAGTTTGGAAAAACAGTTCAAAATGCTTGATTTGATACTTGAATGTTATAAATGCAGTAAAGACGCGTTGATAAAGGGCGCGGATTTTGACGATATTATCGCTATCGAAGCAAGAGAGGCGATAGGAAGAATGAAATATATCCCCGAAAAGGAAATATCAAAATTCGACGATATACGCAAAGCAATGGTCGAGCAACTCGACAAACTTGCTTTTGTAGATTAAGGAGACTGCGAATATGTTGAAAGAATATAAATCTATCAGAGAAATAGTCGGACCGCTTATGTTGGTCGACGGCGTCGCGGGAGTCGCTTATGACGAACTTGTAGAGATAAGCGGAGCGGACGGTTCTATCAGAAGAGGAAAAGTTCTCGAAGTCAACAGAGATAAGGCTTTGGTTCAACTTTTCGAAGGCGCGCAGGGAATTCAGATGTCTACTTCAAAAGCAAGATTTTTGGGTAGAAGTTTGGAACTTGCAGTATCGGAAGATATGTTGGGACGTATTTTTGACGGAATGGGTAACCCCAAAGACGGCGGAGCGCCTATTATTCCCGAAAAGAAACTTGATATCAACGGCAAGCCTATAAACCCCGCCGCAAGAAATTTCCCCAACGAATTTATTCAGACGGGTATTTCGGCAATCGACGGATTGAATACGCTTGTAAGAGGTCAGAAATTGCCCGTATTTTCAATGTCGGGACTTCCTCATGCGGAACTTGCCGCTCAAATAGCAAGACAGGCTAAAGTACTTGGAAGCGACAGTAAATTTGCAGTAGTATTCGCCGCTATGGGCATAACCTATGAAGAAGCGGAATTCTTCATGCAGGATTTCAGAAAGACGGGCGCTATAGAAAGAGCGGTAATGTTTATCAACCTTGCAAACGATCCCGCCGTAGAAAGAATAGCGACGCCTAAAATGGCGCTTACTGCAGCCGAATATCTTGCTTTTGAAAAGGGAATGCACGTCTTGGTAATAATGACCGATATAACCAATTATTGCGAAGCGCTAAGAGAAGTATCGTCGGCAAGAAAAGAAGTTCCCGGCAGAAGAGGTTATCCCGGTTATCTGTACACCGACCTTGCGACAATGTACGAAAGAGCGGGAAGAATATTGGGTAAAGAAGGCAGTATAACTCAAATTCCTATTTTGACGATGCCTGAAGACGACAAAACCCATCCTATTCCCGACTTGACGGGATATATAACCGAAGGTCAGATAATATTCAGTAAAGAACTGAATAAGAAAGGTATGACCCCTCCGATAGACGTATTGCCGTCGCTAAGCCGTCTTAAACAGAAAGGTATCGGCGAAGGAAAGACCAGAGACGATCACTCGGGAAACATGAACCAGTTGTTCTCCGCTTACGCAAGAGGTAAAGAGTGTAAAGAACTTTCCGCTATTCTCGGCGACGCGGCTTTGACTCCGCTGGATAGACAGTACGCGTACTTTGCGGAAGAGTTTGAGAAGAGATATATCAATCAAGGTTTCTATACCAATAGAAGTATCGAAGAAACTTTGCAAATAGGTTGGGAATTGCTTGCGCTTCTTCCAAGATCTGAAATGAAACGTATCAAAGATAAGCATTTGGAGCAGTACTACGATCCTATAAAGGCAAAATTAGAAGCGGAAAAAGAAAACTGAACTTTGTTCAAATGCAAGTCTTTATAATATATTATAAAGAATCAGATAAAATCTAATAGATTATGACGTCGACGACTTATAAGAAAATTCGATATAAATATGCAGTCGGTGGACGTAAAAACGCTTAAATAAGCGAGAAATAACAAAACTGAACATTGTTCAGTAAAAAAGATAACATATAAAAATAAGCGTAAGGCAAGGCTATGGCAGGAAGATTACAGGTAAATCCTACTCGAATGGAATTGAAAAGGCTGAAAACCAGATTAAAGACCGCAGAGAGAGGACATAAGTTGCTCAAAGATAAATCCGACGAAATGATACGTAGATTTATGGAGTACGCCAAAGAGAATAAGAGATTGAGAGAGCAGGTAGAGAAAGAACTTTCTTCCGCCCTCACGACTTTTATTGTCGCAAAGGCGGTCAGCGACGACGCTATAGTTCAAGAAGCGGTCGCTATGCCTGCAAGAACGGTAAAACTCGAAATGGACTCGCAAAACGTAATGAGCGTAGTAGTTCCGGTAATAAAGGTTAAGCAAAGCGACAGTAAAGATAAATATCCCTATTCATTTTCCTCTGTTACGGCAGAATTGGACAGTTCGATAGAAGTAATGGGCGGTATGTTGGAAAAAATGGTAAAACTGGCGGAAGTAGAAAAAACTTGCAATATGCTTGCTATTGAAATAGAGAAGAATAGAAGAAGAGTAAACGCGTTGGAATACGTAATGATACCTCAACTTCAAGAAACGATAAAGTTTATCACAATGAAACTTGATGAGAACGAGCGTAGCAACATTGTCCGTTTAGTAAAAGTAAAATCTTTGATTAAGAAGGAGGACGCATAATGTCAAAAACGTTGAAAGATCTATGTTTTTTGGCAGGAGTGTTGTTGCCGCCGCTTGCTATAGTCATGGTTTTTGTCGTAAAAAATGAAGATTATAAAAAGTCTTTCAAAACTTCTATTTTTTACGGAATTGTCCTGTGGGTTATGATAGCGCTTATACTGTCGCTAAAAATGTGCGCTCCTCAATCAAACGGAATCGGATATTTATAGAATTCAATGGATTATTATATCAATTAAAATAATTTTTATCTCATTAAACAGTTTGGCTTGCCTGACTGTTATTTTATTTACTATTCAAAGTTCCACTTATATTTTAATATATTTGTTGTTATAGTTTAGAGTCTTAATCTTATTAAAATATAGTTATATATAAGTATACTAACTTTGTAAACTCTCCCGTCATATTGAGCGGAGCGAAGCGAAGTCGAAATA
>CAJUBA010000012.1 GCA_910584635.1 uncultured Christensenella sp. | reverse complement strand
TTTGCTATTTGTCGATTTTTTTATTATTTTTTTACTAAATTTTGCAAATTATAAGCAAGGGTTAACGTGATTTTATTGAGAAATTAAATAAATATTTTCTTTTATTAAAGTTTATTTTGATATGGTTTGAAAAAAAGATTTACTTGCAGTGAAAGAAAATGTATAAGAATATCAATTTAGAAAATAATCTAAACAGTTCAACATACAAGGAGGTGTATATCAATGGCAAGAACTCAGAAAATCAGCACAGGCGAAAAGCCGGGTAAAGGTTGTTACAGTTGCACCAACTGCGGTTTCGACCTCAGACTCGACGGCAACGACAAGATGCCGCCCTGCCCTAATTGCAACAATACTACGTTTACGAAGTGTAACTAATTTCGGGCAATAAGTTTGCCTTCGGGCGAACTTATACATAGTTACTCTATTTCAAAAAATCCACAACAATGGAATTCATAACTTTGATATACTCCTCTTTAATCCACAATCTTTTACTATCAAACAGTATAAATTGAGAATTCTTTTTTAGCGCGTAAGAATATTCTTTAGCAAAATTTACGCCGAACGTCATTTCGAATTTTTCCACGTCAAGTCCTTCTTTCAATCTCAAAGCGAGCATTATAAATTCCGATTTTTTATCCTCTTCGCTCAATACTTCCCTATCCAATCTTATCGGTTGATTTTTATCCAAGAGTCTGTAATACTCTTCAAAATTATTCGCGCACCGCCATCTCACTCCGTCAATAAGAGAATGAGCGGATAGTCCCATACCCAAATAATCCTTTCTTTGCCAATATTTCAAATTGTGCGCGCTCGTCTTATTGTTTTTACAAAAGTTGGATACCTCATAACGACGGTATCCTTTATCTTTTAGAATCGAACAAATATAATCGTAAAATTCCGCCGATTCGTCGTCGCTTTTTTGAACAAGCGTTTTATCGTCAATGAGTTTTTGCAACGGCGTTCCTTCTTCTACGCTCAGCATATACGCGGAAATATGTTCGACGCCCAAACCGTCGGCGATTTCTACAAACTCTCTTACGTCTTCAAAAGTCTGCTTAGGCAGCGCCAACATACAGTCTGCGCTTACGTCAAATCCCAATTCTTTTGCAATCTTTATAGCGTTTATCGCTTGGAGTCTGTCATGACGTCTTCCAAGCATTTTCAATAATCTGTCGTTGAACGTTTGCACGCCTATACTCAATCTTGTTACGCCCGATTCTTTCAATGCCGATAGTTTTTTGACATCAACCGTACAAGGATTTGCTTCTACGGTAAATTCTTTTATATCTAATTTGAAATTGCGTTTTATCTCCTCTGACAATCTCGACAGATTTTCCTCTGACAATAACGTGGGAGTACCGCCGCCGAAATAGACGGTATCAACGGTATAACAATCCGAATATCTCGCTCCCTCGTCTTTTATCTGCGAACACAGACGATTGACGTAACAATCCATATCCTCGGCTTTTGCCACAGACGAAACGAAGTCGCAGTATACGCACCGCGACTTGCAAAACGGTATATGCAAATAGATTCCCAATTTTTTGTCATTCATATTACTATTATATATTGATTTAATATTAAATTCAAGAATTATCTACTAAGTATTAAAAACTCAAAAGCCATTGCCCAAAAGCAAAGATAGTCGGTAAAAATTTATTTTATCAAGACGTTAGAATTCAAGAAATACAAAAAGCGACCGCATAGATACTTACTCTCTGCCGTCGCTTTTATAAATCGAATCCCGTACTTTTTTGTATTTTCCGACTGTAGTTAAATTTTCAATATTGTCATAAACGCTTCGCTAGGCACTTCTACGGAACCTATCTGGCGCATACGTTTTTTTCCTTCTTTTTGTTTTTCCAACAACTTTTTCTTTCTTGTAATATCTCCGCCGTAACATTTTGCAAGCACGTCTTTACGCATCGCTTTGACGGTTTCTCTCGCTATTACCTTTCCTCCGATAGCCGCCTGAATAGGTATCTCAAAGAGTTGTCTTGGGATAACGTCTTTCAATTTTTCCGCTATGCCTCTTCCCCTTGCGTAAGCCTTATCTTTGTGAACGATAAGACTGAGCGCGTCGCATATTTCGCCGTTGAGCAACATATCGAGTTTTACCAAATCGCTTTTCTTGTAATCCGCGATTTCGTAATCAAGACTTGCATAACCTCTTGTACGCGATTTAAGCGTATCGAAAAAGTCGTATATTATTTCATTCAAAGGCATGACGTAATCTATTCGCACTCTTGTGGTATCGAGATAGGTCAAATTTATAAACTCTCCTCGCTTGTCCTGACAAAGTTCCATAATAGAGCCGACGTATTCGGGAGGCGTATAAATAAACGCGTTGACAACAGGCTCTTCCATACGGTCTATATCGCCCGCGGGAGGCAAATTGGACGGGTTGGAAACAATCAATTCCTCTCCGTTGGTCTTTATGACCTTATAAGATACGCTCGGAGCGGTCGTAACAAGATCGAGGTCAAATTCTCTCTCCAACCTCTCCTGTATTATCTCCATGTGAAGCAATCCCAAAAATCCGCATCTAAAACCAAATCCCAGCGCAGTGGACACTTCAGGTTCGTACATCAAAGCCGCGTCGTTGAGTTTGAGTTTTTCAAGCGCGTCTTTAAGATCGTTATACTTGGAACCGTCAGCGGGATAAACTCCCGAAAATACCATCGGCGACGCTTCTTTATAGCCGTCCAAAGGCTGACTCGTACGGTCGTCCGCAAAAAGTATCGTATCTCCTACTTTGGTATCGCTCACGTTTTTTATACTCGCGCAAAGATAACCTACATCGCCTGCCGAAAGAGAATCCTTCGCTTGCATTTTCGGCACAAAAATTCCCACTTCCGTTACGTCGAATTCTTTGCCCGTAACGCACATTCTTATTCTGTCGCCCGCCTTTACTTCGCCGTCGAAAACGCGAATAAAAGAAATCGCGCCTTTGTACGAATCGTAATAGGAATCGAAAATCAACGCCTTGAAAGGCTTGTCGAAATCGCCTTTTGGGGCAGGCAGTAATTCTATTACCTGTTTGAGAACGTCTTCAATCCCTATGCATTCTTTTGCCGAAATCAAAGGAGCGTTTTGCGCGTCAAGTCCTATCACTTCCTCAATCTCCGCCTTTACCTCGTCGGGTCGAGCGGACGGCAAATCTATTTTATTTATAACAGGGATGATTTCAAGATTGTTGTCAAGAGCGAGATAAACGTTTGTAAGCGTCTGCGCCTCAATTCCCTGCGACGCGTCCACTATAAGTATCGCCCCTTCGCACGCTTTGAGCGAACGGGAAACTTCGTAAGTAAAATCCACGTGTCCGGGAGTATCTATCAAATTAAATATATATTCTTTGCCTTCGTATACATATTTCATTGTTACGGGAGTAAGTTTTATAGTAATACCTCTCTCCCTCTCGATATCCATACTGTCGAGAAGTTGCTCCTTGGCGTCGCGCTTCGCCACTGTTTGCGTAACGTCCATTATGCAATCCGCCAACGTACTTTTACCGTGGTCTATGTGAGCGACTATACAAAAGTTCCTGATATTTTCTTGATTTTTTGGCATAAATTATTTCGTAAACCGTTTTTTTATTATTATATAAAAAAATATAGATTTTAGCAAATATATTTAGTATAATATTTATAAACGCAAGCCTCGTACGGTAATTTAGCAAAATATCAATTCGCTTGCGACTAATATTTATAATAAGGGTAAAGATAATATGCAGATAGAAAAGTTGACGAGCAATCTCAAAAGGAAAGGTTTCAAGCCGTACTTTTTTGAAAATAAGGAAAGCGCGGTACAGTTTGTACTCGACCTTATCCCCAATCAAGCAAGCGTGGGATTCGGCGGAAGCATGACCGTAAAGGAACTCGCTTTGGATTTCGCGCTCGCGAATAGAGGCAACGCCGTGTATTCTTACGATACTGTTACGCCTCAAAACAAAGACAGACTTCATCAACTGGCAAACTCCAGCGACTGGTATATTTCCTCTACCAACGCTTTAAGCGAAAGCGGAGATTTCGTAAACATAGACGGGACTGCCAACAGAATTTGCGCGCTCGCGTACGGAGTCAAAAATATAGTTTACGTTTTGGGCGTCAACAAAATCGCAAGCGATTTGGAGAGCGCTATCGAACGCGCGCGCAGTATCGCCTGTCCGCTAAACGCAAAACGTCTTAATAAAAACACGCCTTGCGTATCTACTGGAGAATGCTGTTACTGCGACAGCGAGGATTGTATCTGCAACGCCACTTTAATATCGCACCACCCCACAAGGTTGCAACAAAACGTATACGCAATAATAATAAACGAAAATTTGGGATACTGAAAAGGAGAAATATATGAAAAAACAAACAGATTGGATGACAAAAACAGTAGTAGCCCACAGAGGACTTCACGACAACAAAACTCTGCCGGAAAACTCTTTAGGAGCGTTTGAAAACGCAATAAATCACGGCTTTGGAATTGAATTCGACGTCTGGCGCACAAAAGACGGCGAACTCGTAGTACATCACGATCCCAAACTGAAACGCACTTGTCTAATCGAAGGAAAAATTACCGACATAGACACTTCCAAATTGGAAAATTACAAACTTATGAATACCGAGTACTCTATCCCGACTTTTTCCCGCGTTTTGGATCTTGTTGCCGGGCGCGTCAATCTTGTAATCGAGATAAAACCGACGAAAGCCGTCGAACTCACCTGTTCGCAAGTATGGGAGGAACTCAAACACTATAAAGGCAACTACTGTATAGAATCTTTCGACCCGAGAGTCGTACGCTGGTGGGCAAAAAAACATCCCGAAGTGATACTCGGACAACTCTGCGATTATTACGCGCTCCACAAACTTATGGTACGCGCTTATAAGCAGCATAAGTACGTGGATTTTCTCGCTGTAAGTATCAAAAATCTTCCCAGCGCTTATTATAAGAAACTCAAACGGCTTAACCCCGATTTGATAATTATCACTTGGACGGTTCGCACTCCTGAACAACTGACTTTGGCTTTGGAAAATGCCGACAACATAATTTTCGAAACAAACGCCAAAGTCGACGGATATATAGACATGCCGACTAGCGAATACAAAAACCTTAAACCTTTTAAGCGACATTGCGACGTAACGAATAATAAATAACTAAAATATCCCGCGTAAGAATTACGCGGGATATTTAATGCGATATTTTACGACTGATTCAATAATTTTTATTTTATAGTATTCAGCCGTTTTGATTATTCAAGCACTTTGATTATTTTATCTTTAAGCGCTTTTTTGCCTTGTTCCATCATTTCGTTGGTTTTCTTCTTTGCGCTCATGACAACTGACATCATTACGCCCGAACCTAAACCTAGCATAAAACCGAGTTTGAACATCATACCACCTCCCCATATCTATTGTGAGCGAAAAAAGTCAAATTTTTGCGTTCGCCGTCAAGATATGGCGTGGTAATTTTTGGCTTATTTTTTCTTGCTTTGATAATCTTCTATCGCAGCCTTAATCGCTTCTTCGGCAAGTACGCTGCAATGTATCTTCTGCGGAGGCAAACCTTCGAGTTCCTCTACTACCTGCGAATTTTTCAGATTGAGCGCTTGATCAATAGTCATGCCCTTTACCATCTCCGTAGCGGTAGAACTTGTCGCTATTGCGGCGGCGCAACCGAAAGTCCTGAATTTCGCGTCGACGATAACGTCGTTTTTTATTTTAAGACTGATTTCCATTATATCTCCGCAAGCGGCGTTTCCTACCTTGCCTACGCCGTCGGCATCTTCAATGAATCCTACGTTTTTGGGATTTGCAAACGCTTCTTTAACTTTATCGTTATACATACTTTTCTTCTCCTTTTATCATCTTGACAAGCGGCGAGAGTTCTCTCAACGCTTTAACGGTATTGACCAACTGTTCAACCGTATAATCGACTTCTTCTTTTGTATTGTTTTTTCCGAACGAAAATCTTATCGAGCCGTGCGCCACTTCTATTGGTACTCCTATCGAAAGCAAGACGTATGACGGTTCCAACGAACCCGACGAGCAAGCCGAACCGCTCGACACCGCTATTCCCGCCATATCCAGTCGCATAAGTATCGACTCGCCTTCTATATATTCAAAACTGAAATTCGCGTTGGAAGGCAATCTTTTCGTCATATCTTTTGGACCGTTAAAATAAATATCTTCGATTTTATCCAAAACTTGCGACACGAAATAATCTCTTAGACTTGCGATATGCTTGTTGTTTTCGCTCATATTTTGAACAGCGAGTTCTATCGCCTTGCCGATACCCACTATCGCGGGAGTATTTATAGTAGAAGCGCGAAGATTTCTTTCCTGCTCGCCCCCGTCCATAAATCTCGCGATTTTCAAGCCATTGCGTTTATACAACACGCCAACGCCCTTAGGTCCGTAAAATTTATGTCCGCTCATAGAAAGCAAATCTATATTGTTGGCTGCCACGTCTATGGGAATATTTCCTACTGCTTGCACAGCGTCGGTATGGAAAATTACCGAATATTTTTTGGCTATCTCGCCTATCTCTCTTATCGGCTGTATCGCTCCCATTTCATTGTTGGCGTACATAATAGATATGAGCGTAGTATCTTTTCTTATCGCTTTTTCCAAATCGTCAAGACTGATTATTCCCTCGCTATCCACAGGCAAGTACGTTACTTCAAAACCTTCCTTTTCAAGCGCGTTGCAAGTCTTGATAACCGCCGGATGCTCGATAACGGACGTGATAATATGTCTGCCTTTATCTGCGTGAGCGCGAGCGATTCCTTTAATAGCCCAGTTGTCGCTTTCCGTTCCTCCGGAAGTAAAATAAATTTCGCTCGGCTTACAACCGATAGCCTTGGCAATCTGCTCTCTTGCGTTATCCACCGCTTTGAGCGCGTCCCTGCCGTAAAAATGCTGCGACGAAGCGTTGCCGTAGACTTGTCCGAAATAAGGAAGCATTTCCTCCAAAACTTCGGGGTCGGTATAAGTCGTAGCCGAATTGTCCAAATAAATACTTCTGCTTTGCATATTATTACACCTCTACTGATTGATAAGACTTGCCAGACTCATAGAGTCAAGACAGTCGTTGATAGCATTGTAAAGCCTGTTCCATACGTTAAACGTCTGACAGTTGCACTTGTCTTCTCCGCCGCAATCTTCCGCGCCGCCCGTCTGACATTTGCACTGACCTCCGCATTCTCCCGACAGACAGTCGATAATTACAAGTCCGTCTTCAAGCACGCGCATTATTTCGCCGACGCTTATATTTACGGGTTCCTTGGCAAGAAAATATCCGCCGTTTGCGCCTCTGTTGGCGTCGACAAGCCCCGCCTTTCTCAACGCGGAAATAAGTTGTTCGAGATATTTCTCGCTTACTCCTATGCTCTCAGCCATAAAAGGAAGACTGACTACGCCCTTGCCGTAATTTTCCGCCATATAGCACATCGCTTTAAGTCCGTATCTCGCTTTTGAAGAAAGTTTCATTCCGCATACCCTACTATTTTACTAGGTTTAATTTTACACTTTTGTTATTTGCTTGTCAACGGATTTTTATACAGATAAATAAAAATAATCAATTTTCATAAAACTCATTTATTCATACTGTTTAATCTTTTCAAAAAATTTATAACAAATCTTTTGTCTTCTTTCCGCAACCCGCCGTATAAAGACAATAAATTTTTATCTTCTCTGTTAAATCTTTCTCCTAGATAAAAGAAATCCATAACCGAAATATCAAACATTTTTATTAGTTCGAGCAAAACGCTTACTTTCAAATCAATAATATTATTTTCGATTTTAGTTAAATAATCTTGATTTTTACCCAGTCTAATACTGACGTCTTTTGCAGTTAAACTTCTTACATTTCTGAAATATCGAATCCGCTTTAAGATTTCGTCATAATCTACATTATTCATATAAAACTCTCCTTTTACGTTATAGTTTAATTATAATATATTTCGGCGTTTTACCTGCTTCAAAAATTGATATAAATTTGACGGTTTTTTATGATTTTCAATCATAGGTTGATTGACTTTATGTTGTACGGATTTGTCCGCAAAAATTAAGATGATAATATTATTTATTTGTTAAGGCAATATAAAAAGAACTCCTCTGTACTTACCGTACGAAGGAGTTCGCTTTCAATGCTTATTCGGCGGCAAAAAGACGCCGCTTAATTTTTCTATTGCCCTTATCTCAAAATGTCATTAGCGTAGATAGGATACTTCTTGCAAAGCGCAGCAACCTTTTCGCTGCAACGCTCTACCGCTTCTTCCTTGTTGTCTACAAGGTCTGCGATACAGTCTGCAATAACGAGCATATCTTCTTCTTTCATGCCTCTTGAAGTTACGGCGGGAGTACCGATTCTTACGCCGGAAGTAACAAACGGCTTTTGGGTATCGAACGGAATAGCGTTCTTGTTTGCGGTGATATGCGCTTTGTCAAGCAACGCTTCGAGTTCCTTACCCGTCATACCTTTTGCAGTCAAATCGATAAGCATAAGATGGTTGTCCGTGCCGCCTGATACAAGATCTATTCCCTTTTCAAGCAACGCTTTTGCAAGCACCTGCGCGTTCTTAACGATTTGTCTTTGATATTCTTTGAATTCTTCGCTCATCGCTTCTTTGAGCGCGACCGCTTTTGCGGCGATGATGTGCATCAAAGGACCGCCCTGTGTGCCCGGGAAAATCGCCTTATTGATTTTAAGAGCAAGTTCCTCGTTGTTGGTAAGGATAAGTCCTCCGCGAGGTCCTCTCAAAGTTTTGTGCGTTGTAGTAGTAACGACGTCGGCGTACGGTACAGGGTTTGCATGGCAACCTGCCGCTACAAGTCCCGCGATATGCGCCATATCTACCATAAGGTAAGCGCCGACGCTGTCTGCGATTTCTCTGAATTTTTTGAAATCCAACGCTCTTGGATAAGCGCTCGCTCCGGCAAGTATCAACTTAGGCTTGCATTCTTTTGCAAGTTGAGCAACCTTGTCGTAGTCTATCATACTCGTTTCCTTCTCTACTTCGTAAGGAACGATATTAAAGTATTTACCGGAAATATTTACGGGACTGCCGTGCGAAAGGTGTCCGCCGTGAGCAAGGCTCATGCTAAGAACTGTATCGCCCGGTTGCAACAACGCTACAAAAGTAGCGAGATTCGCATTTGCTCCGCTATGCGCCTGAACGTTGGCATACTTCGCTCCGAAAAGCGCGCACGCTCTTTCAATCGCCAAATTTTCTACTATATCGACGTGTTCGCAACCGCCGTAATATCTCTTGCCTGAATAACCTTCCGCGTACTTGTTGGTCAAGTGCGAACCCGCCGCCGCCATAACCGCGGGAGTAACTATATTTTCGCTTGCGATAAGTTCGATATTTCCTTGCTGACGGGCAAGTTCCAATTCGAGCGCTTCGCAAACCTGAGGATCAGTTTCTTTAATAACCTTAAAATCTATCATAAGTATCTCCAAATTGATATTTTTATTGATAATATTCTAGCATATTACTTCGCCCTTAATCAACAAAATCAAGTCAATTTTTTGCTTGCTTGTTTTTTCAGCGTTTGGAAAGTATGCTGTAAGCGGCGTAATGCTTTATTTTGAATTTTTTCGGTGCGATACAGCGAAGCAAATCCAGATGTTCTTTTTCCCATTTTTCAATCTCGTTCTGCGACAGCGTAGCGCCTATACCCCGACAGGATTTCATTCTGCCGTTCCAACTCTCTATGTCGAATTCGATATCCAAATCGAATATTTCCTGTTTATCGAGATTAAAAAATTTACCGTACGTTTTCGGGATATCAATATACCGTCTTCTTTCGTTACAACCCGTCCATTTGGGATTGTATTTCAATACAAGTTGTTCGCTCTTTTGCGCTATTTCGTCTTCAAAAGGAAGCCAAGCAAGATACATGACGGCGAATTTGCCTCTGTCTTTTAGAATCCTATTCAAAATAGGAGCGAGTCTGTCATGTTCGAAATACGTAAAGCATTGACACGCAACGACCGCGTCGAAAGTTTTATCCGAAAAACTCATATCCTCTGCCGATACGCATTGAAAATCTATATTCATCGCGTCCCTGCCGGCAAGTCTTATCGCTTCGTCTATTTGACTATGCGAAATATCCACGCCAACCCAGTTACCGCCGTACTTATACAACGCTCTCGGCAAAACTCCCGTTCCCGTACCCAGATCGAGAATCTTCTGCCCTTTCAAACAAAGTCCTTCGTCGATTATCGGAGAAAAAAATTCGGGCGGATATATATCGCGGTATTTCGCATAATCCGCCGACGTCCGTCCGAAATCGAAATTTTCATTGTTGTCTATATGTTCTATTTTCATAATTTTACCGAGTTTTGTTTTCGCTCTTTTCCAACAGTTTATTTATTACAAACCCTGCAATCTTTATTCCGCATAGCGGCGGTACGTAACTCATGCTTCCCACTCCGCCGATTGTAGGAATTACAGGTTCTTTGGTATAACAAACGTCGAGATTTTTTATATCCCTGTCTCTCAACGCTTTCCGTAACTTTTTTGCCAACGCGTCATAACTCGTCTTGTAAACATCGCATATCTCGAAATCGCAAACGGCAGTTCTATTGCCCGCGCCCATAGCGCTGACTATATTCAGACCTTTACTCTTAGCGATGTCGATAAGGTCTACTTTATCTTCAAACGAATCTATCGCGTCTATTATATAATCCCAACCCATATCGAGTATGTCGCAATTGTTTTTTGAAAACCTTTCTTTGCGAGCGATTACCTTGCAATTGGGATTTATATCGGCGATTCTTTTACAAAACGCATGGACTTTGGCTTCTCCGACAGTAGAGTCTAGCGCAATTATTTGACGGTTTATATTGGTAACGTCCACGTCGTCGCCGTCCATAATGCCTATGACGCCTACTCCGCTTCTTGCAAGAGTTTCCACAGCGTAACCGCCTACCCCGCCTACGCCTATTATAAGGACTCGGCTTGCAAAAAGCCTTTGCAAGCCGTCCTCTCCGATTAGTTTTACCGATCTGTCGAAAATGTCGTTATTCATCTTTGCTTTCTACTGTTATCGCAAGATCTTTGAGTTGTTTATCCTCGACTTTAGCGGGCGCGCCGGTCATCAAGCATGACGCGTTCTGTACTTTCGGGAAAGCGATAACGTCTTTAATATTATCCGTTCCTGTAACAAGCATTACAAGTCTGTCAAGACCGAACGCAAGTCCTCCGTGCGGAGGCGCGCCGTATTTGAACGCGTCCACAAAGAATCCGAATCTTTCTTCTATATCATGTTGAGAAAATCCTAGCAACGAGAATATCTTTTCCTGCATGTGCCAGTCGTGTATTCTTATGCTTCCGCCTCCCGCTTCCTGACCGTTGATTACCATATCGTAAGCGTTGCTTCTCACTTTAAGCGGCTCGCTGTCGAGCAACGGAATATCTTCTACGATAGCGCTCGTAAACGGGTGATGCACCGCGACGTATCTGTTTTCTTCCTCGCTGTATTCCAAAAGCGGGAAATCTACCACCCAAAGGAAATCGTATTTGCTCTTATCGTAAAGTTCGTACTTATCTGCCAAATGACATCTCAACGCGCCGAGAGAATCGAATACGACTTTGTCAGTATCCGCCACAAAGAAGAGAATATCTCCGACTTCGGCGTTTGTTCTCTCGATTATAGCGCTTTTCTGTTCTTCGCTCAAAAACTTGAAAACAGACGAAGTAACGTTGCCGTCTTCTCTGAACATAGCGTACGCAAGACCTTTTGCGCCGTAACTCTTGACGAATTCCGCGCAAGCGTCGACTTCTTTTCTGGTCATTTTGTTGCAAAGCCCTTTTCCGTTTATAGCGCGTACGCTTCCGCCGTTTGCCACCGCGTTGACGAAAACGGAAAACTCGCAATCTTTTACAATATCGGAAAGGTTTTTGAGTTGTAAATCAAAACGGGTATCGGGTTTGTCGCTACCCCATTTTTCCATTGCCTCGGCGTAAGGTATTCTCCTGAATTTTTCAGTTATATCCATATCAAGACACTCTTTGAACACCTTTTTGATAAGTCCTTCCGCGACTTCCATAACTTGCTCGTTGTCTTCGACGTAACTCATCTCCATATCTATCTGAGAGAATTCCGGTTGACGGTTGGCTCTCAAATCTTCGTCGCGGAAACATTTCGCTATCTGATAATATCTATCCATGCCCGCTATCATGAGCAACTGCTTGTAAAGTTGAGGAGATTGAGGTAATGCGTAAAATTCTCCGTTGTGCAATCTCGACGGAACAAGATAATCTCTCGCTCCTTCCGGCGTAGACTTACCCAAGAACGGGGTTTCTATCTCCAAAAATCCGTTGTCAGAAAGATAGTTTCTAACCACGCGAGTAATCTTATCTCTCATTATAAGTATAGATTGAAGGTAGTTTCTTCTCAAATCCAAATATCTGTATTTCAATCTAAGTTGTTCGCCTACTTTCATGTCTTCCGTGATTACGAAAGGAGTAACTTCCGCTTCGGAAAGTATTTTTAACTCGCTCGCAAGAATTTCCACTTCGCCGGTGGGCATATTTTTATTTATATTACTGCCTCTGCTTCTGACAAGACCGGTAACCGCGATGACAAACTCGTTGCGAATAGAAGTCGCTTTTTCAAACACCGCTTTATCCACCTGATCGTCGAAAGCGACTTGAACGATACCGCTTATATCTCTCAAATCTATAAAAAGCAAATTCCCCAAATTGCGATATTTCGCCACGAATCCCATGACCGTTACGCTTTTACCTATATCGCTTCCTCTGAGTTCTCCGCACTTGCAACTTCTCTTTGCTCCGTTAAGAAAATCTACCATATATTACCTCTTAATTTTATTATATTATAGTAAAAACTTTTATCAGTATTATATTACTCTATATCAGCGTCCGACTTTTGCTACGATATAATCAATCGCGCTGTCTTTTGCGACTTGTTCTTGCATACCGCTCGACATGTCTTTGACTCCGTAACTTTGCGACGCTATTTCGTCTTCGCCAATTATGACGACAAACTTTGCTCCTATCTTGTCCGCGTATTTGAACTGAGGTTTGAATCCTCGGTTCATTATATCGTAATCTACGGCAAGTCCTTTTGCTCTCAATTCATTTGCCAAAACCGGAGCGATTGACCGCGCCTTATCGCAAAGCGGCGCGATATATACGTCGGGAGCATACTCTTTCCCCACGCTCAAATCAAGACTTTCCAAAAGCAAAATAAGTCTTTCCAATCCCATACCGAAACCTACTGCCGGGCAGGGTTTTCCGCCTACCTGTTCGACAAGTCCGTTGTACCGTCCTCCTCCGCATACGGTGCCTTGCGCGCCTATGTTTTCCGAAACGAATTCAAACACCGTTTTGGTATAATAATCCAAACCTCTTACGATATGCGGATTTACTTTATATTCCACCGAACAACTGTCCAACTGCGCGCAGACGTATTCGTGATGCGACTTGCAATCATCGCACAGATAGTCCAAAACTACGGGAGCGTCTTTGGTTATTTCTTTACATCCCTCTTCCTTGCAGTCAAGTATACGCAAAGGATTTTTTTCAAATCTTTCTCTGCACGTCGAACACATATTTCCCAGTCGCGCGCCGAGATAACTCTTCAACGCTTCGTTGTAATTCTTTCTGCATTGCGGACAGCCTATCGAATTTATATTAAGCGAAAGTTTTCCCACGCCCAGTCTGTCGAATATAGTCTTCGCAAGCATTATAACTTCAACGTCTGCCGCCGCGCTATCCGCTCCGTAATATTCTATACCAAACTGGTGGTGTTCTCTAAGTCTTCCCGCCTGAGGTTTTTCATATCTGAAAACAGGCGTGATATAGTACATTTTGGTAGGCTGAGTATTTCCGTAAAGCGAATTCTCTATAAACGCTCTCGCTACGCCCGCCGTACCTTCGGGTTTGAGAGTCATGCTTCTTCCGCCCTTGTCGTCGAAAGTGTACATCTCTTTGTTGACTATATCTGTAGTATCGCCCACTCCTCTCAAGAAAAGTTCCGTATGTTCGAAAGTAGGCGTTCTTATTTCGTTTACGCAGAAAGTCTTCGCCACTTCTCTGACTACGCCTTCGATAAAATGCCATTTATAACTTTCCTTGGGCAACACGTCTTTAGTACCTTTTGGTATATTTATCATATTTATCTCCTAATCAAAGTATATACTTGTTGAGATTCATTCTCTTAATTACGCTTTCAAAATGTTTTTCGACAAATTCTTTGTCAATTACGACGTCTGTGGGTTCGTCCGTGTTTCCCGCTTCGTAAGAAATATCTTCAAGCAGACTTTCCATCATTGTATGAAGTCTTCTCGCGCCTATGTCTTCGTTGTTTTCGTTTTCCACCGCGCATATACGCGCAATCTGTCCTATCGCTTCCGCGGTAAATTTAAGGCTCACTTTGTCCACTCCCAACAAAGCGGTATACTGCATCAGTATAGCGTTGTCGGGCTTCGTCAAAATCTCTTCGAAATCCTTTTCCGTCAAAGAATGCAGTCTTACGTTTATCGGGAATCTGCCTTGCAGTTCGGGAATAAGATCGGATACGCTCGAAATGTGGAAAGCGCCCGCCGCTATGAACAAGATATGATCAGTCTTTATCTGACCGTATTTCGTATTTACCGTACAGCCTTCGACTATCGGAAGTATATCTCTCTGCACTCCTTCTCTGGATACGTCGTGTCCCTGACTGCCGTTTGCTTTGTTGGCAATCTTATCGATTTCGTCGATAAAGATTATGCCTTCGTTTTCCGCTCTCAATATCGCTTCGGCGTTGACGTTGTCCGGATCGATGAGTTTCTCCTCTTCGATTTCCAAGAGTTCCTTCATCGCCTCTTTTACCGTCATTGTCTTTTGCTTGACTTTACCGTTGCCTCCGCCCATAAACGAGCCGAAAACTTCGTTGATATTTATCTCCATATTGCCGTTGCCGATTGTCTGCTGTTTGGGCTTTACCGGAAGCGCGATATCTATTACGAGATCGTCTACTTTACCTTCGCGAAGTTCTTGCAGAATATATCCTCTCATCTGTCCGTCGGACATATCGGGATAGGCTTCTTTTCTCTTTTTCGTGATTGCGGGAACGAGTTTTTCCTCGACGAGTTCCTTTGCGCGAAGTTCCACTTCTTTGGATTTTTCTTCCTGAACCATTCTTATCGACGCTTCAACGAGATCTCTTATCATTGATTCCACGTCTCTGCCAACATATCCCACCTCGGTAAACTTAGTCGCTTCGACTTTGACGAAAGGCGCTTTGACGAGTTTTGCCAATCTTCTTGCAATCTCCGTTTTACCCACGCCAGTAGGTCCTTGCATAATTATGTTTTTCGGAGTAATCTCTTCTTTGAGATATTCGGGAAGTTTGCTTCTTCTGTATCTGTTTCTCAACGCGACCGCAACCGCCTTTTTAGCGCTTTGCTGTCCGATGATATATCTGTCGAGTTCCGCTACTATTTGTTTGGGAGAATAGTTGTTCATATCACACCTCCTCTACGATAATGTTGTTGTTGGTAAACACGCACAACTCGCTTGCTATCAAAAGCGATTTATATGCAATTTCCTTAGCGCTTAGTTTTGTTTCCTTTACCATCGCTCTGGCGGCGGCAAGCGCGTAGTTTCCGCCCGATCCTATAGCGCACGCGTCGCCGTCCGGATCTATTACCTCTCCGCTTCCCGATACGATAAGCAATGTTTCCTTATCCGCTACAAGCATCATCGCTTCAAGTTTTCTCGGCAATTTATCGTTTCTCCAAAGTTCCGCGAGTTCAACTGCGCTTCGCATGAGATTGCCGCTGTATTTTTGCAGCATTTTTTCAAATTTTTCGCTTAGCGAAATAGCGTCCGATACGCTTCCCGCAAAACCTATAACCACCTTATCGTCGTAAATTCTCTTGACCTTTTTGGCCGTACCTTTGAGAATTACGCTTTGTCCCATAGTGATCTGACCGTCGCCGGCGATGGCGATTTTTCCATCCCTTTTAACGGCGCAGATAGTAGTACCCATCATTTCCATAATTATATCTCCTTATAATTTTTCAGACATCTTTCCATATCGCCGATTGCTCGGGTGGAATACCTGAATTTTCTCGCCTTTTTGTCCCTCGGCGGATCCGTCAGAACAGGCAATATTCCGAAATTGGCGTTCATCGGCTGATAGTCGTCGTTTTCGGTTGATATATGTCTTTGAAGCCTTCCTATAACTGTAGTTTCGGGAAGCAACAAATCCTTTTGATTTTTTAATCTGCGCGCAAGATTTATACCCGCCATAAGTCCGCTTGCCGCGCTTTCCATATATCCCTCTACCCCGGTCATCTGCCCTGCGAAGAATATATGCTTTTTATCTTTCAACGCCCAATATTCGTCAAGCGCTTTCGGAGCGTCGATAAAAGTGTTTCTGTGCATTACGCCGTATCTCAAAAATTCCGCGTTCTCCAAGCCGGGAATAAGAGAAAAAACTCTTTTCTGCTCGCCGAATTTCAGATTTGTCTGAAAGCCTACTATATTGTAAGCGCTTCCCGAAGCGTCCTCTTTTCGAAGTTGCACAACCGCATAAGGACGTTCGTCCTTATACGGATTTCTTATGCCGACCGGTCGCAACGGACCGTATCTCATCGTATCTTCTCCGCGCGACGCCATTATTTCTATAGGCATACATCTTTCAAACACGTTTATTTCAAAGTCTTTCAGACTCGCCCTTTCCGCGTTTATCAACTCGCTGTAAAATCTAAGATACTCTTCTTTATTCATAGCGCAGTTGAGATAATCCTCTCCGCCTTTACCGTATCTTCCGGCGAAAAAGGCTTTTGTATAATCTACGCTTTGAGCGTCTATTATCGGCGCGACCGCGTCGAAAAAATGCAAACGGTTCGCCCCTACTATTTTCTTTATACTCTCACTCAAAGAGTCCGACGTCAAGGGTCCCGTCGCGATAACGGTCGGCGAGTCTTCGTCAATATCGCATACTTCCTCTCTTATAAGTCTGAATCCGTCAAACTTATCGAGTTCCTCTCTCACAAGGGCGCTGAATTTTTCTCTGTCGACCGCCAGCGCTCCGCCGGCAGGCACGTCGGTTTTGTACGCGCATTTGAGAATCAGACTGTCCAACCTTGCCAGTTCGTATTTCAAAAGACCTGAAGCGTTGTCAAGACTTTGCGCTTTCAAAGAATTGGAACACACCAGTTCGGCAAGTCCGTCAGTCTTATGGCAGGGAGTGGATTTTACTCCTCTCATTTCATACATATCGACGTTTATGCCGCGTTTAAGCAACTGGTACGCGCTTTCGCATCCGGCAAGTCCTCCGCCGATTACTTTGACTTTCATTAAGCGTTGTCCTTATTTTCCTGCGGAGCGTCCTCGCTGTGCTTGCAGTCTTTATTCGTGCAGACGTATCTCGTTACGCCTTTGGACTTGACGATTTTCATCGCGCTTTTGCAGTCGGGACAAAGATAGGGCGCGGGAATATCCCACGAAATGAATTTGCAGGTAGGATAATTAGTACACGAATAGAAGGTCGCTCCCTTTTTGGATACTTTCTTTACTATATCTCCGCCGCAAGCCGGACATTTTGCTACCGCGTCGCCCAGAGGTTTGGTATTTCTGCATTTAGGGAAGTTGGGACACGCAAGAAATTTTCCGTACTTGGAATCTCTTACTACCATGTGCGCGCCGCACTTTTCGCAGATAATATCGGTAACTTCTTCTTTGGGTTTGACTTTATTTCCCTGATATTTTACCGCCAAAACCTTGTTATGGAAATCTCCGTAAAAATCAGCGATAACGTCGTACCACTTAATATTGCCCTCTTCGATTTTATCGAGATTGCTTTCCATAGTCGCCGTGAATTTCGTATTCATGATGTCGGGAAAGTTTTTTACTAGTTGGTCGCATACCAATTCGCCCAATTCGGTAGGCTTCATAAATTTTCCGTCTTTTTCCGTATAAGTTCTCTTGTAAAGCACCGTTATAGTCTTTTCAAAAGTAGACGGTCTTCCTATTCCGTTTTCTTCCATCGCCTTGATAAAAGAACCGTCGGTATATCTTTGAGGAGGCTTGGTAAACTTTTGCTCGCCTTTTATCTCTTTAAGAGTAAGCGATTCGCCCTCGTTGAGATTGGGAAGTTCTTTTGCGCTCTCTTCTTTATCAGCGCTCTGATATGCCGAAGTGTATCCCTTGAAAGTACAAACTTTTCCTTTGAGCGTATATCCGTATTTTTTATCGCTTTGCGATACGATATGAACTGTAAGCGTATCGTAAACGGCGTTTGACATCTGCGACGCAACGAATCTATCGTAAATGAGTTTGTAGAGTCTGAGGTCGTTTCTTGCCAGTTTATCTTTAAGCGAATCGGGAGTACGCTCCAACGTAATGGGTCTTATTGCTTCGTGAGCGTCTTGCGCCCCCGTTCCCGTAGCGTATATATTCGGACGCTTGGGACAGTAATCTTTTCCGTAATGTTCCCCGATAAAAGCCAGCGCTTCTCTTTGCGCGTCTTCGGATACTCTGACGCTGTCCGAACGAATATACGTTACCAACGCTACCTGTCCTTCGCCCTGAATTTCCACGCCTTCGTAAAGTCTTTGCGCAATCTGCGTAACCATGGAAGCGCTCATTCCCAGTTTTGAAATAGCGTCCTGTTGCATGGTCGAAGTCGTAAACGGCGGAGCGGGTTTGGAGAAAGACTGCGCTCTTTTTACGCTGTCCACAAGCCACTCTCCCGCCTTGCTTCCCGCAATTACCGAGTCGGCTGTCTGCTTGTTTTCCACTTTGAGTTTTTTGCCGTCTATGTCGACAAACTCGCATTTAAGCGAAGCCGTTTTTTTATCTTTTATCAAATGAGCGGTTATCGTCCAGTATTCCTGAGGTTTGAAATCTCTTATCTCTCTTTCTCTGTCCACTACCATTTTCAACGCGACAGACTGAACTCTACCCGCCGAAAGACCGCCTTTTATCTGTTGCGATATTATCGGAGAAAGTTCGTAACCCATAAGTCTGTCCAAAACTCTTCTCGCCTGTTGCGCATCTACCAGTCCCATATTGATTTCGCGGGGATTGAGCAACGCTTTTTGAACTGCTTTTTTGGATATTTCGTTGAAAACTATTCTTACTTTTTTTTCTTTAATATCGCATACGTTAGCCAAATGCCAAGAAATCGCCTCTCCTTCTCTATCCGGGTCGCCTGCAAGATATACGGCGTCGCAATGCTGTATATCTTTCTTTATCATATCAATGATAGGCTTCTTTTCGGGCGAAACGACGTACTCGGGTTTGAAGTTGTTTTTTACGTCAATACCCATAGTCTTTTGCGGAAGATCGCTGACATGACCTTTTGACGCAACGACTCTGTAACCGCTTCCCAAATACTTTGCGATAGTCTTCGCCTTATGAGGCGACTCTACTATAATAAGTTTCATTCTCTCTCCTTTAACCTAAATCGTAGGAATCAGTTCGTAATAATTTCCCTGCGACTTTCTTATTATACCCATGATTTCCAATCGTGTTAGCGCGCTTGAAACGACCGCTATATTCATCCCGCTCTTTTCCATCAATTCGTAAAGATGAATTTTGCCGTCTTTCATAAAATTAACCAAAGCCTGTTGTTCTAAATCCAACTGCGCGACTTGCTTTTCGACTTTGAAATTTTCATACCCCAATGCGTCTATTACGTCTTCGGGCGTAAGCGCTATCGTTGCTTGCAACTCTTTTATCTTTTTGTTGCATCCCACGCTTTGCGCCGAAAATATACTTCCAGGTACGACAAAAAGTTCTCTGCCTTGATCTACCGCGTCGTCAGCCGTGATAAGCGAACCGCTTTTATCTCCTGCCTCGGGAATAAACACTCCGTTTGAAAGACCGCTGATAATCCTATTCCTTTCGGGAAAATGATACTGCAACGGCTTTGTTTTCAACGGATATTCGCTCACAACGGTTCCGTTTTGCGCGATTTTATCTTGCAATTGCAAATTTTCGGGAGGATAACAAATATCCAATCCGCTTGCGACGACCGCAATTGTTTTAGCGCCCGCTTCAACGCAGATATTATGCCCTATGCTATCCACGCCTCTCGCCAATCCGCTGACTACGATAAGTCCCGATCTAATAAACGCAGGCACGAAATTTTGCATTATGTTTTTGCCGTACGCGCTGACTCTTCTCGTACCTACAACCGCCAAAAGGTTGTTATTCGATAGAAGTTTTCTATCGCCTTTATAATACAAAGTCAAAGGCGGGTCGTAGATGTCTTTGAGTCTGGGCGGATAATCTTCGTCGAGTATGGTCATAACGCTTACGCCGAGTCTGTTCATTTCCTCAATCATGTTATCCGCGACAGTATAATCGTCGTACAGTTCGCTAGGAGAGGAAACAGAATCGAATTTCCTTCTTCTTGCTTTATACCCTTCTGTCATCGAAAGCATTATAAGCGCTTTTCTGTCGTTGTCGTACACCATAATCAATCCCAGTATTTTCTATCTAGCGAACGATACTGAATCGCCTCCGCCAAATGACTGTCGTTAATATTTTCGCTCTCTTCCAAATCGGCGATAGTACGCGCTACTTTCAAAACTCTGTTGCTCGCTCTCGCGCTCAAATTCAATCTTGTAAACGCGTTTTTGAGCAGCAACTCGCCTATTTCGTCCAATTTGCAGTACGCTCGTACCTGCGCGTTCGTCATCTCGTCGTTTGTTTTCGTAGACGTCCCAGCGTATCGGTCGCGCTGAATCTTTCTCGCTCTTTCGACTCTGTCTTTTACGACTTTGCTGCTTTCGTTGACAATATCGCTTCTGAAATCGTCGTAAGAGATGCTGTCTACTTCAATCTGCAAATCTATTCTGTCGAGAAGAGGTCCGGATAGTTTTGATATGTACCTGTGAATTTCCGACGCGGTGCATTTACATTCCTGAGTCTTCGACCCGAGATTGCCGCACGGACATGGGTTCATACTCGCGACCAACATAAATCTCGCCGGATATTCTAAAGTATGCTTTGCTCTCGACACTACCGCTACTCCGTCTTCAAGAGGCTGACGAAGCGTTTCCAAAGTACGTCTTTGATATTCGGGCATCTCGTCGAGAAATAAAACTCCGTTGTGAGCCAAACTGATTTCTCCGGGCTTGGCGTTTGCGCCTCCGCCCATCAATGCGGGAACGGTAGCCGTATGATGAGGAGTACGGAAAGGTCTTCCCACCACTATACCGACGTTGCTGTCTAATATGCCCGCGACAGAATGGATTTTAGTAACTTCTATCGCTTCTTCGAAAGTCATATCCGGCATAATCGTCGGCACGCATTTAGCCATCATGGTTTTTCCCGCTCCGGGAGGTCCTATCATAAGCACGTTATGACCTCCGGCTACGGCAATTTCCAACGCCCTTTTAGCGACGAATTGTCCTTTGACCTCGGAGAAATCCACGTTGTATTTATTCGCGCTTTGCATAGACACGAACTCGCTTGTCGGCAAAGGAGAAACCTCGCTCTTTCCCGTAAGGAAATCCACTACTTGCGCAAGTTTGTCAAAAGTATAAACTTCGATTCCCGAAATAAAACTCGCTTCCTTAGCGTTTTTAGACGGCAATATAAATTTCTTATACCCTTTCTGTACCGCCGATATTACCAAAGGCATAACGCCCCTAACGTGATTTATCGACCCGTCGAGAGAAAGTTCTCCCAATATTATATAGTCTTTATAAGTCGCGCATTCTATTTCTTCGTTTGCAATGAGTATACCCAAAGCGATTGCGAGATCGAAATGCGAACCTTCTTTCTTAGTATCGGCGGGAGCAAGGTTTATCGTTATCTTTCGTATAGGATAAGTGAACAAACTGTTTTTTATCGCCGACCTAACTCTTTCTTTTGATTCTTTTATGGCGGTATCCGCCAAACCTACGGTATCGTAAGCGGGCAATCCCGCGTTGAGATCTACTTCTATCGATACCTCGTATCCTTCTACGCCGTTTAGAGCGTAACTTTTTGTCTTTGCGAGCATTTTATCTCCGATATTTTACTTGGTTTCGTTTGCTGCGTTTTCTTTCGCAATAGGTTTGATATACGAATTTAACGTGATATCGCACACTACGTACAACATATAGAATACGGTAGCGACGGTGAGTATACTGAATATTATCATAAACGCGTTTTTGGACTCGAAATCAAGCCAGCCTGCGTTGTCCACTCCTCTAATGAATCCGCTTCTCGAAAGAAGTTGAGCGATATTGAGGAAGGATAGCGCGCCGAGTAGCGACGTTCCGATATACAGTCTGACATCGGGAGTGATGATAATATATACGAGCATGAGTACAAGACCGAACGGCATAATTTCCAACGCGCTTTGCGCTCCCAACGCCGAATACGCGATAAACATCATAGCAGAGAGAAGCACAAGGTCAAGTCTGTTTGCCGTCTTAATATAGTGGTATATTACGTAAGCGCTCATACCAATTATGAACAGCCAGTTGCCGATATTAAATATGACGTTGTCGACTCTCGATCTATTACCCGCCGCGAATATCGCATAGAGGTTGAAAGTATTATCCGAAAGCGTAGGATACGATACGTCGAAGAACGCGTACATCTTTCTGAATACCATAAGCACGTTGCCGCTTACTACTCCGTTCCAACACAAAGGCAAGGAAAGCAGGTAGAACGCTACGAAACATACCGCCATTGTAACGGTAGTCTTGACCACCGACGACTTGTCGGTTACAAGTCCGTAAATCTGATACAAAAGTATTACAGGCAGGAGTAACAGCGCGTAGTTGCTGAACATAAGCGCAAACGTGTAGAAAATTCCCGTCGAAACATATTTCTTGCCGAGCATAGACAGCGCCATTGCCAATATAAACGCTATCGCAATGCTTTCCACGCTTCCGTACAGCGAACCGAATATGAAGAATATAGGAAGAATCGCGTAAATGAATCCGTAAGTTATCGCCGTTCTTTCATTCTGATATTTGCTAGCGCACGAATAAATCATATAGCAAACCATCAAATCCGCGATAACCATCGGCATTCTGAGCAGTATCGCATATCCAACGTCGCCCATACCCAAACCTTTTGCGATATATCCGAGTATTCCAAGCACCCAAATCACGCCCTGCGGATTGTTTGCGGAATTGTTGTAATAGGAGATAAAGCCTTTGTTCGCTATATCCTGAGCCAAAGTCGCCCAGTTCGTAATAATATCGTTACCTTCGGCAGAAGCAAGCACGGTAATAAATCTTACCGCGAAAGCGGCAAGCAGTACGTATATGAACGACGCTGTATGCGAAGTCATAGCGTTGAGGAACTTGTCCCCTTTGCCTGCTCCGTCATTTGGATGAAGTCCGACTTTGTTTTGGATGATACCTCTCAAAACAAAATACATTCCTACGCAAATTCCTATCGAAAGCAAAGTAAACAAAACTACGAACGAAGTCGAGCCTCCGTCCGACATAGTGTAGCCTTCGCTCATTCTGAGGATTGCAACCTCGGTATCGTCGGCTACGCCGTCAACCTTTTGAAGGGATATGTTGTCAAATCTTACGTCGGTAGTTCCCGAAGCGCTGGCGCCTTCTTTGCCCACCGCTACTATAAGCGTAACTTCTCCGCTGACGGTGGAAGTGAAATACTGTTCGATACGTTGCCATCCTTCGGTCTTTTCCGTTACTATAGCGCCGACAGGATCGACTGCGCCGGGGAAATAAACGCCCGCAGTACCGGTAAGGTTCGCCGCGTTGATATATGCGCCGATCTTGTAAGTAGCGTTCTTTTCGAGTCTTACCGTCTGGGAAATATAGTTGTATCCTGCGGAATTAAGATAGAAATATCTTTTGCCTAAATTGGAATCGTAACCGGACGAACCGTCTGCGCTGTTTGCGCCCCAATTAGCGGTAGTACCCGGATTGATTGTCCAACCTTCGGCGGTCTTGTTTTCCGCGTCATAGATTTCAAAATCTCCGTTAACAAGTATTTCCGTATCGAGTTTAACTCTGTTGCAACCTGCAAGCGCAACCAAAGCGACAACCGCGATAAGCAAAACTATAATAATTTTTTTCTTCATTGTTATCCCCTTCAAAGATATTCTTTTATATTCATAATAAATGATTATTAACGTTTTGACAAGTACTTATTAAAAATTTTTTTATTTTATTATATAATATTATAATTAAATATACGTAGCCAACTTTAGACATACAAAAAAGCAAGCCCGAAAGGCTTGCTTTTCAATTGATTTTTCTTATTACTTAACGATTTCTCTAAGTCTAGCCGCTTTACCGAATTTATTTCTGAGATAGTAAAGTTTCGCTCTTCTTACGCGACCGTGGCGAACAACTTTGATGCTGTCGATCTTAGGCGAATGCAACGGGAAAGTTCTCTCCACGCCGATTCCGAAAGATACTCTTCTTACAGTAAAAGTTTCTCTGATACTGCCGTTCTTAAACGCGATTATTACGCCTTCGAAAGCCTGAATTCTTTCCTTATCGCCTTCCTTAATCTTTACGTTTACTCTTACCGTGTCGCCGATTGCGAGTTGAGGAAGATCGGTACGCATACCCTCTTTTTCTACGATATCTACGATATTCATTTGACTTACCTCCATATTATAAACGAAATATTCTTAACGGTCTGGGTTTATATCCGCCAGAGGAATATCCGAAGTCATTGCCTAACTATTTTATCATCTACTATTTTTTAATGCAACTGTTTTTCAATCGTTTTTATAAGTTTTTTGCATTTTTTCAAGGTTTTTTTCACGTATTTTGATGCGAACTAATACAAATCGGATTTATCGAACGCGTTTTTTATATGATTGACCTCTCCTCTCAATACTTCAATCACGTCAAAGCGACATAGACTGTTTTGCTTCTTTTTGTACAAAAGATAGCACTCTGCGGTTCGCGCTGTCTTCTTTGCTTTACTCAACGTGATGCTTTCGACCGGATAGCCGAATTTAAGGTTATCTCTGGATTTTACTTCCACGAAAACGATACAGTTTTTATCCTGAGCGATTATATCAATTTCTCCCGTTTTGGAAGAAAAATTGCGTTCAAGAATTTTATATCCCGATTTTTCAAGATACTCCGTCGCTATATTCTCTCCTTCGATTCCTGCTTTTCTGTTGTTCATTGGCAAAAATTCTTTATAAAACTTTTTCTGTGCAGCGGACAGGGACCTATCGTTTTCAACGCCTCAATATGCTTTGACGAGCCGTAGCCTTTGTTGGAAGCAAATCCGTATTCGGGATATTTGACGTCCATTTCCGTCATATATCTGTCCCTTACGACTTTAGCCACAATAGACGCGCACGCTATCGAATAACTCTTTGCGTCGCCTTTAATAATGGGCAATATCGGATACTTGCAATCTATCTTTACCGCGTCGATAAGCACAGTGTCGGGAGCGACGCTAAGTCCCTCTATTGCCTTTTTCATGCAAAGTTTCGTCGCTTGCAAAATATTTATTTCATCTATGACTTTTTCGTCCGCCCATTCTATCGAACAGGCAATCGCTTTGGATATTATTTTTTGATACAGAATCTCTCTGTTTTTTTCGCTTACTTTTTTGGAATCGTTGACGCCTTGGATAATATCTTCTTCCGCCAAAGGCATGATTACGCTTGCCACGACCACGGGTCCCGCCAAAGGTCCTCTGCCTACTTCATCGACACCGGCAATATATTTTTGTCCTTTTTCCAGACACTGCTTTTCGTATTCAAGCATCGTCAAAGTATCGTGTTTAGTTCTTGCCATAATTCTTTCCTCTTTTGTCGGCAAAGTTTTATTGCGCCCGCTCGGGATAATCGAGCATTATTTTACCGAGTTTCAAATTCTTGAAATCGTATATTATCGCCTTTGCCGTACGGTCGTAATCGTATCCTTTTTTGCCTAGCAAATATCCTCGGCTTTGCGCTATATCGTCGAATACTTTCACGTTATCGCCGTCGATTTTTTGCAACTTGTATCTTTCGCAAAACTTTTCGTAGTTATTCTCTCGACAGTAATTTATTATCTCTATCGCAAGGTCGTCAAGATATAAGACGTCTTCTTTTATTGAACCTATAAACGCCAAATGTAACGCTTTTTGCTGATCTTGAAAAGCGGGCGGAACCGCTCCCGGCGTGTCTAGCAATTCTATTCCTTCCGCAAGGCTTACCCACTGTTTACCTCTGGTAACGCCCGGCTTATTGCCCGTAATTGCTCTTTTAGCCGAGCAAAGACTGTTTATAAGAGTGGATTTTCCCGTATTCGGAACTCCGACCACCATTGCCCTTATGCTCTTGTTTGCGCCTTTTGCCGCGTATTTTTCAAGCATCGGTTTGTTAATCTCTTTAAGTTTATCTATTATAAGATTTTTCTGTCTTCCCGACAAATTATCCGCTACGACAAAACTTTTTCCTTGCGAAGAAAAATACGAAGTCCATTTCTTTACGTCTTTCGCCTCGACAAGGTCGCTTTTGCCCAAAACGTAAAGAATGGGCTTGCCCGCTATCATTTCGTCGAATTTCGGATTTTTACATGAAGAAATCGCTCTGCAATCGAGAACGTAAATCACGCAGTCGACTTGCTTTACAGCCTCCTGCATCATTCTCATCGCTTTTGTCATGTGTCCGGGATACCATTGAATATGCATTATTCTCTTCCTTCGGCAAACATTCTGTCGTAAATATCGAATACTTCGAAAATCACGTTGTCGTCGTCGACTTCTTCTAGAATTTGTTTTTTCTCGTCAATTCTGTATACTATTCCGCCGTTTTCCAAATTACCCATGTCAAAATCCTCTTTACGGACGACTATAGCGTAAAGATTTTTGTCGTAAGGAATCAGCGCCATTTGTTCAAACGCGTCGATTTTCCCTGTAATGTTATTTTTAAGATAAATAGTTTCGTCGTTTTCTTCGTCGAGCAACTGCTCAATCGCGTTTTTATATTTCATCGCTTTTTCTCCTTGCCCGATTTGGGATTTTTACTGACGTATTCTTCATAAAGGTCGGGACGTCTTTGCTTTGTAATTTCAATACTCTGCTCCAATCTCCAATCTTCTATCTGTTTATGGTTTCCGCCTAGCAAAACTTGCGGAACGCTCAATCCCATAAACTCTTGTGGACGCGTATACTGAGGATATTCCAAAAGTCCGTTGCTGAAACTTTCTTCGTCCGTAGACTCGCTGCTTCCCAACACTCCGTCGATATATCTGCTTACCGCGTTTATAAGCGTCATTGCGGGAAGTTCGCCTCCCGTCAGCACGTAATCTCCCATTGAAATTTCTTCGTCGATATCCAGTTGGATTATTCTCTCGTCAATTCCTTCGTAACTTCCGCACAAAAGCAGCAATTCGTCCTCTTTGGCAAGTCTTTCCACCGTCTTTTGATCCAAAGTTTTTCCTCTCGGAGAAAGATATATCCTTTTGGCTTTTCTATCTTTATCCATATCGAGGATAGCGTCGTGAATAGGCTGCGGAGTCATTACCATACCTGCGCCGCCGCCGAACGGAGCGTCGTCGGTCTTTTTATGTTTGTCCGCGGAATAATCTCTTATATTGTAAATTTGTATATCAATAAGTCCGTTTTGTTTTGCTCTTCCAATGATTCCCACGTCCAAAATCTCGAACATCTCGGGAAATATCGTAGCAACTTTTATCTTCATACGCTACCGCCAAAAAATAAAGGGACAAAAACGTCCCTCAAAGGTTATTCCTCGTAAACCGCCAGGTCTTCGAAGGCTTGTCCGTCCAAAACTATCTTTTTATTTTCCACGTCGATTTCTTTTACCAGTCTCTCTATCGCAGGAATCATAACCTTGCCCTTTGCCGTGGATATTACGTACACGTCCGCCGAGCCGTACTGCAATACGTCGACAAGCGAACCTATCTTTTCATCGGCTACAAATACTTCGCAAGAAATTATATCCACAATAAAATACCTGTCTTTTTCAAGACGCACGGCGTCTTTTCTGTCCACTTCTATGTCTTTGTTTCTAAGAAGTTCCGCAGTATTTCTGTCGTTTACGCCTTCAAGCGTCAAGAAAACGCCGTTGGGCGATATTTTCGCTTTGCTGACGTTATAACTCTTACCGTCCAAATATACTGTTTTAAGATTCTTAAATCTGTTGACATCGTCAGTCAGAGGAGATATTTTCAATTCTCCTCCGACGCCTTGCGGCTTGGCAATTTTGCCGACAGTCAGCCTAGTCATTACTTTTCGATAATCTCGACGGAAACTTTTTTGCTGTCTTTTCCGCAACCCGCTTTCACGATAGTACGGATAGCCTTTGCAATTCTTCCCTGTTTGCCGATTATCTTGCCGATTTCTTCTTTTTCGGCGATAATGTTGATTACCGTAATACCGTCTTCGACTTGCGATTCAACGGTAAAAGAATCCTTATTGTCGACGAGTTCGCCGACGATAAATCTTACCAATTCTTCCATTTGAGCCTCTTAATTACTTGATTATTTCTTGTTTTTTCAAAAGACCTCTTACGGTATCCGTGGGTTGCGCGCCTACGCCGAGCCAGTAGGTAGCCTTTTCGCTGTCAATCTTAACTTCAGCCGGATTCTTCGTAGCGTCGTAGTAACCGATGTTGTCAAGATATTGTCCGTCTCTCGCCTTTCTGCTGTCGATAGCAACGATACGGTAGAACGGAGTTTTCTTTGCGCCCATTCTTGTAAGTCTTAATTTTACTGCCATTTTTATTCTCCTTTTGTTTCATGCTCTCAAAATATATTTTATCAAAATGTTTAGTCTAAGTTAAATGTCGCAATACTTCGTTAAGGCTCCTCGACAGAACTCTGCTATGCCTTCGTCGCCTTGCCTCGTCTTGCATCCATTTCTCTTTGTCTAAACCGCTTCGCGCCTCTTTCGAGGATTTTGCTAAACTATATTTTGTTCGCAGTTTTCTATGTTTATATTTTTTTGTCTTTTTGCTATGTACACAATACTTCGTTAAGGCTCCTCGACAGAACTCTGCTATGCCTTCGTCGCCTTGCCTCGTCTTGCATCCATTTCTCTTCGTCTAAACCGCTTCGCGCCTCTTACGAGGATTTTGCTAAACTATATTTTGTTCGCAGTTTTCTATGTTTATATTATTTTGTTGCCTTTTTGTTATGTCCGCAATACTTAGAATGGGAATTTCATTCCTCTCATACCGCGCTTACCCATATTAGACATTTTCTGCATCATTTCCTGCGTTTGAGAGAACTGTTTGAGAAGCGAGTTAATATCCTGTACGTTTGTACCGCTGCCCATTGCTATTCTCTTCTTTTGCGAAGATTTGATAAGTTCCGGATTTCTCCGCTCTTTTATTGTCATCGACTGTATAATAGCCTTAGATTTTGCGATTTTGGCTTCGTCTATATCCACGTTTTTACCGCCGAGTTTGCCTGCAAGTCCCGGAATCATGGATATCATCTGCGACATATCTCCCATGCTCTTCATCTTCTCCATTTGAGCGAGATAGTCTTCGAGCGTAAAGGAGTTGGTACGCATTTTCTTTTGCATTTCAAGCGCTTCTTCTTCGCTGAACGCCGACTGCGCTTTTTCTATAAGTGTAAGCACGTCGCCCATACCGAGAATTCTCGAAGCCATTCTGTCGGGATAAAAGACTTCTATGTCGTTCATTTTCTCGCCGATACCGCAAAACTTTATAGGCTTGCCCGTAACCGCTCTAATCGACAAAGCCGCTCCGCCTCTCGTATCGCCGTCCAATTTTGTAAGGACTACGCCCGTTACGTCCATCACTTCATTAAATTTAGAAGCGACGTTTACGGCGTCTTGACCTGTCATCGAGTCTACTACCAACAGTATTTCATGAGGATTGAACGACTTTTTAAGTCCGCTTATCTCGTCCATCAATTCTTCGTCGATGTGAAGTCTGCCCGCAGTGTCTACTATAAGCACGTCGTTGTTGTCGTGTTCCGCCTGTTTCAGTGCGCCTTTGACAATCTTTTGCGGATTGACCTGTCCCATCTCAAATACGGGAACGTTGGCGTTTTTACCCACTACTTGCAACTGTTTTATAGCCGCCGGTCGATAAATATCGCACGCTACCAACAAAGGATTCTTACCCTGCTTTCTGAGCATTACGGCGAGTTTTCCGCACATAGTCGTTTTGCCGCTACCTTGAAGTCCGCACATCAAAATGATTGTCGGCGGTTTGTCCGCGATATTTATCTTGCTGTGGCTTCCGCCCATTATGCTTATCAACTCTTCGTTGACGACTTTAATTACCTGTTGGGAAGGATTAAGTCCTTTAAGTATATCGTCGCCCACGGCTTTTTCGCTTACGTTGTTTATAAACTGCTTAACTACCGAAAGATTTACGTCCGCTTCCAAAAGAGCGATTCTGACTTCTCTCATTGCCTGCTTGACTTCGAGTTCCGTCAACTTGCCCTTGTTTTTCATTTTGGAAAATATGTGCGACAGTCTTTCGCTAAGTCCGCTGAATGCTCCCATATTCCCTCCTTACCTAGTCGATCAATATCTCAATCGCCTTGCTTAATTTCGCTTTTTCTTCGGGAGCGCAATCCCCCATAACTTCTTCCAAAAGTTCTTTTATCTTCTGCGACTTTTTCACTAGTCCCAATTTTTCTTCATACGCAGTCAACTGTTTTTCCGCTCTCTTTATCGCGTCTCTAACGCCTTGCGGAGAAATTCCGTTTTCTGCCGCGAGTTCTCCGAGCGACATATCGAGATTGTAATAACCGTCTATAAGTCCCCTCTGATACTCTGTCAGCAAACATCCGTAATAGTCGTTGTATATGCTTATAAACAGTTTCTCTTTCTTTTCCATAGCCTTAAAGTACAAATACTTCATAAAGTATTTAGCCTTTATATATTAACATACCGATTATAGACTGTCAACGGTTTTTCATAACAAAAAGACGGCAAACTTTTTTGCCGTCTTTTGAAGTCTTGATTTTCTATCAATTATTTTCTATATATTTTTCAACTGCCTCGACAATTTCTTTCGGTATTTCCACGGTAGTAGCGTCAAAATCGGAAAATGTAAAACTCCACTCCCATCTATCCCAATTACCTGCGTCGTTTACATATAAACTGGACTCAACTTTTACTATCCTATCATTTGAAACATTAACCGAATAATATTCATCGGGAAACTGTTTAATTTCTTCCTTTAATTCATAACCGGTCTTTGTTTTCACGAAATAAGAATGGTCCATTCCTCCCAACATTCCTAATGTTAAGCCAATAGGGGCTAAATATTCAGGATCTGCGTCTTTGAAATCTCCATTAAGCGCATCCTTTAATGACAATTTTCCCAAGCGATTCACTTCCACAACATTATTCTCGTCATATACACATAAATACAAGTATGGTTCACAATAATAGTAATACGATGTCCCTTCATCTTCTTCGAATATATTTGAAAAATGCATACTTATAACTTTATCGGTAATTTTCATTAATATTTTTTCAGCAAACATATCCGTTTCAACTGTACAGTTCAAATATCTATTCATATCGAACAAATAATCGAAATAACTAGTAGTCAACGTGCCGCCTTCAATGATTGCCGGCGAAAAAAATCTGTATTCTTTAGTAGTGTATATTACAATATAGACGGTTCTTTTACAAGTTTCGGATGCAAGTTTGGCTACTTTCTCTTCTTGCTTGTTTAATTGCTCGCTATACTCTACTTCTCCTTTTTCGACGCTTTCTATTCCGCTTTTATATTCGTCTGCCAACTCTAATTTATCGATTTCTTTCTGCGATAGTTCGGAAGTCTTTGTATAACTTACATACTCCGCAGTAAAAGCGTCTCCGCTAATTTCTTCTTCTAAAAATCCTTTTGCCGCATCTTCTTTACTTTCGTAAGTTGTCTTTGATATTGCGCCGACAAACGTTTCGCCGTCATCGCCATCTTTACAACCTACTAATGCCAACGAACAAAAAAGTAGCGACACAACTATCAAAACTATTGTCAATTTTTTCATTTGTTTTCTCCTTATAAATTTATTGATTATGAATATTATAATGTAAGATATGTCGAACAGTCAAGTAAAAATGTAAAATATATCTTACACTATTATTATGAAAAATTTATTTCCTCAAAGACTAACGGAACTGTTAAAATTAAATAAAATTTCAAAAAGAGCGCTTGCAAGAGAAATCGGAGTTTCTGCTGCAAGTATTTCCGATTGGTCAACCGGAAAAGTTCAACCTACGGCTGAAAACATTTATTTAATCGCAAAATATTTTAACGAATCAGCCGATTATCTTTTAGGTCTAGCAGATTAAAAATTTTTTCCTTTCATTGAAATTTAATTAGTATTGCGAAATATTACGCGGTTAGCGTAAAATTATTGCAATTACTCTCTATCAAGATTATAATGTTTACAACAGAAAGGGTGAATAGATATGGATAAAGTAAAAAAACTTAACGACTTGCCTAGTATCGACAGCGAAGAAAAGAAAATAATCGCTAGATCGTTCAAAAATATCAAGTTTAAGTATTACAGCGCATTTGATATGAGAATTTTAGTCGCGATGTTGGCGCTTGCTGCATTTATTATCGCCTCTCCGTTTATTGTAATAACTCTTAACAAAGGAAGTATATCCGACTATTTCCATAGAATGGCGAACCCTTTAATAAATTACGATGTTTTAGTAATATCCGGATTTGCGGCTATTTTCTTGTCTATAGCAATAGTTCAGTTAATTCGCATGAATTTTATCAACAAATGCGCTTACATCGAAACAAAAAATAATAAGCAACTTTTGATAATAAACGGTTGGCTACGCAAAAATTACATAATAAACGGCAAAGCATACGTCGTCAAAAAAGAAAACGCGTTGAGCATTCGCCGAAAAGAAAAGTCTAGATTTGAAACGTTGCTATCTTATACTCAAAAAGCCAACCTATACAAAATTCAAAAAGACAATACAATCATTTATGATACCAAACTTATAAATATCAATAGTAGCAAGTTTGACTGGCTAATCGAAACCGGGTTGTCTTCTCTCCCCGGCAAATACGTGAGATTGAAATATAAAGATGGAAATTTAGTCAAAGGCATATTGAGCGGCTCTC
This sequence comes from uncultured Christensenella sp., assembly GCA_910584635.1. Lineage (GTDB taxonomy): Bacteria > Bacillota > Clostridia > Christensenellales > UBA3700 > RACS-045. Next base: position 23,584 of record CAJUBA010000012.1, on the reverse strand, counting down.
AACCTCAATGCGCCACTTATTTCAAATTCGAAAAATCTCATTGCGATATTGACATATCAAAACTTCCAGATTGCATCAAGACTATTATCGAAAAATAATTAAATGCATATTATTTTATTCAAAGAATATTTATTGCTGAATTTTTATATCTAAATATTGACGCTACCAAGATATTTGAAAGCCTTATTATAAAGAATCTTTGCCGAAACGACGTTTCTTATCCAACCGTAATTGAATATAGAATATCTATAGTACTTCTCAACTTCTTGTATAAGCGCAAGATATGCCATCGCTATATGATATCTTATCTTTATTTCAGTTGTAATTTTAATCGGCTCGTCGGCAACTCCGTTGTACGATTCAATCGATTGTATTTTATTTTCAAGCGGTTTTCCGAATTCCAATGCGACGAAATCTGAAATTCTATCTCCCCAAAAAGTTCTTTCGGGATCTATCCACGCATACGAAATGTTGCCGTATTCGTCCGTATTGCATATTACGTTAGGTGTCCACAAATCAAAGTTGACCATTGAGCAATCGGCTTTTTTCAGAATTTCTTTATACTTTTCAATATATGTTAAAAGTTTATTTCCACTCTTGCTCTTATGCCCTGCAGATTTCGCGTCGTTGATTAAATTTTGCGTCATAGCCTTTATTGCCTGATACCAATCTTCAAAAAGTCCATTCTGCTCGTATCCGTATTTATCATTTTTTATGCGGTGTATTTCGGCCGCCATAGCGGCTAATTTTGATGCATGACTGTCCGATTGCAAGCAATCTGATTTAAAATTATCCATTTGTACACCATCTAATTTTTCCATAATAAAATAATCGGCGTTAATAATGCTTTTCGAAAAATCTGAATAATAAACTTTAGGAATTCTAATTGCTGTTCCTTGACCTATCCTTTCGTACCATTTTATTTCAGTTCTCAACATATCTTTTTCATAAGTCAGCACCTTTTTATCAACATGCGGAGCGATTTTCAAAACGTACTCTTTTTGATTACATTTTACACAATAAACAGAATTAAACTCTCCTGCGCCCATAGCATAAAAACTATCAACTTTTCCTAACTTAGAATTTTGAAAAATCTCGGATATTTCAACTTCGCTTAGCAAATATTTAGTCTTGCTTTTCATATTTCCCCTTATTCAATTAAATACTTAGTCTGCGGAAAAGGCGCATTTTAATTTCGCAAATCCCCCTTACCGTCGAACATACACTTAAAACAACTCGTCAATAAAGAACTTTGCGTCGAATTCGAGCAGGTCGTCTATCCCCTCGCCGACTCCGATAAAGCAAACGGGCAGTTCTTTTTCTACTGAAATAGCAAACACTACTCCGCCTTTTGCCGTACCGTCGAGTTTATTGAGAATTATGCCGTCCATATCTATTATTTCGTCAAAGGCTTCCACTTGCGACAAAGCGTTTTGTCCGGTAGTCGCGTCGATTACAATATATGTTCTGTAATCGGCTTCGGGATATTCTCTTTCGACAACCTTATTGATTTTTCCGAGTTCGTTCATAAGATTTTTCTTATTCTGCAATCTACCCGCCGTATCGACAAGCACGACGTCCGTACCTTTGGCTTTCGCAGACTTTATCGCGTCGTACACTACAGCCGCCGGGTCGCTCCCTTCTTCGTGTTTGATAATACGGACTTTGGCTCTGTCCGCCCAAACTTCGAGTTGTTCGCTTGCCGCCGCTCTGAAAGTATCTGCCGCCGCTAAAACCACGCTCTTGCCTTTATTTCTGAAAAACTTTGCGAGTTTACCCAGCGCGGTAGTTTTGCCCACGCCGTTTACGCCCGCTACAAGTATTACCAACGGATAGGAATACTCCTCTATATCGTAGTTTATAGCGTCGACCATTATGTTTTTGAGCAAATCTTTTGCGTCTTCGGGTTTTCTTATTTTCTGTTTGAAACACTCGTCTTTGAACTCTTCGATTATCTGTTGACTTGCCTCGACGCCCAAATCCGAAGTAATGAGCGTGTTTTCCAACTCCTCGTAAAATTCGTCGTTGAGTTCTCTACCCTTAAAAAGTTGGTATAATTTTTTGGAAAAAGCCTCTTTCGTACGTCTTAAACCTTGAATAAGTTTTTCAAAAAATCCCATAACTTCTCCTATAAATCAATTTATTAGTTTATGTCATCCGCTGGCTTTTAATCAGGATGACTTTGATTACTGTTTGTCGCTGTCCGCGCTCTTTACAGCGTCGGAAAGGTTGACGGCAACGACTTTCGACACGCCCTTTTCCTGCATCGTAACGCCGTAAAGTCTGTCGGCAAGTTCCATTGTCGGTTTACGGTGAGTGATTACGATAAACTGAGTTTCGTCGCTGAATCTTTTGAGATACTGCGCGAAAAGTCCTACGTTGGCGTCGTCAAGCGCGGCTTCGATTTCGTCGAGTACGCAGAAAGGCATCGCTTTAAGGCGAAGTATAGCGAAAAGAATCGCTATCGCCGTAAGAGCCATCTCACCGCCGCTCATAAGCGTGATGGATTGCAATTTTTTACCCGGCGGCTCGGCGAGAATTTCAATACCTGCGTCGAGTTGAGATTGACCTTCTTCGGGAGGAAGTATTACAAGTTGTCCTTTACCTCCGCCGAAAAGTTCCTTAAATATTATCTCGAAGTTCTTGTTTATTTTTGCAAACTCCGAATTAAACTGTTCAAGCATCTGCTTGGATAAATCGGCTATCGACTTTCTCAATCCTTCCATTGTGTGTTCGATATCGTCTATCTGCTCGGAATACGTCTGGTACTGTCCGTCTACTTCCTTGAAGTTGTCGATAGAAAGAATATTGACGTGTCCCATCTCTCTCTGTTCTTTTTGAAGTCTCCTTATCTCCGTTCTGCACTCTTGATAGTTGAATTCTTCCATACGAAGAGGAAGCGCGCTTTCGTAATCAAGGTTGTATTCCTCCTTGATTCTGTTTTGAAGCGCCAACATATTTTCTTCGATTTTATCCAACTCGTTCTGGCACTTTATCTTGTTCTCGTTGAGATACATAAGCGTTTTGGAATAATCGTCTTTTTTACGGATAAGTTCGGTTATAGCGTCGTTGAGTTTGACCTTATATTCGTCCGCCTCCGTTATTTGACGGCTTATCTCTTCCAACTGCTTTTGATATTTATCGGGAAGTTCCACGTTTCTATCGCTGGTCAACTTCTGAATAATATCCTGTAAATTCGCAAGGTTATCGCGCCTTAGCGTCTTTTCCTCGTCGAGAGTTGAGATTTCGTTTTTCAGTCTGTCGATTGTTTCCGCGTAATTGTCAAGATTGTTGGACAGCGTGTTGCACTCGACTCTGAGGTTGGAAAGTTTTTCGCCAAGTTGATCTTTGAGTTGAGTTTTTTGGTCGTACTCTTCTCTTGTCCTTACAGCCAAAGTATCCACGCTTTCTTTGAGCGCGTTTACGTCTTTGCCCTTTTCTCCCAAAATACTGAGCGCGTTGTCTATCGCTTCCAACTGCGTTTGAAATTCCCCTTTGTTGGAAATCTTTTCGTTGATATTTTTTACGTTGTCGTCAATATTCGCCACGACTTTATCGAGTTTGCCGTTCTCGGTAGCGACTAGAATTTGCGAATTCTTTATATCGTCGTCGTATCCGGCAAGTTGTTCTTCAAAATCGGCTATATCGTCTTCGTCCGACGAGAGTTTTTTCTCTATTCTGTTTTTTTCTTCGAGCAACTTTTTGAGTTGTTCCTCGTTTTCCTGAATAAGTCTGTCGTAAGAAAGCGCTTTCGTACCCGACGATTTTTTGGAACCGCCACTTATCGAACCCGACGTATTGAGTACGTCGCCTTGCAACGTAACTATCTTGACGGCGTATCTATATTTTCTCGCCATAGCGGTAGCGTTGTCAAGGTTGTCCGCAATTATAGTTTTGCCCAAAAGACCGGAAAATATATTGTAATATTTTCTGTCGTATTTGATAAGTTGGTTGGCAAGTCCCAAACAGCCTTTTTCTCTCAAAATACCCGTAAGTTCCCTTTCCAATTCTCTCGTCTTATAACTCGTCAGCGGAAGGAAAGTCAATCTTCCGTATTGCTTTTCTTTAAGATAATTTATTACGTACTTAGCGTCTTCTTCGTCCTCTACGACTATATTTTGCAAATTGGCTCCGATAGCCATTTCAATAGCCGTTTCGTATTCTTTCGGCACGCTTACCAAATCGACTACGACGCCCAATACTTTCGAATTAAGTTCCTTATTTCTCTCGCAATCGCTCAAAAGAGATTTGACAGCGCTGTTGAACGCTCCGTACTCTTTTTTGAAATTTTTGAACGTTTCTATTCTCTGTCTGCACGAAGACATAAGCGCGTTTATATCGCTTTGTCTGCTTCTCGCCTTATCTAATTCTTCTCTCAACGAACGCAACTCGCTCGACACCTCGTTTCTGTTCATGGCAAGACGGTTGAGGTCGTTTTTCTTATTTACGAGCGTTTTTTCATGTTCTCTTTTTACTTCTTCAAGAGATTTTATCGCTTCGTCGCATACGGCGATTTCCTCGTTGAGTTCGGCAATACGGGTAAGAATAAACTCCCTTTGCGTAGTAAGTTTTCCCATATCGACTTTGTTTTCGCCTTCCTGTTGGACGGCGTTGATAAGTTCTTGATTTGCCGACTTGATTTTCTGGTCTCTGTCGAGAATTTCGTTTACGAGAGCGAGATAGTCGTTGTTGCAAGCGGCGTAACGCTTGTCCGCGTCCTTCTTCTCTTCCAACGTCATATTGTAATGCTCGTTTGCGCTTTTTAGTTCCGCATTCTTTTCTTCGAGCGCTTTTTCGCTTTGCGACAGCCTCGTCAAGCATTCCTGTTTTTGCTCTTGCAAGTTGCGAATTCTTTCTTGCAAAGTAAGACCTTGACCTTTGATATTTTCCGCTCTTACGGCTATATCGGTACGTCTGTCCCTCAACTTGCTGATGTGCATATCTATATTGTGGAACTCTATCTGCTTTGCCTCGTAATCCTTGTTGCACGCTTCGCTCTCTTTTGTCTTTATCTCTTCTTCTTGACAAAATCCCTGCAATCGCGTTTCTATCTTAACCTTTACGCTTTCGTGGTTTTCAAATTGATAAATATATTCGTTGGCTTCAAGCACTTTAAGTCTATCTCTGATTTCGAGATATTTATAAGCGTCTTTACTTTGTTTTTCAAGAGTGTTTCTCTGTCCTTCAAGACTGTTTTTTGCCGTACGGATAACGTTAAGATTTTCTTCCGTGCGGGCAAGACTTCTCTCCGCTTCAATCTTTTCTTTCTTAAAACCGAGAATACCCGCCGCGTCCTCAAAAATATTTCTTCTGTTTTCCGGCTTAGCGTTGATGATTTCCGCGACTCTGCCCTGTCCGACTATGCTATAACCGTCTTTACCGAGACCGGTATTTCTTATAAGCGCGTGTATATCTTTAAGTTTACTAGGCTCGCCGTTGATAAGATAGACGCTTTCGCCCGAACGGTACAGTTTACGTCCGATGACCACCTCGTCCAGTTCGATATCAAATATTCTGGTAGTATTATCAAACGTAAGCGCGACTTCGCAGAAAGACAAAGGTTTTCTTACCGCCGTACCGTTGAATATAACGTCCTGCATACTCTTACCGCGCAGGTTTTTGGCGCTTTGTTCACCCAAAACCCACCTTATAGCGTCGGCGACGTTACTTTTTCCGCAACCGTTAGGACCTACGATGGCCGTAATACCTTCGTTTAGCGGTATGTCGATTTTATCGGCGAACGACTTAAATCCGAACGCCTCCATCCTCTTGAATTTCATATTACCTCACAATTTTGTAAAATAAACTATATTTTTACCAATACAGTATATCACGGGCAACGCGATATTTGCAAGTTTTTTTATTACTCTCTGTCAAAGCCGTTTTATTATAATGATTTTAATCACGTTAGATTACGGCATTCGCCACGATTTTGTATGACTATTTCTTTATACTGTTTTTACGCTTTTCCCGACAAACTTTACTTCGACGGCATTATGCCGCCCGATGTCCGCACTTAATACCGCATAATATTGAACTGCTTTGATATTCATGTCGATAAAAACGTAATAACGCTAACAAACGAGAATAAGATTATTATAGGAATTCCAATGCCGCTGTTTTCTCTTTCGATACTTTCGATTTTATTAGCGCCGAATAAAAAACGGTTACGAAAAAACAAAAAAACCGAAGACGTCAAATCTTCGGTTTTTTCTTGTTTTTTGATGTAACGGCAAATATTGTATTTAAGTTGCCGTCAAGTTATTATTTCTTGGACGTCTTTTTAGCCGCCGGCTTCTTATCTGTAGACTTAACCGTCTTGGATGCCTTCATAGCCTTTTCGCAAGGATTCTCCAACGTCTTGTCGCAGTTTGCGCAATAATTGTAAGTACCGCAAGTATCGTAACCCGCTTTCTCGCTGTCAGTCCATTTCTTAATATCAAGTTCCTGTTGCTTCTTCGTAATCATACCTCACACCTCCGTAATGTGTTAGTTATATTTTAATCCCTAAACTGTAATAAGTCAATCGTTTGCGCCTACTTAGAGCGAACGCGAAGTATGAATTGTTCATACGGATTGCTTATTGGCATTAGACTTAGATATTTCGACTACGCTTACACTTTCCCGACCAAGCGTAAAATCTACGTTTCACTTCGATTTTAGTCGGACTTTACCCCGACCAAACGCAAAATCTCGCTACGCTCAATTTTGGTCGGACTTAATTATACGGATAATTATTAAACTAGATTCTTCGACTACGCTCAGAATGACGGATGAACAAGTGATACTTTGTTAACTCTCCCGTCATATTGAGCGGAGTGAAACGAAGTCGAAATATCTAGTCTATTATTTATTATCCGCTTTACTCAACACTTCAATTAGACGGTGGAGAGTGTCAAAATTTTCGTTTTAGCGGGTATAGTCGAACCGCCCAGTGTACTTCCTTCTCTCCCGTCATTTTGAGCGCAGTCGAAGAATCTAGTCTTATGCCGTTAGGCTTATCCGTTTTTATATATTTCTACTTGCTTAGTTTAACAATAGCAAAGCGGAATTACTTTTATTACGCTCATACTTTTTGGTTTCCCTATTTCTGTTCTACCTCTCGCTTCCGCTAAAAAATATGGCTGTAATCTGTAATTCCGCTTTGCTATTTACTTTCTCTTTTCTTTTTATTTATACGCTTACTCAGCGTTTCTTCATGGAACGTTGCTCCTTCAAATAATCGTTGTATCTCTCGATTTGGTCTTCGCGCAGGTCAATCATCTCCTTCGCCGTCGCCAACGCTTGACTGTCCCCTACTATCAACTCCGTTTCTTTTACCTTTACTTTTGTTCCTTCGCTTCCCGCGTTCCTTCTGATGTCCTTCATATACTCGTCTTCCATCTTGAATAACGCTACTGTACAGTCTTTCTTTATCGTCAGTTTTACCAACGGATTTACCGATGACTGTCCAAGTAAGATATAGTACGTAGATTTCTTCTCCTTACATTTATCTTTACTCATTGCGTATTCTTTCAACGTATCGAAGAACTTCTTTTGTTTTGCGGATAGTTTTGCGTACGCTTCGTCAAGAGTCAATCTAGGAGTGGCAGGTTTCTTTGCCGTAGAAGCAGGTTTTACCGCAGGTATCTCAACTATTTTTTCTACTACTTTTTCCACTTCGATAGGTACTTCTTTCTCTACTATTTTTTCTACCTCTACCGGCACTTCTACCTTTACTTCTTTGACTACTTCCTTTTCAACGACTTTTTCGACGGGTACTTCGACTCGAACTTCTTTCTCTACCACCTGCGTTTCAACGGGTTTGTTTGTAGAAAGTTCCAGTATTTTTTCCATCAGTCTGTCTTGATTACGCATCAAATCCTCTTGCGTCTTCAACATCCTCTTTATCGTTTCGTCGTTATTTTCCGATTGAGCGACTACTTTCAATATCCTTTCGTCATTGATATTCGACGATGATACTTCTTTTTCTATCACTCTCTCAACCGGCTTTTGCTCGGAAAGTTTTTGCATCAACTTTTCGTTCTGCTCAATAAGTTTTTGTACAAGTTCATCATTAGCGGACGCCTGTTGCGGTAACATTTGTTGCATTCCCGGCAATAAAGCGGTCATTGTTTCGGACACTATTCCTCTTATCTCTTCCGCGCCAAGTCCTTGTTGCGGAGCATAAGCAAAGCCTTGCGCTCCCATGCCGTTTTGCATATTGCCTGCGTTTCCGCCCATCATACGCATATACATCATTCTGTTGTACTCTTCTTTGCTGTATGAAAGTTCTTTTTCCGCTTTCGAGCATCTGTTTTTTGCCACTTCCATTATTGCAAAACTTGCTACTGCGCTTACCATAAGTATACAAGCCAACGCCGTCCAACCCGTCATTGCAAGTCCGAACAATCCCGTTCCGCTCACCGCATAGAACGTCTTGTATCTTTCGTCGTTTTCTTTTTTCGCTTCTTTTCTTCTTCTCTCATAGCCTATAGTCTTAGCCAAGAATATTATTATCAATATGATACTTATTCCGCTTGCGACTACCTGCCACCACTGTTTTAGTATCTCGCCTACTTTCTCGAAATCTACGCTTCCGTTGCCGTCGTTATCATTATCTCCGTCGGGATTATTCGGATTATTCGGATTATCCGGATGATTCGGGTCGTTAGGATCGTTCGGGTCATAGTCTTTCATTTCAAACTCTTCTCCGTCTGTTTCCACCCCTTCATTCAATGTACTTCCGTCTACCCCTACAAACTCGTAGTTACTCTTATACTCGTCCTTTATCTTCGCCTTCACCGTATACGTCTTGCCCGCTTCCAGTTGACTTTCCTCTACTAAGTTTCCTTCTCCGTCGTAATACTCGTATTCTATCGCTTCCTTGTCTTCTTTACTTACTTCGCTTAGTACTGGACTCTTTCCGCTCGTATCCCACTGTGCTACTATCTTCCTCTTTTCTATCTCATACTCTATTACGCTCTTTCTTAGATAATAATATCCCTCGTCTTCCGCGCTCAACTCCAACGTTATTACATATCTTCCCGCGTCCGTCGGCGCTCCTTCCAATATGTTCTCCTCGCTTACGCTTTCTTTGTAATACTTCACCGTTACTCGGCTTATTGTAAAGTCTACGTCGTTTACTATCTTCAATTCATTTCCATGCGCCTTCCCGTCATACGTGTACTTCTCGCTTGTCAAGTCTATATACACTTCTTCTCCGTTGGATCCCACTACGAATATTTGGCTTATAGGCGTTGCGTCATAGTTCTTACTTGCGCTTTCCTTTAATACCGCTTCTACTAAATATCTTTCTATTCCTTCTCCTACCTCTATGCTGTCTAACGTTACTTCTTCTCCTTTCTGTCCGGATACGTATCTGTAATACTTGTATCCTTCTATCTTATCCGCATTTTCTCCTTTTACACTCTTGTACTTGAACGTCGCTCCGTTTCCGTCTGTCTTTACTTCTTCTCCCCATTCCAACGTCAACGTCCCTTTATCTATTCTCCATTCCAACGTTTTTGGGAACGTTCCTATATACGTACTGTCGTCGTTAAGGTCGGGAGTTATATAGTTGTTATCCCCGTTTACAAACTCCAATACTCTCGCCGTATAACTTCCCACTGCCTTTTGACTATTGTCTTCATATCCTGTAGTCGGGTCTACGCTTAGTCCGGTAGGCAAGTTCTGCAACTCTACCGTATAGTATCTGTTTCCGTACTTATACATTCCGTCCGTATAATTCCACTTGACGTTGGATAGGTCGTACTTGCCTTTGTTTATTCGCCATTGCAATTCAAAACTAGACTGCGTTAGTTTTCCTTGCGTTGACGTAAGATTGACCTTTGTAGTATACGAGCCTACTTCCTTTCCTTTCTCTATTTCATATCCAGATACAGTTACTCCGTTCTCTTGCAGGTAACTATCCAATAGTACGCTTATTCTATACTCTTCTCCGTTGTACATCAACTCAAACACGCTTCCGCTGTTCTCTATCTTCTGCGCGTTTCCGTTCTCTACCTTAAAGTTACTGTACTGCCATGTTATATTACTCTCTTCTACCGCTATCTCTTTATCCGTTATTCTAAACTCCTGCGTATTGTTGCTCGTTAACGTATAGTTTCCCCCTTCTCCGCTACTATCTAACGTTACTTTCAATACGTACGCTCCGTCCTTTGTTGCCAACGGCGGTATCTTTACGTCCGTCCTCTTTCCTTCATAACTTACGTTCCTAGCGTCTATTTGCGTTGTGTCGTATGCGAAACTAAACGTCAGTACGTCGTTGTCGTTCAATCTATTGTCCGTTATGCTTACAGTCTTTTCCGTATTGCTGTTCCATGACCATCCGCCGTCGGATACAAACGTTATATCCAACTGCGCTTTGGTTATCTTTATCTTTACGGTTATAGGCTCGCTTCCTCCGCCTACCCACTGCGTCGATACGCCGTGGTCCGCTAAGGCTATTGTTACCGTATATTCTTTTACGTTCTTTGCCTTAAGTTTACCATCTGAATACGTCATTCCCCCGTCTGCCGTTATAGTTACGTCGTTGCTTACTCCGCTTATAATAAACTCTCTTTCTAAGCCGTTATATTCCAACTCCGTTACGCCTATACTCGGCTTTGCGACTTCTTTTTTATCTATTGTGAAAGTATGCGTATACTCCTTATCCAACTCATAGTTACATTCGTTGGTTATCTTTACAGTCGCTTTGTACGCACCTATTGCCGTTGGATAGGTATCTGAATTATATCCCTTTCCATCCGTACTCGTATAGGTAAAACCGAAGGTAGGCGCTCGACCGTTCTCCGCCGTATCTCCGCCGTACACTGCGCCCGCTTTTACCGTCGCAGACAATCCGCCTTCTACCTCGCTTATTTCTTCTATACCTATCTTCTTCTTTGTGATTGTAAAGTTAAATATTCTTGTAGTTGTAGTTTCGCCATCGCCCGGCTCTCCGTTAAACTCCAATCCGTCCGCGGCTAAGGACTCCTTTATCTTTGCCGTTACTTGGTACGTTCCTGCGTCTACCATTCCGCTTGTCGGATATTCCAAATCTATTTTATCTGAATTGTACCAACTTTTTTGTTCGTCAGGCGCATTTGCAATAGTGAGATTCTCTCCAGTATATCCTATAGAAATATCTGTAGGCTCGACAAGTCCCAACACTCCTGCCCGTTCTGCCGCTTTTTTCAAATTTAGATGAAAAGCAGGACGAATAGCGCATTCTAAATTAACATAAATAGATCCCAATGCAGAATCACCACCGGCGGATAGTACGTATGAACCTATGTACATATTATGGAGAGCCGACCGAAGCCATTGATAGCTTGTTATACTCGCTGTCATTGCCCTTTGATTTATCGAGGTCTTCCACAACCCGCTTGTATCTCCTCCGTTCGTGCTGTGTCCCACCTCCGCTAAACTAGGCAACCAAATTTTATCATCTCCCCACGCTAAATAACCTGTCTTATCTACTGCCGCATTTGTGTAATACGTGAGATCAGCGGTGTACATATTGCTCGCGATAGGCGCGCCCAATACGTCGTTATTTGCATCAAATGCAAAGTGAAACGAATGTGTTTTTGCGCTCTCTTTATTCGCGTCATTTTGAAACGGCACGTCATTAGGCACGTCTATAAACTGCGTTAGACTACCTTTCACACTGTCCATTGTAAATTTAGCGTACGTATTCTTTTCGTTCTGGGCTACCTGCTCTGTTGTAGAACCTGTTCTCGCCCAAGCGCCTCCATTATTAAGCACAGCCGTCGATACATAACTCGTGCCATACGAACTGGACGGATATTTCGACACAGCATCCGTATAGTTGTTACTCGTACTGTAAGACGCTACTGTGTTATTATTTCGCATCGTATTTGTTATTGGATTATAGTAATCAAACCTTATTATGTCAGTTTGCCACAATGTCAATATCGGTTCACCTTTTTCATTTGCAGATAAATACGTGGCCGTCCACGGTATTCCGTCTATTATTACTACTACGTCCATTCCATCGTTAAATGTTCTGAAATCATTGGATGTTGTTTCCGTTGTTAAGTCTAAATTATTAAGAGTATTAGCATTAGGATTTTCAACTCCCGTTACTTGGCTGACCAACTCCCAAAATATTTCTTTATCAAACACATTTCCTTTTCCGGTAGTGTCTTCTTCATATCCTTCTAACAACATCTCTCCTAGATTTGTCGATTGCGACGGAATATTATTCGCGATAAATGCATTAGCATTATCTTTCGGCGAATAAAACGACATTATACTTGCCACACTCAAGCATAAAATTATCAACACCGATAAGGCAAAAAAGCCTCTTGTTTTGTTCTTTTTTATATCCATCCTAACCCCTAATTTTTATCAAGTCAGTAAAAGTGTACTTTTCCTGACTAAAATCCCTTGAATTCGGCAAGGCGATTTTGTATAATATATTTGTAGAAATATGTCTAGAATTGACATAAAAATGAAATAAATTTTCGGTCAGGAAAAGTACACTTTTTTTGGAATTTGTCGATTTTTTTTGTCAAAAGTATATATTTTTTCCTATTTTTTTGCTATCCTTTACATATATAATGGTATTTGAGGTAAAAATATGAATACTTACGGATATGCAAGAGTATCGTCTTCCGACCAAAATCTCGGCAGACAAATACAGGAACTTACTAAATTCGGTATTCCCGAAAACAAAATTTTTTGCGACAAAAAAAGCGGAAAGGACTTTGAGCGAAAAGAATACACTCGCGTTTTGGCAGACCTAAAAAAGTTTTCTCCCCCGACTTTATCAAAGTCGCCGAAGATTACAACAGAAAGCGTATCTCTCTAAACGAAGCGTTGGAACTTTTGGATATGAAACAGTCCACCTTCTTCTACCACATGGGACAGTATTTCGCGCTGTTCAACGAAAAGATAGGATAAAAATTCCAAACAAAACGTAAAATCTACGCTTCACTCCGATTTTAGTTGGACTTAATATACTGATTGTTATTAGATTAGATATTTCGACTTCGCTTACGCTTCGCTCAATATGACGGTAGGGAAATCATTACTTTATTTATTCTATCAATTCAAACTAATTGTCGTATAATTACAAATGACGGATAGAGTTGCAACATCTGTTCTCTCTCCCGTCATTCTGAGCGTAGTCGAAGAATCTAATTATAATAATTATCCTATTAAATAAAAGAACAGTTGGCGGTATCAGTAGAATAACAACCCGCCCCACGTTCGGCGGGAAGGCAGATATACAGTAAGTGAAAAGATGGATTTTTTGTCGAATGACCGTTTGGCGAACCGAGTCGTACGTCCGTACGTCGAGCGTGAGCCATACGGTTAGTCGGCGGAAAAGACGCTTTTTAATTCTGTGTAGCCTGCCTTTCCGCCGAACGCACTCTCCAATCAATCGCTCCCCTTCCGTGCTTTTCCAAAAAAGCGTTGGCTTTGGAAAAATGCTTACATTCCAAAAAACCGTTGTAGAAAGACAGCGGGGACGGATGCACGCTTTTGAGTACAAGATGTTTTGACGTATCTATAAGTTTTTCTTTTGCTTTGGCGGGATTGCCCCAAAGCATAAATACAGTAGGATAAGGACTGTCGCTTATCATTTTTATAACGCTGTCGGTAAATCTTTCCCAACCTATTCCCGCATGACTTTGAGGTTTACTCTCTCTTACAGTCAAAACCGTGTTGAGAAGCAATACTCCCTCGTCCGCCCAACAAGTCAAATTTCCGCTGTCGCTGACAGGTATTCCCAAATCGTATTCAAGCGCTTTATAAATATTGACCAACGAGGGCGGACACTTTACTCCGTCGCGTACTGAAAAGCACATCCCGTGAGCCTGTCCGAATCCGTGATAAGGGTCTTGACCTAAAATTACTACTTTTACGTTTTCATAAGGAGTATGCTCGAACGCCGAAAGAATATCTTTCATAGGCGGATAAATTCTGTATCTGCTGTATTCTTCTCTTAAAAATTTGCGAATATCTTCAAAATAGTCTTGCGAAAATTCGCTTTCCAAAATACTATCCCAACTGTTGCCCAAATGCGACGACATACTTTTTCCTCCGAAAGTTTTATTTATTTTACCATATTTCGCCATATATGTCAACGTTGGTTGAATTATTGAAAAAGATGTGTTAAAATAATGTCGCGCATACGGAGGCGCGCTAAATATGATAGATACGCACACGCACTGTTTACATTCGCACGACAGCCAACAAAGCCCGCGGGATATGATTGAAAAGGCAATTTCGCTCAATATGGAATATTTGGCGATAACCGACCATTTCGACGGAGAACTTACGTTGCTTCCCGAATTCTCATACATTCGTCAGATAGATCTTGAAAATCATTTTTCGGAACTTATCGCTCTCAAACAAGAATACGCGGACCGTATTCAAGTAGGCGTAGGCATAGAATGCGGATATATGAAAGAAGCCGACGGCATTTATCTCGACAAACTCTCCAAATACGATTTCGATATGACTATCAACTCCGTTCACATGGTAGAATACGAAGACTGTTATTTCAAATCTTATTTTGACAAGCGCACAAAATTTCAAGCATACGAAGCGTATCTCAAAGCGGTTCGCGAAAGTCTTGACTGCCCGTATCATTACGACAGCGTGGCGCATATAGGCTACGTCGCAAGGAAAGCGACTTATCCCGACACCAAATTGCGTATCCAAGAACATCAAGATCTTATCGACGATATACTGAAAACAATTATTGCCAAAGGCAAATCTTTGGAAGTCAACACCAACAGCAAAGGCACGGGCGAAGATTTTCTGCCGTCAAAAGAAATTCTTCAAAGATACAGACAACTCGGCGGCTCGCTTTTGACATTCGGTTCAGACGCGCATACCGTCGACAGAATCGGAGACAAATACTCTATCGCAACCGAATTTCTCAAATCAATCGGTTTTCAATACATATTCAAATATATATCCCACCAACCTATCGCCGTAAAACTGTAAAAAGCAAAGACGGGGGTTTACCCCGTCAATGCGATATGAATAAAAATTGTAGGAAAAAGTCAATTTATATTATTGCCGAATCGCTTGATTTTCCTTGTAGTCGTCTTTTCCAACGCTTTATCAAGCAGTTCGTAAAAACTTATTCGTTTGTAACTCGGCATTTTAGCGTTTATTTCTTTTATAATCTTTCCTATATAATTCTTTATATCCGTCAAAGACGGCACGTGTCCGATTTTGCTTTTCAAAACTTCTAAGTTAGGAAAAATTTTGGCTTTGACTTCAAGTTTCCCTCTCTCTTTCGACGCAACGACAAGTACGTCTTCTATTTCGGAAAAATTAGAAAGTCTTGCTTCCAACTCCTCCGGATAGATATTCTTTCCGTTTTCGGTAACTATAACGTTTTTGCTTCTGCCCGTAATATAAAGCGCGCCGTCTTCGTCCATTCTTCCAAGGTCGCCCGTGTGAAACCATCCTCCCTCAAACACTTTTTGAGTAGCGTCGTCGTCTTTATAATATCCGAGCATAATATTCTCGCCTTTTGCAAGAATCTCGCCGATACCCTCAGAATTCGGGTTGTCGATTTTGAGTTTAACTCCCGGTATCGCCCTTCCGGTAGACTTTGCGTTGAAATAAAAATCGCTGTTGCCCGCAAGTAGCGGCGAACATTCCGTCAGCCCGTAGCCTTGCAATACCCTTATCCCCATAGCGCAGAAATCTTCGACAATCGCGCTGTCCAAATCAGCCGCGCCTACGATAAACAAACGTAATTTTCCGCCCAAAGTTTTTTTGACTTTAGACGAAATAACGTTTCTTACAATCCTCGGCAATTTACAAAACGCTTCGGCAAACGGCGCGTCGTCAAACAACGCTTTATATTTTTGGGGACATTTTTCTTTGACGGAACGGGTTATTTTCTTATCCATCATTTTCAACAAAGCGGGTACGACTACCAAAAGCGTAGGCGAATACTCTTCTGCGTTTTTCGCCACTTTAAGAAGCGAATCGGCGTAAGTTATGCAACCGCCTTTTGAAAGCATAAGTAGACAGTCGAGCGTACATTCGTAAGTATGGTGCAAAGGCAATACTGAAAGAGTCCTGTCTTTTGAAGTGATTTTGACCATACTCAACGTGGAATGAATATCCGAAAGTAAATTGTGTTGAGAAAGACATACGCCTTTCGCGCTTCCCGTCGTGCCGGACGTAAAAATCAACGCGCTTGTTTCGTCCTTGCAAATCTCGATGGCTTTGATTTCTTCCAATCTATCGCAAGACAATAACGAATACTTCTTGTCCACGTCTTCGAAAGAATAAATTTCGAAATCGCATTCCGCTTTGAACGCTAGACGGGACAATATCTTACCGTCCGCGCACAACGCTTTACACTCCGCGTGTTTTATAAAATTCATTATATCTTCCGCGTCGAGTTCCTTATCCAAAGGCACTGCGACGCCCACGGTTGCCGCCGCTAAATAACAGACGGTCCACTCGTACGAGTTGGCTCCGACAACGGCAATACTTTTACCTTTCAATCCCTGCGAAATAAAATACGAGCATAGACTGTAATATCTATCCTTTAATTCTTTATATTTAATTTTTCTGAACTTACCGTTGTCCGCGCGCAGTATAAAAGCATTTCGCGACGAATATCTCTTTGCAGAGTAATCTATTAAATCGCGAAAATCTTCTATCTTCCTCGCTTTATATATATTTTTCATTTACAATCACCTGTAAGGAAAAATTAGATATTGACTATTTCCATATTATCTGCTAATATTATATCAACAATATGTCGGAAAATCAACAAACAGTATTTTTGAAAATGTTTTGTCGCAATTATATATGACCTGATTTGTAGCAAAAACAACATAAATACAGTTAATGTCGGATTAGCATAGGAGATTTACAATGTTTGAAACAAGAAGAGTAAAAATGACCAAAAGACTTATAAAGGACGCGTATATAGAACTGCTCGAACGCAATCCGTCAAAAAGGCTTTCCATTACGGATATATGCAAAGTCGCAGATATAAACCGCTCCACTTTTTATATGCACTATGAGGACGTAAATCAACTTGTACGCGAAATCGAGGACGATTTGTTGGACTGTATACCCTATCCGGAAAACATCGCCGGCGGACTTTCCGACAGCGAACAGTTTATTTGTCTGCTTGAAAAAACTTTTGAATACATAAAAGATAACAAAAAATATTTCAACATAGTTTTCGTGCATTTTGAAAATACGGGTTTTCAAAAAAGAATAGCGCAGACAATTCTCGAAAGATACAAATCAATCGCCTTTTCAAACGATACGCTTATTACCAAATACGGATTTGTATTCTGTATCAACGGCTCGGTCGGCATGATAAAAGAATGGATAAGCGACAATTTCCCTATAAGCAGCAGAAGTCTTGCTCAAACGGTTTTACAAATGTGCGTAAAAGCGACGAGTTTTAAGCGCAACAACTGATACTTACCATTTGTTGTGAACCTTTTCGGCAAACGCCAAAACTTTGTCGAGAACTATTTCCTTCCCGTCGTCGAGAACGCACTTGCCCGATACGTAACCGAATACTTGATGAGGAATCATACACATGATTTTGAGGTCGAACGGCTCGTATCTATCGAGTATCGGCGAAAACGTACAGTCCAATCTTCCGTCGTCGGAAACAAATTTCCACTCTTTCATATATTCGGGTTTACCATTATCGTCGCCCGGAATAATAAACTTTGTCCTTCCTATTTTATGCGACTTTCCGTCGTAGAAAAGCATATCTTCGCTTGCGCTTTGGGTATTTCCAAAACCGTATCCGATATTCCATCCGAAAGTTTTTCCGCCCTCCAATCTCGTTTGAAGACTGCCCCAATACCAAGTATTGTCGTAAGTCCATACTCCACGTCCCCAATCAAGCGTCGCAAGAGAATCCACGGGAGAAAAAACTTTGACTTCTTCCCCGAGCGTAAAATATCCTTCCGCTTTCATGCAGTTGATTTTCTGATTGAGATAGAAATATCCTTTTTTATCGAAAGGCGTCGCAATTACCATACTCTCTTTTGGAATATCGCTCAACACTATGTCCCAACTTACGTTCAATCCCTTTTTATCGACGTTTGGGTAAATACCTTTCAATCTTCTTACGTTACCGTCGTTGAAAAAAGACATTTCGACTTTGCCGTTTTTCCAAGAACAGTCGCCGATTTCGCTGCTGCGCGGCATAGCGAGTTTTCCCATAGGAAAGAGAAATACCGAACTGTTCGTAATTTGCCAAGGCTTTATAAAATCAATTACGCTGATACTGAGCGCGCCTACGTACCCCATATCCGCAATCGTCAGACAAATAGCCTTTTCTTTATCGGATACGTAATAATAATCCCACTCTTTTATTCGGCTTTTCTTTGCTTTGATGTTTTCACGGTTGTAATTATAAAGTAATTTTTTCGCGTAACCCGGACAGGCGATATTGCCCTCTTCGTCCAACAGATCGATTTTGTTTATGATTTCGTTTTGCATAATCCTTCCCACCTTATATCTTATTTTATCATATTAAAACAAATAATTCAATACGCGTTTTTTATTTAACTAGGGTTTATTTTGACATGCAAGTTACGTTATACTTTTATAAAACAAAAATACGCGGACTTTATTTCCGCGTATTTTATGCAATTCGTTATGATTATTTTGGTTGAATCGTCGCTCTGATTCTTCTGATTCCCGCCGACGAGGACTGCTCTTTTTCTATCTTGAAACTTCCGAGTTGTCCCGTACGTTCAGCGTGAGGACCTCCGCAAATCTGCAAATCCACGTCGCCTATCTGATATACTTTTACTATCTCGCCGTATCTTGAACCGAATACTCCGACAGCGTTTTTAGCGCGCGCTTCTTCTATCGTCATTTGCGTGCATACAACGGGAATATCTCTTGCTATCGCTTGGTTTACCGCATCTTCTACAGCCTTCTTTTCCCCTTCGCTCAAAGGTCTTGGGAAGTTGAAATCGAATCTCAATCTTTCGGGAGTTATATTGCTGCCCTTTTGCTGGATATTATCGTCGCCCAATACTTTTTTAAGAGAAGCAAGCAACAAATGCGTAGCCGTATGCAAGTACGTCGTCATCTCGCTGCTATCGGCAAGTCCGCCTTTGAACTTTTGCTCCGCGCCTTGTTGGGATTTCTTTATGTGTTCTTCCTGCGCAGTCTTATATCCTTCTATATCGACGAGAAAACCTTTTTCGCGGCATATCTCCACCGTCATTTCTATCGGGAAACCGTAAGTATCGTAAAGTCTGAACGCGGTTTTGCCATTGAGCGTATCGCCTTTGACAAATTGCAAAACCTTATCCAATTGTTTGATACCGTCTTCCAAAGTCCTGGAAAACTTATCGATTTCTTTTACTAGTTCCTCATTTATCTTAGCGCTGTTACGAACCAACTCTTCATACACGCCTTTATACTGTTCGACATACAGGTCCGCTATCTTAACAAGGCTCTGCGCCTCTATGCCCAACTGGCGGGCAAATCTTACGCTACGACGGATAAGTCTTCTCAATACGTAACCTTGGTCGACGTTGGAAGGAACTATTCCGTTCTCGTCGCCGAGCATAAACGTAGCGGTACGGATATGGTCCGCAATAATGCGCATCGCTCTCGTGTCGTTTTCGTCTTCGCCGTATTTCTTATTCGCAAGTTGACTTATCTTGGCAATAGCGTCGGCAAAAAGATCTGTTTCATATACGGATTTGTAGCCGTTGAGCATACAAATAGTACGTTCTAAACCCATGCCCGTATCAACGTTTTGCTGAGAAAGTTTTTCGAATTTACCCTCGGCGTTGCGGTTGAATTCCATAAAGACGTTGTTCCATATCTCCACCCATTTTCCGCAATCGCAACTGGGATCGCAATTATCCGAACAAGCCTCTTTTCCTGTATCTATAAATATCTCCGTATCGCTTCCGCAAGGACCTGTCGAGCCGGCGTACCACCAGTTGTTTGCTTTGGGAAGATAGAAAATCCTATCGCGCGGAATTCCCAAACTCGCCCAAGTATCGGCAGCCTCTTCGTCTCTCGCGCAATCCTCGTCGCCTGCAAATACCGTAACCGCAATCTTCTCCACAGGTATTTGCAAAACCTTTGTCAAAAACTCAAATGAAAACGCTATGGATTCTTTTCTGAAATAATCGCCGAGCGACCAATTGCCGAGCATTTCAAAAAAAGTACAGTGAGTTGCGTCGCCTACTTCGTCAATATCGCCCGTACGCACGCACTTCTGCACGTCGCAAAGTCTGTTTCCCGCAGGATGTTTCTGTCCCAAAAGATAGGGAACTAGCGGATGCATACCCGCCGTAGTAAAAAGTACCGACGGATCGTTTTCGGGAATTAGCGAAGCCGACGGAATTATTTTATGTCCTTTGCTTTCGAAAAACTTCAAATATTTTTCTCTCAACTCATAAGACTTTAATTCTTTCATAATTGCTCCTAAGTAGAAAATTTACAAATACATTATATATAATGCGTAAATAAATAGCAAGCGTTTTATTTATTTCTGCTTACAATGTTACTTTCCCGACCAAACGTAAAATCTCCGTTCCACTACGATTTTAGTCGTAATTTACCCCGACCAAACGCAGAATAGACGCTCGCACAAGACGCAATATGCTTGCTCGCTAGACCGCCGCGTTGCTCCTTACGGCTACGCTCAATTTTGGTCGGACTTAATAAGGATTCTGTATTTAACTTAGATATTTCGACTACGTTTCACTTCACTCAATATGACGGTAGAGTAAACAAACTTTCGCTTTCTGCTCGTTGCGTTTAGCGTACAGAGAAACGCTTATTCATCCGTCATTCTGAGCGTAGTCGAAGAATCTAATCTATATATCCTATTACTCAACGCCTCAATTAGACGGCGGAGAATTGGGCAATTTTTGTTTTAACGGGGGTAGACGAGTAGCCATAGCATACTTATCGTATGTGGCAAACGATGTCTATCCCCCGTTCAAGCGAAAAGTGTCCTGTTATACGCCGTCTAACGGACTAGCGTTTCAAAGAGCGTTGCTCTTTGATATATTCGTTGTAACGTTCTATTTGGTCTTCGCGCAGGTCCACCATCTCCTTCGCCGTCGCCAACGCTTGACTGTCTCCTACTATCAACTCTGTTTCCTTTACCTTTACTTTCGTTCCTTCGCTTCCCGCGTTTCTTCTGATGTCCTTCATATACTCGTCTTCCATCTTGAACAACGCTACTGTGCAGTCTTTCTTTATCGTCAGTTTTATCAAAGGATTTACAGACGACTGTCCCAGTAAGATATAGTACGTGGATTTCTTCTCCTTACACTTTTCCTTACTCATTGCGTATTCTTTCAACGTATCGAAGAACTTCTTTTGTTTTGCGGATAGTTTTGCGTACGCTTCGTCAAGAGTCAATCTAGGAGTGGCAGGTTTCTTTGCCGTAGAAGCAGGTTTTACCGCAGGTATCTCAACTATTTTTTCTACTACTTTTTCCACTTCGATAGGTACTTCTTTCTCTACTATTTTTTCTACCTCTACCGGCACTTCTACCTTTACTTCTTTGACTACTTCCTTTTCAACGACTTTTTCAACGGGTACTTCGACTATCTTTTCTATTACTTCTTTTTCCGTACTTTTATTAGCCGATAATTCGTCTATCTTTTTGAGCAACGTTTCTTGATTCTTCATCAAGTCTTCGTTGGCTTTCATCAATCTATCTATCTTCTCGTCGTTTGCCGATACCTGTATTACTTTTTCTACTGACTGTCCGCCTGTGATTTCTCTTTCTACCACTCTCTCGACAGGCTGTTGAGCAGATAATTTCTTTATCAACCTTTCAAGAGTTTCTTCGCTTACTTCGTCTTTTTCTTTAGGCTGTTCGGAAAGTTTTTGCATTAACATTTCGTTCTGCTCTACAAGTTTCTGTACAAGTTCGTCATTAGAAGACGCCTGTTGCGGTAAGTATTGCTGTACGTTTGGCAACAATGCAGATACCGCGTCGTTTATCATACAACGCATTTCTTCCATTCCAACCGCCGGTTGTCCGTTATACGCAAAGCCTTGCGCTCCCATACCGTTTTGCATATTAGCCTGTCCGCCCATCATTCGCATAAACATCATCTTATTGTATTCGTCTTTTGCGTCTTCAAGGTTTCTTACAGACTTCTTATAGCCTTTCTTTTCTATTATCATAAATACTAGAGATAATACCGCTACGCCCATTAGTACGCTTGCTATTACCGTCCAGTTGGTTACGCTTACCCCTAAGAATGCTCCCGCATAGAACGTTCCGTATTTGCTCTGCGTTATCTTCTTATTCTCTTTCTTCTTGCTTGCATAGCCTATGCCTTTGCCTGTAAAGATTAGTATCAAGATTACGCTTATTCCGCTTGCTATCAACTGCCACAACGGTAAGTCTTTTATCTTCGCAAGGATTTCGTCTAACGCTCCGCCGTCTTTGTCAGTGTCGTCGGGTGTACTTCCGTCATCGCTTGGATAATACGGATTGTTCGGATCGTCCGGATCGAATATCTCTTCGTTCTCTTTTACTTCAAACTCTACCCACTCCGTCTCCGTACTTCCGTCTGCAAATATATAGTTGGTCTTATCCGTTATCACTGCTCGCACTTCATACTTGTTTCCGGGTTTCAAGTCCTTGAACTCCAATATGTTTCCGTCTATATCTCTGTATTCGTGCTTTATCCCCTTTATCTCGCTTGCGCTTACGCTCAACGACGGTGGATTGTGTTTTGTATTCCATACGTCGTTCTTTATCTCCATCCGCTTTATCTCATACTCTATTATCGCGACTCCGTCTACTACGTTCTCTCCGCTTAGGTAGTATCCTTCTACTCCTTCCTTTATCCTTATCTCTACTCTGTACTTTCCTACCTTCGTCGGCGCTTCTGCCAATGCCGTTGTTCCGTCTTTGTCGTAATACTCTATTTCAAAGTCGCTTTCGCTTAACGCTCCTTCTATCTTCAATTTAACATCTTGACTCTTTCCGTTGTACGTTAGTTCCGTCTTGCTTAGCGTTACTCCTATTCCCGTCGCGTTCTCTCCTACGCTAAACGGCGACGACAGTACGTTCTCTTTATCAAACTCTACGTCGTTTGCGTACATACTCTTTATTACCGCTTTCGTTACGTAGTATCTTACTTCGTTCTCTACTATCTCTATCTCGCTTTCGCTTAACGCTTCTCCTACTATCTCTTTCTTTGCATTATCCCATAAGTAATACTCGTACTCTACTACGTTCTTATCCTCTTTCAGTTTCTGTCTGTCATACTTCCCTTCGTAATTCTCGCTTTCCCATTCTACCTTTATTACCAACTTCTCTATTGTCCAATTCATCTCCCATGAGAAGTCTTCGCTTCCGTTATAGGTATAGTTGTTTCCTTTTCCTCCTACTTGCGGCAGTTCGTAATTCTGTTCGTATCCGCTTTCCAATATAAACGTTACGCTTACGTTTCCGCTATCTCCTGCGTGCGCTCCCTCTCTTACTCCAGTATATCTTTCTACGCTCAATCCTTCGGGCAAAGTCTTCTCGTCTATCTTCGCTTTCATTTCAGATACGTTGGTACTAAACGGTATCTTACCGTCATATTCCCACTTAACG
>CAJUBA010000011.1 GCA_910584635.1 uncultured Christensenella sp. | reverse complement strand
TTTTTTTGGAATTTTTTGCTATTTGTCGATTTTTTTATTATTTTTTTACTAAATTGTCGGATTTATAAGCAATGGTTAATGCAAAAAACGTAAAAAAAACCGCAAATCAAATTTTGCGGCTGAGTTCACTACACTTTGGTTTTTGTAGAATAATATTGGGTATATTTATTTTTTCTTTTTGGGCTTTGGCAAAGGAGTTACTCTCTCCAAAGCAATTGCGACTTTTTCGCTAAGTTCGCTATCGTCAATATCCAAAATATAATGTTCCTTAGCGCCTTTATAGGGTATTCCCGTTTCGGCGTCTGTCATAAATTCTTTGATTGCGTCTACTTGCTTGACGAAAACGGTATTATCGCAGACGAGCAACACAGGCTTTAAGTTTACGTACGCCATATATTCTCCGAACATCTTCTTGTAAGTTACGTCGCCCGCTCCTCTTATCTGTTCGCATACGTATTCTATAAATTCTTTATCCGTAGCCATAATTTTCTCCTATTTTGAAAATATTGATTTTAGTATCGTACCGATAATAAAACTGAGAATCGCTCCGCTGACCGTCAAAGCGATTTTCAATCTGATTTGCCGTTTTTCTTTAGCAATCTGATAAGCAAAATCGTAACCGCCTTTTTGCAAGGTTATGCAATAATACTCTTCGCCTTTCTTTTCCGTAGAAATAAGTTCAAAATATCCCTCGCTTACAAGCGATTTGAGCGCGGGAGCAAGTTCGCTTTTCTTAAACTGAAAGGTATAAGGCATTGCCGCCAACAAGTCGTTTTGACTTATAAGACAGGTTCCGTCCTTCTCTACAGCCTTGTAATAAACGGCTTTCATAAGTTGTTTTGTCTTTTTATTTAGCATAGACACCTCACATAAACAAATTGACTATTATTCCGCCCAAAAGTCCGAACAAAAGTCCGCAAATACCGCCTGAAAGCAAACCGCCGAGAAAGCCTCTGCCCATAGCGCTTTTTTTCAACTTTTTGACTTCGAATCTTCTCTTCTTTGCCGCTTCGTTTCCGGAAGGCATAAACATAAGACTTCCGTTTTCGTCAGTCTTGATATAAGACTCGGCTAATTGATCGCCGGACTTATCTTCCGCCTGTTTTGCCATCTGTTCCGTCAACAGTTTATATTCCTGCACCAAAACGCGAGATTTGTCCGTAAGAGTAAAACAAACTTCCTCTTCGTCTTTATACTTATTTATAAGACAGCCGTTCATTTTAAGTTCATTCCAAACTTCCGCGAGATCGAAATTCTCATTCGGGTTTGTATTAACGCAAGCAAGGTCGCGCCATTCTACAACGACGTATTTATTGTCCGGATATTTATCGCACAAATCAACAAGATATAACGTACTTGTATTGGATAGCATACTTCCCTCCTTACATCCTCGCAATCGAAAAATAACTTATATCCTCGAATATAAGTTATTTCCGCTTTTGTTATTTTTCTACTCTGATAACGTTTTCTACGCTCAATACGTTTTTAAGACTTTCAATTTCCTCTATCGCTTTCTTCATCGCATTTTCGCTTGTCTTGTGCGTAATAAATACGATAGGAATAATTTCTTTGTTTTCGTCCTGACGCATTTGCGCGATAGAAACTTTATGCTTTTTGAATACCGCGGCAATATCCGCTACTACTCCGCTCACGTCTCTGACGTTAAGTCTCAGATAATACTCGCTCTCGAAATCGGTAATAATCTTATCTTTGGGCATTACGTCAAACATTTCGGAGTATCTTGCATGTTCTACCTGTCTTGCGCAGAATACGACGTCGCTTACGATAGCGCTACCTGTCGGCAAAGCGCCGGCGCCTCTGCCGTAAATCATAATATCTCCGACCGCGTCGCCAACCACAAACACTGCGTTGAACGAACCGTTCACGCTTGCAAGCGGATGACTCTTCGGCAAAAATACAGGATGAACTCTCGCTTCTATCTTATCGGCTTTCTGTTTAGCGATTGCCAAAAGTTTGATAACAAATCCCATATCTTTGGCAATTCTGATGTCTTCTTTTGTTATCTTTGTGATACCTTCTCTGTAAATAAGTTCTACCGGTACTCTCTTATTAAAAGCCAACGAAGAAAGTATGCTCAACTTATAACTCGAATCGTAACCCTCTACGTCCGCAACGGGATTAGCCTCTGCGTATCCCAAAGCCTGCGCATCTTTAAGCACGTCTTGATAATCCGCGCCCTCCTCGCTCATACGAGTAAGAATATAATTGGTAGTGCCGTTGATAATCGTCTTGATTTCCTGAATTCCGTTGGCTTGCATAGCCTGGGTCATAGTTCTGATAATCGGCATACCGCCGCCCGTCGTAGCCTCGTAATAAAGTCCCGCGCCTGTTTTTTGAGCGGCTTTTTCGAGTTCCGGCCAAAATTTCGCAAACATTTCTTTATTGGAAGTAACGATACTTTTGCCCGCTTCAAGCGATTTTACGAGGAAAGTCCTCGCCGGCTCGGTACCTCCCATACATTCAACTACTATATCAACGTTGGGATTTGCGCAGATTTCGTCAATATCCTTTGCAAGAATGGAAAGATCCAACCCAATCTCCGTAACTCTGTCGGGAACTCTGTCCAAAACGGCAGCGATATCTATATCCACTCCGTATTCTTCCGCAATTTGCTTTTTACGATCAATCAATATTCTGCATGTACCGCCGCCTACTACTCCCAAACCGAGTACGGCAACACCGACTTTCTTCATTGTATTCTCCTTAATATAAAAATATTTATATACATTATTTTATATTATTTTTTTGATAATGTCTATTCTAAAACGCTAATTTCTCGATTTTTTTATGACGCGTTAAAATCAAAGCGAAAAAAATGTCGCGATTACGCAAAGATTGTTAAAATACTTTGCAACAAAAACGGACGGAAATCAACTTTCCGTCCGTTTCAAGCGCAACTATAAATATTAGTCTCTTTCTATCTTGAATACTTCTCCGCCGCAAAGCGCTATCATCTTGATTGCGTTGGGAGAAAACTCTTCGGCGTAAACGGTAAGTTTTTTATCGAGCGTTTCGCCGTCTTCTACTATAAGGCAGTTTGCGTTCGGCGCGCCTATACCGCGAGTTCTGACAGTCTCGATAGTAACCGTTTCGCCGTCTTGGAACTTTTCAGCCAATACGTCTACCGCGACTTTGGTTCTGATAAATCTGTTTATCTTATTTTGAGATTTCGACACTTGCGAAAGTCTATCGGACAATTCGTCGGGAATTTCTGTTACGTCGGCAAGGGTTACGCTCGGCTTTACAAGATAACCGTATCCTTTTCTGTCGACGTAGGTCAAACCTTCCGCAGACAAATCGGCGCTGAAATCCTTGTTTTGGAATCTGCGTTTTTTGTGAAGTCCCAACTGCTCTGCAAGCATTGCGACGAGTTCTCTTGCCTTTACGCTAGCCAATCTCGACTTGATAGGCATCATTGTCGGAATATCGAAATAAGTCTTCTTTTCGCTTACGTCTTTGTGGTGGAAATAAGCGTGGTCGATACTGCTAGGGTCAATAGCGATATAAAGTTTGAGCGTCTTTCCTCTTACGACAAATCTAGCGACGTTATCGCGCGAGAAGTTAAAGTTTTCCTTCGTCTTGCTTATTCT
This sequence comes from uncultured Christensenella sp., assembly GCA_910584635.1. Taxonomy (GTDB): domain Bacteria; phylum Bacillota; class Clostridia; order Christensenellales; family UBA3700; genus RACS-045. The sequence goes on along the minus strand of CAJUBA010000011.1, from coordinate 54,973 downwards.
GCTCTTGATTCCGTAAGATAAGAATTCGTTTTTGATATCGGTATAGAAATCTTTTACCTTATCGCTTACAAGTTTTATTCTCGTAGGATAAGCGTATTTAGGTCTGTAAGACTTTCCGCCAATCTCTATCTCGCCGATTTCTTCGTCTTCTTCCTCTTCCTCGTCGTCTTCTTCATCCTCTTCTTCGTCTTCGTCGAAATCTTCCTCTTCTTCCTCGTCATCGATTTCTTCTTCTACAATTTCTTCGGCAACGGCGGAAGCGACTTCCTCTTCGACTTGCGGTTCTTCTTCGGGAAGTTCTTCCTGTTGGACTTCTTCGATTTGAGGTTCTTCTTCCTCAACTTCCTCTTCCGCTTGTTCTTCCTGATCTTCTTCAACAGGCGTTTCCTCAACAGGTTCTTCAACTTCGTCGACTTGCTCTTCGACAGGTTGCGCTACCTCTTCCACCGCCTGCGGCTTCTCTTCAACCGCTTGCTCAACGGGTTTTTCTTCGACGGGTTGCGATGCTTCCGCTTGCTGTACGATTTCTTTTACAACAACCGTTTGAGCCTTGTTCTTTTTCATAAACTTGACTATGAGCGCGCTGAAAATGACTATTTGCAAAATCAAAAGAGCAATTACGGCCAATAAAAGCATCGACACGGTTTGTATCGAACTCAAATCGAAACTTACGCCCAAAAGATTAACAGCGCCATAAAAATTTAACATTGTTTCTTATCCTCCATAAATTTTCAAATATCGAAATATTATAGTCGACGCATAAGCGGAATTATGACTGCGTACTGAAAACGCGCCGATTTTATACGCATTCGGGATTTATCCCGATTCCTTAGATATTATATAATTATTCATATCCCCGCCGTCAAGTGAAAATTGATATAAAATTTATTTATATCCAAACAATTTGACAAATTTCGCGTTTGTAATCAATTAAATTTTGCAAAGGAAAATCAACGGTTGTTATTTACCGAAAATCGATTATAATTTGTATCGTAATACCGCTCTGTTTACCGATAGAAACAAAAATAATACGAATTGAGATTTTGTCGAGATTTTGATTTAGAAATAGTTTCTCATTTTTTTGTATTAAACAATATAAACGTAGAAAGTAAAAAAAGGAACCCCCGAAAGAGTTCCTTAATTTTTTAATTGAGTTGTAATTACTCGGTGATCTTTGCAACGACGCCGGAACCAACAGTTCTACCGCCTTCACGAATAGCGAAACGAAGTCCTTCTTCGATAGCGATCGGAGTAATAAGAGTTACGTCCATGTTGATGTTATCGCCAGGCATAACCATTTCAACACCAGCAGGAAGTTGAATAGAACCGGTAACGTCAGTTGTTCTGAAATAGAACTGCGGACGGTAACCGTTGAAGAACGGAGTATGACGACCGCCTTCATCTTTGGTCAAAACGTATACTTGAGAAGCGAACTTGGTGTGCGGATTGATAGTACCCGGTTTAGCAAGAACCTGTCCTCTTTCGATACCCTTTCTGTCGATACCGCGGAGCAATGCGCCTACGTTGTCGCCAGCGAATGCTTCGTCGAGCAATTTTCTGAACATTTCAAGACCCGTAACAGTGGTGTCAACGGTCGGTTTGATACCAACGATTTGAACCTTATCCTGTACTCTTACAACGCCTCTTTCAACTCTACCGGTAGCAACGGTACCTCTACCTGTGATTGTGAATACGTCTTCTACAGGCATAAGGAACGGCTTGTCGGTATCGCGTTCAGGAGCAGGAATATAAGCGTCAACAGCATCAAGAAGTTCTTGGATGCAAGCGCAAGCAGGATCGTCAGCCTTGTCATTGGAAGCCGCTTCCAAAGCCAAAAGCGCAGAGCCTTTGATAATCGGAGTATCGTCGCCGGGGAAACCGTACTCGCTAAGAAGTTCTCTGATTTCCATTTCAACGAGTTCGAGAAGTTCGGGATCGTCTACTTGGTCGGTTTTGTTCATGAATACAACAATGTAAGGAACGCCAACCTGACGAGCGAGAAGAATGTGTTCTCTTGTCTGAGGCATCGGACCGTCAGTAGAAGCAACAACCAAGATTGCGCCGTCCATCTGAGCCGCGCCGGTAATCATGTTTTTAACATAGTCCGCGTGTCCCGGGCAGTCAACGTGAGCGTAGTGGCGACCAGCAGTCTCGTACTCAACGTGAGCGGTATTGATTGTAATACCTCTTTCTCTCTCTTCCGGAGCCTTATCGATTTCGTCATATCTCATCTTCTGAGCATAGCCCTTTGCGGAAGAATACATTGTAATAGCGGCAGTAAGAGTGGTCTTACCGTGGTCGACGTGGCCGATCGTACCGATATTTACGTGTGGTTTATTTCTTTCGAATTTAGCCTTTGCCATATTAAATATCCTCCTAAAAATATAAAAATGAATGGTCTTTTATTTTTTATCTTTTTTATTTTATTATGTTTTTTTTTATTTGTCAACCTTTATTTATAAATTAAATAAAATGTTAGTCCTTTTTGGCTCTTGCGCCGATAATCTTTTCGGATACCGACTTAGGAACTTCCGCGTAGTGGTCAAACTGCATTACGAAGTTACCTCTACCCTGAGTAGCGCCGCGCAAATCGGTTGCGTAACCGAACATTTCAGCGAGCGGAACTTCCGCGTCAACGACCTGAACGCCGTTTCTTTCTTCGGTGGTCTTAATGTTACCTCTTCTAGCGGTAACGCTTCCCAAAATGGTTCCGAGATAATCGTCCGGAGCCTGAACTTCAACGCTCATGATAGGCTCCAAAAGTACCGGTTTAGCCTTAGACGCGCCGTCTTTGAACGCCATAGAACCAGCAATCTTAAACGCCATTTCCGAAGAGTCTACTTCGTGGTAAGAACCGTCGATAAGGTCAACGTTGAAGTCTACCATTTCGTAGCCTGCGATTATACCGCCCTTAGACGCTTCTTTAATACCTGCTTCGACAGCGGGAATATATTCCTTCGGAATGCTTCCGCCGACGGTCTTGTCGACAAAAGTGAATCCCTTGCCGGGTTCGTTCGGAGAGATAACGATCTTACAATGACCGTACTGACCTTTACCGCCGGACTGTCTTTTGAACAAGCCTTCTGCGTTGACGGTATCGCGAATAGTTTCGCGGTAAGCAACCTGCGGAGCGCCGACGTTGGCTTCAACCTTGAATTCTCTCTTCAATCTGTCTACAATTATATCCAGGTGCAACTCGCCCATACCTGCGATGATGGTTTGTCCGGTTTCCTGATCGGTGTACGTCTTGAAGGTAGGATCTTCTTCAGCAAGTTTTTGCAAAGCAAGTCCCATTTTTTCCTGTCCCGCTTTTGTCTTCGGCTCGATAGCGATTTGAATAACGGGTTCCGGGAATTCCATGGATTCGAGTACGATAGGAGCGCTTTCGTCGCAAAGCGTATCTCCGGTAGTGGTGTCTTTAAGTCCTACGATAGCAACGATATCGCCTGCGTAAGCCTCGTCGATTTCAGTACGGCTGTTTGCGTGCATTCTTACCAAACGGCCTACTCTTTCTCTCTTGTCCTTAGTGGAGTTGTATACGTAAGAACCTTTCGTCAACACGCCCGAATAAACTCTGAAGAACGCGAGTTTTCCGATAAACGGGTCGGTAGCGATTTTGAACGCAAGTCCGCTGAACTTTTCGCTGTCGGAAGACTTACGCGTAATAACTTCTTCTTTCTTGCCGGGAACGCAACCTTCGACGTTGGGAACGTCAGTAGGAGCGGGCAAATAGTCAACTATAGCGTCAAGCAAAAGTTGAGTACCCTTGTTGCCGAGCGAAGTTCCGCAGAAAGCGGGAGTGATATTCATATCGATAGTCGCCTTTCTGATAATCGGCTGCAACATCGATTTAGGCATAGCCTCGATGCTGAGATCTCCTTCGAAGAATTTCTCCATAAGCGAGTCGTCGAATTCCGCAACTTTCTCAATCAATGCCGCTCTCAATTCTTCCGCTTCGGAAAGGAGTTCCTCAGGGATTTCCTTTTCGGCAACGATTTCGCCGTTCTTGCCTTCGTTGTAGTAGGCTTTCATCGTCAAAAGATCGACAACGCCCTTGAAATTTTTCTCCGCGCCTATCGGACACTGCATAGCGACCGCGTTTGCGCTGAGTCTTTTGTTCATCATTTCGATAGTTCTGAAATAATTGCCGTCGTCTTTGTCCATTTTGTTGACGAAAGCGATTCTCGGAACGTGGTATTTCGTAGCCTGTCTCCAAACTGTTTCAGACTGCGGTTCAACGCCGCCTCTCGCGCAGAAAAGCGCTACGGCGCCGTCGAGAATACGCAAGGAACGCTCAACTTCTACCGTGAAGTCAACGTGTCCCGGAGTATCTATAAGGTTGATGCAATTACCTTTCCAGTGAGTGGTAGTAGCGGCGGAAGTGATGGTAATACCTCTTTCCTGCTCCTGCTCCATCCAGTCCATAGTAGCGGCGCCTTCGTGAACTTCGCCGATTTTGTGGTTGATACCGGTATAGAACAAAATTCTTTCGCTGGTGGTAGTCTTACCGGCGTCGATGTGAGCCATGATGCCGATATTTCTTGTGTTTTCCAAAGAATATTCTCTTGCCATTTTTTACCTCTTATAGCGATTGGATTTCTCGATTCGGCTTTACGGCAAATCGGAAAATCCAACCCGTTTACAATGTCGATTGTAACTGTATCGCGGAAATTACCAACGATAGTGAGCGAAAGCCTTGTTGGCTTCTGCCATTCTGTGCATATCTTCTTTCTTCTTTACGGAATTGCCTGTGTTGTTGTAAGCGTCCAAAAGTTCTGCGGCAACTCTTTCTACCATGGTCTTTTCGCCTCTTTTACGCGAGAACATAACAAGCCATCTGATAGCGAGAGTCTGTCTTCTTGCCGGACGGATTTCCATAGGCACCTGGTATGTGGAACCGCCTACGCGGCGAGCCTTAACTTCGAGGGAAGGCATTACGTTTTCCATAGCCTTATTGAACACCTCCATAGCAGCCATACCCGATTTTTGTTCGATTATTTCAAAAGCGCCGTAAACGATAGACTGCGCCGTACCTTTCTTACCGTCCCACATAATTTGATTGACAAATTTTGTGATAACTTTACTGCCGTATATAGGATCCGGCAATACGTCCCTGACAGGGACCGAATTTCTTCTTGGCATAAATTATACCTCCTTTTATAGATTGTGAATAATAAATTACATCCGACTAAATAGGCATGACTTATTTAGGTCTTTTAGCGCCATATTTAGATCTAGCCTGCATACGTTTTGCAACGCCTGCGCTATCCAACGTACCACGGATAATGTGGTATCTTACACCCGGCAAGTCTCTAACTCTACCGCCTCTGATAAGAACGACGCTGTGTTCTTGCAAGTTGTGTCCGATACCGGGAATATAAATGGTACCTTCCAAACCGTTTACAAGACGAACTCTGGCAATCTTTCTCAAAGCGGAGTTAGGCTTCTTCGGAGAAGTCGTCGTAACGGAAAGGCAAACGCCTCTCTTTTGAGGATTCTTCTGCATGATAGGAGCAGTAGACTTCTTGACTTGTTTCTCACGGCCTTGCCTGATTAACTGATTGATTGTTGGCATTTCATGAACCTCCTGTGTTATGTGTCGGATGAGTTATCCAGCAACCCCGAAGGATAATCTCATATTTATTGACCAAAAACTGCACACCTACAGTTTTTTTGAGCAATATTAGGCATACGAGTAGAATTTTACTCATAACACAAATATTTTATATGCAATTAAAGTTTTAGTCAAGCGTTTGCAGGTAAAAATTTACAGTTTGTTAAACGATGTATAATATAAAGTATAATATATTATATATATCAGTATATATAAGGCGATTTTAGAGAAAAAAAGGATAGCCTTTTCCGACTTTCCCCGACCAAACGCGAAATCTACATTGCATTACGATTTCGGTCGGACCTTATCCGACCAGTCGTAAAATCTCCGCTTTGTTCCGATTTTAGTCGGACTTATTTATATGGATAGCCTAACGGCATTTGATTAGATTCTTCGACTGCGCTCAGAATGACGGATGAATGAGCGTTTCTCTGTACTATCAATATACAAACACAAAACATAACAATATATTTATAATATGCTATACTTTATTTTACAATATTGCAATAGAAAAAACAAATAATGTTTCCTCTCCCGTCATATTGAGCGGAGCGTAGCGTAGTCGAAATATCTAGTGCAAATAAAAAATCAGTATAGAACAAAGTCCGACTAAAATCGAAACGAAGTGTAGATTTTACGTTTGGTCGGATTAAAAAGCAAAGCGAAATTACCTATATTACGCTCATACTTTTTGGTTTTCCCATTTCTGTTCTACCTCTCGCTTTCGCTAAAAAATATGGCTGTAATCTGTAATTCCGCTTTGCTATTTCTTTTTTCCTATTCTTTTTCTTTATCCGCTTACTCAACCTCTGTCTTAGACGGCGGAGAGTGTCAAAATTTTCGTTTTAGCGGGTATAGGTCGAACCGCCCAGTGTACTTCCTCCTCTCCCGTCATTCTGAGCCTGTCGAAGAATCTAATTCAATCATTATCCGTTTTTTAGTCCGACTAAAATCGTAATGTAATGGAGATTTTACGCTTGGTCGGAATTTTATACGCCGTCTAACGGACTATCTCTTCTTCATCGATCTTTGTTCTTTGAGATAATCGTTATAGCGTTCGATTTGGTCTTCGCGTAGGTCAATCATCTCTTTCGCCGTCGCCAACGCTTGCGCGTCGCTGACTATGAGTTCGCTTTCTTTGACCTTAACTTTCGTTCCTTCGCTTCCTGCGTTACGTCTGATGTCTTTGAAATATTCGTCTTCCATTTTGAACATCGCAACTGTACAGTCTTTCTTTATCGTCAGTTTTACCAACGGATTTACCGACGACTGTCCGAGCAAGATATAATAGGTCGACTTCTTTTCTTTGCATTTGTCCTTAGTCATTGCGTATTCTCTCAACGTATCGAAGAATTTCTTCTGCTTAGCGGATAGTTTCTCATACGCTTCGTCAAGAGTAAGTCTAGGAGCGACTGCCTTTGCTTTGGGAGCGGGTTTTTCGGCGGGAATCTGTACTATTTTCTCTACTACTTTTTCCACCTCGATAGGTACTTCCACAATCTTTTCAACGGGAACTTCTACCGGCACTTCCACCTTTACTTCCTTGACTACTTCTTTTTCTACTATCTTTTCGATAGGAACTTCTACTCTGACTTCCTTTTCAACGACTTTTTCGACGGGTACTTCCACGCGGACTTCTTTTTCCACGATTTTCTCAACGGGTTTCTCTACCACTTTTTCGACTACTTTTTCAACGGGTACTTCGACTATCTTTTCGACCACCTGCTTTTCATCGTTTTTGTTTGAAGACAACTCGATAATCTTTTCCATAAGCATTTCCTGATTACGCAAAAGTTGTTTAATCGTGCCGTCGTTTTCTTCCGTCTTCGCCACTACTTTTAGGATTGTTTCGTCGCTTGCCGCAGGTTGGAGTTTGCTTGCGAGTTTTTCCAAGACTTCTTCGCTTACGGTTGTCGCCGCGACTTCCCTTTCAGGTTGTTCGGAAAGTCTTTTCATTATCGCGCTTTGTCCTTCGATAAGATTTCTTATTACCGCGTCGTCGCGTTCGGCAGGCTGAAGTTTACTTGCCAACTTTTCCAGCACCTCTTCGCTCACGTTTGACGCGGCGAATTCTCTGGCAGGTTGCTCGGAAAGTTTCTTCATCAACTTTTCCTGACCTTGAGCAAGACTCTTTATAACCTGTTCGTTTTGCGCGTTCTGCTCGACGAGTTTTTGAACGAGTTCGTCATTACCCGACGCCTGTTGAGGCAACATCTGTTGCATACCCGGCAATAGCGCACTCACTACTTCGGTTATCATACCTTTCATATCCTCTGCGCCGAATGCCATACCGCCCATGAATCCGCCTTGAACAGTTCCGCCCGAAGCGCCTGCTCCTCCGCCCATCATGTGCATGAACATCATCTTCATATCTTCGTCGCGGCGTCTGTTTTCCTCCTCTCTACGTCTTTCCTTGACTTCTTCCTGATTGCGGACGAACTCTTCTTTTGCGTCTTCAAGACTTCTCTGCGACTTCTTGAAACCGCTCTTTTCTATTATCATGATGACAAGCGCGAGTACCGCCGTTCCCATAAGAGCGCAAGCGATTATTGTCCAGTTTGTAAGCGATAAATTGAAAAGTCCCACTCCGCTGACAGCATAGAAAGTGCTGTACTTGGTTTCGACAAGTTTCTTGTTTTCCTTTTTCCTGCTTGCGTAACCCGCGGCTTTTGCAAGGAAGGCTATTATCAAAACTATGCTTATCGCGCTCGCAATTACCTGCCACCACTGTTTGAGGATTTCTCCGAACTTGCCCAAATCTATAGGATTGCTTCCGTCGCCGTCGGGATTGTTATTGTCCCCGCCGGGAGTTCCGCCCGGATTCTCATCTCCGCCGTCCGTAGGCAATTCAGGGTCTACCTGCGGATAATTCGGGTTTGTCGGGTCGTTGGGATTTGTCAACTTATCGTTGGCGTTAACGCTGAATTCTTTCCACTCGGTAACCGTCGTATCGTCGGCGAATATAAAGTTATCCAACTGCGAATCTTTGATTTTCGCTCTGATTCTGTAAGTCTGTCCCGCTTCGAGCGCGTTGTACTCAACAGGAGTATCGGTGGAATCCACTATCTCGTATTCTATGCCGTTTATCTGACCGAATTTGAGATTGAGTACGGGAGGCTTTGCATTGTTGTTCCAATCAACGGCAATCTTACCTTTGGTAATCTCCCACTCGAATTCGTAATCGCCTTCCAACTCGTAGCGATCCATATAAGATGCTTTAAGGCTTACCTCCACTCTGTACTGCCCCACCTCTGACGGAGCGGTGGCAAGCCTTGTATAGCCGTCGTAATAAGTCAATTCAAGCGCGCTTGTAGGCACCGTAGCGTCTGCGACTACTACGGTAGCGTGTCTTGGATTGGTATTGTATTCTTTGGAATTGCTCTCAAGGCTGACGCTGACTTTGATAAGTTCCTTGCCCACCTTGAATATCTTGGATACCGCGTCAGGATTATCCAGTTGATAATTCGCAGTATCCTTCAATATAGGTTTGATGATATAGAATTTGGCTTCGCTTTCCGACCAAACTATATCTTCTATTTTTATAGGCGTATCGTTTATTATTTCGCCCGCCGCGTTTGTTTCGTAACACTCGTATTCTACTATACCGCCCTCTGCATTGGGATCTCTGAGTACGGGAGCGTCAAACATCTTTCCGTTGCCGTCCGTAAACGCTTGTTTTTTCCAACTTGTAGCCTGTATCGTAGCCTTTACTATATTCCAAGTCTTATTCCAATCTTCAAACTCGCCCTTGTAAGAATCGGGATTGCCCTCTTCCGGCACAACGTAGTTGTCCGCGTAATCGGGATCGAGAGTAAACGATACCGAAGCCGAAGCGCTGAATCCCACGCCCATACCGGTATTGTTTTCATAATTGGGAATAAGTCCCTTGGGAAGAGTCTTGGGGTCGAGCGTTGCTTCCGAGCCTTCGCTGTCGTAAGGCACGTTGCCGTTATCTTTCCATTTCAATCCCGACAAATCAAACAGCGCTTTGTCTATCGTCCAAGACATGGAATATATCTCTTCTCTTGCAGTACCGTCGCTGTCCGTAAACTTGACTTTAATTTTAGTGATATAATCGCCCGCGCCGGTCGCGCTTTTCGTACACCATCCATTTACGAAGCCTTCCGCAGCGTCGTTATAAGATGTGTCGATTTTATATCCGCTCGGCAAACTTACGTCAAACAAAAACTCTTTGCCGTTGTACGTTACCGTTTGTCCGTATTCTTTTTCCGTTTCTTCTACAGGCACGGTAACGGACTGATTTACCATCTTTCCGTCGGATTTAAGTCGCCAAATAAAGTTTTTCGCTCTTTCCGCTTGCTTTACTGTAAGAATTACTTGTATCTCTTCGCCGTTATCTACGAATATACCGCTGTAATTAGAGTCGTTGGGCGTTATCGCAAGTTGCCATTTTCCTTGCAACGGCAACAAATCCGTATCAAGCGTAATCGTAAAAGTCTGTTGACCTCCCTGCGAAAGCGCAAGGTTTGAATATATAGATACTTTTATATCCGGGTCGTCTGCGTAAATCGCCGTTATATTTACGGTAATATCGTCCAGCGGCAACGTATCACTGCTGAAATCAAAAGTAATATTATCTAATTTAGAACCCGAAGTAACCTCCAAATTTTCTCCGTTGACGCACGTCGCTTCGATTTGATAAGGCTTGACCTCGTATTCGTATTCAATATCCTGCGTCGAACCGTCTTGCGGGTACCCCGTTCCCGACCACAAAGAATTGTCTTTGTCTACGAGCGAAAGTATCAGCGTATATTTACCCGCGTTTGTAGCCGTCAAAATCTTTCCGCCTACAAGCGTAATATCTCCGCTTCCGTTATGCTTATCAGCCAATTTGACAGTCAACTCTTCCGTCTTGTACGAAATCGCGCAACTCTGCCCGTCGCCGTAAGTAAGATAAGGTCGGCTGAACGTAGGCAATCCCACCATCAATTTGTTTATAGAGAAATTCTTTACCAAAGTTTCTCCGTCTTTTATGGAATAATTGGAATTTTTAGCGAAAGCCGTCGCCTTATAATCGCCTGCGTCCGTCGGCTTTGTTTCCGTTTCGGCTGTTCCCGTCGTAAGATTTTTGTACTTAACGCCGATAATGTCCTTTATATTCGGCATATCTGCCGAACATACGTCCGCCGCGTTTGCCGCGGCGGTGGACGGAACGCCTTCGGCTTCCGTCCAGGTTATTCCTACCGGTTTGGGCTTAACTGTGAAACTGAACCAACGGGTGTGGTCGTCTTCGAGATGATTTGGGTCCGAAGTATCCGGAGTCCCTTTGAATATAATTCCGCTGTCCACCAGCGTTTTGTTTAACGTAACCTTGACTTTGTAAGTTTTCGCGTCGCGCGGATTCGAACCGCCCTCAGTCGCCAAAGTCATCTTATCCGCGCTGTACCAGCCGATCTGCGCTTCCGGCACTTGTTCTATTGACCAAGCGCTGCCCTTGTACTCTACACTGACGTCCGTAGGTTCCGAAACCATGTACGCCGAGCGGAGCTCGGCAGATTTTAGATTAAGATGAAACGCGGGACGCACGGCGTACGAGTCAGTGGCGGGTCTGTAAAAGTTAACAGATCCGTCTGCTAAAAGCGTATAGGCGTAGGAGTAGTTAACAACAAAGCCGAACGCAGCCAGGAATTAACGCCACTGCTGTTGCCTCTCTCTGCTGCCGACGTATCCCAGATACCTTTCGCTGTATAAGTACCTTCGTACCAACCTGCTTCCGTCATCGACGGCAACCATATATAGTCGTTTGCCCATTCCGAATAATCTGTCTTGCCATAGTAATTTACCATTCCGCTATACCAGTTGGCATTAGAACCGCCGCCCGAGCCTACGTTGCCCCAAGCGTCGTTGTTAAAGTCATAAGCATATCCGTTAACTAAGTGAGAAATCTGTCTTTCCTGCCAACTTACGTTTGCAGGTTTTTCAATAAATGAAGTAAGGCTTCCCGTTACGCCTGTCATTGTATACTTTGCGTAAGTATTACCTGCGTCTTGAGGAACGGTGGTTTCGCCTGAACCTGCATTGCTGGTATAATATCTTCCGCCGGCATTAAGAGTGATATTTCTTATCATACTTGTGCTGTACATATTCGACGGAATATCCGCATTTTCGTTTAAGGCATGATAATTCCATTTAGCGTTGGCGGTGGATTTTGCCTGCCAAAGCGTCAATATCGGTTCGCCCGTTTTATTAGTCGACAAATAAACTGCGTTCCACTCTATACCGTCGATAGTAACGGTTACCAACTTGCCGCCGTTTTGGTCGCGAAGATTTTTAGAAGTACGCTTACTTCCCGCCGCCGTTACTACGTCAGAGTATTTAGCGTTGGGATTTCCCGTCAACAGAGCGTAAAGTTTCTCCATCTTTTCTCCGTCGAAAACATTATTGTCAGGTCTTGGCTTTGTGTAGTCGCTGAGCAGCAACTCTCCTACTGCTTCCGTCGACGCGCCCGCTTTGATAGCCTCTGCCACGTCGTCGCCTAAATATATTTGATTTATAAAAACGCAACTCATCAATAAGCATATCGCAACCGTTATGCCCAGAATTGCAAACGAAAACTTTCTCCTATTCTGACTAAACAATATTCTTTCTCCTCTGTCCTCTATATTCTAATTATAGTCTATTCTTGTTTGATGCAACTTTTTACTTCCAAACTACCCAACCCCTTATTTTTACTCGCGTTTTTGCATCAATTCCCGCGCCTATTCTAAGGGCATTATACAAGGCTATTATATATCGCTTCTTTTGTAAATTCAAGCCTTTTATATATTTTTTTGTAAATTTTTGTTATAAATCCTTAATTTTGACCGTTTTTTTAATCTGTTTTAATAATATCTAGAATAAAATTCTATTTAAGAGGGAGAAATTTTGCTAAGTCAAATATTTTTGCGATAAAAGGGAGAGTTAACAAACTTTCACTTATTCATCCGTCATTCTGAGCGTAGTCGAAGAATCGAAGTATCTAGTATATATAAAAAATCCGTATAAATAAATAGTCCGACCGAAATCGAAGTGAAACGAAGATTTCGCGTTTGGTCGGGGAAAAAAGTCCGACTAAATTCTCCCCCTTCAAAAAAATTATGTAATTTGATTGACAATTATTGTCGAAGTTTGCTAGTGTTTTTATACAGAACTAAAAATTTGGTATTGCTAATCCGATATTCAAATAATTATTTCCGCTTTTCGATAAAGGACGCAATACCGATGATAACAATAACTTACGACGAAGTTTTTACTTTTGAAAATCTTTACGAAGCGCATATAAAAAACCGTTGCGCCCGTCGAAGCAAAAAGCCTATTGTCAAATTCGAAATAAATATGCTTTCGCATATCTTTGATTTGTACAGACGACTTCAAAGCGGTAAGTTTAAGTTTGGAGGTTATCATACTTTTTACGTCAGAGAACCCAAACTTAGAGAAATACAAAACATGAGATACTCCGACAGAATTGTCCAACGCACTATTTGCGACAACGTTCTTACTCCGTACTTCTCTAAAAAGGTCATATTTGATAATTGCGTTTGTCAAAAAGGAAAAGGTCTGCATTTCGCATTGGAAAGATTTGAAAAGATGTTGAGAAGACTGATAGACAAACACGGCGTTGACTGTTATTTTCTCAAATGCGATATACTCAAATATTTTGCGTGCATACCCCATGACAATCTCAAACGCGTGATACTCTCTCAAATAGAAGATAGTAAAATGAAACAACTGCTTAGCGACGTTGTGGACGGATACCATACGAAGAAAGAATTCTTGGCAAAATACGGCGTCGATTCTTTGGGAACGGGCGAATTTACAAAACGCGGAGTTCCGATAGGCAATCAGACAAGTCAAATATTCGGGATGTATTATCTCGACCCGATAGACAGACTGATAAAAGAAAAACTTAGAATAAAGACTTATTCCAGATACATGGACGACTTTGTCATGGCTCACCCCGACAAAGAGTATCTGAAAAAAGTATTGGAAATACTCCGATTGGCATGCGCCGATTTGGGACTTGAGTTAAACGACAAAACTCAAATATTTCCTTTCAAAAACGGCATTACGTATCTGGGATATAATTATAAAATAGGCGAAAACGGTAAACTTATAAAGACCGTCAAAAAAGCCACAAAACGCAGATTCAGACAAAAAACCTCTCTACTCAAAAAAGCGTATATCGAAGGACTAATAGACGAAAAACGGTTGCAACAATCTTCCTCGTCGTTGCTTGGTCATCTCTCTCATGCGAAGAGCGTAAAATTTATTCGGGAAATTAAAATCAAACTCGATATTGACGAACTCAAAAGAAAGAGAAACCTCGAATACCTAAACAATACTTTGAATTTAGAGGAACTTTCAAATGAGCGAGAATATCAAATTTGTCAATGACGAGATAGCGCAAGAACTCAACTGCGATTATTACAAAAAAGATATGGAACGCGGCAAAAAACCACCGCAACCATCCTCCCCTATCCCGCCGGAAAGCGGATTGAAACCCAAATACAGAATCGTTGATTTCGACCCTCCGAAAGACAGGGAAATGGCAGTTTTTACAAACGCTAAAAAGTTGAGCGAATACATTTTCGTTATTACGGAAAAATCGCCCAAAAAATTGCGTTGGAGCATAATAAGCAGACTTCAAAACAATTCCGTCGAACTTATAGAATGTCTTTACCGAGCAAATTACGAAAAAGACGGCGAAAGAGAAAAATCACAAAAAGAAGCGCTTGTCAAACTAAGCGTGCTTGATTATTACAGCGAAACGGCTTACCGTATGCGCGCAATTACACTAAAACAAGTCAAAGTCATAGCCCTGCAAAATTCAGAAATAAAAAAACTTCTGCACGGCTGGATAAGGTCGACGAAAAATTACAGCGAAAATTCCAAGACTTGACGCGATAAACCGTAAATAAATTTTTAGGGCGAAAGCCACTCCTGTTTGGGGGAGACGCATTCCTGGCTGCGTTCGGCGAATAATAATAACTACTCAAACGCCAAAACGCTTTTAGCAGACGGATCTAATAACAATAACAAACCCGCCACTGACTCGTACGCCGTGCGTCCCGCGCTTCACTCCACTGCAAAAAGCAGTAAGTATTTTCCCGATTCCGACTTATCAAGGTATTTCGGACAGCGAACGGAGATGAAGGGGCTTCGCGTCCTGCCATGTCGCCATTGGCGAATGGTAAATCTATGCCCGACCATATTCAACGGATTCTTCTTTTGAATTTTACGGTCGGGCGTTTTGTTTAGAGAAATGATTTTAGGATAGAATATAGAATTTTTATACGGATAGCCTTCGGCATTGAACTAGATATTTCGACTTCGCTCTCCCCGACCAAACGTAAAATCTTCGTTTCACTCCGATTTTAGTCGGAAAAGTTTTACGCTCTCCCCCTCGCTCAATCGACTACCTTAACGTTGGCGTTGGCGTCCAAATCAATATCGCTTGATTTCGCTCCCGATTTAATCATATTATAAGCGTGCGAAGCAATCATTGCGCCGTTATCGGTACATAATTTCATCGGCGGATAGTAGACTGTAATCCCCTTTTCTTGCGCGCGCTTTTGCATCTTTTCTCTCAATACTCCGTTTGCGCCGACTCCGCCTGCAATAACTACCGTGTCGACATTCATATCGACCGCGCACCTTATCGTATTGTCTACCATTATATCGGTTACTTTTTCTTGGAAAGAACAAGCGAGATCGGCTCTTCTAAGCGATTCGCCTTTTTGCTCGCACTTATGAGCGTAATTGATTACCGCGGTCTTTATACCGCTGTATGAAAAATCATAGGTATCTTTGTCTTTATAAGGAGTGGGTAAAGCAATATTTGCCGTTCCTTCCTTCGCCAACTTTTCTATTTGAGGTCCGCCCGGATATGGCAATCCCAAAACTCTTGCTACTTTATCAAACGCTTCTCCGCAAGCGTCGTCCTGCGTCGCGCCTTTTATCTCCACGTCGACAAGCGATTTTACGTAAGCGATAGTAGTATGTCCGCCGCTGGCAATCAAACACAAATAAGGCGGTTCCAAATCGGGTTTCGCGATATAATTTGCCGCGATATGTCCCTTTATATGATTTACGGCAATCAATGGTTTTTTTGTCGCGTACGCCAACGCTTTTGCGTAAGATACTCCCACTATCAAAGCGCCCAGAAGTCCCGCGCCGTAGGTTACCGCAATACAGTCGACGTCGTCTAGCGTAAGTTTTGCTTCTTCCAAAGCCTGCGCCGTAACGCCGTCGATAGCCATGGTATGATTTCTCGACGCAATTTCAGGCACTACTCCGCCAAATCTTTTATGAATATCGATTTGGGAGGCAATTACGTTGGACAGTAGAGTTCTGCCCTTTGTTATCGCTACCGCCGTTTCGTCGCACGAACTTTCTATCGCAAGGATAATTATATCTTCGCGGTCGCGCATTTTATCGAGTTTTTCATTGGCTATATCGATATACTTCATAACTTCATTAGTTGGCTTTTTTGAGATAATCAAAAATAAACTGTTCTATATCCCCGTCCATTACCGCGCTTATATTGCCCGTTTCGCAACCCGTTCGGTGGTCTTTTACCATTGTATACGGACAGAAAACATAACTGCGAATCTGACTTCCCCACTCGATTTTCTTTATATCGCCTTTGAGTTCCAATTCCTTTTCCTGCATTTCGCGTTCCTGTCTTTCTATGAGTTTGGATACAAGCATACCCATAGCCTGTTCCCTGTTTTGAATCTGACTGCGTTCGTTTTGACACTGAACGACAATACCGGTCGGTATATGAGTAATTCTTATCGCGCTTTCCGTCTTGTTGACGTGCTGTCCGCCCGCGCCTCCGCTTCGATAGGTATCTATCTTCAAATCTTCGCTGTTTATCTTTATCTCGTTTTGATTTTCAATTTCCGGCATAACTTCCAAAGACGCGAAAGACGTATGCCGTCTTGCGTTTGAATCAAACGGAGAAATTCTGACAAGTCTATGCACGCCCTTTTCCGATTTGAGATAACCGTAAGCGTTTTCTCCTATTACCTTGAAAGTTACGCTCTTAATTCCCGCTTCGTCGCCTGCGAGTTTGTCCACTTCCACGACTTTGTATCCTACTCTCTCGGAATATCTGGTATACATTCTATACAGCATATTCGCCCAGTCCTGAGCCTCGGTACCGCCAGCGCCGGCGTGCAAAGTCAGTATAGCGTTGTTTGCGTCATACTTGCCTTTAAGCAGAGTTTCCAATCTCAAACTTTCTACGTTCGCGGAAAAAGCGTCCAACTCTTTTTGCAACTCTTCAAGTTCCTCTTCGCCGCCGCCGTCTTCCGTCAGTTCTATCAACACTTGCAAATCCTCGCCTTGCGAATACAATTTGTCAAAATGTTTCATTTTTGTTTCTATTCTCGAAAGTTCGCGATTAACCTGCTGGGCATTTTCCATGTCGTCCCAAAAGCCGTCTTTTCCCTGCTCAACTCTCAATTCTTCGGCGCGCTTAAAAAGACCGTCGTAATCCAACGCCTCCCTGACTTCGAGAAGCGATTTATTTATTTTTGAATAGTCCCATTTTGCTTGTTCTATTGTAAGCATATTTATACCTTTTATATTTTCTATATTGTTTTTTATTACGCTAGATATTTCGACTTCGCTTTCGCTTTCCCCGACCAAACGTAAATCTAGGTGTAGCGTAGATTTTACGCCGGAAGCAATCCAATCTACCCGGTGTACTTGCTGTACACGGCGCTATTGCGCGGTCGCACAACATTGGATAGTTGTTCTATTTTTATACGGCTCTAGGGCGAGCGGAGGCGTCAAGTGTAATGTACGTACACGTCGTCTCCCGAGTCCCGACGAACGGAATAAAAAGAGGGCTGCTATACGATGTTGTCTATTTACCGCAACACTGCTTATACTTCTTCCCACTCCCGCAAGGACACTTATCATTGGGTCTTGGTTTCTTTTCGCTGACAACGGTCCTTACTTTATTGAGTTCCTCGTTCGTTACCGTATCGCTCTGTTCTTTAGACTGCGTCTGCGTAGCCTTTTCGAATTTACATTTTACAAGCGTGCGCACAGTATCGTACTGAATGGCTTCGACCATCCTGTCAAACATTTCCGCGCCTTCAAATTTATACTGGGTTACGGGATCTCTTTGCGCGTAAGCGACAAGTCCTATACCCTGTTTGAGTTCGCTCATATCGTCGATATGATTCATCCATTTACTGTCTACGTTATAGAGCATGCAGTCGCGTTCGAATCTTGCAAAATCAACTCCGATTTCGTTTTTGACATACTCGCATTTCTTTTCGTACTGTTCTTTCGCCACTTGATAAATACTCTCCACAAGTCCGCTTATCGAATTGTCCGAAAGATCGGCGATATAGTCGGGAGTAATCAACTCCATTCCGCTCTCAAGCACGCTGTCTTCGAGTTGTTTGTTAAAGTCCTCGTAATTCCAATTTCTATGGTCTTCTTTATAATCGACGTAAGCCGTACAGATTCTGTTGATTACCGCTTCCATCATAGCGAGTATTTGAACATGCACGTCCATACCGTCAAGCACGATATTTCTCTGCTCGTAAATAATTTCTCTTTGCTTGTTCATTACGTCGTCGTAACCCAAAACGTGTTTACGAATAGAGAAGTTTCTGTCTTCCACTCTTGCCTGCGAGGATTCTACTTGTCTTGTAATCAATTTGCTGATAATAGGAGTATCTTCGTCCAAGTGCAAAGCGTCGGCAATCTTTACCATGTGATCTCCGCCGTATATTCTCATCATATCGTCGTCCATGGCAAGATAGAATACCGAAGAACCCGGGTCGCCCTGTCTTCCGCTACGTCCTCTCAACTGATTGTCTATACGACGCGACTCGTTGCGTTCCGTGCCTATGATTCTCAATCCGCCCGCCGCGACTACTTCCTGCTTCTCGGCATTGGTGTCTTTTGCAAACAAATCGTAATACTTTTTATAATCTCCTCTCGCCTTGAGTACCCCTTCGTCTTCGGTGTTGGCAAACGAAGTCGCTTGCTCTATAAGTTCGTGCGAATAACCCATATTCGCGAGTTTCTGCTTAGCGAGAAATTCGGGATTGCCTCCCAAAAGAATATCCGTACCTCTACCTGCCATGTTCGTAGCGATGGTTACCGCTCCGCTCTTGCCCGCCTGCGCTACTATCTCCGCTTCTTTTTCGTGATTCTTAGCGTTGAGTACGTTGTGGGGAATTCCCTGCTTTTTAAGTATACGAGAAAGTTCTTCGGACTTTTCTACGCTCAAAGTACCTACGAGGACTGGTTGTCGCTTTTCGTAACATTTCTTTATATCTTCGACAATCGCTTTATATTTGCCGCTTTTGCTTTTGAACAAAATATCCGGCTCGTCAATTCTTACAATCGGTTTGTTTGTAGGAATTACAACGACGTCAAGTCCGTATATGGTATCGAATTCGTTTTCTTCCGTCTTCGCGGTACCGGTCATACCGGAAAGACGTTTATACAGTCTGAAAAAGTTTTGGAAAGTTATCGTCGCCATAGTCTTGTCTTCGGACTTTATCGGCACGCCTTCTTTGGCTTCGATAGCCTGATGCAATCCGTCGCTGAATCTTCTGCCTATCATCTGTCTGCCGGTAAATTCGTCGATAATTACGACTTCTTTATCCACGACGATATAATTGTCTTCCTCTTTCATTATAAAGTTGGCTTTAAGAGCGTTGTCGATATAATGTTTCAATGACTGATTTTCGTAATCGGAAAGATTTTCTACGTTAAAATATTTTTCCGCTTTCTCCGTTCCGTTTTCGTTAAGAAATACCGATTTTTCCTTTTCGCCTATTTCGTAATCCTCTTCATTAAGCGTCTTTACGAATTTGTTTGCGGTAATATACATATCGCTCGATTTTTTTCCGCGACCGCTGATAATAAGCGGAGTTCTCGCTTCGTCGACCAAAATACTGTCCACTTCGTCGACTATGGCAAATTCCAAACCTCTTTGAACTTTCATCGAGTTGTCCGTAACCATGTTGTCGCGCAGATAGTCAAAACCGAGTTCGTTGTTCGTGCTGTAAGTAATATCGCAGTTATACGCCTTTGTCTTATCTTCTTTGGACATGCCCGAACAGTTTATGCCTACCGTCAGTCCCAAAAATTTATAGACTTTGCCCATCCATTCGGCGTCGCGCCTTGCCAAATATTCGTTTACGGTAACTACGTGTACGCCCTTCTTTGCAAGCGCTTTGAGGTAGCCTGCGAGCGTAGCGACCAACGTCTTACCTTCACCCGTGCGCATCTCGGCGATTCTGCCCTGATACAGTACCACGCCGCCGACAAGTTGAACATAGAAATGACGCATTCCCAAAACTCTGTCGCTCGCTTCTCTTACCGTAGCGAACGCTTCGGGAAGAAGCGAATCAAGGCTTTCTCCCTGCTCGATTCTGTCCGTATACTGTTTTGTGCAAGCCTTCAACTCTTCGTCGCTCATAGCCTTGAACTTCTCTTCCAACGCGACTACCTTGTCTACCGTCTTGTATATCTTCTTTAATTCTCTGTCGTTGTGGCTAGGAAAAATTTTTCCGAATATTCCCATAACTGCTACCTTCCTTTGGCAAATTCTGCCAATAGTATACTAACATAATATAAGTATATTAGTCAAGTTTTTTGGCGGGAGCAAAGACGCGCCAAACGTCTACAATTTTCGTAAATTATGTCGGATTTGAGAAAATATAAATCTACGGTTGGAAATTACTATCTTCAGACCAATTTTCATATTCAATATCTGTCGCTTCCTGCTCTACCACGACATACATTTGCTTTATATTGCCTTCAAAGGGCAATGAAATTTTATTTGACGCGTAATCTAGAATATCCGTGAATTTTTTATTGAATTCTTTATCGCTCATCGCTTCCAAACACCCTGTAAGCAATTGCAGATAATCAAACACTACGTACCATTCAAACGATTGCTTTACTTTTACTACCTTGCTTCTTCGTTGCTCTTCATTTTCCATATATCTTCTCCTCCTCTTTTATATTTTAATATCAGAGTTTTGACCCGTTGGGTCATTTGATATTATTTTATGACCTATGGGGTCAAATGTCAAATATATTTTGACCTATTAGGTTAAATTTATTAAGAAAATAGGTTGATCAAAATTGATAAATCAAACAAATTCAAAAGAAACCAGTAAAAAATTAAATGCTTTTCTTTTACCACCCTACACCATAGTTGCTATTCTTTTCCATAAAAAAACTCCTTCTCATTTATATTAGAGTTTTGACCCGCTAGGTCATGTGGTCATATTTTTATGACCCGTTGGGTCAAAAGTTAAACATTTTTGACCTAATAGGTTAAAATTATTAAGAGGTGGATGAAAAATGATAAAAATTGAACAAATTCAACAGAAATTAGCGGAAGAAATCAAATTGAGCGGATTGCGACAAACCGAAATTGCAAGCCTTCTAAATATCAGTCCTACGCAGATATGCAGTTATATCAAAGGTCGAAAAATGCCTTCGCTTGATACGCTTGCAAATCTTTGCGCGATACTCAAATTAGACGCAAACGAAATACTTTGCGTAAACGATTATTACAAATCCAACTAATAGCGTTGTTTAATCTTATTGATAATAAAACAAAATCCTAAATCCGATTAAAAAAATAGCGGCGTTTACAATCTTTGCAGACGCCGTAAATATTATTCAAATTACTCTATCCCTACTTTCTTACAGTTTTCTTTAATAAAATCGCAAAGTAATGTATTGCGTTTTGCCGTATAGTCGTTTTTGACCATTTTCGATACGCTTTCTTTCGAGCCTTCTATTACGACAAAAGACTTCGCCCTGGTAATGGCTGTATAAAGCAAGTTCCTTGTCATCAAGAAAGGATTGCCCCCGCTGACGGTTATAATTACCGCGGGAAATTCCGAGCCTTGCGACTTGTGAATACTTATTGCGTAAGCAAGCGCAAGTTCGTCAAAATTTTCATGTTTATAGGTCGCTATTTTGCCGTCGTCAAATTCGACTTTCATGCTTGGCTGACTTTTGTTGACTTCTATAATATATCCTATATCGCCGTTGAACACTCCGCTTCCGCTCACGCCGTACGGCGACACCCATTCCATTTGATAATTGTTGACGGTATGAATAATCTTATCGCCCACTCTGAAAATGTTGCTTCCCGAGCGAATTTCTCCCTTTTCTGGCGACGGCGGATTAAGCGCTTTTTGCATTTCCACATTTATATTCTCTACTCCCAAAATACCTTTTTTCATAGGACAAAGCACCTGTATGTCCTTCGGGGATATTTTGGCAAATGCGGGCAGTCTTTTTGTAGTAAGGTCAATACAGTTTTTCAACATAATCTGAGTGTCTGCTTGCGCGTCGAAGAAAAAGTCTTTTGAGCGGTTGTCTATAGTAGGCATAAGACCGCGGTTGACTTTGTGCGCGTTTTCTATTATCAAACTGTCGTCGCTCTGTCTGTAAATTTGAGTAAGATAATTCACGGGAATCACGTCGCATGAAATGATATCCGATAAAATATTTCCCGCGCCGACAGACGGCAACTGGTCTTTATCCCCTACAAGTATCAATCTCGCGCCTTTTTTTATCGCTCTTACCAAAGCGTAAAAAACATACTCGTCGCACATACTGACTTCGTCGACTATTACAACGTCGGCGTTCAACCTAGTATCTTCGTTGTAATTAAAATGACCTTTCCCGCCGGTAAAGTCCAAATCCAAAAGCCTGTGAATAGTCTTCGCGTCCTCGCCCGTCGCTTCGGCTAATCTTTTAGACGCTCTTCCGGTAGGCGCGCAAAGCAATACTTTCGCGTACTGCTTTTTAAGCAAATATATGATACATTTTATAATAGTAGTCTTTCCCGTACCCGGTCCGCCGGTAATTACGTTGACGCCGTACTTTACGCAGTTTTTGACCGCTTCTATCTGTCCTTCATGCAAAGTAATGTTGTGAGATTTTTGAAAATCTCTTATATCGACGTCGAAATTGAGGTCCATAGGCTCCGCTCCAAGCATCATATCCGCGATACTTTTCGCTATGCCGTTTTCGTTTTCGTACATCTTCGTAAGCATGACTTTCTCTTCGCCGTCATTGTTTACTATAATTATCTTACCCATTACGACGTTGTCGAGAATTATGCTCTCCACCATGAAACTGTATTCTTTGCTGTCCATTTTCAACAGTCGGCATACTTCGCGTACAATTTCTTCCCTAAGCAAATAGGTATGACCGTTTTTATTCGCGCCTTCGCGCAAAACGTGTCCTATGGCGGCGCTGACTCGGAATCTGCTGAACTGATCAAAACCCATATTAAGAGCAATCTTGTCCGCGGTTATGAATCCTACTCCCTCCACGTCCTCTACCATTTGATATGGATTTTTTTCTATAATACGTTTTGTTCCGTCGCCGTACTTTTTATAAATTTTAAGCGCCAAATTAAGGCTGATTTCAAAATTCTGCAAATAAACTATGGTCGCTTGTTGCTCTTTATGAACAACGTAAGCCTCGTGAATAGCCATAGCCTTTTTGAGAGAAAGTCCTTTGATTTGAGCGACTTTGTTTGGATACTTCTCAATTACGTCCAACGCTTGAACTCCGAAAGCGTCGACTATATTTCTAGCCGTAACTTCTCCGACCCCGTAAAAAAGTCCGCTTGCAAGATATTTGCATACAGATTCGAGAGAATCGGGACTGACTATCTTGCATTCGCTTACGTTGAACTGTTCTCCGAATTTTTTATTTTGAACGTATTCGCCTTTCATTTCGAGATACTCTCCCTCTTCGATAGGCGGAAAATTTCCTACGGCAGTCAAAAGATTATCGTCGGCGTTGACGTATATTACGCAATATCCGTTGTCGACGTTTCGAAAAACTATTTCTTCTACATAACCTTTGACTATTTCCATTCTCTTCTCCATAAAAACAGGGGGATTTCTCCCCCTATATTCTAAGTTATTATTATGCTTTATGTCAACCTAAACGGACGTCAAGCCATTATCGACGCCAAACGCGCTATCTCTTCGGCTTTGTCGCATTCTTCCCACTTGAAGCCTTGGTCTTCTCTTCCGAAATGTCCGTAATTGCTCGTCTTTGCAAATTGCGGTTTTCTTAATTCAAGTTGTTCTATTATAGCCAAAGGACGCAAATCAAACACTTTTTTGACGATTTGCGCAATTTGAACATTGTTCAGTTTGCTTGTTCCGAAGGTATTTACGTTTACGGACACGGGTTTTGCGACGCCTATCGCGTACGCGACGTCCAACTGACATCTTTTTGCGATACCGCTCGCCACTAAGTTCTTACATACGTATCTTGCCATATAACAAGCCGATCTATCGACTTTCGTACTGTCTTTACCCGAGAAAGCGCCTCCTCCGTGAGGACAGTAGCCGCCGTAAGTATCGACAATTATTTTTCTTCCGGTAAGACCGCTGTCGCCGTGCGGTCCGCCTATAACGAATCTTCCTGTAGGGTTGATATATATCTTTGTTTCTTTATCTATAAGACCGTTGGGAATAACTGCGTCAATAACGTATTGTTTGAGATCTTTTCTCAACGTTTGAGTATCTATATCGTCGTCATGCTGAGCGGAAAGTACTATCGCTTCAATTCTGCTTACTTTATCGTCTTCGTATTCGACGGACACTTGCGCTTTGCCGTCGGGGCGCAGATATTTCAATTTGCCCGATTTGCGAACTTCGGTAAGTTTCTCCGTAAGTTTGTGCGCAAGATAGATAGGCATTGGCATGAGCGCGGGCGTTTCGTCGCAGGCGTATCCGAACATCATGCCCTGGTCTCCCGCTCCTATAAGATCGTATTTATCTTTTCCGCTTTCTTTGTTTTCAAGCGAACTGTCCACACCCATAGCAATATCCGCGGACTGCTTGTCCAATCTTATAATTACTTCGCAATTATTCGCGTCAAGACCTTTTTCTTCACTGTCATAACCTATTTCCAACGCCGCTTTTCTGACGACGCTTTCGTAATCTATATTAGCGTTGGAAGTGATTTCTCCCATAACCAAGATAAATCCCGTGTTCGTACAGGTTTCGCAAGCGACTCTGCTGGTCGGATCTTGTTCGAGCAGCGCGTCAAGCACGCTGTCTGATATTTTGTCGCAAACCTTATCGGGATGACCTTCGGTTACGCTTTCGCTTGTAAATAATCTTTTTACCATATTACTCCTTAGTATTAAACGACGTTAAAAAGTCGCCGTACCCGACAGCGACTTGTATTCGATGTTTTGACATCGCGTTTCTTCTATCTGTCAAGTAAACTTGCGGAATTTAGCACCTTTCGAGAGGTTGCTGTGTGTTCGCAGTGTCCGGCACTCCCACACTCTTCATAGAATATAAATATTAAGTTTTTCTAATTCAACCGAATATATCTAGCCGAACATATTCTCAAAATTATGTTTAGGCAAATAATCAACTCGGATTGAACTTAAACAGCCGATTAGACAATCGGATTATTTTTCGGACGGCTAGCCCGTCCGAAAAATCTGAATATTAGTCTTCAATATCGTCTTCGAGAGCAAACTTATCAGAAATGCTTTCCTCAACTATTCTGTTTTCTGCGCTGTTAGCCGGCAAAGATACGATATTGCGGTAACGCTTCATACCGGTACCAGCAGGGATAAGTTTACCGAGAATAACGTTTTCTTTAAGTCCGATAAGATGGTCGACCTTATTCTTAATAGCGGCTTCGGTAAGTACTTTCGCTGTTTCTTGGAAGGAAGCGGCGGAAAGGAAGGATTCCGTAGCCAAAGCGGCTTTCGTGATACCGAGCAAAGTTCTCTTCGCGGTAGCCGGACGGCCTCCGTTTTCGATAACTTTTTCGTTTTCAGCCTCGTACGCAAATATATCTACGTATTCGCCCGGCATCATAGACGTGTCGCCTTGATTTTCTATCTTGACTTTTCTGAGCATCTGTCTTACGACTATCTCGATATGTTTTTCGTTGATGTCAACGCCGGCGCTCGCGTAAGGAACTTTAACTTCCTTAATGATGTAATCCTGAACGCCTCTTACGCCCTTCGTCCTCAAAATGTCTTGCGGATAGATGCTGCCTTGCGTCAATACGTCGCCGGCTGCAACCGTCTGTCCGTCTTCAACTTTGAGTTTCTGACCGAAGACGAGTTTATAATCTACCTTGTCGCCCTTAGGAGACGTGATAGTCAAAACTCTCTTTGATGTATCTATATCAACTTCGCCCGCAATGTCTGCAACCAAGGCCTGACCTTTCGGTCTTCTTGCTTCAAACAGTTCCTCGACTCTGGGCAAGCCGTTGGTAATATCGCCGGACAATGCTACGCCGCCCGTGTGGAAGGTTCTCATCGTCAACTGCGTACCGGGTTCGCCGATAGACTGCGCCGCTATGATACCGACCGCTTCGCCGAGTTTTACGGAATTTCCGGAAGCCATGTTCTTACCGTAACACTTTGCGCAAACGCCGTGAGCGGATTTACACATGAGTATGCTTCTGATTTTAACTTTCTTAACTCCCGCTTCCGCGATAGCCTTAGCCTGTTCAGGCGTAGCCATAGTATCTTTTTCTATAATTGAATTGCCGTTTTCGTCAACAACGTCTTCCATAACGAATCTACCGTCAATACGCTCGATAAATTCTTTCGTGTTCTCGCCTTCGAGTTCTACCGTAATACCTCTGTTGTCGCCGCAATCCAATTCATTTACAATAACGTCCTGAGATACGTCTACAAGACGACGGGTCAAATAACCGGAGTCCGCTGTCTTCAACGCGGTATCCGCCATACCTTTACGTCCGCCGTGCGAGGAAATAAAGTATTCAAGTACGGAAAGTCCTTCGCGGAGCGACGCCTTAATCGGCAATTCGATAGTACGTCCGGACGGGTCTGCGACAAGTCCTTTCATACCGCACAACTGAGAAATCTGAGTCATGCTGCCGCGGGCGCCGGAGTTTGCCATCATCCAAATCGGGTTGAACTCGTCAAGTCCTTTTTTGAGTTCTACGTTGATGTCGGCAAGCGCTTTTTGCCATACCGCGATTGTTTGCTTATATCTGTCTTCTTCGGTAAGACGTCCTTTCTTGAACTGCTTTTCGATAGTTACGACGTTTTCTTCCGCGCCGCTGATGATTTCTTTCTTCTTTGGCGGAACGTGCATATCGAATACGCTCGCAGTTATTGCGCCCACTGTGGAGTACTTATAGCCTTGAGCCTTAATCCTGTCAAGAATAATGGAAGTTTCCGTAGCGCCCTTATATTTGAAACAAGCGTCTACTATTCTGGAAAGTTCCTTCTTACCTACTCTGAAATCTACTTCGAGGTCAAGTTGTTGCTCTGGAGTATCTCTCGGTACGAAATGTAAATCCTGCGGAATCGCGCCGTTGAATATTATTCTACCGATAGTGGTATGCAATCTCTTGGAATATTTTACTCCGTCGACTACTTTTTCCACTCTTACGAATATTTTGGATTGAAGACTGATTTGTCCGTCCTGATAAGCCATCATCGCTTCTTCGGGATTGCGGAAGTATCTGCCTTCGCCCAAACCTCCGTCCTTTTCCATCGTCATGTAATACGAACCGATAACCATATCCTGCGTCGGCGATACGACAGGCTTGCCGTCGCTGAGTTTGAGAATATTGTTTGTGGAGAGCATAAGGAATCTTGCTTCCGTTCTCGCTTCTATCGACAAAGGAACGTGAACCGCCATCTGGTCGCCGTCGAAGTCCGCGTTAAACGCGCTACATACGAGCGGATGCAACTTGATTGCTCTGCCTTCTACAAGCACCGGCTCAAAAGCCTGAATAGAAAGTCTGTGCAAAGACGGCGCGCGGTTGAGAAGTACCGGATGGTCTTTGATTACCTCTTCGAGTATATCCCATACTACGTCATCCTGCGCTCTTTCGATAACTCTCTTAGCGCTCTTTATGTTAAGACAAGTTCCTCTTTCAACGAGTTTTTTCATAACGAACGGCTTGAACAGTTCGATAGCCATTTCCTTAGGAATACCGCATTGATACATCTTGAGTTCCGGTCCTACTACGATTACCGAACGTCCCGAATAGTCTACGCGCTTACCCAAAAGGTTTTGACGGAAACGTCCTTGCTTACCTTTGAGAAGAGCGGTCAACGATTTGAGTTCTCTGTTGCCCGGACCTGTTACCGCCTTTCCTCTGCGACCGTTGTCGATGAGGGCGTCAACCGCTTCTTGCAACATTCTCTTTTCGTTTCTTACGATAATATCGGGAGCGCCGAATTCCATAAGTTTTTTAAGTCTGTTGTTTCTGTTAATAACCCTGCGATACAAATCGTTGAGATCGGACGCAGCGTATCTTCCGCCGTCGAGCGGAACCATAGGTCTGAGTTCGGGAGGAAGAACGGGAAGAACGTCCAATATCATCCATTCGGGTCTGTTTCCGCTTACTCTGAACGCCTCGATTATGTCAAGACGCTTAACCGCTTTAAGTCTTCTCTGGCTGTTCGCTTTGTCGCTGTTTTCCGCTACGATTGCTTTGAGTTTTGCCGATTCTTTTTCAAGGTCTATGTTCGCGAGCAATTCTTTGATTGCTTCCGCGCCCATGCCTACTCTGAACGAACCGAGGTTGTCTTTGAATCTTGCCTGAACGTCGGCAAGTTCTTTATCTTCGATGACCTCTTTTACGTTCAAATCCGTATTACCTTTATCCAAAACGATATATTTATTGAAATAAAGTACGAGGTCGACGTCTTTCGGAGAAAGGTCAAGCACTACGCTTATTCTCGATGGAACGCCCTTATAATACCAAATGTGAGATACGGGAGCGGCAAGTTCAATATGACCCATTCTCTCTCTTCTTACTTTGGCTTTGGTAACTTCTACGCCGCACTTGTCGCAGATTACGCCTTTATATCTGATACGTTTATATTTACCGCAATGACACTCCCAATCCTTGGTAGGTCCGAATATCTTTTCGCAGAACAAACCGTCTTTTTCGGGTTTTTGAGTTCTGTAATTGATTGTTTCGGGTTTCAGAACTTCGCCGTGCGACCAAGATCTGATTTTTTCAGGAGAGGCAACGCCTATTTTTATAGAATCAAAATTATTTACTTCTGACATACCGCACCTCCTTAATTTTCGTCGTCTTCGAACATGTTGTCGAAGATACTTTCGTCGTCTTTGTCGTCTGCATCCTCACCGAAAGGATTGGATTCGCCGAAACTGAATATATCGTCGTCGCTTCCCAAATCGAATATATCGACTTCTTTATCGGGAGCGGCTTCCTTCTCTTCGTAATATTCCGTATCGTCGTCAACCAGTTCTCTCAAACCGATTTCTTCCTTATTCTCATTGAGTACGTTTACGTCAAGACCGAGAGCCTGGAATTCTTTTATCAATACCTTGAAAGATTCAGGCGTGCCGGGTTCCGTAATCGGAGCGCCCTTAACTATTGATTCGTAAGTCTTTACTCTGCCCACAACGTCGTCCGACTTAACGGTAAGAATTTCTTGAAGGATGTTTGCCGCGCCGTACGCTTCAAGCGCCCAAACTTCCATTTCTCCGAATCTCTGTCCGCCGAACTGCGCTTTACCTCCGAGAGGCTGCTGAGTAACAAGACTGTACGGTCCGGTAGATCTTGCGTGAATCTTTTCGTCTACCAGGTGGCAAAGTTTAAGCATATACATATAACCGACCGTAACGGGGTTTTCAAACTTCTCGCCCGTTCTACCGTCGTAAAGTTCTATCTTTCCGTTTTCGGGCAAACCGTTTTCTTTAAGAAGTTGTTTGATATCCGCTTCCGTCGCTCCGTCGAATACCGGAGTGGAAATATGCCATCCGCACGCTTTTGCGACCAAGCCCAAGTGGACTTCGAGTACCTGTCCGATGTTCATACGCGAAGGCACGCCCAACGGGTTAAGGACTATCTGCAACGGAGTTCCGTCCGGCATAAAAGGCATATCCTCGCGAGGCAAAACTCTTGATACGACGCCCTTGTTTCCGTGTCTACCGGACATCTTGTCGCCCACGCCGATTTTACGCTTCTGCGCTATATACACTCTTACGAGTTTGCTTACGCCGGGAGAAAGTTCCTTACTGTTGTCTTTCGTAAATACTTTTACGTCGACTACGATACCCGACTGACCGTGCGGCAATCTCAAAGAAGTATCTCTGACCTCTCTGGACTTTTCGCCGAAAATCGCTCTAAGCAATCTCTCTTCCGGAGTGAGTTCCGTTTCGCCCTTAGGCGTAACTCTTCCGACAAGTATATCTCCGCTATGCACTTCCGCGCCGGGGATGACAATGCCGTCTTCGTCGAGATATTTGAGCGCGTCGTCGCCGAGGTTTGGAATATCTCTCGTAATCTGCTCTTCGCCCAATTTAGTATCTCTGCTTTCTATTTCGTATTCTTCTATATGTATAGATGTAAATACGTCGTCTTTTACCAAATCTTCGTTGATAAGTATAGCGTCTTCGTAGTTGTAACCTTCCCAAGACATGTAGCCTATAAGGATGTTTCTACCAAGCGAAAGTTCTCCGTTGAAAGTCGACGGACCGTCGGCAAGAACCATACCCTTCATAACTCTGTCGCCTTTGCTTACGATAGGCTTTTGAATTATACAGGTACCCGCGTTGGATCTTTCGAATTTCTGCAAAGTATAAGTATCGAGACTCGTATCGTCGCATCTTACTTTGATTTCGCTCGAAGAGATGCTTTCTACGTAACCGTCGTTTCTTGCGATTACCATAACGCCGGAATCGTAAGCGATTTTATGCTCTATACCCGTGCCGATCAACGGCGCTTCGGGTCTTAAAAGCGGAACAGCCTGACGTTGCATGTTTGAACCCATCAATGCGCGGGCAGTATCGTCGTTTTCAAGGAAAGGAATAAGCGCCGCCGCTACCGATACAAGTTGTTTCGGCGAAACGTCCATGTAATCGACCTTGTCCGCGTCGAATTCGCGGATGTCCGCTCTGTAACGGCAAGTTACGCGGGCTGTTGCAAACGAACCGTCTTCGTTGAGTTGCGCGTTTGCCTGAGCGACAATATATTTGTCTTCTTCGTCAGCCTGCAAATATACGACTTCGTCGCTGACTACGCCTCTGCTCTTGTCTACCTTGCGGTACGGAGCCTCGATAAATCCGTACTCGTTTACTCTCGCGTAAGTCGCAAGAGAGGAGATAAGACCGATGTTCTGACCTTCCGGAGTCTCGATAGGACACATACGACCGTAATGGGTATGGTGTATATCGCGGACTTCGAAAGACGCTCTTTCTCTGTTAAGACCTCCAGGTCCGAGCGCGGAAAGTTTACGTTTATGAGTAAGTTCCGCGATAGGATTGTGGTGATCCATGAACTGCGACAACTGCGAAGAACAGAAAAATTCTTTGATTACCGCAGTTACCGGTTTGATATTTATAAAGGTCTGAGCCTTGAATTCGCCTTCGTCCTGAGTTACGAGCATCTTCTCCTTGATGCCCCTGTCGAGTCTTGTAAGACCTATTCTGAATTGATTTTGCAGCAATTCGCCTACCGAACGTATTCTTCTGTTGGCAAGGTGGTCGATATTGTCTTTCTCACCGAAACCTACCGACAAACCGAGGTTGTAACATACCGCCGCGAAAATATCGTCGTTGGTAACGCATTTAACCACAAGCCTGTCTCTGTTTTCGGGAGCGGAAATAGCCTTTTTAAGACTTTCCATATCAGGATTTTCTTCCATCAACTTTTTAAGCGCGGGATAGTAAACCTTTTCCTTAATACCCAAATCTTTGGGATCGCAATCCACGTAACAAGCGAGGTCTACCGTATTGTTTCCGATAAGTTTGAACTCTTTGCCGTCCTTTCTGAGAAGGTAAACGACGTTTATACCTGCGTTTTGGATAGCGGTTGCGGTTTCGAGGTCGACGATTTCGCCCGCCGAAGCCATAACTTCTCCAGTCTGTTCGTTGATAACGTCTCTTGCGAGAGTCTGTCCTTCCATTCTGGTAGCAAGACAGAGTTTTTTATTGACCTTGTATCTTCCGACTCTCATCATATTGTACTTTCTGTCGTCATAGAAAGTGGAGTCGATGAGTTGAGCGATACCTTCCTGCGAAGGAATTTCGCCCGGACGGAGACGCTTGTAAAGTTCCACTCTCGCCTCCTCCGTATTCTTAGTGCTGTCTTTGGCTATTGTATTGGCAAGAATTTCCTCGTTTCCGAAAATTTCGTAAATCTGCTCATCACTACTCAAACCGAGAGAACGCAACAATACGGTAGCCGCAACTTTACGGTTGCGATCGACGTTAACCCAAAGAATACCGTTCGTATCCTGCTTGAATTCAAGCCAAGCCCCTCTGTTGGGCATAATCGTAGTTTCGTATCTTTCTACTCCCGACTTGTCCACCGCGCTTACGCTGTAAACGCCCGGGCTTCTTACCAACTGGCTGACGATAACTCTTTCCGCGCCGTTGATTATGAAAGAACCGTTGTCCGTGATTATCGGCATATCGCCCATAAATACTTCTTCTTCGGTTATTTCTCCCGTCGTCTTGCGCACCAATCTAACCTTTACGCGGAGCGCTCTGGCATAAGTGGTATCGCGGTCTTTGCATTCCTTGATAGAATACTTGATTTCATCGTCAAGTCTAAAACCGAGATAATGCAATTCGAATCTTCCGCCTCTGTCGCATACCGGCGAAAAGTCGTCCAAAACTTCTTGAATACCGGTAGTGATAAACTGCTTGTAAGATTCTTTCTGTAGTTCGATCAAATACGGTATTTCGAGCGGTTCGTGAATTTTGGAGAAACATTCGCGTTCCGTATTGCCGTATTTGACTGTATGAGTTCTTTGAGGCATATCTTACCCTCCTTAAAAATTTTCATGATAAAGATTTAATGCAAAATGCTCGATTTTCTGTAAATTTTACAGTCCAAAAAGGCTAATTCGGCATTCTACATAATCATACAATTATAGATTGTAACAAAATGCTCAACCGATGTCAACTAAAAATATAAAAAAATATTTTAATTTATTATATTTAATTTTTCTATATAGAGAGCAAAACGCATAAAAAGAATTTTTTATAATTTATATGGAACTTTTTATAATATATATGCAACTTTTTTAATTATTTTTCTTCTCCGCAAATGATATTTTTTACTCTGTTGATATTGTGTTATATAAATATATTTGATATAATATTTAATATATAATAATTATAAATATATAATACAGTATAATATAGAGGTTGAGATGAGACTGGATAAATTTCTTAAAGTTTCGAGAATAATAAAGCGCAGAACGGTCGCAAACGAAGCGTGCGACAGCGGTAGAGCGCAAATAAACGGAAGGCAAGCCAAAGCCGGCGCACAGGTAAAAGAGGGCGACAAAGTAACGCTTTTTTTCGGAGACAAAAAGTTTTCTTTCAAAATTTTACAGGTAAACGAAAGCGTAAAAAAGCAGGATTGCGCGGATATGTACGAGGTGCTTGACGATGAAGTTTGACGTTATACTTGCTTGCGGAGGAAGCGGAAGCCGTTGCAATCTCGGTTACAACAAACTGGCCTTTAACCTCGGCGGAATAAGCGTTTTGGAGAAAACTGTATCGTGTTTTAATCGCGAAGACGCCGACAAAATCATAATTTCATACAATCATAATGATTTAGATTGGATTAAAACGCTGCCATTACCGCCGAACGCCGTACTATGCCCCGGCGGTAACACTCGCGCGCAATCGATAAAAAACGCGCTAAAATTCGCAGATTGCGACTATGTCGTTATTCACGACGGCGCAAGACCTTTTTTACCCGCCAAGTGTCTTTCAGACGGATTAAGCGACGCGCTCAAATACGGAAACAGCGTTTTATATGTCCCCTCGACAGACTCTCTTCGCTCCATAGACGGCGACGTTTCCTTTACCGTGGACAGAAACAGCATAGCGCGCATTCAAACTCCTCAAATTTTTATCACAGAAGAAATCAAACGGGCGTATTCGCTCGCCGAGGAAAACGCAGAGTTCACAGACGACGCAACTCTATACGAATATTATCTGCAAAAGAAAATCCATTTGACAAAAGGAAGCGAAAGCAATATTAAAATAACCACGCGCGAAGATTGCGAAAGAGCGATAGGCGCGGATATTTATATAGGCAATGGCTGGGATACGCATAGACTGGGCGAAAACAGAGATCTTATACTCGGCGGAATAAAAATTCCGCACGACAAAGGACTTATTGCGCACAGCGACGGCGACGTGCTTATACATGCAATAATGGACGCAATACTGTCCGCTATGCACGAACGCGATATAGGTACTCTATTCCCCGACACTGACGAGAAGTACAAAAATATAAGCAGCGTGAAACTGCTCGAAGAAGTTTTGGAACTGGCGCGTTCAAAAGGATTTTCTATAAAATCGGTCAGCGCCGTAATCATGGCGCAAAAACCTAAACTTGCTCCGCATATCGTTTCTATAGAGAAGAATCTCGCAAACATACTTAGCGTAGATGAAAATCGAGTCAGTCTTACCGCTACCACTACCGAAAAACTCGGAATGGTCGGACGCGAAGAAGGCATAAGCGTAAGCAGCGTAGCGACGTTGCAAAAAATCTAAAAATATTTAAGGGACGCGCTTGCGTCCCTATTTAATTTATTTCTCTTTATCTTGCAATATACTTTTCTTCTCTTCAACGAATTCTTTCGCCGATTTAATATATTTCTTTATAATCAACACTTCCGAATATACAAGCGTCGCAACGACTCCCAGACATATCAAAGTCAAAATTATAGCGGGAAATATTTTCGCGCTTTCCAAAGTAAAACTTACCGCTACGTATTTTGCCGAACAAATAAAAATCAACAAAGCGACAATAGCCACCGCGATTACGCCAATCGCGGCAATCGCGCTGAAAGGAATAAAAAACAGCCATTGATAAAGCATTACTTCTCTTTTCTTCTTATCCATATTTATATTCTATCACAACTCCCGAAAATTTTCCAGCGTTTTTTATTTTTATATCAAACCTGCCAAAGCGTAATGGAATACGATAGCGACGCTGAGTGCAAACACAAATAGTCCTGCTGTTATCGCCAAATTCTGCTTTACGTTTTTGTTGGCTTTGAAAAGATATGCTATGCCCAAACCTGCGTTGACGATAAGTCCGCCGAGACAGGACCCGAAAGAAATCGTATCGGCAAGAAACAGTTGGGTAATTATAACGCTTGAAGCGCAGTTCGGAATCAATCCCACCAAAGTAACCAACAGCGGTTGCAATCCTCCGCTTTTCGCCATAAATGCGGCGATTCGCTCCTCTCCGATATAATATACCAGTATTCCCATCACAACGTTTACAACCAAAATATACGCGAGTATTTTCAAAGTATGCAAAAGCGGATGCAACAAATATTTTTTTACGTTGCTTTCCTTTGCGTCGTCTATATGATGTCCGCAACATCCCTTATGTATATCTATGGCTTCCTCTTCGTCTTCAACGTGAGAATGCTCCCCGTGTTCGTGTTCTTCTTCCTCGCAATGCGAGTTTTGCGAAACGCGCGCCGTCAAAGTTTGGCTCTCGTTATTATCTATTTTATCGCGCGACATTTCATCCCCTACTCGGGCTTGTCCAGACGCTGTAGTTTGGAATTGAACATGATTTTCGTCAATCCGCTCCTTATCCGTATTATCTTGCGCTTCCTTCTTTTTTCTTTTCGCCAACTTTATGATAAAGTCCGTCGCGTAACCCGCGATAAGCGCCAATACAAATTTTGAAAGTATCAAAGTGAGAAGTTTGAGCCAAACGCCGTCCTGATTTATCGAAGAAAACAGTATTGGCAACGCTTCGTCCGACGTGGCGATAAACACCGCCAGCAACGCTCCGAGAGTGATTTGACTTTTTGAATATAGGTCGGATGCAAGCACGGAAAAGCCGCACTGCGGTACTATACCGAATCCCGCGCCGACGGCAACCGAATATCTCGACTTTAATTTATCTCGCATTTTAACTGCGATTTTCTGTTCGACAAATTCTATTAAAATATAAAATATCAACAAAACCCAAGAGAGTTTTAATGTATCTAAAAATGCGTCAAGCAATACGTCCCACATATTAAACCGCTCTTTCCCCCGACTTAAATATATATACCGCTCTGTTAAAACTTCCATCCTCTTCATCGTCAGGCAAACAACTGCTTACGATTATAACGGGAGCGTTCAAAGGACCTCTTCTCCTTTTTAACAAGGTCATCGCACTCGGATATAATTTATCTAGTGCGCCCAAGTCCGTTTTATCGAACGTTACGCCGTTTATTACGATATTTTGGCTTAGCATTATTTCAAACGACATCCCGTCAAGTATTTTGTCTTTGAAATTTACGTCAATATAATCCAAAATATAACTCAATTCGACGTCGCTGTCTATATAAAAATCTGCGATATAATTTTCTATTTCTACCTTACACGAAGAATAATACTCGCCGTCTGGATATTCCGTATCCGCTAAGTAATATAGATAGTTTTGATTTATATATCCGTCCGACTCGCTCCTTTGTCTGTCTGTAAAAAGAAAATACTGATACGACAGATACTCCTTTTTAACGCCGTCCTTATCGGAAGAAGGGGCGTTGCCCCAAGTAGCGTCGCTTAGATACCACTTTCCGCTTATCTTGACTTTATTCCAAGCGTGTCCGCCTCCTAAGCCGTCGTCGCCGGTTACTCTAACACAGTCGATTCCCTCTATTGCGCACATTACCGAATACGCTTTTGAAATACCGTCGCAAACAGCCGAGCCTCTTATTACTCCTTCAAGATAAAACGCGTCGAAAAGGTACGTCTTGTCTTTATCCGCAGCCAACTGTCCGATCTGCGTGCTTAAATCGGGATAAGCGACGGCGTTGTCATACTGAACGTGTAGGATTATCCATTCGTAAATTGCCTTTGCTTTATCAAAATCACTCATCGATTCGTCGCAGATGTCTTTTAATACGCTTCTGAAAAAGTTATAAACGCTTTCCGCTCTAGAACCTTTTTTCGGCAACGGACGGTATCCGTGCGACAGAACGTAAAAAAGTTGATTGGACGACTCGACTTCAAAAGTCTTCTCTACGAAATCAATAGGGAATTTATTGTAATTATCATCTCTTCCGAGGGATGTCAACGCAAAAATATTGCCGATTTGTTTTACAAAGTCTTTTTCGTCCGTAGACGACATAGACGCTTCTTTACCTGTTACGTCGTTTGACAATGCAATCTTAAATTTTCCGTCCGTATAAGCGTAACCGGCGGACGCCATACGCGGATAGGTAGCGGCTGTGAGCGCTTTGCCTATTTCGTTTTTAATATCATTGCTCGCCGTTACGTAAGTAATATCGATATAATCCGCGTCTACAGGCTCGCCGCCGTTAATTTCACTGACGATACTATTAAAGCATACGTAATCTACGTAATCGACTAGTTCTTCAAACGAATCTATTGAAAAATCATTAGAAGAAAATTTATCGACTTTATCCAAAAATCCCGCGCGCAAAACTTCTTCCCACTGCGCGTAAACTGTCAAATTGATGTTCGGCATTTCTCTAAAAAAATATCTAACCGCGTATTTGGAATCCGCATACCAAACCAATTTATATGTTTTTCCGTTTTCTTCCTTTATTTGTTCCGTCGGAACAGAAAGCGCCGTTTCCGGCAAAAACATCTCAAACGCCACGTCGTTCGCGTCGCTCGGTGTAATATAAGTCAGTTTCTTTTCGTCGTAGCCTACATACTTCGCGTAAAGATCGAGGTCTTGCGCGTAACCTTTCAAAGAAGTTATTCTTTCGGTGTGTTCTGAATCTAAGTACCATCCCGCGAACTGAACTCCTCTTATAGACGGATCTTTTAACGCAAAAGCGTCTTCTACCGTATACTCCGATTTATTGTCCGCGCTGTTTACGCCGTCGCCCAAATGATAGACTATTTTGAAAGTATTCAAAATATAATTCGCTTTGAATACTCCGCTATTTGGAAGATTTTCTTTATCGGTAAAATCGATTATTTGAGAATCAATGCTCCAATGCGAAAAATCATAACCTTTCTTCTCGACAGTCGGAGGAATCAACTCGTCTTTTGACAATATCGACTGCTCAATTTCGCCCGTTACTTTATCCGCTCCGTCGGTATCGAACATATAGCGATAACCAATATTGAAGACCGCGCATACTTCGCCGTAATATTTTCCCTTGCCGGTCGCGACTATACTCGCTTCTCCCGGTTGAACGTTGTCGGAATAAACCAACGTATAGTTATCTTCGTCAACGACTTCGTTTCTATGTTTTAGCGTAACGGAAGGAGTTATCTCTTCTCCTGTATAAGTGTAAAAAGAAGATTCTAAAATTATCTCGCTGTCAAAGGCAAGATTTATTTTATCCAAAGGCGTAGAAAAGCCAAGACATGCGCCCATACTAGCGAACGTCGCCGCTAAAATCAAAAATATGGAAACTGTTAAAAGTCTTTTACTGCGATTCATCTATCCTCTCTTTTATCAGGCAAATACGCCACTATTCTATAAATAGGCATATCCATCTGAACAAACTTGCGTTCATGTTCGGTCATAATGTTGTTCTTGCAATCCGAATTCAATAAATCCAAACTTATATCTTTAAGTAAAAAACCGCTTTGAGAATATTCCGCTATAGAAAATTCAAACAAAGATTTACTGTCAGTCTTTTGATTTATTTCTCCACCGTCGACAAGCAGTTTCGAATATATTTCCAAAAACTTTCTGTGAGTAAGTCTTTGCTTTTCGTAACCTTTTTGAGGAAGCGGAGTAGAAAAGTTCAAATATATACGCGATACCGTATGTTCGGGAATATAACTTTGCAGACATTCCGCGCGTATAATCATAAAGCGTACGTTACTCAAATTTGCTTTTTGAGCCTTTTCGCACGCCTCGACTATTACGTTGGAAAGCATCTCTATCGCTATGTAATTGACGTTGGGATTGCGTTTTGCAAGTTCCGTAATAAACAGTCCTTTTCCGCAACCTATCTCTAATTCCACTCGGTTTCCGTTGCCGAAAACCTGCATATAATCAATATAATCTTTTTTCTCGACGGAAGTCTTCATATTGAGATCGAGTATCGTACGTTCGATTATATAATCGCTTACCGCAGACAGTCGCTCGTCAAGATTACGTTTTCTTCTCATTCGCATAACTCAACTTCTCCGTCAGATTGATAATATTATTCTAACATTAAATAAAATTTTTGTCTATGTATTTTATTATATATAAAACGGTAAAATTTTGCCAAAATTCAAAACAAAGTTATTCGGACGGGATAATTATCCGCGTCCGAACAGGCAATTAAAGTTTCCCGGCGATCTCTTCCAACCAGTTTCCGTCGAAATATTCTATCGCCCCGCTGTCGCAAGCGCGGGAAAGAATAGGCGATATAGGAATCGCGGCGACATCTTCCACTCCCATTTGCGACGCTGTTTTTTGCAACTTGCTTTCGCCGAAAATGTAGAGTTTTTCTCCGCATTTATCGCATTCGTAGTAAGACATATTTTCTACTAACGCTACTACGGGAATATTCAGCATTTCCGCCATTTTGACGCCTTTATTTACAATCGTTGAAACAAGGTCCTGCGGAGAGGTAACTATTATTATCCCGTCGACGGGCAAACTTTGACAAACGGTCAGCGGAATATCGCCCGTACCCGGAGGCATATCAATAAACATAACGTCGACGTCGCCCCAGTATACGTCCGTCCAAAATTGCGTAACCGCGCCGGTAGCGAGCGACGCTCTCCATACAACGGGCGAATTATCGTCTTTCAAAAACATATTTATCGACACGATTTTAATACCGGTAACGCTTTCGGCGGGAAGTATACCCATATCGTTTCCGACAGCCTTTTCGCTTATGCCGAAATATTTAGTCATAGACGCGCCCGTTATATCCGCGTCCATAACTGCTACGCTTTTCCCCAATCTTCTTGTCAAAACCGATAATTGGGCGGTAACCATTGACTTTCCCACCCCGCCTTTCGCGCTCATTACGGCGTAGAGTTTTCCCACTTTGGAATTCTTGTTGAGTTTTGTTTTTTGTTCAGGAGTTCTTTCCTTGCAGTCCTTTGAACAAGTTGAACAATCGTGATTGCATTCGCTCATATTCTACCTTTATGTCTAAAAGGCGGAATAAGACTATACTCTTCCGCCTCAATTTTTTATAATGTTTTGATAATGTTTTTGCAGACTTTCTTACCTTCTTCGCTAAGCGCGGTAAACGGTTTTCTGCAGCCGTTCATCTCTATGCCCATTTCTTCGAGAAGAGCCTTTTCCATGGCAAACACGCCGTACTTAATCAAAAGCGCAATTATCTCGTTTGCTTCGTACTGAATTTTCTGAGCCTCTTTTATATTTCCTTCATTGAAAAGACGGAACATATCAACGTACTTTTGAGGCATGAAATTGTACGTGGAACCTATACCGCCGTCGGCGCCCATACTCAATCCCGCGACGAGCATTTCGTCAAATCCGTTATATACCAACGGATTACATTCCATAGTCTTGAATTGTTGAAGAGCGAACAGGTCCGCCGTCGTATGCTTTATACCTATGAACTTCTTATTTTGGAACATATCTTCGGCGCGCTCTTTGTCAAACTTGAATCCGCTCGCGTTTGGAAAATTGTACATTATCATAGGAATATCAACGCTATTGGCTATATCGTTGTAATAACCTTTAATAGCCTCGTAAGAAAAACCGTAATAAAAAGGCGCAACTGCGGATATAGCGTCGTAACCGCAATCCTCAGCGTATTTCGCCATTTCTATTGCATGTTCGGTATTTATCGTACCTACGTGAGCGATCATTGTCCCTCTTCCCGCATTGCTTTGGGCGGCGTATTTGAAAAGTTCCTTTCTCTCCTCTACCGTAAGCAACATTCCTTCTCCTGTCGAACCGCCGACATAAAAGCCGTTAATGCCTTTTGAAAGATTCATATCAACTATTTTTTTGACTGAACCGCCGTTGATTTTACCGTCTGCGGTATAAGGCGTAAGCAACGCCGAAAAGACGCCCTTGAATTTTGCCGTATCCATTGTATTTACCTCTCTTTTTAAAATTTTATACTTTTATTGATTTTCAAATTTGCCGTTCGCCATAGCGTAAACGCTGCCGAGCGAACCCGCTTTGTTGCCTAAACTCGCGCATACGATAGGCGTAGAAGATTTGCTCTTATATTCCTTGACAAATGCTTGCCACCAATACTCGGACATTTCTATTACTCCTCCGCCAACTATGATAAGTTGAGGAGAATAAAGTTCTATCGATTTGAGTATCACGCTCGTAAAATCTTTATAAAAATTCGAAAGCGTTTTCTTATCCGATATATCGTTGGAATTAAACAATTTATACAAGTTGTCGTTGCCGTATTTTTTCAGCGCCGTTGCGGAAACGTATCTTTCCGCGCAACCTTTTTCGCCGCAAGCGCATGCTCTGCCGTCTTCATAAAGTTTGTAATGCCCCAATTTCGTGTCGATTACCGACTTTGAATCAAGGTCTTTACTTTTCAGAAGCGACGCGCCCAAACCCGTGCCGAGAGTAAACATCATCACGCTGTCCGCCTTTCTTCCCGCGCCTATAAATCCCTCGCCTATCAAAGCGCCGACGGCGTCGTTTATAACTACCACTCTTCTGTTAAAGTGTTCGCTAAGTACTTTTGAAAGTTCCAGTCCCGTAAAGCCGGGCAACGAATTAGTCGCAAAAATCACTTTTCCGCTGTCCCAATCGATAGTACCCGCGCTTGCTACCGCTATCATATCGCACGATTTCCAATCGAATACTTCAACGGCTTTGATAATATTGGCTACTATCGCGTCCCTTCCGTTTTGCGCCTGAGTAGATAGTGTATTGAATTTGACAATGCCGTAACTCTCCGCGACTTTGGGATCGACTATTTCTATAAGCGCGCTTTTTATACTCGTACCGCCAACGTCTACTCCTATCGCTAACATAACTTCATCGCTCCGACAAATCTCTGCGTAATGTCTTTGGGTCTTGTTATACTGCTTCCGATAACTACTGCGTATACTCCGCAAGCGCAGACTTTTTCAAGTTGACCTTTCTCCCATATTCCGCCCTCGGCGATAATCTTGGTATCGGGGAAAGTCTTTACCAATCTGCTTAGAAAGTCTATATCGGGGATTTCTATTCCTTTGGTATAAGGAGTATATCCTCGCATTGTAGAACCTATATAATCAAAACCTAGTTCATGCGCTAGTTGCGCTTCTTCGAAGTCTGAACAGTCCGCCATAATTTCCACGTCGGGCGCGTTTCGTCTTATATAAGCCACTAAATCTTCCAACCTCTCTTTGTTCGGACGTTCTCTTTTTGTACAGTCGAGCGCGATTACTTCGCAACCTGTGGCAAGCAAATCCTTCACTTCTTTAAGAGTAGGCGTAATATACACGTCGCTTCCCTCGTAAGTCGCCTTTATAATTCCTATTACCGGCGCGTCGACTTCCTTTTTAATATCGTTTATATCGTTGACGTAATTGGCTCTGATTCCTACCGCTCCGCCTTCGACAGCCGCTCTTGCAAAATATCCCATAATTCCAAGTCCGTAAAGAGGCTCGCCTTTTACCGCTTGACAGGATACTATAAGTCCTCTTTTCAAATTTGCCATGCCGTTCTCCTACGCAATAATGATATTACTTTTCTTTGATGTAATCAAGCGATATTATCATGAAATTTATTTCTTCGTGCTGCATATTTTCTTCATATAGCACGCCGACTTTATTATCGCCCAACCATACCATACTGCTATATACGAACTCGCCTTCTTTAATCAGTTTGGAATACTCAAAGGTTTCTCCGTAATCGTAAGATAATCTGATTACTCCGTCGTGTCTTACCTTTTGATTCGCGGCGTTAAGGAAAAGCGTAATTTCTCTGCCGTCCTCTTCTCCCGTAATTACGCTGCACTGGCATATACATTGAGGAAGTTGAGGATTGTGTTTGTAGTCATGCCAACTTACTCCTCCGTCGTCGCTGATTGCAGTCGCAATGAGTCTTTTTGACGAATGGTTGCGCATAAAGAATTTCAGTCTGCCGTTTTCGCATTCGATAAGTTGACACTCCGTAATCGAATCGTTAGGCAATATACATCTGTGTCCTATTTTTAATCCAATGCGTTTTCTCGTCTGATTGGGAGAAAGACCTCTTTTCCAAGTTTTGCCGTTGTCGTCGCTGTATATTACGCATGAAGAAAGCGTAAGTATTCCCGACGTCGGAACGGGAAAGGTATTGTAATAAATGGGGAATATAAGTCTTCCCGCGTACTTACCATTTTTCACACAAATTCCCACTCCCGGTCCGGGACCTATGAAAGACATATATTTTTCTTTAACTTGATAAGATATATCGATAGGTTCCGACCAAGTGAGTCCGTCGTCGTTACTTGTTACCATACAGAGGAAGGAAGTGTTCAGTTCTTTCAATCTACCCGATTTGAGTTTATAGTTTCCGGCGGGTTGTTCTTTATATAAAACGTTTCCGTTTTTTTCTACTCTGTAATCTTCGTTTTTGCTTCCGTCCGATTTATATACGAATCCGTCTTTAAGAAGGTATTTTTTCTTCCCTTCGTAAAGATATAAATTTCCGTCTTTGTCGTGTCCCGTTCCCTTTTTGCAATTAAGTATGCCTACGCCTGCTGGAGTATGACAGTATATCATAAATACCGTGTCAGTCTTGCTATCGTATAGCATACACGGATCTATTGCAGCCGACGCGTCGTTCATAGAATCTCCTACTTCCTCGACTGCGACAATCTGCTCTTGCCATGTAAGTCCGTTATCTTCCGATCTGCGTACAACTTTATCTATACGGTTGGGGTTATCTCTGCAAGTGAAAAATCTCTCGTCGGCGCTTGCTATCAAAGTACCCTTGTTTGTCTTTATTATCGACGGTATGCGGTAATTTTCCGCTCTGCCGAATTCTTTACCGAAAATCGTTTGAGGTTGCGGTTTCATAATAATCTCCGTTATCTTTTTATTTCTATGGCAAAAGAGTATTCGAATACTTCTCCTGCGGCGAGCGAATTGATACGCTCTTTGTCTTTTAGTTCCCTCTTTGTTTCTACCTCGTCGGGTAAACCGTACCACGGCTCCATGCAAATATATTCGCCCTTTTCAGGATGCGACCAAAACGCCAAAACAGGCGGATTGTTCAACGTAAATTCCAAAGTCTTGCCGTCCCCTCTTACGAGATTCAAACTTTGAAAGTTCTCTTGCGCAAGTATCAGCGTAGCGTATTTTTTCATCAACGCCTTGTCGCAGTAAATTTTGTCGAATTCGCCTATTTCATCCAAACGGTCTATGAACTTCCCTTCTTTGTCAAGATAGTAATTTTTAGGATGTAAAGTCTTTGGAAATTCTATATAGTTATCCGACGTATCGCAACCGTCTTTGGACGTAAGCGAAATAGCGGGATGTCCGCCCAACATAAAATACATTTGACTTTCGCCGAGATTCTTTACTCTCATAGTCTTGATATACTTATCGCCCAAAACCTCGTGCAAAACCGTCAAATCAAATTTATAAGGATAAGATTTCAGCGTTTCTTGACTCCATACGAATCTATGAGAAACTCTGTTTTCCTCCCTATCTTCAATTGCGAATTTATGTTGACAGCACAGTCCGTGCGCAGACATAGAATACTTCTTTCCTTCCACCGTATAAAAACCGTCTTTAAGTCTTCCGACAAAGGGAAATATAGTTACGTCTTTTCCGCTCCAACTGTCTTCGCTTCCCTGCCAAAGAAGTTCCGTATTGCCTTCAAGGTCGTAAAAACTTTCCAAAGTACTTCCGAGTTCGTTTACTTCAACTTTCAAAGAGTTTGATTTGATAATGCTCATTCTATTTCCCCTTAATTACCGAAAATATCTTTCGCGAGTTTTTCAAACGCCGGCAAACTTGCTTTAATCATTTGCTTGCTCACGCAATACGCTATCCTTACGTATCCCTCGCAACCGAAACTCTTACCGCCCACGACAAGTATATTGTACGACTTGGCTTTTGATACAAATTCATTTTCGTCTATCGGACATTTTACGAAAAGATAAAACGCGCCTTGCGGTTTGACGCATTGAAAGCCGAATTTGCTCAACGAGTTATACAAAAGTTTTCTGTTTTCGTCGTACGCGCTGAGATCTGTCTTTTCGTCTATACATTTTTCCACCAACAGTTGTTGCAAAGAGGGC
Source organism: uncultured Christensenella sp. (assembly GCA_910584635.1). GTDB lineage: Bacteria > Bacillota > Clostridia > Christensenellales > UBA3700 > RACS-045. The sequence continues at coordinate 10,178 of CAJUBA010000011.1, read as the reverse complement.
GCGTTGACAAACCCGAGTATTCTTGTCGCAACGTTGCACGCGGAAACCAATTCTTCGCATCCGTCCGCTTTATTTGATATTGCCAAATACCCTATTCTTTCGCCCGGCAAAGAGAGCGACTTCGAGTAAGAATAACCGATAATTGTATTGGAATAAAAATCGGGAATAAACGGAACTTCTTCGCCGTCGTACGCAAGTTCTCTGTAAGGCTCGTCGGAAATAAGATATATCACCGTCGAATATTCATCGCTCTTTTTTTTGAGCAAGTCGCCTAACGCGGCGAGTGTGTCTTTTCCGTATATAACTCCCGTCGGATTGTTGGGCGTATTGATAATTACCGCTTTCGTCTTTGAAGTTATCGCGCGCTCCAACGCTTTCAAATCAGGTTGAAAGGTAGGAGGATTGGCGGCGACTACGACTTTTCTTCCGTCGACGTTTGATATATAATTGTCATACTCCCCGAAATATGGCGCTATTACGACTACTTCTTCTCCCGCGTTCACAATCGCTTTAAGCGCTACGTTGAGTCCTCCCGCGGCGCCTACGGTCATTACTATATTGTCCGCGGAATAATTCGCGCCATACTTTTTATTGAGATTTTCCGCTACCGCTATTCTTACCGATTCATAACCGCTATTGGTCATATACCCGTGCAATGTCAGCGGATCCGTTACGTCGACTATCTCTTTTATTGCAACGTTGACTTTTTCGGGAGCGGGTATACTGGGGTTGCCCAAAGAAAAATCGTAAACGTTTTCCTTGCCGTATATTTGCGCAAGTTTTTTTCCTTCCTCGAACATCGCGCGAATAGCCGAACCCGACTTCATAATTTCTTTCATTTTTTCAGATATCATAATCTACCTCTTTATTTATACGGATAAACGCAGTTTATTACTTTACCGTCAATAAACGCTTTTATATTATCTACGGCGATTTTCATCAATCTTTTTCTCGCATCTTCCGACGCCCAGGCTATATGCGGCGTTATGTAACATCTCGGCGCGCCTATAAGCGGATTATCCTTCGGCGGTTCACATGACAGTACGTCCGCTCCGTAACCGCCTATCTTGCCGCTATCCAACGCTTGTCTGACCGCGACTTCGTCTACGACTCCTCCGCGAGCGGTGTTGAGAATTATCACTCCGTCTTTCATCTTATTTATATTTTGCCTGCAAATAAGTTTATCGCTGTCTTCGTTCATGGGACAGTGAAGACTTACGACGTCGCTTTTTTCAAACAGTTCGTCAAGACTTGCGTATTCGGCTATCCCGTCGCTTGGAAAAGGATTGCGTCTGTACGCCAATACTTTCATACCCAAAGCGCAAGCGATTTTAGCCGTTTCTTTGGCTATCGCGCCGTAACCTATAAGTCCTATCGTCTTGTTGTCGAGTTCCGTAATATCCTGAACTCTGTAACAAAAATCTCTGCACGCGCTCCAATCCCCTTTAACGACCGATTCGTTGTGTCTGCCTACTCCCATAGCGATTTCCAACAAAAGCGCAACGGTAAGTTGAGCAACCGATTTTGTAGAATAATCGGGAATATTGCACACCGGAATACGCCGTGTCTTCGCGTACTCTATATCGACCGTATTGAAACCTGTCGAAAGCAAACCGATATACTTAAGGTTAGGCAATTTTTCTAACAATTCTCTGTCCAATACTACTTTGTTGGAAATAAGTATATCTGCGTTTTTTGCTCTTTCGTATCTCTGATTAGGCAAAGTCCTTTCGTAATATGTGAGTTCGCCCAAAGCAGAGAGTTCCTTCCAACTAAGCGTTCCTTCGTCAGTCGTATATCCGTCGAGAATAACAATATTCATTTTTACTTTCTAAGCCCCTTTGGATAATGATTTTTAGCATAATTTCCGTCGCATTTACACCAACCTGCCGTCAACCCTTCGTATACCGCAAGCGTCCACCCCTTCTCTCCGAAGAAAGGCAACGCCTCTCCGCCAATAAACTTTAACGCGTCTTTTTCGTTCAATTGAATAGTTCTTTTCGCCTGTTGCGGTTTCAATGCCAGCGCCAGCGAATGAGAAGGCTCGAATCTGTCTTTAATTATGCTTCCCAAATGCAATCCCGCTCTTTCCACTTTCAGTTTATCAAGCGAAGGAACGCAGTCGGGAATAGAATAAAGACTGTTGCCAAACGCAAGATTGGCGACAAATTCCGTATTAAGGTTTTCCTTCTGCCAGTCGTTGAAAATCTTTATTTGCGATTGACTTATCTTTGAGCATTGAAGTGAATACTTGATTTTACGTTCCTCGGAAACGTCTTGCAATACCGCAAAAAAATGTCCCTCTCCGTCAAATTTGTGAGGAAATATTCTTTGAGTAAGCGCAAGCGAATCGTTATGCAATCCGCCGTCTATCGCAAAGCCGTTGCAAAACTGATATTTTGCCGGAGCGACTTCAAAATGCGGATATTTACTCAAAAATTCGTCTATTACCTCTTCATTTTCTTGCTTTGAAAAAGTGCAAGTAGAATATACGATTCTTCCGCCAGATTTGAGCATTTTTACCGCGTCGTCCAAAATATCCAGTTGTCTTTCCTTGCATAATCTTACATTATCTATCGACCACTCTTCTATCGCAGACGGATTCTTTCTGAACATACCTTCGCCCGAACATGGCGCGTCAACTAAAATTTTGTCAAAAATACCGCAAAATCTTTGAGATAACGTCTTAGGACTTTCATTGATGACTACGCAGTTTCTTACTCCGCATCTCTCTACGTTCTGCGAAAGAATTTTTGCTCGCGAAGAAATGATTTCATTGGAAATAAGCAATCCCGTCGAATTCAATGCGCAAGCAATTTGCGTACTCTTTCCGCCCGGCGCCGCGCATAAATCCAAAACTATATCTCCTTCTTTTACATCGAGATTTTCTACTACCGCCATCGCGCTCGCTTCTTGAATATAAAACGCTCCAAACTCATGCATCGCGCTCTTTCCAGGTCTTTGCTCTTCGTCATAGTAATAACCGTCTTTACGCCAATCTACCGGCGTTAAAGAAAACGCTTTTTTTACCGCTTCGCCGTCGGTTTTCAAAGTATTTATTCTCAATGTGCGTAAACTTTCTTTAGCGTAACTTTTAATAAAACCGTCATACCCGTCGCCGAGCATATTTTCCATTCGCGACAAAAATTCCTTTGGCAAATCGAGCATACTGTTCCTCTTAAAACTTTATCATGAAAATTATACCATATAAAAATAATACAATGCAATAATTATATAAATAAAACAGTATATAAAAGAAATATCATAAACTAGGAAAGATGAGAGATTGGCTTTTCCCGACCAAACGTAAAATCTACACTTCGTTCCGATTTTAGTCGGACTTAAAAATGATTCTATATTGGACTTAGATATTTCGACTTCGCTGTCGCTCCGCTCAATATGACGGGAGAGTTAACAAAGTCTATATACTTACCCGTCATTCTGAGCGTAGTCGAAGAATCTAGTCTTATGCCATCAGCCTATCCGTATAGTAAAGTACGACTTAATTCGTACCCAATCCAATATTCTACTCTTGCTCGGATTTCGGTTTTACAATTTTTTTGCGTTTGGGAATTCCGTAGCCTCTTATTTTTGCAAGGCTCCATGCCTTTACCTGTTCATAAACATTTGTATCTATATTAAGCAATTCCAAAATACTTTCTTCGTCCAGAATTTTTACTCCGCCATCGGACAACTCTTTTACGTTTTGCGTACGCTTACACTCTTGTCCGTAAGCCAAAAAATACTGCATCTTACTTAATTTCGTCGTATAGTTTGCCGCTTGTCTACGTAAGTTATTTACAAGAAACAACGCTTGTTTGTATTTATGCTGTTCAAAATCCAAAGAGAAACTAAACGTCATGTTTTTAATTGCGCTTTTTTTGAGAAGCGCGGGATCGGGTTTGATAAATCTTGCGTAATCAATGAGTTTTTTTGAATAGGATACGGTTACGTAATGATTGACCACTACTCCCTTATCTACCGAATAATAACAGTTTGGGCAAATTTCCAACAACTCTTCCATGCTTACTTTTCTATACTCGCATATCTTTTTCGCTACTCGCATGGTAAGATAAGCGTCGTAATCGCTTCTGTGTAAATTTTCTACTTCTATCTCAAAACTCTCGCATATTTTCCCCAGTCCGTTGACTTGGCTTTCGGGCATAAAATGCTTGTGAAGTATTTGAGTATCGTAGGCTTTGAACGTAAAATATGGCTTTTTATATCTAAGACATTCGGACAACAAAAAATTTATATCGTTGTTTACCGAATGACCGAAAATAACCACGTTATCGCTTTCAAGCAACTGCTTTATTCTATCGTAAAAATAATCGAATTTGGGAGATTTCAAAAACTCTTCTTTGTCGTATCCCAATTCTATTTCTTCCTGTCCGCTCCGTCCCAAATGGAACTTGCTTGCGGGATTTATAAGTATATCTTTTTGTTCGATGATATTAAAATCCGCGTCGGCAAGGACGTAGCCGAAACTGCAAATCTTGCCGTGTCCGCCAAAACAGTTAGCGCATTCTATATCAAAGAACAAATAATTCATGAATTTCCCTTTAATTTATCTTTCGGTACGGTTGCCCAAATATAATTTACAACAGTTCTATTCCCTGACTGCGACATTTTTCAAGTTCGCTATCGCTCCATATCGAAGGTTGAACTTCTCCTATATGGCGTTTTGCAAGAATAAACATACAAAGTCGGGACTGACCTATTCCGCCGCCAATAGACAACGGAAGTTCGTCGTTCATAAGCGCTTGATGGAAAGGCAAAGACAGTCTGTCCATTGCATTTTCCGCTTTAAGTTGGGCAAGCATGGAATCTTTATCCACTCTTATTCCCATAGACGAGAGTTCCAGTCCCCTTTCGATAGCGGGATTGTACACGAATATATCTCCGTTAAGATTCCAATCGTCGTAATCGGGCGCTCTGCCGTCATGCTTATTACCGCTTTTGAGCAGACCGCCTATTTGCATTATGAACGTCGCGCCGTATTCTTTCGCCGCGGCGTTTTCCCTTTGAGAAGGCGTAAGCGTCGGATACATATCTTCCAATTCCTGCGAGGTAACAAAAGTTATTTCGTCGGGAAGATTGGCTTTATCAAGTCCGTATTTTTCTCTTACGCTGTCGGTAGTGCTTTTTATAACTTTATAAATTGAACGAACGGTATTTTTAAGATAGTCGAGATTGCGGTCTTGCTTGGAAATGACTTTTTCCCAATCCCACTGATCGACGTAAAGCGAATGGATATTGTCCACTATCTCGTCCCTTCTGATAGCGTTCATATCCGTGTAAAGACCTTTGCCCATTTCAAACGAATATTTTTTGAGCGCAAACCTTTTCCATTTTGCCAGGCTGTGTACGACTTCGGCTATCTTACCGCTTTCCTTTATATCGAAAGTTACCGGACGTTCCACCCCGTTAAGGTTGTCGTTGAGTCCGCTGTCTTTAAGCACAAACAACGGCGCCGATACTCTGCTCAAAAAAAGTTCTTTCGCAAGCGCGTCTATAAACGCGTCCTTACAGTCTTTTATCGCTTCCTGCGTTTCCAACAAACTCAAATTTTTCATAAATACTGCCTTTATTTATATTGTTTATTTATTATATCGAATCCCTTACTCGGGATTACGGTTGAACAAACCTTTATCCGTTTACTTCTATCTATCGTATCTTTTTATAATACTGTTTTTTATTACACTAGGTATTTCGACTACGCTTATGCTTTCCCGACCAAACGTAAAATCTACGCTTTGCTACGATTTTAGTCGGACTTAATTATAAGGATAGCCTACGGCATTAGACTTAGATATTTCGACTACGCTTACGCTCCGCTCAATATGACGGATGAAAAATTATTACTCTGTACTCTCAATATATAAATAATAAAAAGTTAAGCATATTCTTTATATAATGAAGTAATTAACAAAGTATCGCTTATTCATCCGTCATTGAGCGTAGTCGAAGAATCTAATACTTCGTATTTTCAAAGTATTCCGTCAGACTGAAATTTGTGTCTGCTTTCAGGTTATCGCCTTTTCCAAAAACTCTTCCATAAGCGACTTGAATTTTGCGCCGTCGCTTGTACGGATATACAGATAATACGTCGCGCCGTTTCTTTCAAACCACACGTTGTAATGATGTCTTGAAAACCGTCCGCTTTTATGAGCATAAGATATTACCGTATCGCCCGCTTTGGCTTTTATCAGCGTATCCGCGCGCTCGGCAAGCAATAATTTAGAAAAATATTCTTTCGCCGATTCGTCGACTACCACGTATTCCTCTATATCTTCATTGCCCCACATACAGGTAAGTTTCTCGCGAATATAAAGTATTTTTCCGTCTTTTTCGCCCGAAAAACATTCGAATGAAGTTACGTTAGGCGGATCAAATAAGATATACTCGCTTCCGCAAAGAGCGTTATGCTTTGAAATTGAAGTATATTTTTTCTCTTTGACCGCGTGAGGTTTTGCAAAAAGTTTATTTGCCATAACTGTCTTTCAGACCCGTGATAAGATTGAATTCGTATTTTCCGTTCTTACCGTAATCTTTTACCGCGCTGAAATATCCCATACGCATAAACTGGAATCTGTCGTACGGCTTGACTTGGGCAAGATACTTCTCGCCTTTCGCGCAAGCGTAAACTTTATGGCTGTCGGGAGTAAGTCTGTCGTTGAAATCTCCCTCTCCGTCCAAAAGCAAATAATCAAATTCGTGCAAAGTAAGATCCACGCAATCATTTGCGTTTACCCACTGAATTACGCCTTTGACTTTAATTCCCGCGTTTACTCCTCCGCTAATCGAATCGGGGATATAATTGCAAGTAACGCTTACTACGTTGCCGTCATTATCGCATTCGTGCGAAACGTATTCGAGAATATAACTTCCCTTAAGTCTAACTTTTCCGCCGGGTACAAGTCTTTTGTATTTCGGAGGCGGCTCGATAGCGAAATCTTCTCTATCGATATAGAGTTCTCTTCCGAACGAAACTTCGCGATAAGTTTTTTCTTCCGCGTTGGGATTGTTCTCTATACTGTATACTTCGTCCTTGTCCGCGTTTGCGATTATCAATTTAATCGGATCCTTAACTACCATCATTCTGTCCGCGTTGATATTAAGGTAATCTCTTACGAAATGCTCCAACATATTGACGTCGACTTCGCTTTGACTTTTAGACACGCCGATTTCCTGACAGAATCTTTTTATAGCCTGCGGCGGATAACCTCTTTCTCTCATACCCGAAAGCGTAGGCATTCTCGGGTCCGACCAACCGCTGACCCTACCCTCGTCCACAAGTTTTTTAAGATACCGTTTGGACATAATCGTCCTTGTCATACCCAGTCTTGCAAACTCTATCTGACGGGGCAATTCTCCGAAACCGCAATTTATCTTTACCCAATCGTAAAGCGGTCTGTGGTCTTCGAATTCCAAAGTGCATATACTGTGCGTAATTCCCTCGAAAGCGTCTTCGAGCGGATGAGCGAAATCGTACATAGGATAGATGCACCATTTATCGCCCGTACGGTGATGAGTGGCTCTCAAAACCCTGTAAATTACGGGGTCTCTCATATTGATATTGGGACTTGCCATATCGATTTTGGCTCTCAAAACTTTTGATCCGTCGGGATAAACGCCGTCTTTCATCTCTTGGAAAAGTTTAAGATTTTCCTCAATGCTTCTTCCTCGCCACGGACTTTCCTCGCCCGGTTGAGTAAGCGTTCCTCTGGTCGCTTTTATCTGTTCCGCATTATAATCGCATACGTACGCCAAACCTTTTTTGATAAGCATAACGGCGCAATCGTACATTCTTTCGAAATAATCGGACGCATAAAGTTCGTTATCCCATTCGAATCCCAACCACTTAATATCTTCTTTTATCGAATTTACGTACTCGACATCTTCTTTACTGGGATTGGTATCGTCGTATCTTAGATTGCACTTTCCGTTGTACTTCTCTTTCATGCCGAAATTTATGCACAGCGATTTAGCGTGTCCTATGTGCAAATATCCGTTGGGTTCGGGAGGAAAACGGGTGATAACTTCGTCCGCCTTGCCTTGCGCTAAATCCTCGTTGATAAATTCTTCTATAAAATTTGTCGCTTTGATTTCTTCCATATCTATTCCTCAAACATTTTTTACGGTATTCGCGATATTAAAACAGTCCTCTGATTTCTTCAGTTTCGTCGTCTATTGTCATTCCCAACGCGCTAGGACGTTTGCTAAGACCGGGCATCAACATAATATTTCCGCATACTGCCACTAAAAATCCCGCGCCGCCTCTTATTTCTATATCTCTTACTTTCATTGTAAAACCTGTCGGTCTTCCCAATTTACTTGCGTCGTCCGAAAACGAATACTGCGTCTTAGCGATACATATCGGCAAATTTCCTTTTCCCAACTTTTCTATGATTTTAAGACTTTCTTTCGCCTTTTCGTCGTATTCCACTTTTACCGCTCCGTACACCTTGTTTGCGACTGCGAAAATCTTATCCTCAACGCTCATATCCAAATCGTAAGCGAAATTTAACGACGCGGATTTTTTCAATTCTTCAAGTACTGTTTGAGCAAGTTCCACAGAGCCTTCTCCGCCCTTCGCCCAACACTCGCAAAGCGCGCACGAGGCTCCTTCTTTTTCGCAAGCGTCTTTAATTGCCTGTATCTCCTTATCGGTATCGGTAATAAATTTGTTTACCGCGACTACGACGTTCACGCCGTAAACGTCTTTAAGATTGCGTATGTGTCCGATAAGATTGGGCATACCTTTTTCCAGCGCCGCAAGATTTTCCTTCGCGCCGTCTTCTTTTGCAATACCGCCGTTAAATTTCAAAGCGCGAACAGTCGCCACAAGCACTACCGCTTTAGGTTTGATACCCGCTACTCTGCATTTTATATCAAGGAACTTTTCCGCTCCCAAATCCGCTCCGAATCCCGCTTCCGTAATAACGTAATCCGCCAGACTCATAGCAAGTTTTGTAGCGATTATAGAATTGCAACCGTGCGCGATATTGGCGAAAGGTCCACCATGCACGATAGCCGGAGTACCTTCCAAAGTCTGAACAAGATTGGGTTTCAACGCTTCTTTCAAGGTTATCGCGACAGCGTCTACCGTTCCCAGTTGTCGACAGGTAACCGCTTCGCCGTTTACGTCGTAAGCGACGATAATATCGCCTATTCTCTTTTTAAGATCTTTTAGGTCGCTTGCCAGACAAAGTATAGCCATAATTTCCGAAGCCGCGGTAATATTAAATCCGTCTGCTCGCGGAACTCCGTTCTTCTCGCCACCCAAAGCCACTTGAATACTTCTAAGCGCCCTGTCGTTCATATCCATACAGCGTTTCCAAATTACTTTTTGAGGGTCGATTTGCAATTCATTGCCCTGCATTATATGATTGTCTATGATTGCCGATATCAAATTGTTTGCGGTAGTAATGGCGTGCATATCGCCGGTAAAATGAAGATTTATATCTTCCATCGGCGCAATTTGAGCCATACCTCCGCCTGTCGCGCCGCCTTTTATGCCGAACACAGGTCCGAGCGACGGTTCTCTCAAAGCAAGACAAACTCTTTTCCCGAGTTTGCTCATACCGTCGGCAAGACCTATCGACGTAGTAGTCTTACCTTCGCCGAAAGCCGTAGGATTTATCGCCGTAACCAATACCAAATTATCAGTTTTCGGAGACGGTTTTTTTGAAATTTTCGCCTTGTAATTCCCGTAAAGTTCAAGATCGTTTTCACTGAGATCCAATTTTTCCGCTACTTTGCGGATAGGTAACAAAATCGTGCCGTTCGCTATTTCGATATCGCTTTTCATAAAACCTCGCGAGTTTATAATATATTATAATTTTATAGGTATAATCATATAAAGTCAAGCGCTTTTTTAACTGTTGACATCCAACAAAAGATAATTTCCGTAATCCTTATGCAAATAAATAAAGAACAAGCGCATGACTTGTTCAATGAGAGTTCACTTTTTTACCGACCCAACGTAATGTTTCGACTACGCTGTCGCTTCCCCGACCAAACGCGAAATCTACGTTTCTTTGCGATTATTGTAATGCAATGGAGATTTTACGCTTGGTCGGAATATTATTATCCTATTACTCAACGCCTCAATTAGACAGCGGAGAGTGGTAAGATTTTCGTTTTAGCGGGTGTAGGTCGAACCGCCCAGTGTA
>CAJUBA010000010.1 GCA_910584635.1 uncultured Christensenella sp. | reverse complement strand
ACGTTAAATTGAAATTTCTCTTACATCGGTTTTAGATTTTTATTAAGCCGTTCTACCATCCACGCAATTCTCTTTTCGCGCCCCGCATCTGTTTTGGCGTCCAAATATGCTTTTACATACGTTTTCTTTACCGATAATGACATTGCCGAAAAATTAGTATATGCCGGCTCATAGGCTTTCAAAATTTCGGCAAGCGCGGCAATTTGTTCTTCCGTAACCGACATAGGTTTCGGGGCATACCATTGTCCGTTTTGTTTTGCTTCTTCTATTTTGCTCCTGCCGAAGTCGGTCATTAGTCCCTGTTCTTCAAGAACTTTTACCAATGCCTTGTTTTTCTCCGACCACTTGCTGTTCGCTCGGCGCATAGAAAAATACTTTTTATAGGTATTGCTATCAATGCTTTGCATTTGTCCGTCAATCCAACCAAAGCAAAGGGCTTCTTCCAATGCTTCGTCTGCTTTAATCGTTTTCGGATTGCCGTGCTTACCAAACAAAAGCCAAACGCCGTCGGTAGAAAGACAATTTTCAGTTAGCCAATTTCGGAATTCCATTCTATCCGAAAATACCAATATATCGTTCATTTTTACCTTTGCTAAATTGAAATTTGTAAATCAAACAATATTCTCACCCAAGATTATTTTGGGCATTGTTGTTAAACACCTATTCCAACGTTTATAGAATTTTTCTATGCCGAGTTTTCCGACTCTTGCATGAACTTCTTCATTTTCCAGCACCCAATACAAGACATATGTTACCTTCCCTACATTTCTTGTAAGACGAACAGGTAATTCTCCGTCTTTAACTGCATTGAAATCTTTTTGCCGGTGAGTACGTTTTATATAGTGTACGTCAATAACACCTTCTTGCTCCAAATAAAATTCCGCTACTTCCTTCATCAGTTCTTCGATTTCATCTAACTTGGTCGGTTTTGCCTCATATATACATATTTCATTAAACATAAAACACCTCGTTAAATTACTGTTTATCGTACAATTATTATATCATAAAAAAAGACTAAAAGCAAGAATACCGCCAATGAAAAAGCCACTACCCAATGTAGCGGCTCTCAATACTATTCCATTACACTATTACTTGCAAAATCAAGAGTAATGTACTTTTTTCGTGCTTTTAGGACTTCTCTATTGATAATTTCTTTTTCTTCAAAGTATTCAATAACTATTTGTGGGATGTAAATCGCTGATACTTTCTCTAACATCAATATACTATTTACATCCTTTGGGTGCGTTAAATAAGACAACTTTTAAGTTGCCCATATTTTTGTCTTATCTAATCTTAAACCTTTACACCAAGAATCTCTTTCAGCAATAAATTTTTGGTATGGATAACTATCCGTGCCTTTTTGTTGTGCGATAACATCTGCGCCAAAAGTATAATACCTGATTTTAGAAAGAACTGTGCCTATCTTACCTTTCTTCTTGGGCAGAGAATAATAATATTCATTATAAAGATCATAAAAACGAGTTTTGCAATACGCTTTTAATCCTCTTTTTTGCGCCACTCTACAATATTTTTTCCATGCACGACGTTTCGAGAAACTGCGCTTTAATCTGTCTTTATCCAACTCATACCAATTCGGCAAGTAATAATCTTGTTTGCGCCCTCTTGCCGGATATAACATTAAATAAAGTTGCTCATCAGAAATAGTATTAGCAACAGGAATATTTAGCTTGATCTGTTTTGCCCTCTTAATAGTCTTAATAACAGTAGTACGAGAGCATTGACAAATAGTAGCAATCTGCGTTGTCGTATTGCCTTGACTATAATATTGTAGAATAGCTCTATAATTCGTCATTGCTCTCTCCTTTTCGTATTCATTTTAGCATAATTTTTAATAAAAATCAAGTGTTCAACTTGTCTGGAAATAAAATATTTTTAATCGATTTTCAGGAATTTTTAGTATAAAAAATGGGCTTATTTCACTTGGAAATAAGCCCAAATATACTATATATTGTGTTTAAGATTTAACCGACCACTATTTAGTCGCCCTCGGACTGCGGATATTTGCCTGAGCAGCCGCAAGTCTTGCAACCGGAACTCTGAACGGCGAACAAGAAACATAAGTCAAGCCGACATTGTGGCAGAACTCTATAGTAGAAGGATCTCCGCCGTGTTCTCCGCAAATACCGAGTTTGATGTCGGGTCTTGTGGATTTTCCGCCTTCAATCGCAATCTTCATAAGTTTACCTACGCCTATTTGGTCAAGTCTTGCAAAAGGATCGGATTCGAAAATCTTCTTTCCATAGTATTCGTCAAGGAACTTACCTGCGTCGTCGCGCGAGAATCCGAAAGTCATCTGAGTCAAGTCGTTGGTACCGAAGGAGAAGAATTCCGCTTCTTTTGCTATCTCGTCAGCAGTCAAAGCCGCTCTCGGGATTTCAATCATTGTACCGATATTGTATTCCATTTGAGCGTTGTTTTCTTTAAGAACTCTTTCCGCAGTTTCTACGACCACCTCTTTAACGTATTTCAATTCCTTAATTTCGCCAACGAGCGGAATCATTATTTCGGGAATTATTTCGATACCGTTCTTTCTTACTGCAAGAGCCGCTTCGATAACCGCTTGAGTCTGCATCTCGGCGATTTCCGGATAAGTTACCGCAAGACGGCAACCTCTGTGTCCCATCATCGGGTTGAACTCGTGCAAACCTTCTACTGTTTCTTTCAACTCTTCGAAAGTCAAGCCCATGGTCTTTGCAAGTTCTGCAATTTCTTCATCTTTATGAGGTACAAACTCATGGAGAGGAGGATCCAAGAAACGTATGGTAACGGGTCTTCCCGCCATAGCGGTATAAAGACCGATAAAGTCTTCTCTCTGCATCGGAAGTAACTTTGCCAAAGCCTTCTTTCTCTCTTCTACAGTCTTGGAAACTATCATTTCTCTTACCGCAGGAATTCTGTCTTCTGCAAAGAACATGTGTTCCGTACGGCAAAGACCGATACCTTCAGCGCCGAATCTTACAGCCGTAGCCGCGTCGTTCGGAGTATCTGCGTTGGTTCTTACCTTCAAAGCGCGATACTTATCCGCCCATTCCATAATCTTTGCGAAATCTCCGCTTACGCTTGCTTGCTCGGTCGGAATCTGTTCGCCGTAAACGTTACCGGTAGAACCGTCGAGCGAGAGATAATCTTGATCGGTATAGGTCTTTCCGCCGATATAAATAACTCTTTTTTCTTCGTCTATCTTAACGTCTCCGCATCCTGCTACGCAACAAGCGCCCATACCGCGGGCTACTACAGCCGCGTGAGAAGTCATACCGCCTCTTACGGTCAATACGCCTTCGGCTTTATACATACCTTCGATGTCTTCCGGAGAAGTCTCCAATCTTACAAGAACGACTTTTTCGCCTTTTTCCGCTCTCTCAACCGCTTCTTCCGCAGTAAAACTTATCTTACCGCAAGCGGCTCCGGGAGATGCCGGCAAACCTTTCGCGATAGGAGTCGCTTTCTTCATTGCCTTGCCGTCAAATTGCGGGTGCAACAAAGAATCCAACTGCTTGGGTTCGATTTTAAGCAACGCTTCTTTTTCCGTTATCATACCCTCGTCTACGAGATCGCAAGCAATCTTGATAGCCGCGCGAGCGGTACGTTTACCGTTTCTTGTCTGCAACATATAAAGTCTGCCTTCTTCGATAGTAAACTCCATATCCTGCATATCTTTGTTTGCTTTTTCAAGTCTATCAGCGATTTCTACGAACTGGTCGTAAACCGCTTTATTCGTCTGAGCAAGGTGGTCAATCGTCATAGGAGTACGGATACCCGCAACTACGTCTTCGCCTTGCGCGTTCATAAGATATTCGCCGTAAAGTTTCTTCTCGCCCGTCGACGGATCTCTCGTAAATGCAACGCCGGTACCGGAAGTGTCGCCCATATTGCCGAATACCATCGACTGAACGTTAACTGCGGTTCCCCAACTTCCCGGAATATCGTTCATACGACGATATACAACGGCTCTGGGGTTGTCCCAACTTCTGAATACCGCTTTAACCGCTTCTATAAGTTGAACTTTCGGATCTTGCGGGAATTCGCTTCCTTGATCCTTAAAATATACTTCTTTGAAAAGAGCGATAAGAGTTTGCAAATCTTCCGCGGTAAGTTCCGTATCAGACTTAACCCCCTTTTCCGCCTTCACTTTGTCGATAATTTTTTCAAATTCAGTCTTTGGAGTTCCCATAACTACGTCGGAGAACATCTGAATAAATCTACGGTAGCAATCGTAAGCAAATCTCGGATTTCCCGTCTTAGTCGCAAGTCCTTTTACGGATACGTCGTTAAGACCGAGATTGAGAATCGTGTCCATCATGCCCGGCATAGACGCTCTTGCGCCCGAACGTACGGATACAAGGAATGGGTTTTTCTCGTCGCCGAACTTTTTGCCTGCGTCAGCCTCTATTTTTGCCAAAGCGTCAAAAATCTCTTCTACAATGCTCTCGGCAATCATCTTACCGTCTTCATAATATTTAGTACACGCTTCGGTAGTGATTGTAAAACCTTGCGGAACAGGCATCCCCCAAGACGTCATTTTTGCGAGGTTAGCGCCCTTACCGCCAAACAGATCTTTTCTGTCGCCGTCGGCTTCTTTGAAAAGATATACATACTTTGCCATATAATTCCTCCTTTAAGCAAATCCTAATGTTTCTATGAGATTATTTTACAATAAATAAATATAAATTACAAGCAATTTACATAGGTAAGTTGCCATAATTAAGAATTTATAATTAAGTAAGAAATTATTAAAAATTTTTTATAAATCGACAGATTTGACTAGATCAAATAAGAAATCTTTACTGCGTTGCGGTTTCGGTCGGACTTAAAACTGATTCTGTATTTAATTTATATATTTCGACTTCGCTTTGCTTCGCTCAATATGACTGGTAATTAGGCATTTCTCTGTACTCTCAATTTAGCAAAATAAATTACTAATATTGTTTCCTCTCCCGTCATTCTGAGCGTAGTCGAAGAATCTAATTCGATGCTGTAGACTTATCCGTTTTTAAATATTTCTACTTGCTTAGTTTTATAATAGCAAAGCGGAATTACTTTTATTACGCTCATACTTTTTGGTTTCACTATTTCTGTTATTCCTCTCGCTTCCGCTAAAGAATATGGCTGTATTCTGTAATTCCGCTTTGCTATTAGTTAATAAAAATAGAGATTTTTTAGCAAACGCTAATCAATCACCAATCTTCGTGTCTGTCGATTTTGATGTCCGTATAAAATTCTTTATATTTACGTTTGAACGCTTCGCTTTCGCTCTCGAATTTCTGCGACGCAACGAGGTCTTCCTCCTCGTACATCCCTTCGCAGTCTTCGTCGTAGCGTTGCGCCAATTTCATTTTCTCATAATTATTCATTATTTAAGATTCGTCCTTTTCTTCAATTCGTCAAGCGCGTTGTAACCTTGTTTTTTGAGTCGGAAATTCCTTGTTGCGACTTCGACGATTACCGCGACGTTTCTGCCCGCGAGGACAGGCACGTTGATTTTTGGCAAAGAAACTCCCAATATTTCATGAGTATTGTCCATGGAACCAAGTCTGTCATATTCTTCAAGACTGGCGATTTTGTCCAAGTGTATAACCAAGTTTATATACTCGCTTTCCAACACCGCGCCTACGCCGTACATATTTCTGATATCGATTATTCCAAGTCCGCGCACTTCTATAAAGTCTTTGATTTTTTCGGGCGCTTTACCTACGATTTCGTTACGCACGCGCTTTACTATTACAGCGTCGTCGGCTATTAGACGGTGTCCTCTATTGATAAGTTCTATCGCCGTTTCGCTCTTTCCCAATCCGCTGGAACCGGTAAGCAAAACTCCTACGCCGTTGATATCAAGCAAAGAGCCGTGTACCAATTCGGTTGGCGCGAGTAAATTATCGAGAAAGTTGCTTACCTCGTGCATCAGCCAAGTCGTAGTCATTTGCGAACTTAAAACGGGTATACCGTATCTGTAAGCAAAATCCATTTCCATCTTAGACGGAACGATACCTCTGGTAAATATAACGCAAGGGATCTTTTTTTCGTATAGCCTTGCCAAAGCGTTTTCCTTATCTTTTCCCGTCAAAGACGCGAGATAATAATATTCCGCGTTGCCTATTACCTGCACTCGACTGCTTTCGAAATAATCTTCAAAGCCTGCAAACAATAAACCCGGTCTATTGACAAGCACGGACTTGAACGTAATACAATCGTCGGCGTCGCCCGAGAGTATTTGCAAATCGCATTCTTTGCAAAAATCCGCCAGTCTTATAGTTTCTTCGATGGATTCGCCGGTAAGTTGTTCGTCGTATTTATTCATTGTCTTCTCCGTTCAAACAGAATTGATAAATTACTTTCGCTACGCCGTCGCTGTCGTTTGTGTCGGCGATAAAATCCGCAATTTGTTTTACTTTCGGCATTGCGTTGCCCATAGCCACGCCCAAACCTGCCGTCTTAATCATAGCAATATCGTTTTCGCTGTCGCCGATTGCGATTGCCTCGTCGGTAGATATGCCGTACTTTTTGCAAAGCCAACTTATCGCCAAACCCTTGTTTATCCCTTTAGTAATGATTTCCACTACAAAACGGTGCGAACGCATAAACGCCAACCCTTCAAAATCCTTTTCGCCTTTTTCGACGAAACCGTCGCAAAGTTCGCCCTGCATAAGCACTAATACTTTTACAGGCTTGTCCTTACATTTGGCGACGTACTCGGAAAGCGGTATTTGCGTGGTCTTGTAAGAGATATTGCATATCTTTACGAATTCGTCAACGTATTCGTTTTTGTTTTGCGCGTGGCAAATATCGTTTATATACACAAGCGGAACATAGTTATCAGCGCCCAACGCCTCTATGTATTCCAACGCTTTGACCGCGTCCTCTCTGTTGAAAAACTGTCCAAAAATTTGTTGTTTTGTATTTATATCGTAAATTCCCGCGCCTTGATAAACTATGACTTCGCCGTCAAGTCCGAGTTCCTGAGTTTTCGGATAAATAGCGGAAAACAGTCTTCCAGTGGAAATGACGAACTTTCCGCCCGCCTCTACGTAACTTTTTACCGCATCTTTAGTTGCTTGCGAAATAGTATGGTCGCTTCTGTAAATCGTGCCGTCAAAATCGCAAAATATCGCTTTGTACTTCATATCTTCATATTATTATATCTTCGTCTAAAAGTAAAGCGATTTGCTATTTATCTTGCTTTTCCTCGCTGTGAAAGTGAGCGAAAATATTTTCGGCGGTACGTCTGTCCATACCTTTTGCCAGCAGCAAGTCGTCTACCGTAGCGTTTCTGATATTCTCTATATTTTTGAACGTATCAAACAAAAGTTTGACGCGTTTTTCTCCCACGCCGTCTATAGAGAGCAATTTGCTGTGAGTCTGTCTTTTCTGTCTTAGTTCTCTATGGAAAGTTATAGCGAATCTATGCGCTTCGTCCCTTATACGTTGCAAAACTTTGAGAGCGTAACTGTTGCGAGGCAATATAACAGGCTGCGAGCGAAAAGGTAAAAACACTTCTTCTTCTCTTTTTGCAAGACCTATTACAGATATTGAGTCATAGCCTTTGCTTTGTAATATTTCTACTACGCTGCTCAACTGTCCTTTACCGCCGTCTATTACAAGCAAATCTGGAGTAGAGCCGAAACTCTCGTCTTCGCTCTTTGAAAGTTCGTCAAGCCGTCTTGTCAGCGCTTCTTGCAAACCTGCAAAGTCGTCGTTTCCCAGCGCGTACTTCATTTTGAATTTTCTATACTGAGATTTATCCGGAGCGCCGTTTCTGAAAACAACCATCGACGCGACTTTGTCCGTTCCTTGAACGTGCGAGATATCGTAACACTCCATCCTTATCGGAAGTTTGGGAAGTTTGAGGTATTCTTGCAACTGCATAATCGCGCCCAAGGTCATGTTGTCCTCTCTCTCTTTCAAAGACAGAGATTTTTCTAAAAAATCCGTAGCGTTGCTCAGCGCCATATCTGCGAGTTGTCTTCTTACGCCTTGATGAGGGAGTATGACGTTGACTTTGCTTCCTTTCCTCTGAGAAAGATATTCACCCAAGAGTTCGCTCTCGTCCGCTTCGCTTGCGATTACTACTTCGTCGGCTATATAATTGACTTTATCGTAATATGCGAGAATAAAGTTGGAAAGCGTAATAGCGTCGTTCAAAGCAAAATCGTTTACAGTCTGCTTATCCGACCCGACAAGTTTACCTCCCCTTACAAACAGCACGCTTACTACGGTGTTCAGTCCGTTGGACGCTATAGCAAATATATCCAAGTCAAAATCTTTGGGAAGCGCCGTTACCTGTCTTCTCACAAGTTTGTCGAGAATTTCAAGTTTTTTTCTATAAAAAATCGCAAGTTCGAAATCTTCGTTTTCCGCGGCGTTTTGCATTTTCTGCTGTAAAAGCGAATGTATCTTTTTATCGTTGCCCGAAAGAAAGGAAACCACTCCGTCTATCTGTTTTGCATACTCTTCTTTCGTACACCGTCCCGCGCAAGGGGCAAGACATCTTTCTATATGATAATTCAAACAAGGTCTGTGGCTTTTGGGAAGTTTGGAAAAATCGTGATTGCAAGATCTTAGACAAAACGCGCTTTCGACAAGTTCGAGAATATCTTTGCTCGTAATGCCCTGCATATACGGTCCGAAATATTTAGCGCCGTCGTTTTTGAGTTTTCTCACCACTTCCACGCGCGGGAAATCCTGCTTGAGATTTATCTTGACGAAGGGATAAGACTTATCGTCTTTCAGCATTATATTGTAAGGCGGTTTGTGCTTTTTGATAAGGTTGTTTTCCAGCACCAACGCCTCGATTTCGTTTGCGGTAATTATATACTCGAAATCGTCTATGTGAGAAACTAGTCTGATTGTCTTTTCCGTTTTATTTGCCGAGTTTGAAAAATACTGACTGACGCGCTTTTTAAGACACCTTGCCTTTCCGACGTAAAGTATCTGTCCGCTTTGAGATTTCATTATATAGACGCCGCTTTGAAGAGGCAAATCTTTAAGTTTTTCTTTAATCTTATCCATCTTTCGTTTCACTTCTTATTTTGCAACGCAACGCCGGCCGTTTTTTATATTATAACACCGACGTTGAATTTCCACAAGTCAAATAAACGCATCGGACTTTTTACAAAATTTTCTAAACCGCGTTTTCTACT
This sequence comes from uncultured Christensenella sp., assembly GCA_910584635.1. Taxonomy (GTDB): domain Bacteria; phylum Bacillota; class Clostridia; order Christensenellales; family UBA3700; genus RACS-045. The sequence continues at coordinate 57,342 of CAJUBA010000010.1, read as the reverse complement.
CCCAACGTCAAAGTCTTTTCTACGTTGGGATTGACTATTCTGTAAAACACTATCTTACCGTAGCGGCGACATCCGACTATCTGATTATCTCGCAATATTTTTAATTGATGGGATATTGTAGTTTGGTTGAGATTGAGTATATAACTGAGATCTCCCACGCATAGTTCCAACGAACACAACGCGCAAAGTATCTTCAATCTTGTGGAATCGGCGAATATAAAAAAATAATCCGCAGCGCTTCTTAGTATTCCGTTGGGGGGAAGGCAGTCGCGCACAAACTTTTCCTGTTCCTCGTTTACAGTTAGACACAACATAGAAAATTCTCCTTTCATATATTGTACAGTATTCACATTTTCGTATTTTCAGACATATTGTAAATCGATAGGGCTTTTTGACAATAAGGAGGTTTATATGAACAATAATTGTACAAGTCTTTTGCTTTTAGTCGCTTTGCTAAGTTATAACAACAACCGTTCGGGTTGCAATAATTGCGGTTGCGGATGCAACAACTGTAATTGCGACGGATGCAACTCGTGCGGAAACGGCTGCGGATGCGGTTGCAACAACAACGGAACTTTCGGCAATGCCGGCATGCTCTGTTTGCTGTTGGCGTTTCTCAACGGACTTAATACGAACAACAATACGCTCGCATAGGCCGAAAGACTTGAATAAGAAAGACGCCCGAAATTTATCGGACGTCTTTCTTATGTATTTATTCTTTACTTTCTTTGTTTTCTTTATTTTCGCTATCTTCCGATTTTACTTCGTCAGACGCGACTTCATTTTCGGATTTTCTTTTGAATACGCTTAGTATTTTATTTAACTGAGGCAGATCCCTTCACTTGCCGAATCTCCCTGTTTTCTTAGTCTTTTTAATCTGCGGATACTGATTGTCGGACAAACTGTCTTCAAATTCTTTGAGCAATTTCATTTGCTTGTTGCTCAAATTCTTGGGAGTTTCCACTTTGACGATAACGTAAAGATCCCCGTAAAGGTCTTTCTGCAACACTTTCATGCCGTAACCTTTGAGTCTTATCTTTGTACCCGATTGCGTGCTTTCTGGTATCTTGCACTTCGTTTCGCCTTTCATGGTTTCGATAAGTATCTCGCTTCCGCAAGCCGCGTCGTAAAAACCTATTGACAAGTCGAAATACAAATCGTTGCCCACGCGTCTGAATTTAGCGCTAGGAGTAACTCCTACCGCGATAACGAGATTACCTCTCGCTCCGCCGTTTCTACCGCAGTGTCCTTCGTTGCGAACAGTCATCGTTACACCGTTGTCCACGCCCGCCGGAACGTTGATTTTAACGCTCGCTTCTTTGCGCGAATAGCCGTTTCCGCGACACGTCGCGCATTTTTCTTCAACGACTTTTCCTTTACCTCCGCAGTTGGTACAAACGGTCTGAACAACTTGCTGACCGAATATAGACTGCTGAGTCTTTTGGACGATACCGCTTCCGCGACAGTACGGACATACTTTGACGGATTGAGCGTCCTTTGCTCCGCTTCCGCCGCAAGTAGCGCACACCTCCTCGCGATTGAGTCTTAAAACCTTGCTTGCTCCGTTGTACGCTTCTTCAAAAGTAAGGTTGACTTTGACGTGGATATCCTCGCCTTGACGGGGCGCGTTCGGATTTTTCTTTCCTCCGAAACTTCCTCCGAAGAAAGAGGAAAGTATATCCTCGAATCCGCCAAAGCCCGCGCCATCGCCGCCCGCTCCGCCAAATCCCTGCGGACCTTCTTCGCTGCCGAATTGATCGTAATTGGCGCGTTTTTCTTTATTGCTCAACACCTCGTAAGCGTGGTTTATTTCCTTACACATCGCTTCGGCGTCTTTCTTTTCTTTTTCACTCGCTCCCGCAAACTTATCCGGATGATAAGCAACTACTTTCTTACGGTACGCTTTTTTAATATCGTCGTCGCTTGCCGTCTTAGGCACGCCCAAAATTTCATATAAATTTTTTGCCATAAAAATTCCTTTGCCTTACCTGCTTTTACCGCTAACCCTTTCGGGCTAACGGTAATATACGCAAGTATTTTATATTATGCGAATTTATCAGTTGTCGATAATGATGTCGTCGGGATTGATTCCGTCGCCGTCTGCGCCCGCTCCGTCGCTTTGAGCGCTCTGAGCCGCCTGATAGAGTTTTGTGAATATCGGAGCGTTGGTCTTGGTCATTTCATCGATTACCGCTCTGATTGCGTCTGCATCTTCTGCCTCTTCAAGGTCTTTTTTAGCCTTGGCAACCGCTTCTTCGAGAGTCTTCTTATCCTCTTCATCTATCTTATCGCCGCTTTCTTCCAAAGCCTTTTCTGTGGCGAATATCATCTGATCCGCGTCGTTTTTAGCGTCTACTTTGTCTTTACGCTTTCTGTCTTCTTCAGCATATTTTTCCGCTTCCTTGACAGCCGCGTCGATTTGATCTTCCGAAAGGTTGGTTGAAGAAGTTATCGTTACAGACTGCTTCTTACCCGTACCCTTGTCGACTGCGGTAACGTTTACGATACCGTTCGCGTCTATATCAAAGGTAACTTCTATTTGAGGAATTCCTCTCGGAGCAGGCGGAATACCGTCAAGTTGGAATCTTCCGAGTTCCTTATTGTCGTTCGCCATAGATCTTTCGCCTTGCAATACTCTTATATCAACCGCGGTCTGATTGTTTGTAGCCGTGGAGAATACCTGCGACTTAGATGTCGGGATTGTGGTATTTCTTTCGATAAGTTTGGTAAATACTCCGCCCATAGTTTCGATACCGAGCGACAACGGCGTTACGTCGAGAAGGACTACGTCTTTTACTTCGCCCGCAAGCACGCCGCCTTGAATAGCCGCGCCTAGCGCTACGCATTCGTCGGGGTTGATTCCCTTAAACGGTTCTTTACCCGTTACTTTTCGTACTGCGTCTACGACAGCCGGAATTCTTGTGGAACCGCCGACAAGGATTATCTTGGAAAGGTCTTTCGCCGTCAAATTAGCGTCTTCGAGAGCCTTTTTGAGAGGAATCATCGTCTTGGATACCAAATCGCTTGTCAAAGAGTCGAATTTAGCCTTAGTCAATTCCATATCCACGTGCTTAGGCACGCCTTCTACCATTGTGATATACGGTATGTTTATAACGGTTTTTGTCATACCGGAAAGTTCGATTTTCGCCTTTTCCGCAGCCTCTTTTATTCTCTGCATAGTAGCGTTGTCTTTGGACAAATCTATACCTTCTTTGGACTTAAAGTCGGATACGATATAATCCATTATCTTTTTGTCGAAATCGTCGCCGCCGAGCATATTGTCGCCGCTAGTTGCAAGCACTTCGAATACTCCGTCTTCGATTTCTAGTATAGATACGTCGAAAGTACCGCCGCCGAGGTCGTATATCAATACTTTCTGTCCTTTACTGTTGCCTTTATCAAGACCGTAAGCGAGCGCGGCAGCCGTAGGCTCGTTGATGATTCTCAATACTTCTAAACCCGCGATTTTGCCCGCGTCTTTGGTAGCCTGTCTTTGCGAATCGGAAAAATATGCCGGAACGGTAATGACCGCCTGCGTAACCTTCTCGCCAATATAAGCCTCAGCGTCCTGTTTGAGTTTCGTAAGAATCATTGCGCTGATTTCCTGCGGACTGTAAGACTTGTCGCCTATCGTAACTTTATGATTGCTTCCCATGTGTCTTTTGATAGAAGATACGGTTCTGTCTGCATTAGCGACAGCCTGTCTTTTTGCGACCTGACCTACGAGTCTTTCGCCTTCTTTTGTAAATCCCACTACGGATGGGGTAGTTCTCGCGCCTTCCGGATTTGGAATAACCATAGCCTCGCCGCCTTCCATTATGGCTACGCACGAGTTTGTAGTACCAAGGTCGATACCGATTATTTTACTCATTTTTATATCTCCTTATAAAATCTGATTTCTATATTGTTTCGCCTTTCGGCGTTATTATTATTCCGCTACGACTACCATAGGATGACGGAGAATTTTTCCGTCGCGTTGATAGCCAGTCTTTACTACTTCTACGATCTTGCCCGAATTTTCGCTGTTTTCGACCTTCATTACCGCTTCGTGCTTATTCGGATCGAAATCTTCTCCCAACGGCACGAATTCCGTAACGCCGAATTTTCCGAGCGCGGTTATGAACGCGTTCTTGACGAGTTCTATTCCCTTGCGCTGTTCCTCGTCTTTTTGAGCCGCAACCGCCATATCGAGATAATCTATTACAGGAAGTATCTCAATCGCAAAATCGTTTACTCCGTTCGCGTACATATAACTTGCCGTAGCCGCGTTACGCTTTTTGAAATTTTCGAAGTCCGCCTGCAATCTTATGTATTGCGAGTTCAAAGTTTCGTACTTATCGTCGACTTGCTCGATTGCAACGTCAGCCTCCTCAATTTCTTCGGGATTCGGTTTGAATTCGAGTACCTCTTCTTCGTTGTGCTTGATTTTGTTTTTATTCATCATATCCTCCCGTCAATCGTCCAGATTGTCTATTATTTTACCTAATTGTTTGAGTACGCCCAACACTTTTTTATAATCCATTCTTTCCGGACCTATAACGCCGAGTTGACCTACCTCTTTGCCCTTTATATGGTATTTGGCGCTTACCAAAGCCATGTTGTCAAGACCTTCTCCGTCTTCCGCCCCTATTTTTATAGAAACTTCTATATCGCCGTCGTCTTTCATAAGATTTTTGAGTTTATCTTTCTTTCCGACGATAGTCATGAAATTTTTGATATTATCGTAATTTTTAGATTCGGGATAATCGAATATTTTATCCGTACCTTCTACAAACAGTTGACCGTCGCGACTCTTTTTGTATTCGCTAAGCAAATCTATTACCTTCTCGAAAATCTGCTTAAAATCTTTGAGTTCCGCATCCAAATCCACTTGCGAATTTACTATTTGCGAAAGAGTCTTTCCCGCAAACGTCTTGGAAAGCAATCCGTTCGCTACTTCGACGTAATTGTCTTCTATCTTAGGAAGGTTTATTTCCTTGTCTTTTATTACGCCGCTGTCGGTAATTATAAGCACGAGCGCTTTGCCGTCGAACATATCCAACAACTTAATGTCTTTTATTGTCAACGTGTCGCTGTTGGCAATCATAAGCATAGAAGTATAATTTGTTACGTCGCTTACGATTTTCGCGCTGTCTTTTACGATTTCCACTACACTGTCGTATTTTTTGGAAATATTGTTGCGCAGTTGTTCCAAATCGATTATATCGTCCTCGACGAAATTCTCCACGTAATACCTATACGCTTTCGACGAAGGAACTCTTCCCGCGCTGACGTGAGGCTTTATAAGATATCCCATTTCTTCCAAATGAGAAAGTTCGCTTCTTATAGTGGCTGTAGAAACGTTCGGCAGATACTTCGCCTGTATATCTCCCGACGAAATCGGTTCTACACTGGTGATATATCCGTCAACCAAGGCTTGCAACACCTTTTTCTTTCTTTCCGTGAGTTTATCATCCATTTTTAGCCCCGCTTAGCAATCAAATTCATTACTTGTTAGCACTCTCCACCTTTGACTGCTAAATTCATTATACTACATTATTGTCAAAAGTCAATACTTTTAGTGAAATTTTTTTAATTCAAAATTATTTTACATTGCTCACTTATTTATCCTTACATATAAAAGGACAAAATATTTTGCAACTGTCTGCAAACAAAAAACAAACCGACGGAAATTTTCCGTCGGTTTGTTTTGTTTTTGTTGTCATAAACTATTTTTTCTTTGCAGGTTTTTTCTCTGCCGAAGCCTTCGAAGCAGGTTTTGCAGTAGTTTTCGAAGTTGTCGTTTTCTTAGTTGCAGGCGTCGACTTAGCCGTTTGAGAAGTCTTTGTTTTGGCATTTGCCGATACTGACTTGCCCGACTCCGTCTTTGTCTGCTTAGCGGTTCCGCTTTTTGCCGTAGCAGACTTCGTAGCGCTCGCCGTAGATTTAGGCTTAGTTTCCGTCTTACTTGCAGTCGTCTGTTTTGTCGATGAAACGGTAGATTTTACCTTCGTCTCCGACTTACTTGCCTTAGACGCTGTCTTTGTAGTAGCCGTCGGCTGTTTTGCCTTAGGCTCGGACTTGCTCGCCGTTGCTGAGGACTTCGTCGCCGCAGCCGTAGATTTAGCGCTTGCAAACGCGTTTGAATCTTTAACCGGACTCGCCTTTTCCGTCGGTTTCGACTGCTTAGCAGCCGAGTTTTTACTCGCTACGGAAGAAGTAGATTTTTGCGGACTTTCGGCAACGGTAGCAAGAACGCTATTTTCCTGTCTTTTTTTAAGGACGAACCACAACGTAACCGCCAAAGCGACTAATACCGCTACTCCTACCAAACATCCGATTACTATTCCCGCCACGTTGGTTTTGGACGAAGTGAAGTCGGACATTTCTCCGTAAGAGATGGAAACGCCCTGTTTCGCATAACTAGTAGCAAACTCTTGCGACATGAAAGTAACTTCCAACATATTGCTGTCCTGTATATCGGATTTCGCAAGCGTAAGTTTACCGTCGCTGTAATTCTTCGGTTCTACAACCTTTCCGTTAAGGCGCACGCAAGCGATTGCATATCCGTTATCGGGAAGAATAGAATAAGTGATTTTCTTGCTTACTTGACTGATACCGCTCTTTCCGTCGGAAGTAACGATTCTTCCTCCTACCTCGCCGTTTACGTACGCATAAATATTGGAGGTTTTGCTGTTTTGAACAGCGACGCTTGTATTTTTAACCTGAACTATCGTGAACGGGCTGAAACTCTGCACCTTCGCTATAAGTCCGTATTCTGTAACGATTACGGGGATTTCTTCCACTCCTGTAATATTTCCCGCGCTGTCGTGCTTATAGTGATAAATCTTGAAAGTAGTTCCCGCGTCGTCCGGACTGTATCCTTCGGGGAATCCAAACGCAACCTGCATATAACTTCCGTTGGGAACCTTTTGTACGACACCGCATATCTGCAAGTTTATTTCATAAGTAGAAGACGCCAGAATTTCCTCTTCCTTAACGCCTGTATCGCGCTTTAATACGTCGTCCATCTCCTCTTCCTGCTTTTGCGTGGGTTTTGTCGCTACAAGCATAAGTTGACTGCGCTGACTTGCAGCGTAATACTTTCCGTTCTCATCCTTGAAATCCGTTACGGAAATATCGGAGTTATCCAACAAATTCGGTTCTCCGAACACATTCATATAAAGTCTGCCGTCATTGAAAATTTTACTGCACACTACGCTTTTGCCCTTAAACGAATACATTACGGGATCGGGTACTTTCTTGGATTTTGCGCCGACAAGTCCTACCGGAGTAAAATAATACATCGCGTCGTTGTGGATATACATCTTGCTGGGAGTCAACGTAAACGTAATCGTCTTATCTCCGTCCCACTTGAGATTTTCAAGCACGGCGTTTTGCTTTATAGTATCGTTTCCTCGAGAAGTGTAAAAATCCATCTCTATGCTGTCAAGCGTATAACCCGCGTCAAGTTCAAGCGCAGTATTGTATACTATTCTTATATCGTAAGTCTTATCCACGGGCAACGAACCGCCGTTTGACGGATAAACGCCTGCGGCTCCGGGAGCGGGATCATACGAGCCGAAACCTTCGTTGCGGTAAGGCGCAGAAGGTTGCCCCCAGAAATCTTCGTCTGTGAGTTTTTGTTTATTGTAAGACACGAGCGCGTTGCCGGTATGATAGTCGCCTTTTTCGTCCGGAGGGCGTTTTATCAATGCGAATCTTATATATTCGACAGACGTTGCTATATCGATCATCGTCGTTTCGCTATCCGTTACCGGATAGAGCACCGGACCGTCCATCTGAACTATAGCGTTGTTTAACGATACAATATTTACCCAAGGGGACCACGTTATTTCTTTATTTCCGTCGCGCACGCCGAAACTGTACGCCAAATATTTGCCTTCTTCTTGCAATTTAAGAGCGCCTTTGCCCTCATAAGAAACACTGAGTTCCAAAGTCTTGCCTTGGTCGTCGGTATCCGTATACGAACCGATTACGGTCATACCGTTGTCATCGCCGTCGACGCCGTAATCATACGGTTTCAATGCCGGATAACGTAATTCAAATCCCGACGAAGATACCGAACCGTCCTCCAAATGCGTATCGAATACAAACTGTCCGCCCTTGAGCATCCATTTGTTTTGAGAAGACGTGGAGTTGAAAGTTACATCAACGATATACCACATGCCGTCGACCTGAACGTAATTCCACATGTGCGGTTGAAGGTTTTCCTTCCCGCTTGCGGCAGAATAACCCGCTACGCAAACGCAAGGTATGCCCAATCTATCCATTACCGCCTTAAAACTTTTCGCGTATCCTTCGCAAACGGATTCGTTATGTACCAACGCTCCGTAAGAAGTATGGATAAAATCCGCTTTCGGAGTGTCTACGTTTTTATCTCCTTGCACTTCGGTACCGAAACCGTATTTGTTAACGTCGCATATATAATCGTTAACGTATTTTATTTTCTCAACCGCGCCGCTCAAAGCGTTTGCCCCGTCTACTATCGGCGCTATCGCGTCGTTATATTTTTTTATTGCTTCGTCGACCGCAGCCTCGCTGCTTATACTATCGCCTCTGTACATCGACAAAGTTCTGCTCGAATCCAAATAAGCGACGTAATTTCCGTTTTGCATACCCGCGGTAATTGAAGTAGAAAACAAATCTACGTAAAATAAATCGGGATGGTCCATATAATACGCGTCCCTTCCCTTACCGAACGATTTAGCAAGTCGGTTGCCGTCCATGCCGTTGACGTAAGCCTCAACCTCTTCTTTGGTCGCAACGCCGTTGGCAATCAAATCATATTGAAGTTTTCCTTTCTTGAATTCGCCCGATTTATCAAGCGTTTCAAATGCCTTATAGAATCTTTCGGCAATTTTGTCAATTTTTATTTGATTGTAAAAATATTCGTAAGCGTTCGACGCGTCAGTTTGCGCCAAAGCGAAATCAGGAAATAGCAGACTCAATCCGCCAATCATTAAAACCGCTATGACAATAACCGCGCTCAAAACGCTCATACGCCTAGTTAAAGATTTCATAAAACCTCCAAGTAAAATTTAATTTTTATAAATTATACACAATTTGTTTTATTTGCGCAAGCGCTTTATAGCGACTAAGCGATACTTTTCATCTCAAAAAAAGCATAAAGATATAAGGTTTCAATATTATATAACTATATTATATAACTATATATACGTATATACGTTTATATAAAATTTTAATATTAAGTAAAACGCCATAAATAGAAAGCCGGTATTCTTTCGAACACCGACCTTCTATTATATGATAAGGGGGAAAATTATGAGCAAATTGTTGTGTAAATCTTATTTACAGTCATAATATAGCACTTGCAAATTACTTTGTCAACGATTTTTTAGAAGTTTTTTTATTTTTTTCAAAAAAATTTGAAAAATTAAGATTTGATTTGCAAATATATAACTTATATCATATATATTTATAATATATCAATATTTTTAACGATTTTTTGCCAAAATTATTAAAATAAAGTTAAAATTTTCCTTTATCGATATATTTATATATAAAAAGAAGAGCGTTTCACTCTTCTTTTTATACTGTGATAAAGTTAAAATCAAGCGTTAGGTCTTTCAATCCAATGAGCGAAATAACTTGTATTGCCTTCCCCGTCAGTTGCCATAACAAAAGTATACTTACCGTATTTTGTATGATTCTCGCTTTCAAACTTTTTATTTGAAATCGGCTTTCCGTCATACATCCCGTATACGGTAATTTTACCGTCGCCGTCCGCTACGCTAAATATTTCGGCGGAATACATACTTACGCAATCGCCGTCATAATAAGTCAAGTTGCCCGTCTTGGAATCAAATACTCCGACTTCCCCTACTCCGTCTATTTCTCTGCTGAAATAAATCAATCCGTCGGTACTTCTGTCGTCGCTCCATATCATATTGTCTTCCAACTCAAAAACCTTTTCGCCTTTTAAGTTGTAGAATTTTTTGCCTAATTTAAGCAAACCCGTTCTTGTATACTCGGCGCTATCGACATAACTTTTTACTTTTTCTCCTTTTGCATTGAATACGTTTACGGTCATTGAATCGGCGATAGCGTAAGCAGATTCGTCTATAACGGCAAAACCGCGAGCATCGTCTACAAAATCGTTGAGTTCCAACACTACGTTCAGGCTGTTATCCACTACGGTAAGTTTTCCATTCGAAAGACGGTTGTTTTCCGTAATATCGCAAGTCGCCAAAAGCGAGTACTTCTCGTCTTTGGAAATATCGATTACCCCCTCTATCGCTTTATTGAAATCAACCTCTACCAATTCCTTGCTCATGAAATCGTAAACGTAAGTGGTCAACGCGATATGTACTCCCGATTCGTCAATAAAATCATAAGAATCCAATCGTCTCGCTTCAACCTCTGTCAATTCTCTTAATAACTGAATGGACGCCTTTCCGTTTCCGAGATATATAACGTTAAAATCCATTTGAGAAGATTCCACCAAATAAGAAAATCTAGATGAATACATAAATTTACCGTTGCCGTCGAATACATAGAAATTATCTCTGTCATCCGACAGCGCGACGCTTATTTCCTCCGTACTGACCACGTTGAAATCTCCGTTGCCGTCAAAATATGCTATGTCTACTTCATCGATTATCTGTTCGACGACTTTCACTCCATTTGAACCGGATATTATAACGTCGCCGTCAGAAAAATAAATCCTTCCCGATTGAGAGGAATATTCGCCGCGTTTAACAGCATCCTTAAGAATACCTTCTTTACCGTAAAAAGCGTAAAGAGTTTGAGCGTCAAAATTTTTTGCCGTCATATAAACTCCGTTCGTCGCTTGCGAAAAATTACTGTCGGACGTAGCGATTATTTTATTTTCGGCAATGTTGAAAAGCGCGTAAATATTTTCCCCGTCCGTATATTTTCTCGCGACCAACACGTCGTCGTATACGTTTACGATATTGTAATCTGCCAAATTAGTCAATTCCAACGAATGAACGATGGTTTTTTTATCCCCCTTGTAAAAGGACATTAAAATTTTTGCGGGATCGATTTCTTCTTCGGGTTTACAACCTACGAAAACGCAAGTCAAAAGGATCGTTACGAGAAGCAAAGATACTGCAAAAACAAGTTTTTTGTTGCGCATAGCCATTTCTCCTTTGTATATATTTTGATATGTTTTGGAATATAACAATATGTTTATATCAATTTTATTATAGTGTACAGTTTGTACAATGTCAAGTATAAATTGTACAAACTGTACTAAAATCATAATATGCACGAAAGATTAAAACAAATAAGACATGAGACCGGAAAGACGATAAAGGAAGTATCCTCTGATCTTGGAATGACGATAAGCGCATACGCGCACTACGAACAGGGAATACGCGAGCCGTCAATAGATATACTCAAAAAAATATGCGTTTATTTCGGCGTAAGCGCCGACTACCTAATCGGTTTGGAAGACTGATAAAAAACCTTTCTAACAATAAAAAATTCCCGCCGTATTTTCAAAAACGGCGGGTAAAATTTTATAATCTATCATGTTTATTTATTTAAGTATGATTTCGATTATTTTTGTATTTTGCTACGAACTCTTCTATTCTATCCATTGCTTTTTGCAACTTGTTCAGCGAATACGCGTAACTGATACGTATAAAATCTTTTCCGCTTTCTCCGAACGCGTCGCCCGGTACTACCGCAACCTTTCCCTCCTCAAGCAGTCTGTTGGCAAATTCTTCTCCGCTCATACCCGTTGATTTAACGCACGGGAAAACGTAAAACGCTCCCTTCGGCTCAAAACACGTCAAGCCCATAGCGTTTAATCTAGATACGAGAAAACGTCTTCTGATATCGTACTCTTCGACCATTTTCCCCATTTCGGCAAAGTTGTCTTCAAAACCGCCTTTAAGAGCGCCCAAAGCGGCATACTGAGCGTTTGTGGACGCACACATTATTATGTATTGATGTATTTTCAGCATCTGTTTGAAAATCGCGTTTGGCGCGCAAACGTATCCCACTCGCCAACCTGTCATAGCAAACGCTTTACTAAAACCGTTGATAAGCACCGTGCGCTCTTTCATACCGTCTATTTCCGCAAAACAGGTATGTCTTTTATCTCCGTAAGTAAGTTCGCAATATATTTCGTCGCTAAGCACCAATAAGTCGTGTTTTTTGACTACGCGGGCAATATCCTCTAAATTTTCTCTGGGCATTACCGCTCCGGTAGGGTTGTTTGGATAAGGCAAAATCAACGCTTTGGTTTTATCCGTTATTACCTTTTCGAGATTTTCGGCGGTCAGTCTAAACTCGTCTTCTACAAAGCATTTAGCAGGTATCGCTTTTCCCCCGCAAATGGCAACGCTCGGCATATAGGAAACGTAACTGGGTTCGGGTACGATTATCTCGTCGCCGTCGTTTATTATCGCTCTCAACGCCAAATATATGGCTTCGCTTGCGCCGACCGTAACGAAAATTTCGTTCGCCGCGTCGTAATCGACGTCAAATCTTTGTTTGAGATACAGCGCGATATTTTCCCTCAAAATCGGAAGCCCGCTGTTGCTGGTATATTGAGTTATGCCTTTTTGCACGCTCTTTATACCCGCTTCTCTAGCGCACCAAGGCGTGTCGAAATCAGGCTCGCCTACGCCAAGCGAGATTACGTCCTTGTATTTGTCGGCAACGTCGAAAAATTTTCTTATTCCCGACGGCGGTATCGCCGTAACTATTTTGCTTAAATATTTTTCATAGTTCATATTATCACTTGTCGCTTTTCTTCTCCGTCGCCGTCGTCCAAAATCACACCCTCAGTCTTGTATTTTTTGAGTATGAAATGCGTAGCGGTCGAAACTATATCTCTCATGGTCGAGAGTTTTTCGGATACAAATCGGGACACCTCTCTCAAATTCTTGCCTTCTACCGTAATACATAGATCGTACGCGCCGCTCATAAGGTACACGGCCTTTACTTCGTCAAATTGATATACGGTCTTTGCGATAGCGTCGAAACCGCTGCTCATTTGCGGCGTTACCTTAACTTCAATCAACGCCGTAACGACGTCTTCGCTAAGTTTTTCGGTATTGCAAAGCGCGGTGTATTTTGCAATAACGCCGCTCGCTTCCATTGCATTTATACGGCGCGCCGCGTCTTTTTCGTCAATTCCCACCAACGGCGCGATTTGCGCGGGCGTAAATCTGCTGTCGTCGCGCAATACTTTCAAAATTCTCTCGTCTAAATTATCCATTGTCTTTTACTCCGTCATTTCCAAATATTCTTCGTAAGTAGTAAGTTTGTCAAACGTTTTGGTTCCGTTTATCTCTATTATTCTGTCTGCGACAGTCTGCATGAGTTCTTGGTCGTGCGAGGCGAAAAACAGTCCGCCTTTGAAGTTTATCATTCCCTTATTGAGCGCCGTTATCGCTTCTAGATCCAAGTGGTTGGTCGGTTCGTCCAAAATGACGAAATTTCCGCCTTGCAACATCGCCCTTGCCATCATACATCTGACTTTTTCTCCTCCGCTCAAAACGCACGCTTTTTTCTTGGCTTCTTCTCCCGAAAACAACATTCTTCCAAGCCAACCTCTCAAATAACTTTCGGTATGGTCTTTTACCGCGTATTGATTTATCCACTCTACGAGCGAGAGTTGAACTCCGTCGAAGAATCCGTCGAAGTTTTGAGGCACGTAACTTACCTTTACCGTCTTTCCCCATTTGAACGTTCCGCTATCCGCCTGTTCTTCTCCCGTAAGTATGTCAAACAGCATCGATATGTTTATAGACTTATCCGAAAGGAACGCGACTTTTTCGCCTTTTTGTATCGTAAACGTAACGTCCTCGAAATATCCTTTTTTCGTCAATCCCTCGACTGTAAGAATATCTTTGCCGAGTTCCTGTTCGAATTCGAAATTGATATATGGATATTTGCGCATAGACGGCTTAATATCTTCGAGAGTAAGTTTTTCAAGTTCCTTCTTTCTCGAGGTCGCCTGTCTTGATTTACTGGCGTTGGCGGAGAATCTTGCGATAAATTCTTGCAACTCTTTCGCTCTCGCTTCCGCTTTCTTGTTGGCCTCTCTTGCTTGCTTAGCAAGAAGTTGGTTGGTTTCATACCAAAAGTCATAGTTGCCCACATACATATTTATATGTCCGTAATCCACGTCGCAAATGTGTGTGCATACTTTATTGAGAAAGTGTCTGTTGTGCGATACGATAATGATTGTGTTCTTAAAGTCAAGCAAAAAGTTTTCCAACCACATTATCGATTTCGCGTCCAAGTTGTTAGTAGGCTCGTCGAGTATCAAAATATCTGGATTGCCGAACAATGCCTGCGCAAGCAATATCTTGACTTTTTGCTTACCGTCCAACTCGCCCATCAGCATATCGTGGTATTCTTCGCCGAATTTAAGTTCGTTGAGAAGAGAAGCCGCCTCGCTTTCCGCTTCCCAACCGCCGAGTTCGGAAAACTCCGTTTCGAGTTCCGCGGCGAGATTGCCGTCTTCTTCGCTGAAATCGGGTTTGCTGTAAAGCGCGTCTTTCTTATCCATTATTTCCACAAGACGTTTATGTCCCATAAGCACGGTACGCATAACGGTATACTCGTCGAAATCGTTTTGATTTTGATTAAGCACGCTTATTCTTTGATTTTTACCAACGCTTACGTTTCCTCTCGTAGGCTCTAAATCTCCCGACAAAATTTTTAGAAACGTAGACTTACCCGCGCCGTTCGCGCCGATAATTCCGTAACAGTTGTTGTCGGTAAATTTGAGATTTACATCCTCGAAAAGTTTTCTTCCGCCGAATTGCAGAAACACGTCGTTTACTTGTAACATTTATCTATTCCTCTAATCATTATATTATATTCTTTTTATTAACCTTCGTTCGTCTTACGAAAAAAGATTGGTTACGCTTCCGCCCATATCCACGCGACAGGAATACCCGTAAAGATAAAAACTCTCTACTCTGCCCGCTTGCACCTCGAAAAGCAAGTAAAAAATCTTTTCCTCTCCCGCTTGAAGTTTGACTTTTCCGTCCAAAAATTCATAGCCGTCGGCGCTTACATTTACCGCTTTTCCGTCGGTAAGCGAAAATTTATCGGATACGAGAGTAAACGCTTTTTTTGCTTTGACTTCTACTTCCGCGAGCATAAAACATTTGCCTTCGCTCGCTTTTTTTCCGCCGAACTCCGTAAGCGTGTTTTTCAGACTTACGACTTCCAAAGAAAGTTGGTCGGTGGAAATAGTCTGACCTACCGCGCCCTTAGCCAAATCTTTATCGTCAACGTATTTATTGACTAGCACGACGACGAGAATTACCGCAACGATTACCGCGACAGTCAGGGCTATTAGTCCTATATTTCTCTTGGCTTTTATAGTTAGTTTCATTTATCTCTCCAAAATTCTATCGGATATTTTCTGACACTTAGAATATATTTTATCTATATCCTCGCCGATAGAATACTCGCCGTTCTCATAAAGTATTCTGCCCGCTACTATAGTCATCGCCACGTTTGACTTACTTCCCGCAAACACTAGGTTTTTAACGATATTATTGAGCGGTTGCATATTAGGCTTATGCAAATCTATCATTACTATATCGGCGTTTTGACCCGCGCTCAATCCCTCGAAATCTTTAAGTCCCATCGCTCTCGCTCCGTTGACGGTCGCCATATCCAACACGCTGTCGCCGGAAGTTACCGACGGATCGCCGAGAGTTCCCTTTTGCAGTCCTGTAGCCAAAAACATTTCTCTGAATATATCCAAAGCGTTGTTGCTTGCCGCTCCGTCCGTTCCTATCGCTATATTAAGACCTTCGTCCGCAAGTCTTTTTAACGGAGCGATTCCGCTTGCCAGTTTCAAATTGCTCGCAGGACAGGTTACAACGCTTACGTTTCTTTCTTTAAGCGCCTTAATATCCTTTTCCGAAGGATGGACAAAATGATAAGCGACGCCGCCGTAATCGAACAGTCCTAAGTCTGAAAGATATTCGCCGGGAGTTTTTCCGTGTCTTTCTACGCATTCTTCGACTTCTTTTTTAGTTTCGCACAAATGCGTATAGACCGGCATTTTATTTTCTTTGGCGAAATCCGCAATCATCTTTATACACTCTTCGCTATTCGTATATTCCGCGTGCAATCCCAATCTGTATTCTATAAGATTTCCTTTGCCTTGAAGATTATCTATTCCCCATTGAAGCCTTTTATAAAGTTGGGGTTTGTTGTTATCCGTAATTCCTTCCGATATGACGTTTCTGAATCCGCAATCCACGCACGCGTCCGCAATACTTTCAAGATGGAAATACATATCTCCCGCTACCGAAATACCGCTTGAAAGATATTCCGTTATCGCCAACTTGGTCAGCCAATAACAGTCGTCCGGCATAAGTTTGTCTTCCCTTGGAAAGACTTGCTTGAATAACCAGTCGCTAAGCGACATATCGTCCGCGTAGGAGCGCAAAAATACCATAGGAGAATGGGCGTGAGCATTCTTGAAAGCGGGCATAAGCAAATTCCCGTTCGCGTTTATCTCCCTATCCCAAGGCAACAGAATAAGCGGACTTACTTCGCAAACAAGAGTTATCTTGCCGTTTTCAATCCACAATTCCCCTCCGTCGATTATGCCTTTGGGAGTCAGCATTTTCGCATTGTAAATTCTTATCATCATAATTCAAATGAATTCCTTTATTTTTTCTATACCGCCGAATATCAGTTGTTTGAGTTTTTCCTCCGATTTTGCTACCGCGCTTTTCTCGTCGACGTTGTCAAGAGTAAGTCCTTCAACCGTTCCGCAGGCGGGATTGACTATGCACGCTATCGCGACGACTCTCATACCGACGTGTCTTGCGCCTATAACTTCAATAGCGCTCGACATGCCTACGGCGTCCGCTCCCAAAATCTTTGCCATTCTTATCTCGCTTGCCGTTTCGAAATTCGGACCTTGAAACTGAATATAAACTCCCTTTTTCAAGTCAATATCCAAATCTTTCGCCAAAGCGTCTATTGCGTTTCCGAGTTGTTTATCGTACGGTTCGCTCATGTCTGGAAAACGCTTGCCCAGTCTTGAATAGTTCTCTCCTATAAGAGGCGACGGAACAAGACTGATATGGTCGGTAATTCTCATCAAAGCGCCCGTTTGCGTACACGTTATACCGCCAGACGCGTTTGTAAGAAACATTACTTTCGCGCCCATCATTGCGATAAGCCTTATGGGCATAATACACTCTTGCGGCGTATATCCCTCGTAATAATGCAGTCTGCCTTGCATTATCGCTACTTTGACTCCGCGTATATATCCGAATAAGAATCTGCCTTTGTGTCCGTCGACTGTGCTGATAGGCATACCGTCTATATCTTTATAGTCAACAACACTTTCCACCTGCATTTCGTCGACGATATCCCCCAAACCGCTTCCGAGTATGAGAAGAATATCGGGCGAAAACTCGACTTTTTCCGTCAATGACTTATAAGCGTTTTCCAAAATACGGATATAACTGTCTTTCATACTACTTTTTGAATACCTGTCTGGATCCCGGCTTTACGAGTTCCATCTTACCTTCTTTACAGATAGGACATTCTTCAGGATCGTAAGATACGACTTCCATACTGATAAGATTTACGTATTTTACTCCGAAATCCACCGCGCCGTTGCTTCTGTCGACAAGCGAGGCTACCGCGACTACTTCCGCGCCGAGTCCTTGAACGAGTTTTACTACTTCTTTAACGGATCCGCCCGTCGTTACAACGTCTTCGACCACTACGACTTTGGCACCTTTTTCTATCGAAAATCCTCTTCTCAAAGTCATCTCGCCGTTTTCTCTTTCCGCAAAGATATTGGGTACGCCGAGTTGTCTTGCGACTTCGTAACCCATAAGTATTCCGCCTACCGCCGGCGATACTACCATATCTATTTTTTCGCCAGCGAGTTTTTCCGCCAATGCTTTGCATACCATTTCGCTTTGTTTGGTATCTATAAAAAGTTTAGCGCTCTGCATATAAGTGTCGCTGTGTCTGCCCGAAGTCAGTTTGAAATGACCTTTCAAAATCGCTCCCGTCTGCTTGTAGCAATTCAATGCTTGCTCTTGTGTCAACATATCGTATACCTCCGATTTTATCCTGTTTTATTTATTCAAAATAAGCGTTCCGACAAGATCGTTTATATCCATGCCGTTTTCGTTAACGTAATTTTCCAAATCCTTTGCTATATCTCTCGCTCCGCAAGGTTCGGTAAAGTTATGAGTTCCTATTTGAACGGCTCTCGCTCCGCATATCATAAATTCAAGCACGTCGGTATAACAAGTAATACCGCCTAGTCCTATGATAGGAACTTTTATCGCGTTGTAACAATCCCATACCATCTTCAAAGCAACAGGTTTTACGCACGCTCCGCTTAATCCGCCGTTGTTGTTGAAAAGTATAGGCTTACGCGTCTTATAGTTTATCGCCATGCCCGAAAGCGTATTTATAAGCGATACCGCGTCCGCGCCGCCTTGTTCCGCCGCTTTCGCGTTGTCCGCTATAGAAGAAACGTTTGGCGAAAGTTTTGTAATTATAGGTTTATTCTTGCACGCTTTTTTTACTGCGGACGTAACCTTTTCAACGCTTTGAGGCAAAACTCCGAACGCCATTCCCCCTTCTTTTACGTTGGGGCAGGAAATATTGAGTTCCACCATATCCGCTTTGCTATCGTTCATCTTTTCGGCGATAGCGATATAATCCTCTATCGTACTGCCCGCGATATTTGCGATAACCACGACGTCGCGTTTTGCAAGAAGCAAATCGTCGGTGGCGAGATAGTGATCTACTCCCGGATTTTGCAATCCTACGCTGTTTAGCATACCGCCGTAACTCTCGGCGATTCTAGGATAGGGATTGCCCTGTCTGGGTTTAATGGTAAGTCCTTTTGTACATATACCGCCCAATTCTTCGATATTGTAAAACCTGTCGTATTCTCTGCCGAATCCGAAAGTTCCGCTCGCGGTTATTATCGGATTTTTGAATTCCACTCCCGCTATATTTACTTTGAGATTGCTCATAATACCACCTCGTCGAGTTTGAATACCGGTCCGTCTACGCACACTCTCGCGTACTCTTCGACTCCCTTTCTCTTAACTTTACAGTTACATACCAGACAAGCGCCGATACCGCAACCCATTCTCGCTTCAAGCGAAACTATGATAGGAACGTCAAAACCTTGCAACGCTTTTTTGAGCGCCTTATACATAACTTCGGGACCGCAACAAAATACAGCGTCGGGTTTCAATCTTTCCATATCCCCGGCCAAAATATCCGTTACGAAACCTTTTTCTCCGTAACTGCCGTCGTCGGTGGCGATCTTTATTTCCTTAGATACTTTGGATAATTCTTTTTCGAGTACGACTTTGTCTCTGTTTGCAAACCCAAGGTAAGTATAATATTCGAGTTGAGGATTGCAAGTAGGTATTGCAGGCAAAACCGCGCTGCCCATACCGCCGCCTAAAAGAATTATTTTTTTGTACGACTTATCGGGCGTGAAACCGTTGCCGAGCGGTAATAAAACCTTAATTTTATCTCCCGTCTTATATTGAGAAAGTATCTTTGTTCCCTCGCCAACGACTGCGTAACACATCGTAACAGAATTCTTTTGTCTGTCGAAATCGCAAATACAGAAAGGTCTGCGCAACAGATGACTTTTGTCATTGAGTTTTACGTGCGCGAACTGCGCTCCCTTGATATTTTCGGGAAGATCGTCGAAAACTACTTCCATCTTATAAATATCTTTGGCTACGCGTTCGTTGACGGTTATTTCGCCCAATCTGTCTTTAAGTTCGCTCATCTGCTACCCCCGATTACTTTATACATCTCGTTATGTCTTTTTGCATATCTATGCTCGCTTTCAAAGCCGCCTGTTTATAATCCAAACCTCTGTAAGCGTCTTTCTTGTAAGCGCAGAGAATTCCGCGAGAAGAATTGACTATGCCTCCGATACCGTTTTCAAAACATACCGCGAGATCTTCCGCCTTTCCTCCCTGAGCGCCGTAACCCGGTATCAGGAAAAACATATTCGGATGCGCTTTGCGAATTATAGCCGCCTGCTCTTTGTGAGTAGCGCCGACTACTCCGCCTATACTGCTATAACCGTATTTGCCGATTAGTTCTTTGCCCCAACCGTCGACAAGCGTAGCCATATTGTCGTAAAGAGTCCTTCCGTCGTCCATATTTCTGTCTTGCAATTCTCCGCTTGTGGGATTGGACGTTTTTACCAAAACAAACGCCCCCTTATCGTTTTCCTTGCAGTCTGCTACAAACGGCAAAATGCCGTCGCTTCCCAAATATCCGTTTACGGTAATGAAATCGCTTTCAAACGGAGTAACTTTTCTTCCGTCTGCAAGCGCAGTCTTGCCGATATACGCTTTGCTATATGCGCTCGCCGTCGAACCTATATCGTTGCGCTTTATATCCGCTATTACGAAAAGTCCGTTTTCTTTGGCGTACTTTAACGTGTTTGCAAAAGCCGTCATTCCTTGCGCTCCGTACATTTCGTAATAAGCGACCTGAACTTTTACCGCGGGAATAACGTCTTTAAGCACGTCGATAAGATTAAAGTTGAATTCTTCAATCTGTTTTGCGCATTCTTCTAGCGTAACGCATTTTGACTTCATATCGTCGGGTAAATAATCGACGCACGTGTCAAGTCCGATTACCGACGGGTTGTCGGTCAGTTTGATTTTATCAATAAGTCTGTCTATTATCATTTTTCTCTCTCCGAAATTTATACCGAGTATTTTACTTTGCCTTCGACCAAAGTCTTCATTATTTTGCCTTTGACCTTCCAACCGTCAAACGGCGTGTTTTTGCCTTTTGATTTGAAAGTCTCGGAATCTATTTGATATTCTTTATTCAAGTCCACCAACGTTATGTCGGCAAGTCCGCCTTTCTCTATTTTACCGCATTCGATTTTAAGAAGTTCGGCAGGTCGCTTACTCATAAGTTCCGACAGTTTGTCCAACGAAATGATTCCGCTGTCGACGAGATATGTGTAAGCGAGCGAAAACGCGCTTTCCAGTCCGCTTATTCCGTTTGCCGCCATTGAGAAATCCACGTCCTTGTCTTCGTAATGATGAGGCGCGTGGTCGGTGGCTATTACGTCTACCGTGCCGTCCGCTATCGCTTTGAGCAACGCCTGTCTGTCCTTTTCCGTACGCATAGGCGGATTGACTTTCGCGTCGGTATCGTAACCGAGTATAAGTTCGTCCGTGCCTGCTATATAATGCGGACAGGTTTCGCAAGACACTTTTACTCCTCTTGCTTTGGCTTCTCTTATCAACTGCGCTCCGCTTGCCGTGCTGACATGACAGATATGAACTTTTGTATTAAGCATTTCCGCGAGTATGATATCTCTTGAAATCATTATATCTTCCGCGCAACTGGGGATACCTTTAAGTCCCGCGCGAGTCGCATTCTCTCCTTCGTTGACTACGCCTTCGTTGATAAGCGATTTTTCTTCGCAATGTGAGCAAAGAAGCAAATCGTAATCCTTCGCGTATTCAAGCGCAAGTCGCATCATCTGCGCGGTGGAAACGGGTTGACCGTCGTCGCTCATGGCGATGGCGCCCGCCTCTTTCATGCTACCCATTTCAGCCATGGTTTCGCCTTTAAGTCCTACCGTTATCGCTCCTATCGGATACACTTTGGCAAGGTCGACTTCTTTCGCCCTGTTGACGATATAACTGACTATATATTTATTGTCCGTAACGGGTTTGGTATTAGGCATACAGCATACCGTCGAAAAACCGCCCGCAACCGCCGCCGCGCTACCGCTTGCGATATCCTCTTTATATTCGTAACCGGGTTCTCTCAAATGCGTATGCATATCTATAAACGCGGGCAAAGCGGTTAGTCCGTCCGCTTCTATAATTTCGTCAAACTGTCCTTTAATATCCTTGCCTACCGCGCTTATTCTTTTTCCGTCTATCGCAATATCGATTTTTTCGCCGTTTACATAAACGTTTTTGATAAGTAAAGCCATGTTTATCTCCTTGTGGTTTCTACCGTCTTACGAATAAACGTAAGACGCTTTGTCTTTTTTAATCTGCGCAAACCCATTCCAAAAGCGCCATTCTGGTCGCGACGCCGTTGGTAACCTGTTCGTCTTTACAACAGACCCTCGAATCGAGTACGTCGCAATCTATCTCTATTCCTCTGTTGGCGGGACCGGGATGCATTACGATAACGCCTTTATTGCACATCTTCAATCTTTCCGCGCTTACGCCGTAAAATCTGTTGTATTCCTCTATGCTGGGGAAAAGCCCCTTTTGCTGTCTTTCCAACTGAATGCGAAGTCCCATTACGACGTCGCTGTTTCTAAACGCTTCTTCGACGTTCGCGCACACTTTGCAAGGCTGATTTTCTATACCTCTCGGCATAAGAGTATTGGGCGCGAACACCTTTACCTTCGCTCCCATCTTACTCAAAGCGACGATATTGCTTTGAGCGACTCTCGAATGTTTGACGTCTCCGATAATAGCGACTTCCAGTCCTTTGAGAGTCCCGAACTTTTCGCGCATGGTATACATATCCAAAAGCGCTTGCGTGGGATGAGCGTGCATACCGTCGCCCGCGTTTATCACGCTCGCTTTCGTATGTTTTGCGATTATAGCGGGAGCGCCCGCTACAGAGTGTCTGATAACGATAGCGTCCGCCATCATCTTATCGAGAGTAACGGCGGTGTCGATTAGGCTTTCGCCTTTTTTTACGCTTGAACCGCTCGACGTTATTCCGATAGCGCTTGCCCCGAGATATTTTGCTGCGGATTCGAAAGAACATCTCGTACGCGTGGAATTTTCGTAAAACAGCGTAATGACGTTTTTACCTTTGAGCAAGTCCATGCTTTTATTGCCGCTCAAAATATTTTTTTTCATAAAGTCGGCGCGCGAAAGCAAACTCTCCAAAAGTTCCTTACTCGCGTCCGCCATAGTCAAAAAATCTCTTTTCATTTGACCTCCGTATATCTATACTCTTATATATTATCATAAACTTAATATAAATAAAAGAATCCGAAAACATTTTTTCAAGTTTTTCGCAAATTTTTCTCTTAATTTTCCGTATTATAAAAAATCGCCGTTCAAACGGCGATTTTTCTACTTGCTTTTTTTCTTCTTTTTCTTTTTCATTCCCAGCACCGTCGCCAAATTGTTGCCGACTCCTATATTGAGCGCCAAGAAAATTATTATAAACACGGCTATAGCCAAAGCCTGGAAAGGCGCGGATACCGTATTGCCGAAAAAGTTGAGATTGTAACCGAAATTTCCGGTAAGAGTATTTATAAGTTCCGCTCCTCCTTCCAAATGCAAAACTTCGGTAACGTAATGCGTCAAATCGTTTAGCGGATTAGCCATGAATCCGTATCTCAACAGCGCGCACGAATAGGTACCGGGGATAAATCCGCAGACGCCCTGCACCCAAACGGGAAGCATGCCGAGCGGCATATACGCTCCTATCAAAAAGCCTATCGCAGTGGAAAAAACCGCAACTATGCTCATCATTGTTCCTTCAGTCTTTACGAACGAACATATAAACACCGTCATAAGCGTGGCGGACACCGTAGAATACAGCATGACCGCAAGCACCGTCATCACGTTTGCAAACGTAATTAGAAATTCGCCCATAACCGCAAGATAGATAAGACATATAACGTAGAACACAAAACATACCAACGCCGTTACTATAAAATTATAGAAGAAATAACTTGCGATAAGCACGTTTTTGTTTATAGGCGATGACGCGAAATCTCGGTTTACCCCGTTTTGCTTATCCTCGACTATTATAGTATTCGCCTGCAACGCGACGGTAATCGTAGAAAGTCCTATGATTCCGCTTATCATCCAAGAATCCACCAAAGTTTCGCAGTAATGCCACATTGTAGCGTCGTCGGAAATGCCGATTTTTATAAGTTCGTTTTGAATCGTAAGCATTTCCAAATCGCGCAAAAAGAAGATGTAAACGACAAATATAATGACAGGCACGAGCAAAGTATACATTACCCGCACTTTATTACCGAAAAAGACCAAAAGATGTCTTTTAGTCAGTTGAAAAAATATATCCGCGTTGTTGGCTTTACTCTTCGGCATTGCTGTCCTCTTTTTTTACGTCTTTGTATCCCGTTACGTTAAGGAATACGTCGTCCATCGTACCTTTTATTATTTCTATATCCGATAAATATTCGTCGTAATCGGCGATTGTTTTTTTAGCGTCCAAAGTATTTTTGATTGCTATCTTATACGCCTTATGTTCGGCGTCGTAAGAAAATATTCTTCCGTCTTTTTTCAAACGCTCTTCAAAAGCGTCGTCTTGCGAGCGATAACATACCACGTTGTCCGACGAATAAAGATTTTTAAGTTCGTTAGGCGAACCGTGCGCGATGATATTGCCCTTGTCCATTATTACTACGTCCGTCGCTTTTTCCGCTTCTTCGAGATAGTGGGTGGTAAGAAATACCGTCATTCCCGTTTCCGTCCTGATTCTGTCTATTAGCGCCCAAACATTTAGACGGGTTTTAGGGTCTAGTCCCGTAGTAGGCTCGTCGAGAATGAGCAGTTTGGGACGGTGTACCATAGCCCTCGCTATATCCACGCGTCGCATTTGTCCTCCGCTGAGATTTTTGACGGTTCTATTTAGAATAGGTTGAAGTTCCAACATCTGAACGATTGAATCCACCGTCTTTTTCTTTTCCTCTTTCGACATGGAATAAAAAGACGCGCGGATTTCCAAATTCTGTTTGACCGTAAGCCCCATATCCAAAACGCTTGTTTGGAAGACTATTCCCGTTTCGTTTCTTATAAAAGCCGCTTGCGTATCCAAGTCGTATCCGTTGACGTAAACTTTTCCCGAGTCTTTTTTAAGTATAGAGCAAAGTATGTTTATCGTAGTACTTTTTCCCGCTCCGTTTACTCCCAAAAAAGCGAACAGAGAACCGCGCGCAACGCGGAAAGAAATACCGTTGACGGCTTTCACTTCGTTGTACGATTTTACCAAATCCTCTATTATAACCGCATAATCAAGACTGTTCATTCTCTACCTTTTCAAAACCGTATTGCGCTTGCAATTCGTCATACGCGTCGTATATATCTTCAAAAAAATCTATTTTCAATTTTTCTCTTACCGCTTGCCTTTCGCTTTGCTTTATATTGTAAACGTGGAAAGGTACCCACTTTATACCTTGACAGAAATGTTTGACAACCGTTTGATTTTCCGTCGCCGAGCGTTGTTCGTTAAACTTTCTAGGCAATCTCAAGATATGTTTGCCGTACTTATTCAATACGGTTTGGTCGGGAAAACACAGCCATTTCTTTTTTACCTTTTCAATTCCTTTGTCAAACAAACACGTTTCGTTTATTTTGTTGAAATTAAGATACAAAACTCCCGAATTCACATAATCTTTTCCGAAAAAATGCTGTCCCATGTGATCTCTGACCGCGGCAAATTCGTAATCGGATATATCAATATCCCAAAACTCCTGCATGTCCGAACAACACATCGTATCGGCGTCTAAATATATTATTTTATCCGCTATACCGAGTTTTGGCAAAATAAGACGCAAAAAGGAATACGGCGTATATTTTGATTTTTCGTTTTTACTTCCTCCGAGGTATTCTTCGTACGTTTTCGTAGCGTCGATTACCGTCGCTTGACTTTGCGGATTGCCTTTGCGAAGCGCCTGAGTCAAAATCTTTTCCTTTTCCTTATCGACGGCGATAAATTTTTTATTGATACGCGTAAAATCCGCGGTAACTAGATAGACGTTTATCGGCGCGCTGGAATATTTGGCTAAAGAAATAACCGACAAAAGAATCTGCGGGAAAACTTTTTCGTTTCCGCAATAACATACTTTAATACCGGTATCGCAGTTGTTCATACGCCCTCGCAATTTTTTATAGTTTCAACCGACGATTATTATATCAAAATAATATCGATTCGTCAACCGTAAAACAATAAGATATGGAAACGCCCGCAACGTTCCCGTTAAAAAAATTTTCCGCCTGCATTTAAGCCGCGGAAAATCTTTTAATCGTCTGAAAACACTCGATATTATTCTTCCGAGATTGTTCCGACCGGACATCCTGCCGCGCAGGAACCGCAACTGATGCATACGTCTGCGTCGATAACGTACTTATCGTCGCCTTCGGAAATCGCGCTTACCGGACATCCTTCCGCGCATGCGCCGCATTTGATGCAGTCGTCTCCTATAACATAAGCCATAACCTAATTCTCCTTTTTATAAAGTAGTCTATAATTATATTATCACAACGCGAAAATTTTGTAAAGAGTTAATCAAAATAATTATCGCATTTTGTTGAGTTTTGCAACCGTTCTCTTCTGCTCGCTATAAATTTATGCCAGACCCTAAAAAATAAGAACCGCTTTGAAAGCGGTCCTCGCGATATTATTAAAACGATTGTATCAGTCTTCTAGTTTTTCCAATTCCTTTTCGTCTACTTCATCTTGCGAAAAATCTTTTCTCGGACAGCCTTTAGGTCCGCAAACCACCTCGAATTCTCCGACTTGATAATAATTTTGTTCCACTGCGTCGTTTTTTTCTATGGTTACTTTTATTCTCTCTCTGAGTATATCCGTTTCGTCGACTTTGCCCTGTCCTTCTTTTACTCTTACAATAGCGCCGACTTTAGGCAAACGCTTGTTGGCGTCTACGTAAAAATCGTTTTCGTATTTAAGACAGCACATGAGTTTTCCGCACATACCGCTTACCTTTGTGGGATTGAGCGAGAGGTTTTGATTTTTAGCCATCTTTACCGTGGCTTTTTCGTAATCGGTAAGATAGGTAATACAACAGCACGGTCTTCCGCACATTCCCATCGCGCCTCTTATCCTTATATCGTCGCGCTCATAGATTTGTCGAAGTTCGATTCTCATTCTCATCTTGCCTGCCAAATCTTTTACCAATTCTCTAAAATCCACTCTTCCGTCCGCGGTGAAACTGAATATGATTTTAGATCTGTCAAAGGTGTATTCGGCGTCGACGAGTTTCATTTTCAAATCGTGCTTATCGACGTATTTTTGACACAACTTCAACGCGCCTTCTTTCTTCTCTTCGTTTTCTTTCGCTCTCGCGTCGTCCTCTTGCGTGGCTTTTCTGATAACGGGTTTCAACGGAGTCTTTATTTCCTCGTCGGATACTAAAATATTCGACTGAGTAACTCTCGCGTATTCCAAACCGCGCACGGTTTCGACTACTACGCCCTCCCCTTCTTTGAAATCTATATTCAACGGATCGAAAGAGTATTGTTTGCCCTTACCCCCGAATTTTACGCCTACTATCATCGGCATAGATATTTTACCTCCAAAAGTTTAATAAACAGATTATCCAAGATATTCTCGTCTTTGCAGTAACTCTCCGCTTTCTGCTTAGCGTTTATGATAAGTTCGTTGAAATTTACCAACGTAGGCACGTTGAAAGTATCGATAAGCGGATTTACTTTTTCAAATCCTTCTATTTCCGCGCCCGTCTTTTTTTTGAGCAGAACTCCGCAAATAAGTTGCATTATATCAAGATACTTGACAAGTTTTCCGTCCTTTATATCCATTCTTTTTTGCATTTTCAGATTTACTTTAGTAGAAGTAAGTCCTTTGAGCAAAAACACTACGTCGCTCATATCGCCGGAAAAATCTTCGTCCTCCAAAAGTTCGTCGCACCTTGAAAGACTGCCCATACAGCAATCGACCGCTTCGTTTACGACCGCTTTAGAATAGCCTCTGAAAGTCTCCGAAAAATACGCGTTGAGTTGGGCTTTTGAAAATGGAGATACCGCGAGTTTTTTGCTACGCGATTTTACCGTTTCCAATACTGCCGTCTGCCTTTGAACTCCAAGTACGAATACCACTCCCTCGACAGGTTCTTCCAGACTTTTAAGCAAAAAATTCTGAACTTTGACGTCGACTTTGTCAAGGTTTCTGATAATCATCACCTTGACGTCGCCTTCGCCCGTAACGTATACCTTGTCTACGAATTCTCTTATACCGTCGGCTTTGAGATTTTTCGGCTCGTATACGCATTCATGATTGCCGTCTTCGACTTTCTGACAGGCGATACAATTTCCGCAACCGCCGTCTTTGCAAAGTATTTTTCTTGCGAAAAGAGTACAAAGTCCGTCTACCGCAAGCGCGTCTTCGCTCATTATCATATAACAGTGATTGAGTCGGTCTTCGAGCAGGTCGCTCTCCAACGCCTTGTAAACTTTGGTATTTACGAGCAACTCTTCATACTTTATCATCTTGTCAAAATTCCTCTTTGTTCAAGCGCGTCTATGATTTTCTTATGCGTAACTTCCGCTTCCGAAGAACAGTCTATATCTACTATTCTATCTCCGTAACGGCTGCAAGCAAGTCTGTATCCTTCGTAAACTTTGAGATGAAAATCCATTCCTTCCTGCTCCAACCTGTCGTTTTCGTCCGCTCCGCCTTTTCTTCTGAAAGCGAGTTCTGGACGAAGGTCCAAAAATACCGTAAGGTCGGGAACTATTTCTCCGCACGCGAGATTATTCATCGTTTCTATCTTGTCCGCGCCCAATCCTCTCGCCACTCCCTGATACGCGAAAGTGGAATCGGTAAACCTATCGCATATAACGAGTTTTCCTTTTTCCAAAGCGGGACGTATCACTTTTTCGCACAACTGCGCGCGCGCCGCGCTGTATAGCAAAGCCTCGCACATACCCGTCATATCAAAGTTGGCTCTGTCTAAAATAACTTCCCTTATTTTTTCGGAAATCTCATTGCCTCCCGGCTCTCTCAAAAAGACCGCGTCCACGCCTTTGTCTTCCAAATATTCTCTTATCAATCGCAACTGAGTGGTTTTGCCCACTCCTTCGCCACCTTCGAAAGTAATAAACTTGCCCTTCATAACATCTCCTGACTATATCTATTTTATCACAGCAACGCGCCCTTGGGCAAGTCCAAAAAGTCTGTTGCGATATTTTTTTAGATAGTTTAATTTGTTTTCGTCAATAACGTCGCCTTTGAACAATACGGGAATACCCGGCGGATATGCTCCGACATCTTCCGCGCTTATTCTGCCGAGAGCGTCGTCAATTTCGACGAACTCGGTATTTTCATCTTGTCTGACATTAGTATAGATAAATTCTTTATCGGATTTTATCTGCGAATTTAGAGAAGAAATATTTATTTCGGCAAGTTCCTTTGCCAATATTTCCAACTTATCGCAATTAAACGGAGTAACGATAAATACGACTTTATCTTCCCACGACATTTCCGCGTATACTCCCCGCTTGGCGAGATACTGCAATACCGCGTCGCCGTCCGCGTCATTGAATCTGATGACAAGTCTTGTGAAATCGTCGTTTTTTATTATTTCTCCGATTGTAAGCAATCTTCCGAATTCATCTATCGAATCCTTTACCCGCTTGTAATCTCTCTCTCCGTATTTTCTCATATAAGCGTCGGCGCAATCCATACTCAACATAGTAAGATAATTCGGAGAAGTGGAATGAATAAGCGACCTGTATTTTTCGCATTGCGGACGCAACGAATCATCTCTAAGATTGACAATCGCGCCGCCTCCGTATACGGGCATCGTCTTGTGCATGCTCATAACGGAAATATCCGCGTAATCGCGCGCGTTGTTCGGCAAAAGCGAACTGTAACAAAAATGAGACGCGTGCGCCTCGTCGACGACAAGCAACGCTCCCATTTCGTCGGCAAACGCCCTTGCATCGGAAAGATTTCGACAGTTGCCGAAATAATCGGGCGAAGTAACGAATACGCCGCCTATTTTTATATCGGAATTATCAAAAGACTTCAACTCTTTATCCGAAGCAAACGCGATAGTATTTGCTCCGTACAGTCTGCAAGCCGCCCAAAAAGACTTGTGCATCTCTCCTATGACAGCAAGGGTATTTCCTCTGTCTTTGCTTGTGCAAACGGCTATATGAATTCCGCACGAAGAGCCTTGAGTAAGCATTAGCGTTTGCGCGTATCCCATACTTTTCGCTATGCTTTTTTCGCTCTCGAGAATAACGCTCTCACTTTGCAGAAGATTATCAAGACCGGGCGCTTCCGTCCAATCGAAACGCGCGCAAGCGTATAAATCGCCCTCTAGTCCTATTCCTCCGTGTCCCGGCATACAAAATCTCGCCTTGACGTCAGCGTTTATATCCATTACAGTCTCGTAAAGTTTTTTAATCATACTCGCTCCGATATTATAAAGGCGACCCGTATAAGGTCGCCCTCCGCCGTCGGTTTATTAAAATCAGTTGATAGAAAGTATCTTGACCTTGTAACTGTCGTCGCCGAGATCTACCGTAACTTCCGCTCCCTTTTTCTGATTGAGAATTGCTTTAGCCAAAGGAGATTCGTTGCTGATTTTATTTTCTAAAATAGACGCTTCCGTAGTACCTACGATAGTATATTCGTAAACTTGATTATCCGAAAAATCGTGCAACTTTACTTTGCAACCGGCGATTACCGTAGACTGTTTTCCGTCTACTTCTTCTATGATGACCGCATTGTCTATTTGATCTTGAATGCTTATGATTTCCGACTCTACGTGAGCCTGATAATCTTTTGCAGCGTCGTATTCGGCGTTTTCGGACAAGTCGCCGAATTCTCTCGCCTGCTTTATTTTCTCGCTCGCCTCTTTTCTTTCAACGTTGATAAGATGATCGAGTTTTTTTACCAGATTGTCGTAACCTTCTTTTGTCAAAACGTATTCTTTTGATTTTGCCATAAATCCTCCTGCCCTCGAAGGGCGTTTATATCGTTATTGATTTTTTCTGTTTTTGTTTCTATAACTCAACACATATAGGCTTTCGCTCATCGAAATGCTTTCCAAAGTTATGCCTTCGGGAACTTCCAATTCCACCGGAGCGAAATTCCATATATTTTTTACGCCGTACGAAATAAGCGCGTCCGCTACGCTTTTAGCCGAATCCTTTTGCGTGGCTATGATTGCTATATCTACTTGATTTTGCTGAATATACGTTTTCAGAAAATCCATATCGTACACTTTTATCCCGTTTATGCTCGAACATCTCGGGTCTATATCAAACAGCGCTCTTACGTAAAAACCGTCGTCTTTGAATCCTTTGTAACCTGCAAGCGCTCTGCCTATATTGCCCGCGCCTACGATTATCATGTCGTAAACTTTATCAAGTCCCAAAATGGTCGCGAGTTCGTTTTTCAATTTGCTCACGTCGTAGCCGTAACCTTGCTGACCGAATCCTCCGAAGTTACAAAGGTCCTGTCTGACCTGCGAAGCGGTGATATTCAATACCCCGGCTATTTTGTTGGACGAAACGCGTTCCACGCCGCTGTCCGCGAGTTGCTTGATAAGTCTGTAATAACGAGGCAGTCTTTTTATTACCGCTTCAGATATCATTACGCGTTCCCCCTTTGGCTTTTCCGTATTTTATATTCTAATAAATTTATAGCCCTTTTGTCAATAGTTTTGCCTTCCTTTGGGGACAAATTGTCAATTTGTTCTATTTTGCGTTTGCTTGACACGCTGTCGGAAAATGATATATCCTTAATATATGAAAATTTGGGCAAGACTTATGAAAGACGACAAAATCGCGAAAGATTTGATATACACTTCTTCGCAAAAACTTACCGCTACCAATTACGAACTGTGGTTGAGAGATATTTGTCATCAACTCGACGCGCCCAATCCCGTGCTTGTCAATCAGCATTTCAAAAATTTCGTCAACTTTCACAACACCAGATTCCGTCAGGACGATTTTGTGGAAACGCTCGATTACGATATGCTTATAATAGAAGACTGCAAAGAATAATTTCTCTGTTTTTATTTTCTTAAACTTTAATTGTTTTTGTTGAATTTGTTTACGGCGTAACATCTCTTTATTATCAAAACAAATAACAATATAATAGCCAACGCTATAAATACGCCTGTAGCCACGCTTGCCGCCACCGCCTTGTCATAGGTACTTTTCATATCTACGTAACTTTCGTTTGAGCAAATGCTTTCTTCATATTCAGCGTTTTGCCACACGCTTACTCTGCTAATATAAAAATCCGTCGAGCCGTCGCTTGCGTTTTCATACTTGCCGAGCGACTGTCCGTAAGGACCTATTTTACCGTCCCTAACCTCAACGGTTAATCTTAGATATTCTTTTACGGTTGATACTCCGCCCGCGTCGGTCGCCCAGACCGGTTTTCTGTCCACGTAAAATACATAATAATTCGGAGTCCACAGCAACGAATAGGTATGTAGCAGTCCGTCGTAAAGATTTATACCGACGTCCGTTACGTGGTCTACGTACTTATAGTAAACAGAGTCGTAAGCGTCCCAATGCAGAGCGTTGCCCGTCTTGGTCTTATTTCTTCTGGAAAACGACGATTCGTAAATATCTATTTCCGTGCCGTCCCTGCCTTTATTTCCTATTTTCCCTACCGAGTAACTTTGCAACCAAAAAGCCGACCACATACCCGGAGCCGTCGGGACTTTGACTTCCGCTTCGAAATAGCCGTAAGCCTGTTCGAATATTCTTCTGTTCGAATGTCCTTCTTTTGAAGCGGTTTCTATTCCGCCGGTAAATATTCCTTCATTGACGTCGCACACGTCGCATACGTGATTGTTTTTCCTCTCCGTTCTGATTACTACCGCGCCGATTTCCTTATCAAAGTCTATCATTTGGTCGCACCAATATTCTTCTTTTCTCTTTCCGTGCGGAGAGGGGCGCCAACACGTCTTTTCATAAACATCTTCGATACTCGAAAATTTATTAAATTCGTCGCTAAGAGTAATTCTCCAACCGTCTTTTTCTAAAAGCGAGGGAAGAGAAGTATCGTATTTTTCTTCCCATTCTCTTCTGTAGCACGCGCTCAAAGCAAGCAAAGTCGAAACCGCCATAATAACAGTCATAATTCCCGCAAACAATCTAACGCAGTTTCTCTTCATCCGTCGCTCCTTCCCGCTCCGATAAACTATAATACCGTCGTTTTCATCCTAAATTTTACGCGCAGCAGACGGCAAATCTAAATGTCGCCTTCTTGCAATACTCGTAGATTATACCAAACTCTCGCGCTATTGTCAAACGTAGTCTAATACGCTTTAACCTTCGACTTGAGTTTTATTTATCTTGTTCTTTTTATTATGTTTTTTCCACTCTACGTTCAGCGCAACGTAAACCGCCGCCAAAATTACCGTAGACAACAACAGTACCGCAAACATCGCTCCTATCGAAACTTTGCCGTCAAAGAAATAAATATTGCAATCCAAAGAATCTTTGACAGATTCTATAACTTCGGACGGAACGTTCATTTCGTCTAATTCTCTGAATATCCCGTTAAGCGAATGATTTCTCAAAAGCGAAGTGCCGTACGTTCCCGGCAACAACGACAAGACGTTTTGCAATCCCTTGCCGTATTGCGCGATAGGCATATACGCGCCGCAAATAAATCCGTATCCTGCGCTCACTATCGTTCCGACAGCGGACATCTGTCCTTGAGAGGAAAGGAAAAAATTGATTATCGACGAAAGCGCCGTGCCGAAAAGGGATAGAAGCAATACGTCGAGCATTATCATAAAGACGTCGCCCGCGCTCATGTACCAACCGACCGCGCCTAGATAAATCATACCTATTATCAACGCCGAATAGCAAATAAGAAGCGTAGAGATAAGAGTCGCTACGTAATACGAAAGCGCGACTACGGATTTTCCTACCGGCGCAATCAATATATCGTGTATAGTGCCTTTTACCTTGTCTTGAATCATAACCATATTAGAAGAAAACGCCACCGTAACGCAACATACCGCCAAAAGCGCCGAAAGCAATTCTCCGCCTACAAATCCGTCTATCAGTTTGTCCGGAACGCCGAATTCTTGGGGAAATCCCGCAGCGAAACTTTCTTCAAACACTTTGCTCAAAAATGTCGCGTAAAGCACGAGAAGTATAATAGGAGTAATCATGGAAGCGAAAAACATTCCTTTGTCTTTGAAAAATAATTTTACGTTTCTTCCCGTAAGATACAAAAATTTACTCATTGTTCGCCTCCCGTAAGTTTTTTGCCGGTAACGCTTAAAAAAACGTCGTCCATTTTTCCTTTGACTACTTCGTAATCGTCAAACAAGTCGGGATAACCTACTATCAACTGCGTTGCTCTTTTAGTATTCGGCACCGCTACTCTGAATCCGTTCGCTACTTTTTCGTACGGAAATCCCAGCGATGAAATCTTCTCCTCTTCGCTTCCGTAAACAGTGATGAAGTCTCCGGTATATTTATTTTTCAATTCGTAAGGAGTTCCTTCGGCGGCAATTTTTCCGCTGTCGATTATCACTACGTAATCCGCTTCCGCCGCTTCTTCCATATAATGCGTAGTTAAAAATACGGTAAGTCCGTTTTTCTCGCGCAACTGCGCGATAGCGTTCCAAAGCGTTTTTCTAGTCTGCGGATCTAGACCCGTCGTAGGCTCGTCGAGTATAAGAATCTCCGGTTTATGCAACAAAGCGCGCGCTATATCCACTCTTCTTCGCTGTCCGCCCGACAGTTTACCTACAGCGCGTTTAGACAAAGACGACACGTCCAACAGTTTGTCCAGTTCCTCCAAACGCTTTGAAAATTCTTCTCCGGTAATTCCGTAAAGCGCCGCTCTGTTTTTTAGGTTGTCTTTTACAGAAAGAGAGGTATCCAACACGCTGTTTTGAAAGACTACTCCGAGGTTTTTCTTTACGGACGAAACTCCTTCGTCGACGTTGTTGCCGTTGATATAAACTTCGCCCGAATCCTTTTTCAATCTGTTGCAAATAATGGATATCGTAGTGCTTTTACCCGCTCCGTTTACTCCCAAAAAAGCAAACAACTCTCCCTTTTTTACGCAAAAACTTAAATCGTTCACCGCTTTTACTTCTTTGAACGATTTGCAAAGATGTTTTATTTGTATAATATTCTGTCTATCCATATTGACTTTTCCCTCTTATAGGCGCTCTTCGCAAACAGTATAGCACCCTGTAAAACAAAATGCAATTTTATCAATAAAAATTATCTACGTCGCTATAATATCTTTTGACTCGCCCCGATACAGAACAAACTATCTCGTAATTTATTGTTTGAGCGCAACTTCCCAGCAATTCTGCCGAAATAATTTCATTTCCCTGTTTTCCCATTAAAACAACGTCGTCGTACAGACTTACTCCTTGGATTTCCGTTACGTCGACCATAGTTTGATCCATACATATTCGGCCTACTATCGGAGCGCGCTTCCCGCGAATCAAAACGTAGCCATTAGATGAAAGTATTCTCGGATAACCGTCGGCGTAACCTATCGGCAAAGTCGCTATTACTCTGTCTTGTTTTGCAATATAAGTACGTCCGTAACTTACGCATTCCCCCGCCTTGAGAATTTTTATATGCGCCACGTTCGTATGCCAACTCATCGCCGGTATAAGCGCGTTTTGTTTCGCAGGCTTTGAAGACGGATCCAAACCGTAAAGAGCAATGCCCGCTCTGACCATATTATATCCGCGAAAAAAGTTTAGTATTCCCGCGCTGTTTGAAGCGTGAATTATAGGAATCTCCAATCCTTTGCTTTTGAAAAAATCAACAAATTTGTCAAACTTTTTAATCTGTTCTTCAGTATAATCGCGAGTATCTTCGTCGGCGCAAGCAAAATGCGTAAACAGTCCTTTGAGAATAAAGTTTTTTCCCATAGCGACTTCGTACGCCCTCTCTTTTTCACAATCGAGGAAACCTATTCTGCCCATGCCGGTATCTACCGCGATATGTACTTTTGCTTTGACATTATTCTCTTTACAGTAATTATCTAAAAGCGTCGCGCTTTCGCTTGAAAAAACTGTCGCGTCAATATCGTATTCTATAAGTTTACCGTAATCGCACGGCGGA
Organism: uncultured Christensenella sp.; assembly: GCA_910584635.1. Lineage (GTDB taxonomy): Bacteria > Bacillota > Clostridia > Christensenellales > UBA3700 > RACS-045. Next base: position 21,511 of record CAJUBA010000010.1, on the reverse strand, counting down.
GTATTGCCCAAAACAAGTATAGGCAATTTGATTCCGCTTTTTCTCAATTCTACTCCTTCATCGGCGGTAGCGACTCCGAAATGATCGGCGATATCTTCCAAACGGCGGGCGATTTGCGCAGCGCCGTGTCCGTATGCGTTGGCTTTTACGACGCACATAAATTTCACGCCCTCTTGCAATCGGGATTTAAGATACAAAGCGTTGGCTTTTATAGCGTTCGTATCGATTAAACAATAAGATCTCTCTCGCTTATCTGACATTGTCGCCGTCCGTAGCCGATATAAATTCTTCAAGCAACGCTTTTTGCAGTTTGTCTATAAGGTCTTGCGCCTTGCCTCCCGCCTTTTCTCCGTCGACGCTTTCCACTTGCAGACAAAGCGAACCCGCGCTCGTTACAATAATCTCGTCGGCGGATTTCATTTCGTCGAGATAGAAAGGTCGTATTTCCACGTCGATATTCAATTTCCTGCACATAGCGATAAGATGCGCTCTCGCTACGCCCGCAAGTATCAGATTGTCGGCGGGAGGCGTAATGAGCGTAGAATTCCTTATTATATGTATATTGCTGTGAGCGCACTCCGTTACCCTGCCGTCGCGATGAAAAACCGTTTCGAAAACGCCTTTTTTTAATGAATCTTTGGACGCCATAACCGCGGGAATCAAATTTAGAGTTTTTATATTGCAATGCAAAAATCTTGTGTCTTTTTGCGTGATTACGCTTATCTTTCTGCTCATATCGACTATATCGCAAGGTTTGAGAACAACCCACAGATTGGCTTTCAAATTATCGCCGTAAGCGTGGTTGCGTATTTCCGTTCCGCGCGTCGCTTGCCAATAAACAAACAAATTGCCGTCGTCGCATTTTTTTACTAAATCGTTTAACAAATCTTTAAGATATTTTTTGTCAAAATCAAGATTTATTTCCAGTTCTTTCGCGCTGTTAAAAAATCTGTCAATATGTTCGTCTAGCGCAAAAATTCGATAGTTTCTCGAATAAGTGGCGTCATACACTCCGTCGCCGAAAAAGCATACTCTGTCGTTCATGGGTATTTTCATATTTTCCAGTTCGCCGTATTCGCCGTTATAATAGCCTAAATATTTCATAAACATTCCTCCGAGCGGATTCAAAATACAGTTTATTATATTATTGAAAAAATACGAATAGACTATTGCATGCCGCCAAGCGATAAAAACGGTTAATAAACACAGCATAGTAAATAACAGACAAAAAACAAAAGGCTAGCCTTCGGCATTGGACTTGATTAAACTGATTTTTAATTAGACTAGATTCTGAGCGTAGTCGAAGAATCTAATCTATTCATTATCCGCTCTAAGTCCGACCAAAATCGTAGTAAAACGGAGATTTTGCGTTTGGTCGGGATATTTAAGCGTAGTCGAAGAATCAAATGTAATAAAAATCAGCATAAATAAAATAATGATATTGCGCATAGTAGATTTTTTTAGTTAAATGTATAAGCCTAACGGCATAAAACTTGATTTTGCTACAAAACCGTCGTTTGTTGACTTTGCGTAAATCATTTGTTAAAATATATATTATTAAGGTAGAAAAATGATAGACGATAATTCCGATTTATTGATAAATACACAACATGATGATTCGTTTTCTCTTGACGAAGATGAAACAATACTTTGGCAAGGCAAGTCCAATCTGACTGTTTTTTTAATTAGACGCATACTTGTACTTATTCCATTAGCGGTTATTTTGGCAATTATGGAAACGTATATCATTTTAGCAATATTTAATAGCGGACCAATGTATACTTATATCTATGTATTTTTAGCGATATTTTTGTCGATGCCCGTTCTGTTTTTTATAAGGTATATTTTTAAGTTCGTGATTAAAAAATATACGGTACGCAAGCGTACGGAATTTTTGATAACGAACAAAAGGATAATAATAAATAAAACAAAAGCGATAAATAGTTTAGATATTATAGAGCGCGCAAAAGTTTGTTCGATAATTACGTCCGTTACTCCTTTTCAAAAACTACTCGGCTTATGTCATATTTATTTCCACGTAGAAGGCGAAATGTACTTTTTCGAGGATATTCCCTATTCGGGCGAGGTCAAACTCAAACTTGACAAAATAATAGCCGAAATAAAGGATGCAAACGGACTTTCCGATAAAAAAACTACGCAACCCTATGCCGGCGGCAACTTTGACAAAATCAACGAGAAAAAGCGTTTTGATTTTATGTTAAAAGTCGACGACGACTTTGGCGAAGATAATTCCGATAAAAAGGATTCTTCCGATTGAAATTCCCGATTACCTCTCTTCCGTAAGCGACGCTACGTATTCCGTAACCAACGCCTGCTTTTTTGACGAAAGTTTTCTGTACTTTGCGATAAGTCCCCTTTCAGAATCGCTAAGACACTCTCTGCCCTCGATTATGATCGTACCGTCTTCCCCCTCTCTTCCTATCAGATAATCGATAGTAACGTTGAGAAAGTCGGCGATCTTTATCACAGCGTCAATGCTCGGCGAAGAAGATTGCTTGCCAAACCAAGACGCAATGGAAGACGCAGGTATTCCCGTATATACGGAAAGTTGTTTTTGCGTAAGGTTATTTTCCCGCATAATACGTTTGAAATTTTCATTAAAAATTTGTCCATCCATAGCCCTACCCCCATTGTAAAATTTATACGATTATCAATTTTATGTGTTGACAATTCGTAATTAAGTGTGTATAATATAATTAACAAAAGGAATTGTTCTAATACACGAACCATAAAATAATTTCAATCAGAGTCTTATCAGACTACATACACTTATTATAATAACCTTTTCACAACAAAAATCTCCTCTTCTTGAAAGCGGAGATTTTTGCGTGTTTTATTAAATTGTTGAGTTTTGATTTATATTTTAATTTGGCTTATTGATAAGGATAATAATAGGACTAGATTCTTCGACTGGGCTATTCCCGACCAAACGCTAAATTTACATTACATTACGATTTCGGTCAGACTCTTTTATATTGATTTTAATTACACTAGATATTTCGACTTCGTTTCACTCCGCTCAATATGACGGGAGAGGAAATATTATTTGCTAATTCTTTCAATATATTGAAATGAACGTAAGGATTTTATACTTGTTATATTGATAGTACAGAGATTCGCTTATTCATCCGTCATTCTGAGCGTAGTCGAAGAATCTAATTCAATATTTATCCGTATTTAGTCCGACTAAAATTGAAGCAAAGAGTAGATTTTACGCTTAGTCGAAAATTTATTGAACGGGAATTTCTTCCTCTGTCGATTGGTTTTCATTAAAAGAATTTTCGTAATCGCTTTCTATAGAATTATTTTCTTCCAATTTATTATCTAGAGTCTGCGAAGCGTTTGCGTTTTTTTCTTGCGCTCTTCTTTCCGCCAACTCCGCTTTAATTTTATCAAAACGTTCTCTTGAAATATTTGCTTTATGAGAAAAAATTATTGAAATCAAGAATATAAGTCCGGGCAAAAGTCCCAAGACTACTCTTACCGCAAACAGCGCGCTGTCCGGCTGCTGAATGGCTGTGCCGTCCACGCTTTCGACGTATCCGAAAATACCCAAAACCGCAGATACTATCGCTATGGAAACGCCGTTGGCTACTTTATACATAAACTGGGTAATGCCGTAATACGCGCCCTCTCTTCTGGTACCGTTTACATACTCGTCGATTTCTACGACGTCGGGTACGCTTGCGTAAGGAAGTATTTGTATTGCAGACATGCCGAATCCTGCGAAAAGGCACAAAAGCACCGTACTCCATACCGTCTTTGCGGGAACGAATATCGCAAATATAAGTACGAAAGCCATATAGACGCACGCTATTGTATAGACTTTGTGCTTGTTGAACTTTTGGCTCAATTTTACCCAAACGAAAGACGACGCTATCGCGCATATCAGCGGTATAGCAACAAACGCCATTGAAGTCGCTCCTCCTCCGAAACCGAGCGAATCGTTTATGAAAAACATAAACACCGCCATGATTATATCAAATCCGACCATGCTCAGCAAATAGCACGCCATTATATTTCTAAACTCGCGTAGTTTGAAAAACTCTTTCAGCGTAGCGAAAAAACCTTTGTCGTTGATTTGAGAATCGTCTACGCGTTCTTTTATATTTCCCGCGCAAAGCAACATTATCGCTATCGACAAAACAGCGAACACGGCTGCCGAAAGTAAATACGCTTTTTTAGAACTTCCCAAAAGCGAGTAAAACAAACTTTCCTGTCCGTCGGCGAAAAGCGCAAACAACGCCGCGCCGAGTATAATTCCTACGTTGGCAAGCGCAATTCTTATACCGTTTAGAGAAGTACGCTCGTCGTAATCGTCGGTCATGTTTGCCGTTATAGCGTTGTAAGGTATATAAACAACCGTCCAAGTAGTGTTGAAAAGCATATAAGCGAGAGTATAGTAAATCATCTTGCCCGCTTGCGCGTTTTCTCCGAACGGCGCCAACCACAAAAGTAAAAACGCCAAACCGTAAGGTATCGCCCCGAAAAGCATATAGACGCGTCGTTTGCCCCACTTACTCTTTGTCTTATCGGATATGCGTCCCATGAGATAGTCGGTAATCGCATCCCAAAATTTTGCTATAAGAAAAACCGCGGAAGCCAATTCGGCTTTAAGTCCTCCGACGTTGACGAAAAAATAAAGTAAATAAAACGAAATCGCCGCAAACATTATATTGGCGGAAAGGTCGCCTAAACCGTAAAAAAATTTTTCTTTGAATTTGAGTTTCATATATCCCCTTTAAGCAAACCTTAGTACATTTTCATTATAGCACTTCGCGCGCTAATAAAACTACTATATTTTATAAAATTATCTAAAATAACGATTTTATAACCTATTTATTTCGAATTCCACTTCATGTTGTTGTAAAAACTGATTTTTTCAGTTCGGGTCCGTTTTATCTCAAAATCCGTATAATGCATATTTTTACCTAAATTTACAATATTTTCTTGACACTCAATATATACGGTAGTAATATAATATTAATAAACTATTAAATTTTCAGGAGGTATTTCTATGAAAAAGAAACTGTTTGCTTTGTTATCCGTAGTTCTCATCGTAGTTATGGCTTGCTCTTTGGCGGCATGTAAACCCGCTTCGATGTTCGACGGTAAATATAACAAAGAAGCCACAGCGGAAGAAGCAAAATCAATGTGGCAGAGCGCGCGCACTTCCATGGGCGCTGATTCTGATTCCACTCTCGCGACTGCGTCCGATGAAGACGCTCAGGTCAAAGGTTGGAAAGGTATCAAAATGAATCTTACCAACAAAAATGAAAGGGGTACTAAAGAAGACGGCGTAATCGACAGTATGGCTACGAACGTTACTGCAAGCGGCGCGTTTTTATTTGACGGAAGCGCAATGGCTATTACGGGCAAATCCGAAGGCACTCAAGTCAAGGGCGATAATACCAAATCCGTTAAATCCAACGTAGGTCTTTACGCTATGGATTCCACTTCCTATACCAATATCGGCGTTAACGACAGTTCTCTTAAAGTAAAAATGACGGCGGATCTCGGTTTGGCAGGCGAGGCAATCAAAAATATGCTTGGTCAATTTACCTCTTCTTTTACAAATGCTGCGGTAAACATGATTGGCGAAATTGTTTGCGAAATGGATTACGACGCTATCATTAATCACTACGATGCTTTCAAAGCGTATATCAACGACAGCGGAGATTATATCCGTATCAAATACGTATTTACCGCTGAAATGATGGCTGATATGATGATAAACAACAGCGAGCGTGAAGAATTCCTCAAATCTGCTAATCTCGGCGAATGTTCCATTATTCTTGTAAGCGACAAAGAAACAAAGACTTTCCAAGGCGCTAAAATGGAGATGAACGTATCGTTCAAGACCGAAACCGAAGAAGGAGAATTTTGGATTAACACAAATACTTCCGCTTCGATTGAAAATTGCGAAAAAGTAGATTCCTCTATGCCTAAGGATCTCGACGATTACAAAGACATAAAAGATCTTACTATCAACGAAGTAACGGAATTCTTCAAATCTTTGAATTCCTAATTATCTGACTAATAAAAATCGACGGTCGCAAGGCCGTCTTTTTTATGTTCTGTTTTATAAAATTATGAATTTATTCATTTTCTTTTTATAAATCTTTTTTCCGTATAAATGAATACTCTTTCCACATCGATAAAATTTGACCTTGCATACAAGTAATTTATCGAGTATAATAAAAAAGAGGTAGATTATGAACAAACTTAAAACTCCGTGGTCGGAAAACGTAAACTCAACGCAATATCCGCGTCCGCAATTACAAAGACAAAACTGGCAATCGCTTGACGGATATTGGCAATGCGCATTCGTAAAAGGAAATTTAGACTCCCCTGACGTTTACAAAACTTATTGCGACACTTCGATTCTCGTGCCGTTTTCTCCCGAAAGTTTTTTATCTCAAGTAGGCAGAACAACAATGCCGGACGAAATACTTGTATACAAAACTCATTTTTCATTATTAGAAAAAGATAAGATATCAATCCTGCATTTCGGCGCCGTAGATTACGAATGCAAGATATTTATAAACGGAGAATACGCCGGCTCGCATATAGGAGGATATACTTGCTTTGATATCGATATTACTCGATACTTGCAAGACGAAAATACGTTGGTCGTATGCGTTAAAGACCCGACGGACGAACAGCCTATCTCCCGCGGAAAACAGAAATTCAAACACGGCGGAATATGGTATACCCCTACTTCGGGAATATGGCAAAGCGTATGGATAGAATACTTGCCTAAACAATATATAAAATCGTTGAAAATCACTCCCGATTTGGACAATAGCGAAGTAAGTATATCTATCTTGACTAACGACGGCGGAACTTCTTTCCAAATACTCGACGAAGACAAAAAACTTCATTCCTCTGACAACGGGCAGATTATAATAAAGATGGAAAATCCGTCGCTTTGGTCGCCGGAAAATCCCCGTCTTTATTATTTTGAAGCAATCTATAAGGACGACAAAGTAAAGAGTTATTTCGCCATGCGCAAATTCTCTATCGGAAAACGCGACGACGGAAAACCCTGTTTCATGCTCAACAACAAACCTTACTTCATGACGGGACTTTTGGACCAAGGTTATTGGTCGGACGGACTCTATACGGCGCCAAACGACGAAGCATTGATATTTGATATAGAACTTGCAAAAAAATGCGGTTTCAACACTTTGAGAAAACATATAAAAATCGAACCTATGAGATGGTACTATCACTGCGACAGACTGGGCATGATAGTATGGCAGGATTTCATAAACGGAGGCGGAAAATACAATAAAGCCGCGATATTGATACTCCCCAATATAGGAATAAACGTCAAAGACAGCAGATACTCTTTCTATTCCAGAAAAGACGAAGAAAACAGACGGCTATATTACAGCGAAATGAAAGAAACGGTAGAACAACTCTACAACGTTCCGTCGATAGCGCTATGGACTCCTTTCAACGAAGGCTGGGGGCAGTTTGACAGTCTGAAAGTATGCGAATATCTGCGTACGCTCGACTCCACCCGCATTATCGACCATGCAAGCGGTTGGAGCGACCAAGGAGGAGAATTGAGAAGCATACATAAATATTTCGTTCCCTTCAAAATGCCTAAAAAGGAAAGACGCCCTGTAATTCTCAGCGAATTCGGAGGCTACAGTCTGTCGCTTGAAAATCACACTTCTTCCGACAAAACGTTCGGATACGCAAAATTCAAGGATAAAGAAAAACTCAACTCGGCGTTGAAAAATCTTTGGGAAAAGGAAATCATACCCGCCAAAAAACAAGGACTTTGCGCGGCGATTTATACCCAACTTTCAGACGTGCAGGACGAAACCAACGGTTTGGTAACTTACGACAGAAAAGAAGTAAAAGTCGATTGTCGACTTTTGGAACAATTAAATAAAAAATTAAATCTAACTTGATTGAAAATCAAAGTTCGTCTGTTGTGAACAAAAACTTTAACGAATTGATTTTCGTAGCGTGAGTATGTAAAAAATAATTGTAATAATCTTTGAAAGTAATCGCCTTAACCTGATAGCCTAGCGCCGCCGTAAGTTGTGAAAGATATTCGAAAAGACAAACTTTAGGAAATTCGCTTTTATAGCAAAGATCGTTCAGCGCGTTGAGCATCGTAACAAAAAGTTTGTGATTATAATCCTCTTCCATGCTCATTTTATCTACGATTTCCAATATTACGCAAGCGCAGTAGTACTTTATAGGATCTGCGGTAATGGAAAAAAAACTGTCTATGCAATCGCATCCGGCGAGTACGAAATTTTTCTTTCTTACCAAATTGTACTTGCCGAAACAAAGGGGACTTACCGCGTACTTTAACTTTGACTTCGCGCTTTTACAGCCTTTTGCGCTCACTCCTATTTTTCCGTATTCGGCAAGATAGAGCGTGATTATCTTATCGTTCTCGCCGTAATCCACCGCTCTTAAACAAATACCTTCCTGCGTTAAATTTTCCATAGCGTCATCTTTTTCGCGGCTTGTCCTCATCGTCGAGCGCTCGCCACATAATATAATACTGTATATTTCCCGTTTTATTGAAAAGTTCCCACAAAGTATCCTTGCAATCCATAATTTCCTCCAAATCGGTTATGTACAAAAATCAGACTGCTTTTGGATACTCTGTCTACTCTTTAAGATCTTTTATATTGTATCCCAACTGATTAAGAAGAAAGTCGCTGTCTCTCCAATCTTCTTTAACCCTTACGTAAAGATTGAGAAATACTTTCGTACCGACCAAATCCTCTATGTCCTGTCTTGACTGAGTGGAAATCTTTTTTATCATAGCGCCGCCCTTGCCTATTACCATCGCCTTGTGCGATTGCTTGTCGCATACGATATCCGCGTCGACGTCGACTATTCCGTTTTCTCGGTACTCGAATTTATTGATAACGACGCCTATTCCGTAAGGTATCTCCTGATCGAGATTTCTAAGCGCTTTTTCCCTTACTATTTCGCTAGCCATGAATCTCAACGATTTATCGGTATACATATCTTCATCGAAGAATCTTTCTCCCTCGGGCATGATTTCGAGCAGCCTGTCGATAAGCATATCGACGTTTTTTCCCGTAAGCGCGCTGATGGGAATTATACTGTCGACGCCCGATATATCTTGAAGTTCGGCAATTCTTTTAGGAATAGCGTCCGCCTCTACGTCGTCGCATTTATTCAACGCGATAATAAACGGAGTTTTTCCGTCCGCGTATCTTTTTATATAATCTCTATCGTGTTCGTCAAAACGCTTGTCAACAGCCATAACGTACACGATGGCTTCCGAACCCTCCTGACCTTTTTCCACGCTTTTCATCATATACTTTGACAGCGCGTTTTTCGCATTATGCACGCCTGGGGTGTCGACGATTACCAACTGATAGTTTTCGCCGTTGGCAATACCGAGAATCTTATTTCGCGTAGTCTGCGGTTTCCAACTCACGATAGACACTTTTTCTCCGACTATCGTATTGGTAAGCGTAGACTTTCCCGCGTTTGGTTTTCCTATTAAAGATACAAATCCTACTTTCATTTATATTTTTTCCTATATTTTCGTAAAAATTCAATCAAGCGCAAATAATGTTTTGACTCTTACCTGAATACGCCCAAAGCCGACAGAATCTTTTCCTCTTTTTCTCGCATAAGCGCTTTATCCCGCTCATCTATATGGTCGTAGCCCAGCAAATGCAAAAGTCCGTGCAGTACGAGATAACAACACTCTCTTTGAATGGAATGTCCGTATTCCAAACTCTGCTCTTGCGCTCTTTTGTAACAAAGCATAATCTCGCCGAGCATAAGTTGTCCTGTAGAAAAATCCACGTCGAAGGGATAATCTTCGGCGCGGAAAGGCAATTTTACTTCCAAAGCCGGAAAACTTAACACGTCGGTAACGCTGTCGACGTTCCTGAACTCTTTGTTTACCCGTCTTATCTCTTTTTCGTCTACGACGGTAAGTTCCGCGCTTACGTTATCAGGTAAAGAAAACTCGATTTTCACTTCCTCGAAGACTTTTAGTATCAAATCGCAATCGAGTCCGCTTTCTACTTCGTCGAAAATTTCCATCATTATCTTCTTTCCTTGGCTTTGTCATAGTCGATACGCTTATGCAAAGTCGACGGTATTACGTCGCAAATGGTATCTCTTATAATGGCGAAATCCCTTACCGTCAAAGTACAGTCGTCAAACTGACCTTCTTTGAGTTTGGAATTTATGACGTTGTCTACCACCGCTCTCATCTGCTCATAGTTGTCGGTGGGTTTTGCTCTTAAAATAGCCTCGCACATATCGCATATCATAACAAGCGCGCTGTATTTTGTAGTCGGCTTTCTTGCGTTATACCTATAAGTATAATTGCTCAGTTGCTCTTCCGTGATACTCTGCGCTTTCATATAGAAATACGGTACGGTAGCGTCGCCGTGATGCTCGAACGCCGCTTTTATAATAGTGTCGGGCATGTGATTTTCTTTTAATATCGCTACGCCGTCTTTTACGTGATTGGTAATCATGTTAACGCTGACTTCGGGAATCAAATCGTCGTGGGGGTTTTTTCCGTCTTTTTGGTTTTCTGTAAAATATTCTGGATGTTTCATCTTGCCCACGTCGTGGAAATAAGCGCACGCTCTCGCCATATACGGATTTATTTCAATCGCGCCGGCGCAACTCTCAACGAGGTTGGCAACGCTTACGCTGTGGTTGTAAGTTCCGGGCGCTTTTTCTCTCAACTCTTTAAGAAGAGGTTGGGAGGGCGAACATATTTCCGCGAGTTTGAAGTTTGTCCAAACGGCGAATATCGTTTCGTAAAGCGGCAAGAATACTATGAATATCGCGACGGAAAGCATGCTTCCTACAAGACGTCCGAATATAGCGTTGCCTACGGTAACCGCGCTTACGCCGTGTCCGAATATCGAATAAAGTCCCGCCAAAGGAGTAGTCGCCAGTCCGAGAAGTATCGTACCCCAAGTCAATCTCAAACGGGTATACTCTCTGCCGACGAAAAATACCATAAGCATACTCATTATCATTGAGTTTAGAAGACCGCCTATGATGTCCAAGTTAAAGTGATCGATGTCCAAAACGTACGAACATGTTACGAATATCGCAAGCATTATACCCATGGTAACGAAAGTCGAATAAATACCGAGTTTTTTGTTGAGAAGCATCGTTACCATCATAGTAACCGAAGAAATTACTATCGAGTGAGGCGTAAAGAAAGAATAAAGCACCGCCGATACGATTACCGCGATAAATATCGTCGAATAACATATAAGGCATCTTTTCAAAACCGAAACGTACTCTTCCGAACCTTTATCGAATTTGACTATATAATAGTAAAGCGTCGCCATTATACAAAAGACCATAAGCGTCATCGGCAGATATATTTCGTAATACGAAAATATAAAATAGTCTTTTGCAAGACAGGCTACCGAAAATACCGTCATCAAAAACGATACGACGAAAATGACCGACAAATACGCGACGTCTTTCCATATTTTCTGGGATGTAGTCTTCATTTTGTTACCTTTTCCTGATTGTTTTTACTCTCTTCGTACGCCTTTACTATCGCCTGTACAAGGTCGTTGCGCACGATATCTCTGTTTTTTAAGTGAATCACGCTTATATTGTCTATTCCTTGAAGAATAGTCGCCGCGTGCAGAAGTCCCGATGATTTATCGTTTGGCAAGTCTATCTGCGTCGCGTCGCCCGTAACGACGATTCTGCTCCCTTCGCCCATTCTGGTAAGAAACATCTTCATCTGCTCGCGAGTAGCGTTTTGCGCCTCGTCGAGAATTATAAACGCGTTGGACAGCGTCCTTCCTCTCATATACGCCAAAGGAGCGATTTCGATAACTCCTTTTTCTATAAGTCTGGAATAGACTTCCAATCCGAACATTTCCTGCAACGCGTCGTAAAGCGGTTTGAGATATGGATCGACCTTCGCCCCTAAATCCCCCGGCAAAAATCCGAGTTTTTCGCCCGCTTCGACGGCAGGTCTTGTCAGTATTATCTTTTCTACAACTCTATTGCGATACATCGCCGCCGCAATGGCAACCGCAAGATAAGTCTTGCCCGTACCCGCAGGTCCTATACCGAATACTATGCTGTTATCCTTTATCGCTTGGACGTACTTGGCTTGTCCGTACGTCTTGCTTTTAATCTGTTTGCCTCTTGCGGTTACGGCTACGACCTTGCAAAGTTCACCGAACTTATCTTCGTCGCCGTTATCCACAACTTCTATACAAAAATTTATAAACGCTCTGTTGAGCGTTTCGGTTTTGGATTTTTCCAAAAGAAACGTAATAAGCCTTTCGCACCTTTCGACTTTCGCGTCTTCGCCTTCCACTATCACGCTGCCCTCGAAAATGTTTATATTGACGTCCATTCTCTTTCTCAGATAGTTTACGTTTTCGTCATGGTTGCCAAACAATGCAATCGCCTGTTTTACATCTTCAACTTCGATATTGGTTCTGATAGCCTATTCTCCTTTGCTTACCGTTTCTTCTATAATATAGTATATATCTATTATATGTAAATTGTCTACCTTTTTTTTGTAAGTATAATTATTAAGAAGTCTGGATTGCTCGGGTATTTCATTCCACAACTGTATGCAAGCCAAAGAAATCTGCTCTTCAATCTGCGCGTCGCTCAATTCAATCTCCACGCTTTCCGTTTTATAATACGTCTTTGTTACCGCCTTAACGGGAATTACGCTTCCGAATACTTTTTCTTCTTCCACGGTTTGATACTGTTCGTATTCGGGAAGTTTGCTCTTTCCGATAAGTTTGCCGAACAGATAAATATCCGTAGTTTTCCAACTTTCGCCGGTGCGTCTAGTTTCAATTACCTTATCGCCTATCGTAATTCTTTTGACGTATGCGGTTTCGGCGTATACCAATCCGTCGGCCGGCACGGTAAGTCTTTCGTTTTCTTCCGTATCGGGCGCAGTATCGATATATCCCTCTATAAGAGTATCGCCCTTTTTCACTACGTCGCCCGCCTTCACCAAAGCCGTGCCGGAATATACCAATACTCTGGTAATAATGCAATCCCTGTCCGCCACTATTTTAGAGTATTCTTCCTCTTCCTCTTTTACGTGGACTTCTTTTATCTGCACGGTAAGTTTTCCGCCATCAAAATAGCAGTTGGCGAATCCCACCTCTTCGATTTCTCCGCTTATGCGTTTGGAAAGCGCTTTCGTATTTATCTTGCTTTTGAGCATATAAGGACGGATTGAATCTTGCGCGAGTATATTTTTTACTTGCGATACTACGTCGACGTTTTCGCAATCTATCTCTATCTTAAAACACACGCTTCGCGCCATAATCAGCGCGGCAATTACCATTACGGCGGTAACGGCCACCGACAAATATCTCAGCATAAGACTTTTGGCAAGATAAGCGCCGCCTCTGCTTTCCACAGCGTAATCTACGCCCGTCGCCTTAATTATCTCTATACATTTAGACAAATGTTTGTCTTCTACGCAAAAGCGAAGTCTATCTCCGTTCGATTTGATTTTTTTGAGCGGAATATCCTTTTCCAAAAATTTATTTATCAATCTTTGAGAATTTCTCGCTTCGCAATTCACAACGCTGTAAACTTTCATCTATTCCACTCCGTCTAAGATAATATTTGTTATTTTGCCTTTTATTACGAGTTCTTCTTTTTGCGAACTCACGATATTTATGTTTTCCCCTTCAATATCGACTTTTCCTTTTTTCAGCCGTATAGATATTTTGCCGCTTTCAAAGTTAAGCACGCCTTTATGACCTTCTACCACCGCGTAACCTTTACCGAGCGTAACCGTATAACAATTAGTAGCGCCGTCGATATTCGTTTTGATTTTTTGACTTATTTCTTTTCCGTAACTCATAGTCTTTCGCTCCTTTACGATAATATATGCGACGCAATCCCTTTATATTATCAGTTGCCCCACTAGGTCGCTTATTATAATAAAAAAAGAGAGGAAATCCTCTCTCTTTGTAAAAGTTATTTATATCTGTTATTCTATTATATCCGCTATATCCGTAAAATCCATATTCTCCAACGGGTCTTCGGGTATCGGCGCGCCTATATCCTCAATACTCTGCATATCCGCACCGTCGTTAGGCGTATCTTTCTGTTGCGAAGAGTGTATGCCGAATCTTGCCGGAATAGTAGGTTTGAAGCGCATTTTGCTTTTATCCCATTCAAAATATAAATCGCATACCGAACCGTTTCTGTGCTTGGCTATCATAAGGCATATAGCGGCGTTTCCTCCGCTCGCTTCGAAATCCCCTTCGGTAAGGAACGCGACAATATCCGCGTCCTGTTCGATAGCGCCCGACTCTCTCAAGTCTGACAGTTTAGGAGTTTTGTCGTCTCTTGTCTCGATGCTTCTCGACATCTGCGAAAGTATGATTACCGGAACTTTGAGTTCTTTTGCCAACAACTTGACAAAACGTGAAATATCGCTGACCTGCTCCAACTTGCTTTTTCTGCTGTCGCTCGGCGAAATAAGTTGCAAATAGTCGATTACTACCAAATCGAGTCTGCCTTTCTGCGCTTTGAGTCTTCTGCACTTAGACATGATTTGCTCGGTAGTTATCATTGCCGAATCGTCTATGTAAACGTTGCTGTTTTTAAGAACTTCCTGCGCTATCCAAATTTTGTCCAGTCCGTCTTTGTTTTCAAGTCCTTTTTGCAAATCTCTCGAATCTATACCTGCGATATTGGACATCATTCTAAGCACGAGTTCTATCGCCGACATTTCCAAGTTGAAAACGGCGACGACTTCTTCGCTGTCTTTTTTAGACGCGATATTGGATACCATGTTCATTACGAACGATGTTTTTCCGCAACCCGGTCTTGCCGCAAGAACTATCATCTGACCGGGCATAAAGCCGTTTGTCGCTTCGTCGAGATTTCTAAATCCCACTTTAAGTCCGCTCTGACTTCCGTTTTCGCTGTAAGCCTTTTCTATACGCTCCATTACGTCGACGGTGGTATTGGAAATGTGCATTAAAGACGAAGAATCTTTTTGTTCGGAAATATTGTATATCAACGATTCCGCAACCGCCAAAACCTTTTCCGCGTCCTCTTCCTTATAGGAAGTCGCGATAATATCCCCGCACTCTTTGATGATTTTCCTGCGCAAGGAATTCATTTTAAGAATATTAACGTAATAATCTATATTCGCAGTCGAAGGGATACTGTCTATCAGTTCGTCAAGCGTGGTTACGCCTCCTATCTCCTGCAACTTGCCTTCTCTGTCAAGACTGCTGGCAAGCATAACTATATCGATAGGTTTGTTCTGATTGGTCAACAACTTTATCTGACGGAAAATAGTCTTGTATATGCTTGCGTAAAAATCGCTTTCTTCTATATCGCAGACAATGCGTACCGCTACGTCGTTGTCGCTTATTATCGCGCCAAGCACCGCCTGTTCCGCTTCTAGCGAACAGGGAATGTTTCTTACCGGCGCGTTTTCTTTTTTATCCTGAGGCATAATTTTCTCCAATTTCGTTTATATAATTTTAATATAAACGCATATCCGTAGTCAAGGCTTTGAACGTCATCATATTCGAGCGCTTTGATTTTCCGTATTTATCAGTTCATCCAAAGTTTCGTCGAAGATTTTCATCGCCTGCTTATACGGAGCGTCGCTTGTCAAATCCACGCCCGCGAGTTTGAGTATTTCCACAGGAGGCATACTTCCGCCCGCTTTAAGAAAACGTTTATAATCATTTACCGCGCTCTCGCCTTTTTCCAAAATATTGTCGGCTATGCAAATCGCGCTTATAAGACCGGTAGCATACTTATAAACATAAAAAGCATTGTAAAAATGCGGTATTCTCGCCCATTCGTATCTTATAAGATCGTCGTTGACTACGCCCGACGTTTTGTAATATTTTTCATTGAGTTTATAATAAATATCCGACAGCGTCTGCGCGTTGAGAGGTTTGCCTTCTTCCGCGTATTTGTGAGCCGTATACTCGAATTGCGCAAACTGAGTTTGTCTGAAAACGGTCGTTCGGAACATATCCAATAAATACGACAGTAGGTATTTTCTCTCCTCTCCTTTCGCGTCGCAAAGCATATATCTGAGCAATAATACTTCGTTGACCGTAGACGCTACTTCTGCTACGAATATTTTATACTCGGCTTTTGCGTACGGTTGATTTTCGTTGGAATAGTAACTGTGCATTGCGTGTCCCAATTCGTGCGCTATCGTAAAAATATCGTGCGTCGTCTTTTGGTAGTTGAGCAGAACGTACGGATGAACTCCGTAACATCCCCAACTGTACGCTCCGCTTCTTTTACCCTTATTCTCCTGAACGTCTATCCATCCGTCGCTAAACGCAGAGTTCAGCAATTCGGCATATTCGCTTCCCAAAGGAGCCAACGCCTTTTTTACGGTTTCACACGCTTCTTCGTATTCCACGCCTTTGCTTGCGCCGTCTACTATAGGTACGTGCAAATCGTACAAATGCAATGTTTTATAACCTAATTGACGTCTTCTGTATCTTAGGTATTTATGCAAACTGCTCAATGAAGACTCTATACACTTGACCAATTTTTCATAGACGCTAACCGGCACGTCTTCCGCGCTCGTCGCTCTGTCAAGACAGTTTTGATACTTTCTCGCTTGCGAATAAAAAAGATTTTTCTTTACGTTGCCCGTATACAAAGAAGCGACGGTATTTATCATATCCCTGTACGCGCCGAACATACTTTCAAACGCTTTTTTTCTATCGCTTCTCGATTGGGATTGTAACATCAGTCCGTAAAGACCGTGAGATAATTCTACTTTCTGTCCTTCGCTGTTCTTAAAGGATTTGAACGAAATATCCAAATTGTCGAACATCCCGAACGCTTCTTGAAAAATTCCGCTGAAAAGTCCCGTTTTCGCCAATATTACTTCTTCTTGCGTGGATAAAGTATGCTCTTTGTTTTTAGCCATAAGCGTCAATGAATAAGAATAGTCCTGAAACTCCTCCCTCTTAGCCAAATCGAATAAAAATTCTTTGCTGTTGGCTGCAAGTTGCGGTTGAATATAGGCTGATTTTTGGGACAAATCCACCAAAAGATTGTTGATTCTCTCCACCATAGCCAAATATTTTTCTCTTGAACAGTCCTCGTCTTTACGCATTTTTGCGTAAACGTACAGTCTTTCGAGTTTACCGTTAACCTCGTCGTCAAATCTTAAACACTCGAGTATATTTTCCGCTTTGTCGAGTTTTCCGTCAAACTTACCCAACTCTTTGCCGAGTTTTTCAGTCTGTTTGAACATAACTTCCCAATCCTCGTCGGAGGGAACGATATCTTCCAATCTCCATTTGTATTTCTCTTCGATTTCGTTTCGATTTTTGATTTTCATAACGACCTCCCGCTTATATCTAAAACTAATTATACACCATACAGTAAAAAAAGACACCCTATAAGAGTGTCTTTTATCGGTTTTTTTAAGATATTATTCGGGCAATTTAAGATCGCCGGGCTTTATCCAGTTAATCTTTCTGAAAAGCAGACAGAACAGCCAACTTAAAAGCGCTGGCAGAACTATCATAAGCAAGATTACTCCGATTACCATAAGCCATATCTTTCCGCCTTGGTCTTCCGTAGTAGTGATTATATCGATAATTCCGACAAATCCGCAAGTTCCCATACCGCCGCCGGACGCACCGCACATAAGTTTGAAAAGACACGTCGAAAGGGGGCCGCATATAACGCTTGCAAGCACGGGCGGCAAAAGTATTCTCGGATTTTTCATTACGTTGGGAATTTGCAACATCGAGGTGCCTATACCCTGTGATATAAGACCTCCCCATCCGTTTTCCTTAAAACTCATTACTGCAAAGCCTACCATTTGACACGCGCAACCTACAGTCGCCGCTCCGCCTGCGATAAGCATTGCGTTTATCTGTTCTGCTGAAGCGGTTCCTCCCGTAAGTATAGGCGAGGCTATCGCCACCCATATTGCCGCGCTTGACGTAGGCATTGTCAAAAGCACGCCCATAATTACGGCAATAATAATACCCATAAAGAAAGGAGTAAAGTCCGTCGCTATCGCTATGCCTTTACCGAGCATATCTATTATCCAAATAAACGGGAAAGCGATATACGCCGCTATAATGGTTACGCAAAGCGATACCACGGGAATAATGATAATATCGAGTTTTGTCTTTCCCGCGACTAGATTGGCTATTTCGCACGCCATAAGAGCCGCAACGTACGAGCCTATCGGATTGCCCGGCATTGTCGCTCCGCTTGGTTTGACAAGTCCCTGAACCAACGTAACGACTACGTTTGCATCCGCGCCCGCTTTTATAAACACGTTTGCCCACGCGCCTATAAAACCGGCTACAATCGTCGAAAATACTACAAGCGGCGGCATTTTCAAGCGATGCGCTATTCCCGCTCCGATTCCCGCGCCCATGAGCAATGACGCTAGTCGGCCAGCCAAGACCAACAGTCTTCCGATTGCATTGTTTTCCGTGAATACGTACTGCCCCAAAGTCGTAAAAATCGTGCCGGCAATAAGCGTAACGAACAGTCCCTGCGCCATACCCGTAAAGGCGTCGATGAACCATCTTTTAGAAAGTTTTTTGATAAATGTCCAGAACTTTGTTTTTTTGTCGTTCGGGATTTGTGGGTTTTCAACTACTTCTTCCACTTGGGCTGTTATCTGCTCCTCTTCGGCAGTAGATACGACTTTCTCGTCCATATCTCAACCTCCCAAAATGTGCGTTGATACCATTATATTGATAAATAACTTCTGTGTCAAACGTTTTGAGTTTCTTTCTCGGTAATTTCGCCTTCTCTTACGTTTTCTCCCGCCCCCGACATTTCTTTTATAATATCCGATCTGCCTACTTTGATAATATTAGGCGTAACGTATACTTCTTTATTCTCCATGCTCTTTTTTCTTTTACGAGCCTTAAAACGTTTGGACTTACTGAACACGGACAGAATAACTATCAATGCGATAACCAATATTCCCGCTATAAGATAAAATTTCAAATCGCCTATATTTACCTTCTGATAACCTTTTGCCGCGATAGTTAATATGTTTTTCACTTTCCGTTCTCCTTGTCTTTAAGATAACCTATAAGTTTTATTGTTGTTTCTTCGCTTATATCATGTTCGATTTTGCAAGCGTCTTTCTCTGCAACGTCCGGACTAACTCCCAAAACTTCAGTAAGAAGTTTAGTCAACGCCACGTGTTTTCTCGCCACCGTTTCCGCCCTTTCTCTTCCTTCCTTGGTTATAGAAACTTCTCCGTAAATAGGTTTATTCACGTATCCCATTTCTTGCAAATTAGTCAGCGCCTTGTTAACGCTGGGTTTCGACACGCCTAGATATTTGGCTATATCTACGGATCTTACGCGTCCTTTTTGCCTTTCTATAAAAAGGACGGCTTCAAGATAATCTTCTCCGCTTTTATGCAGTTGGCTCATAATATTTATTCCTTATTTCGGTTTTCACGCTCTTCCGACTTATTTTTATCACTTTTGGTTTTCTTGGTTAATTTATCCTTTTTAACGGGCGCTGTCTTTTTGACTGAACGCTTTCTGTTAACGCTCGAATCTTGAGTTTCTTCGCCTATTTCGCCGCTTTTCATCTTGGTTTTACTCTTGGATTTATCTGATTTACTTTTCAACCTCGAAGAGTGTGAGTGTCTGCGTTTCAAAGAGAGAGAGTTTGAGTTTTCCTCATTCTGTTGTTCGTCGTGCGTTTCGACGTAATCGTTTTCAAACCTGTCGGTATCGATTAAAGCCGGCGAAAGCAACTCTCCCGAATACTTTCTGTCGCTTTCTCTCGCTTCGTCTTCTGAAAAAGTCAACGCTTCGACAGTATGTAAAAACCTGCTTCGCATAAGTCCGAGTTTATCGCCCAGAGAAATCTTGTCGCCAGTTCTGGTCATATCGTCGGGACGAACTCTGGTCGTAGAAACGTAATTGCTTACTACGTTGCCCATTTTTCCCATATACGCCTTGATACTGGTATTGTTTTTGCTGAATTTACGGCTTATTATCCACGTCGCAACAGATATGCAAAGTTGAATAAACGTTATTATCAACGAACTCAACGATATAATAAACAATAACTTATCCACAAACGTAAGCAATTGCGCAGAGTTTATCAAGACCGTTATCGACAACGCCAGGTTTATCATTTTTATAAGACGTCTTGCAATCAAAAATCCTTTTTTGAAATACTTGAAAGTCTTTTTGTTTTTAGGCGAAAATCTTATAAACGTAAATAAAAAGACAATCGCGTAAAGAAGTAAGAACGTAACAAGCGCTATCGTATACCAGTCGAATACCCAATCCAAAACTTCCTTCCAATTGGCAATATTATAACCGTATTCCCACCACTGAGCAAAACCGCTTATCCCTTTGGAATTGTAAAAGGACACGCAACGCGTAATAATTCGCACCATGCAGTTAAAATAATAAACAATAAACGTTAATAAAGAAAAACGCTTATAAAATTTAGCAGAAAGTTTCTTATTATACCCTTTCCGCTTATCGTTTATTTCGTTCACGCCGTTCTGCGAATTTTCGTTGACCTGCGATTCCATACTATTATTATAGCATAAAAAAACTATTTGTCCACACTTTTTTGTTTGAAGGGATTTCTTGGATTATTTAACTTATATATTTCGACTACGCTGTCGCTTTCTCTGACCAAGCGTAAAATCTACGCTTTGCTTCGATTTTAATCGGACTTATTTACCCCGACCAAACGCAAAATCTACACTTCGTTTAATTTAGTCAGATTCTTTATTTATATTGATTTTAATTACACTAAATATTTCGACTTCGCTTCGCTCCGCTCAATATGACGGGAGAGGCAATGAAGATTTCGCGTTTGGTCGGATTAAATAGCAAAGCAGAATTACTTATATTACGCTCATACTTTTTGGTTCTCTTTCTTTGTTTCCCTTCCGCTTTCGCTAAAAAATATGGCTGTAATCTGTAATTCCGCTTTGCTTTTTCTTTTCTCTAGTCTTTTCTTTATCCTATTATTCAACGCCTCAATTAGACGGCGGAGAATTGGGCAATTTTCGTTTTAACGGGGGTTGACGAGTAGCCATAGCATACTTTTTGTATGTGGCAAACGATGTCTATCCCCCAGTTCAAGCGAAAAGTGTCCTGTTATACGCCGGATAACGGACTCTATTTCTTTCTCAAAGAGCGTTGCTCCTTGAGGAAATCGTTATAACGTTCTATCTGGTCTTCCCTAAGGTCAATCATCTCTTTCGCTGTTGCCAACGCTTGACTATCTCCTACTATCAATTCCGTTTCCTTTACCTTTACTTTCGTTCCTTCGCTTCCCGCGTTTCTTCTGATGTCCTTCATATACTCGTCTTCCATCTTGAATAACGCTACTGTGCAGTCTTTCTTTATTGTCAGTTTTACCAACGGATTTACCGATGACTGTCCCAGTAAGATATAGTACGTAGATTTCTTCTCCTTACATTTATCTTTACTCATTGCGT
>CAJUBA010000009.1:52980-67047 GCA_910584635.1 uncultured Christensenella sp. | reverse complement strand
AGCGTACTAATGGGCTTAGCGGTGCTGTCGTTTGTATTCATGCTTATAGAGAAGAGAGGCTATAAAAAGTCGCAAAGAAATCTCGAGGACGCAAAGGACGAATTCGAGAGAAATAAAGAAGAATCTAAGGACAGACATCGCGACGAAGACTTGAAGATGATACTAATGAGTATGCTCGGCGGAAACGCGGGAAATATGCAAGGCGGACAGGGACAACCGCAAGGCTTTGCGTACGCTTCGCAACAAGGACTTGGCGCTGAAGAAGTAAGAAGAATAGTATCCGATACTATGACCGCTATGCTTCCCAACGTACAGCAGTATCTGCCACAACAAGCGTCTACCAACGACGAAGCGGTAAAAGAACTCGGCAAGTCCGTAGACGAATTAAAAGAAATCGTCAAGGATATGATAGGCAATGCTAAGCAAGTCGGAGAAAAACGTATAAATGAAACGTATGTTGAAAAATTGGTAAAAGTAGACGGCAATGACGAAAAGATAGACAAGTTGATGAAAGCAAACGAAGAGTTGATGCGTAATCAAGAGACGTTGCTCAAAAAGATAGACGAGTTGTCGGCTAATAAAAGTAGGGAAAAAGAAGTCGTTGAGAAGGTTGTAGAAGTACCGGTAGAGAAAGTCGTTGAAAAAATAGTGGAGAAAGAAGTACCCGTCGAAAAAATCGTCGAGGTGCCTGTCGAAGTTGAAAAGATAGTAGAGAAAGAGGTAGTAAAAGAAGTTCCGGTCGAGGTAGAAAAAATAGTCGAAAAGGAAGTAGTCAAAGAAGTTAAGGTAGAGGTTCCCGTCGAAAAGATAGTGGAAGTACCTATCGAAGTGGAAAAGGTAGTAGAGAAGATAGTCGAAATACCTGCCGAAAAACCTGCGCCCAAAGCAAAGACAACCGCTCCTAGATTGACTCTTGACGAGGCGTACGCAAAACTATCCGCTAAACAGAAGAAGTTCTTCGATACGTTGAAAGAATACGCAATGAGTAAAGATAAATGTAAGGAGAAGAAATCTACGTACTATATCTTACTTGGACAGTCGTCTGTGAATCCGTTGGTAAAACTGACGATAAAGAAAGATTGTACGGTAGCGTTATTCAAGATGGAAGACGAGTATATGAAGGACATTAGAAGGAACGCGGGAAGCGAAGGAACGAAAGTAAAGGTAAAAGAAACAGAATTGATAGTAGGAGATAGTCAAGCGTTGGCGACGGCGAAAGAGATGATTGACCTTAGGGAGGATCAAATAGAAAGATATAATGACTATTTGAAGGAGCAACGCTCCATGAAGAAACGCTAGTCCGTTAGACGACGTATAATGGCAAGCCTTCCGCTTGATCGGGAATAGATACTCGCCGCCGTGTACGACAAGTACACTGGGCGGTTCGACCTATACCCGCTAAAACGAAAATCTTACCACTCTCCGCCGTCTAATTGAAGCGTGGGTATAATAGTGGATAAAGAAAAGAGAAAGTAAATAGCAAAGCGGAAATACAGATTACAGCCATATTTTTTAGCGAAAGCGGAAGGGGAAACAAAGAAAGAGAACCAAAAAGTATGAGCGTAATATAAGTAATTCCGCTTTGCTATTTAATCCGACCAAACGCGAAATCTTCATTGCATTACGATTTCGGTCGGACTTTTTATTTATACGGATAGCCTTCGGCATTAGACTAGATTCTTCGACTACGCATACGCTACGCTCAGAATGACGGATGAATAAGCGTTTCTCTGTACTATCAATTTAATGAATATAGAAACCTTATAAATAAGTCCGACCGAAATTGGAACATAGTAGAGATTTCGCGTTTGGTCGGGGAAAGTCTGTCTAAAATTAAACACGATGTAGATTTTATATTTGGTCAGAAAAAAGGTAATAAAAAACATGGCAAGCGAATTTCGTTTGTCATGTTATATTTATAAGAAAACCATGCGAAGGCATTGCCGATGAGTGTTAGAAAAAACCTCCTTTGTTATTATGGAATTAGGTCTGCCATCTAATCGCATAAACAAAGGAGGCGCAGTCAAGTGAATGACATACATAGTTTAGCGCATTTGTATTTATTTTTCAAAACCCAAGTATAGAGTTTTAATTTCAAACGGAGCAAATTCGAAAGATTTGCCGCGGGCAAGTTTTTCTTTGTTTTCGAGCATATCGCATTCGTAAATATCGGTAGCGTTAAAGTTGAGGTTCAACGTAGATTTTGCGTTTTGTCCAAAACACTCGTACGCTCTTACGATTATACCGTTGTTGTCTTCGGCTACTTTGATAGTTTCGATAACAATGTTTTTACTGTCGAATTTGGCTATTGTATCGAGAGAAATTGCGTTGTCGACAATCTCTATTGGATTGTTAAAGCAATATCCTTTCGCCATAAGGTCGGTGTCTTCGAATTTTTCTTTATGCGGATAGATTGCATAACTGAAACTGTGATTTCCGCGATCGCAAGTCGGGTCGGGGAATATAGGCGCGCGGAGCAAAGCAAGGGAAAGGAAACCGTTTTTAGCGCGATGTCCGTACTTGCCGTTGTTGAGCAGCGCAAAACCGTAATCCTCGCCGTCTATATTGACGAATTTGTGCGCGCATACTTCGAATTGCGCCCATTTCGGATTGTAATCTTCGTCCTTATCGTCTTCAAGCGTAGTGCGGTCGAAATTGCCGAATTGGATGTTGCATTTTACGTTGTCGGCAAAGACTGTGGGAACAAAGTCCGCTCTTAGCATTTTTAGTTCCTCGTGCCAATCTACGGTAGTATCGAATCTTACCATGTCCGAACCTGCGGAAAGCGTTACTTTCTGAACAAGAGAAGATTTGTTGTATTTATAAGAGTTTTCTCTTATCAAATCCACGCCGTCTATATAGGTGTTGGAAGAGGTAAGTTTGAATTCCCATTTTTTCATCATAGAGTAGTTTGTCTTTTCGTCTTTACCCCATTGAATATCCCACGCGTTGTAATATCTGAACGGGTCGGAGTATACTACGAGTTTGTTGAAATAATCCTTGACAAGTTCCTTGTTCTGCGTCTTGTCGAAAAGCGAGGTTATTTCTCCGTTTGCGCCGAATACTACTCGCAAGTTTGTATTTTCAATAGTATCGTCGCCGTATACCAATTCTTCCGTCTGCAAGTCGGCGGGAATGAGTTTGCCTGTCGAATGCGCTTTCAAATCTGCGGTATACCAAACGTCGTCTACTTTGACAATTTCTTTTCTGTCGAAGTCTACGCTGTTGATTGCGCTTTTTTCGCCTTCGCTAGAAATGGCGTCGAGTATGGTCTTTTCTATCACTTGAAGTTCGCCGTACATAATTTTATATCTTGCGTAACATTCGTCGTAAACTCTTTTGATAGACGAACCCGGAAGTAT
Source organism: uncultured Christensenella sp. (assembly GCA_910584635.1). Lineage (GTDB taxonomy): Bacteria > Bacillota > Clostridia > Christensenellales > UBA3700 > RACS-045. Next base: position 63,685 of record CAJUBA010000009.1, on the reverse strand, counting down.
GTCGTGGAATTGATAGAGCAGTACTTCTTTCCATATCTGTTCGACTTTTTCTCTGTCGTAACTTACGCCTTGAATAAACGCTACGGCGCCCAACCATTCGATTTTATGAAGCAGTTCCTCAATACGTCTGTTCCATTTCTTTGCGTTCGCTTGCGAAGTGTAACAGCCTTGATGTCTTTCGTAATAGAGTTCTCCGCTGTGGGTAGGCAATACGTCGGTCATATCTTTTATATCGTCAAAGAAATTAACCGCGGGGGAAGTCTTGCACGGCGCAAGTCCGTCGATGTTTTTGCTATGACGTTTCATATATTCAAGATGTCCTTCGCCCGGTCCGCCGCCGCCGTCGCCGTCGCCGTAAATAAGCAACGCTTTGTCGCATATTTCTTTTTCGGAATATCTGTCTTCGGATTTTTTGATAGCAAGCGGAGAATTGCCCGCGTTGTAATCGCCCAAAGGTTCCATGTGCGACAAAACGGTCGTTCCGTCAAGACCTTTCCAGTTGAACGTACGGTAAGGGAAACGGTTGAAATCGTTGGATGTGAGTTTTATCGTCATGAAATAATCCATTCCGCTCTTTTTGAGAACTTGCGGAAGGGTAGCGGGGAAGCCGAATACGTCGGGAAGCCAGCACATTCTGGATTTGAAATCAAATTCGTCTTTCCAGAATTTCTGACCGTATAGACACTGTCTTACCCAAGATTCTCCGCCGGAGAGGTTGCAATCGCTTTCAACCCACATTCCGCCTTGAAGTTCTATTCTACCTTCAAGCACGTATTTTTTTACTCTTTCGAAAAGTTCGGGATATTCTTCTTTGAGCCATACAAACATTTGCGGTTGAGATTCCGCAAAATAGAAACCGTCGTAAAGCGCTAGGTTGCGCAATTGGTTGGCAAAAGTCCTCGCAACTTTTCTCTTGGTTTCTCTGATAGGCCAAAGCCATGCGAGATCTATATGCGCGTGTCCTATGCAATAGTAAGTCGTCGCTTGATATTCCGGCTTTTTCTCTATAGTCGGTTTTAAGAATTCTCTCGCGTATTTAGCGCCTTGTTTTTTATAAATTTTGTAACTTTGTTTAAGCGCCTTGTCTATCTCGATAAATCTTGGACTGGTTTTGTCGAGTATCATCATTATGAAGAACAAGTCTATATAGTCGTAATAATATTGGTTTATCTCTTCGTCATGAATGCAGATGTCCGCGCGTCTTAGATGGGCGGTACATTTTCGTATACGGAATTTTCCGTTGAATCCCGCGTCGACGTAAAGATCTATTTTCTCGTCGCCTGTCGAACGCTCGGCTATATCGATACGCTGTTTTGCAATCAGCGAGTGGAATACGTCGCCTTTGCTAAGTACCTGCGTAATGCCTTGCAATACTATGCCGTCCGGATTAAATACAAGTCCTTCACCTTGAAGTTTAATTCTCAATATTACGTTTTTGCCCTTTGCTTTTTGCGGAACTTGTCCCGTAAAATGAAACCACGCGCAGTCAAAACTGTCGGCGTATTCTTTTCTTTTGCCCCAAGCCTGCCATTGACGGATAGGCTTGAAAGCGGATTTGTCCAAGTCGTCCCACTTTATAGGTTCCGCGCTTTTTATCACTTCCGCTTTAAGATCGCCGACCTTTTTATTGATAGCGCATTTCAAATTCCAAATATTAAAAACGTGTCCCGATTTAGAAACCGCTTTTTTTACCATTTTCTTATCAAAACCCATACATTCTCCTAATACCTTCGCTGTCTTTATTATATGCGCGAATATATTTAATTATATTTTATCATATATAGATAAATTCGTCAAAAGAATTTTCGACGTAGATATTACTCTTTTAGTCGTCGAGAAAAGCCGATAATTGTTGATAAAAAATCGGCGATATGATAAAATAAACGCGTTATGAACGAAAGCAGAACAATCGAAATAGACAAAGAGAATTTGGAATACGTTTTGATAAGACGGAAAATGAAGACCATACGTTTGAGAATTACGGGCGAAGGGAAGTTGGTCGCGTCATGTCCCATGCGTACTTCCGCGGTAGAAGTGGAGAGGGCGATAATCAACAATAAAGATTGGGTGAAGTCGGCTATTTTCCGCGCCGCGTCGCAAATGCCGAAGACTCCCGAAAGGCAGTACTATACGGGAGAGAAGTTTTTGTTTTTGGGCAAGGAACGCACTCTTTTGGTGGCGCAGAACAATAAAGAAAGCGTAACGTTAAAAGAGGATTATATTTTTTTAGAAGTTCGCAGTTTGGACGATTACAAGCGCAAGAAAAAGTTGCTAGATAAGTGGTATGATGAACAAACGGAAAGTATTTTCAGACAAAGATTCTACGCGCAGGTAGAAAAATTTCGCGCGCTATTTCCTTACGACTATTCGCTTAAAATAAGAAGCATGACGGCGCGTTGGGGAAGTTGTATGATAAACAGAAATACGGTTACGCTCAATTCCAAACTAATATACGCCGACGAAAGTCTTATCGATTACGTTATAATGCACGAACTTTGTCATTTCAAGTTCAAAAATCACGATAGGGATTTTTACGCTTTGCTATCGAGGCTGTGTCCCGATTGGAAAGCAAGAAAAAAATTACTGGGCAACAAATATATTTATTACGTCAGATGAATTCTCAAATTAATAATATTATTAAAAAGTTTGACGATTTAGCGTTTTAACATACAATTTATGTAAAATCATTTTACAGCAAAGGCGTCGCGTTTGACTTGCGTGGGCAGTTTATTATACAATAATTACGTTATAAATTACGGAGTCTTTATGAAAACGATTATCAAATATTACGGTAAGTATACGTTTTATATTATCGCTTCGCTGCTTTTTTTGACGGGAGAAGCGGTATGCGAATTGCAACTGCCGGAACTGATGTCGAAAATCGTTTCCGACGGAATAGGCAGAGCGGACATGGGACAGATTTGGCATTTCGGATGGCAAATGTTGGTAGTGTCTTTAATCGCTTGCGTTTGCGCCGTAGCGGTAGGATTTTTCTCGTCGAAAGTCGCGGCTTGCGTATCTCGCGATTTGCGCAGCGATATGTTCAAGAAAGTTATGGACTTTGCGAATGAGGAATACAACAAATTTTCCGTTTCTTCGCTTATTACAAGAAGCACCAACGATATTACACAAATACAGATGCTTACTATACTGTTTTTGCGTTTGATTATGTTCGCACCTATAATGGGCGTGGGGGGAGCGATAAAAGCGGTGGAGAAATCCAGCGGAATATCCGCTTTGGCGATAGTAATCGCCGTGGCTATCGCTATAGTAATCGCTTTGATAATACTCGCTTTGGCGGTAGTTCAACCAAAATTCATGAAGATGCAGAAGCAGATAGACGCAGTTAATCAGATAGCCAACGACGAACTCAACGGTATGCTTGTAATAAGAGCGTTTAATACGCAATCGCATGAAGAACAGAGATTCGATAAAGCGAATAAAGACTTAACTGACACGTCTTTATTTACTTCCAGAATGATGGCTTTGTTGATGCCGGTAATGACAGTAGTGATGAACGGCGTAATGCTGGCGATAGTATGGATTTTCTCCTATAAAATCGAGAACATAGAACAGGTATCGGATATGATGGCGTTTATGCAATACTCGTTGCAAGTAATAATGTCGTTTATGATGATTTCCATGATATTTATAATCTTGCCGAGAGCAGTCGTATCTATCAGAAGAGTAAGCGAAGTCTTGTCTATGAATATAAGTATAAAAAACGCCGAAGGAAAGGACAAGCCTACGGGAGTCAGATTCAAAGGCGACGTCAAATTCGAAAACGTAAGTTACGGCTACGGCGGCGACGCTTACGCTGTGGAAGATATATCTTTCGAAGCCAAAAGCGGCGAGGTAACCGCGCTTATAGGAAGTACGGGAAGCGGAAAGTCAACTATAGTTAATCTTATCCCCAGACTTATGGACGCGACAAAAGGCAGGGTTACTATCGACGGGATTGACGTAAAAGACATAAACTTAAAAGACTTGCGCGACAACATAGGTTTCGTACCGCAGAAAAACACTTTGTTTTCGGGTACGGTGGCAAGCAATATAGGTTACGGACTGGAAACGCCGGACGCCGACGTATTGGAAAAATCGGCGGATATAGCGCAGGCGTCTGAGTTTATCAATTCGTCGGCGGACGGTATGGAAAGGGAAATCGCGCAAGGCGGCAGCAACGTGTCCGGCGGGCAGAAACAGCGTATAGCGATAGCGCGCGCTTTAAGTAAAAATTCGCCTATATTTATTTTCGACGATTCTTTTTCCGCCTTGGATTTCAAAACGGATGCAAAATTGAGAATGGCGCTTGGCGAAGAAATGGCGGACGCTACAGTCATTATAGTCGCTCAAAGAGTGGGAACTATAAAAAACGCCGACAGCATAGTTGTACTAGACGACGGAAAAATAGCGGGCATAGGAAAGCACGAGGATTTGCTTAGGACTTGTCCGACGTATCTCGATATAGCGAAATCGCAATTATCGGAGGAGGAGTTGGGATTATGAGCGGAAATAAATCTGCGCACAGACCGCCTCACGGACCGATGGGCGGGGGACGCGGTATGAGAGTGGAAAAAGCCAAGGATTTCAAAGGCACGGCAAAGAAATTATTCGCGTATATGAAAAAGGATATGCTCGTAATAATTATCGCGTTTATACTTGCGGTAGGCGGAGTAGTGGCGACGATTACTGTCCCCGATATTCTCGGCGGAGCGACGGATACTCTTATGACGGGAGCGTTGCAAAAAACTATCTATAATTCAATAGTGCCTATGACGCAGTTTGACGAACAGACTTTGGCTATGTTTGACAAGATGGGCGCGCTTACTATCGGCGATCTTAAAAATTGCGTAAGTATACCAGAGGAGGGATTCGACCCCGACAACGCGGGAAGTCTGGAAACGGCGATAGTTCTCGGACTTACTCAAGAACAGAAAAAACAAATTCTTGATCTTCCCAAAGAAATGAATACCGTAAGACCGTCGGATATTGCGACGGCTTGCAGAAAGGCGACGACGGTAGGGGAATTTTCCGATATAGCGAGAATGGGCGCGATGTTGGATAAAGTACCCGACGCGTATATGCAATCGGTAAGAGATATGTCGTTGACGGTACCTCCGCAGATGGATATAGAGAAAATCATAGATATAATGATTAAACTTGTTATCTTAGTCGTCGTAAGCGGTATTATGTCTTACGCGCAAGGATTTTTACTTTCGGGAGTATCTCAAAAAATCTCTTACAGATTTAGAAAGGATTTGAACGAGAAAATAGATAAACTGCCGTTGGCGTTCTACGACAAGACGACAAACGGCGAGGTAATGAGTCTTATTACTAACGATATAGACACCATTTCGACTTCGCTCAATCAAAGTCTTTCGCAAATGCTTACCTCTATAACAACCGTAATAGGCGTGCTTATTATGATGTTGAAAATCAGTCCGCTACTGACGTTGATTTCTCTTGTAAGCGTACCCTTGCTGTTAATCGCCGCGATGCTTATAATCAAAAGATCGCAAAAATACTTCAAACGTCAGCAAGAATATCTCGGACACGTCAACGGACAGATAGAAGAAATGTTTGCGGGGCATAACGTAGTCAAACTCTTTAACGGCGAAGAAAAGAGCGTGAATGAGTTTAATAAGTACAATAACGAACTTTGCTCTTCCGCATTGAGTTCGCAATTCTTCTCGGGACTTATGCAACCTACGGCGAAAGCGATAGGAAATCTCGGTTTTACCTGCGTATGTATATTGGGAGGATTTTTGGTAGTAAGCGGAAGCGGTTTGGGCGTCGGCAATATTCAATCATTTATACAGTACGTCCGCCAATTCAATCAGCCGATAACTCAACTTGCAAGCGTCGCCAATACTTTCCAATCGACTATTGCGGCGGCTGAGAGAGTGTTTGGATTCTTGGAACAGGAAGAAGAAAAAGAGACGGGCGATTTCAGCGTAGAAAAAGTAAAAGGCGACGTTGATTTCGTAAACGTAAAATTCGGATATTCTGCGGATAAGATAGTAATTAAAGATTTCAGCAGCAGCGTAAAAAGCGGTCAGCGAGTCGCTATAGTGGGACCTACGGGTTCGGGAAAAACGACTTTGGTAAAGTTGCTGATGAGATATTATGATTTGAACAACGGAAAAATACTTTTGGACGGCAGAGATATAAAGGAATTTTCCAGAAACTCGCTTCGTTCGCATATCGGAATGGTGTTGCAAGATACCTGGCTTTACAACGGCACTATAATGGAAAATATCCGTTACGGAAGACTTGACGCAAGCGACGAAGAAGTAATAAAGGCGGCAAAACTCGCCTGCGCCGACCATTTTATCAAGACGTTGGACGGCGGTTACGATTTTGTCATAAATGCGGACGCGGGCAATATTTCTCAAGGACAGAAACAGTTGCTTACCATCGCAAGAGCAATACTCGCCGATTCTGAAATAATGATACTCGACGAGGCGACAAGCCTTGTGGATACGCGTACGGAAATGCTTATTCAGCAGGCTATGCGCGCGCTTATGGAAGGCAGAACAAGTTTTGTAATAGCGCACAGGCTTTCCACAATAAAGGACGCCGATAATATCCTTGTGTTGAAAGACGGAGATATCATCGAGCAGGGTACGCATGAGGAACTTTTGCAAAAACAGGGATTTTACGCCGAGTTGTACAACGCGCAATTCTTGGGCATGAGCATAGACGATATAGCGGCGAAATCGTAGAGTATGGCTGTCGACAATCGGCTAGGGTATAAAATTTTCAAAAGGTATTGATTTTTGATTTTTTTAATGGTAAAATAGGATAGTCGGGAAACCGCAATAATTAAGACTATTTCATTTGTACGACCTTTTATAAACTTTCCGAAAGACCGCTCTTTGCAGAGCGGTCTTTCGGACTCACAAGTCTGTTTTCGACAAAAATTCCTTACAAAAGCCATATTTTTACAATTTCATTACTTTTCTTGACAACGAATAATTATAAGTATATAATGTACTAAACGGGAGAAGAGGGATGAATTTTACCAAAAAGCAAAAAATCGCAATAATATTTTCTATGTGGCTGTTTTTTATTTGGATATTCGCAATCAGTCTTGTAATGAGAGCGGATTTCAAGGGCAACCTTTACGACTGTATTGCAATTTACGTTGTGGGCATGCTTTTTGCAATATTTTTCTACGCTCTCGTATTTGTGGACAAATATTTCGTTACTAGATTTCTTAAAGACGACGCGGATAAAAAACGCGTTAAATCTATGAAACGCACCGCTTATATCGCAATGATTTATATTGACATTGTGGGATTTTTCTCGATGACGTTATCTTCTTTGCTTTTTGACAGTAAAGAATTAGAAGTTGTGCCGTTTACCATTATTGCGTTGATTACGTTCGCGGCTTTGTTGATAACGTTGTTTATAGGAGAGAGAAGAATATTAAGAGCGACGAAAACTCTATTTTTGCAAGAACAAAACAACAGTCTGGCAGATTAGAGAATTATAATATTAAAGATTAAAATTATCGTATTAAAAAACCGACCCTTTGATAAGGTCGGTTTTAGTTGTTGAATTAGATTATATTATACTATACCTTGCGCCATCATAGCGTCCGCAACTTTCAAGAAGCCGGCAATATTCGCGCCTACTACGTAGTTGCCTTCATAGCCGTATTTTTGAGAAGCGCTGTCGATATTTCTGAAAATATTGACCATTATATTTTGCAACTCGCTGTCGACTCTTTCAAAACTCCAGAAGATTCTGCTGCTGGATTGAGCCATTTCCAAAGCGCTGGTCGCTACGCCGCCCGCGTTTGCCGCTTTGCCCGGCAAGAATATAATCTTGTTGGAAAGGAAGTATTGCGTCGCTTCCAAAGTGGTAGGCATATTTGCGCCTTCCGCAACCAAAATTACGCCGTTTGCGACCAAAGTCTTTGCAGCGTCGAGGTCAAGTTCGTTTTGCGTAGCGCAGGGGAGGGCGATGTCGCATTTAATCGACCATATATCTTTATGTCCTTCCTTGTACGTCGCGGTAGGAACTTTTTCTATATATTCCTTAATTCTCGCTCTTCTTACTTCTTTAATCTCTTTGACGATTTCAAGTTTGATGCCGTCCGGATCGTATATATATCCGTTTGAATCGGACATCGCCACGACTTTAGCGCCCAACTGTTGCGCTTTCTGACAAGCGTATATAGCGACGTTTCCCGAGCCGGATATTACGACTCTTTTGCCGAGGAAACTGCCTTGCAATTTGCTGTTAAGCGCTTCTTGGGAGATATAAACTACGCCGTAACCCGTCGCTTCCGTTCTTACAAGACTTCCGCCGTAAGCCAAACCTCTTCCGGTAAGCACGCCGGTGTGTTCGTTGCGAATTCTTTTATACTGACCGAAGAGATAACCTACTTCTCTTCCGCCTACGCCGATGTCGCCTGCCGGTACGTCTGTGTCGCTTCCGAGATGACGGTAGAGTTCAGTCATAAAACTTTGACAGAATCTCATTATTTCGCGGTCGCTCTTTCCCTTGGGGTTGAAGTCGCTTCCGCCTTTGCCTCCGCCGATTGGCAGAGAAGTGAGGCTGTTTTTGAATATCTGTTCAAATCCCAAAAATTTGATAATGGAAAGGTTGACGGACGGGTGGAATCTCAAGCCCCCCTTATACGGTCCAATAGCGCTGTTGAATTGCACTCTGTAACCTTTGTTGACGTGTACGTTGCCGTTGTCGTCTACCCACGGAACTCTGAACATAACCGCTCTTTCCGGCTCTACAAGTCTTTCCAACAAACCTGCTTTTTCATAAGCGGGGTTGGCTTCTATTACTGCTTTAAGACTTTCCAAAACCTCGGTTGCGGCCTGATGGAATTCAGGTTGACCGGGATTTTTTTCCTTTAACTCTTGCAACACTCTGTTTACATAATCCATTGTTTTTTCGATCCTTTTATAAAAAATTTAATTTTTTAACAAACACATTTTAGCACAAGGATATGAATTATTCAACAAAATCGTCGAAAAAATCTATTAAAATTCAAAAAAAATTTGGCTTGTCCGAGATTATATATAAATTATGTAGGAAAGAAAAATGTCGAAAAGGCAAAATTTGGATATAAAAATCGTTATTTTTTCTATGAAAATGTCTGCTAAATCATTGATTAAATAAATATTATATAGTATAATACTAATAAATTAGTACATTTTCAATAGGATGGTGTAGTTATGAAAGAAAAGAAGCAAAAACAGACCGCTGAAGTAGCGGCTGAAACTCAAACTGCAAAGAGTGGTAAAAAGTCATTCTTACAACTTATTCTTTTTATCGCGCTCAGTTTGGCGGGATTCGTTGTTCAAATGGTTATAGAACAAGTTGGCGAAAGAATCGACGCTATAAAAAATTTGCAAATCAACGGAACGACCGATTTTGATTTCTTTGGAATTCCGAATACATACGGTGCGTTTATCGTAAGTCTTGTAGCAATATTTATTTGCAAAGTTATCAACTTTATTTTACATAGAAAAGTCTTGTTCAAACCCAGACATAACCTTGCATTCGGTATTGCTATGTACGTGCTGTTCAGCGTAGTATTGTGGTTCGGTTCGGCTATTATCAAGGCTCCGGTACAAAACGCTTTGATGAATTGGTCTTTCTGGACAGATCATATCAAATCCGATCCGGAAGGTTGGGCGTTGACCTTGGCTGTTATGGTATATTCTACTGCTGATCTTATCATAATGTTCTTCGCAGAGAAGTTCTTGATTATGAACGATAAACTTTTCAGCAAAAAGAATAAAGAGCAAGTAGCGGTTGCTACGGAAGGCGCAGTAGCGGAAAACGCAGTCGCTGCCGATGTTGTTGCTGAAGAAGCAAATAAAGCAAGCGAAGAAGTGGTTTCCGAAACAGTAGAAGAGAAAGCGGAAGAAACTGCTCAACCTGTTGAAGAAGTAGCGACGGAAGAAATCGTTGAGGAAACGGTAGAAGAAGTCGTAGAAGAAACGGTTGAAGAGCCGGCTGAAGAAGTTGTCGAGGAAGTTATCGAAGAGGTCGTTGAGGAATCGACAGAGGAAGTCGCAGAAGAAGTAACCGTTGAAGAAGAGAAAGCAAAAGAGCCTGTTGTGGAAACAGTAGAAGAATCAGTTGAGGAAATAGCAGAAGAAGCGGAAGAAACCGAAGAAGTTATCGAAGCAACCGAAACAGTTGAAGAAGAAGTCGCTGTTGAAGAAGTTGCCGCAGAAGCGGTAGAGAAAGAAGAGCCTGTTGTCGTAGAAGAAGTTGAAGAAAAGGTAGAGGAGCCTGTAGTCGCTAAGAAAGCGCCTGCAAAGAAAACCGCTACAACGGCTAAAAAGACGACTGCAAAGGAAAGCGCAACCACCGCTAAGAAGACTACAACTAAGGCAACTGCCGCTACCGCAAAGAAAGCGACGGCCGCTAAGAAGCCGGCTACAACAGCCAAAGCAACGGCGACCAAGGCTGCAGCGCCTGCTAAGAAGACAACCGCCGCAAAGACCACTACGGCTAAAGCAACGGCAACAAAAGTCGCTCCTGCAAAGAAAGCGACTACTACTGCAAAGGCAAGCGCAACCACCGCTAAGAAGGATGCTCCTGCAAAGGCGACGGCTGCTGCTAAGAAACCGGCAACAACAGCCAAAGCAACGGCGACCAAGGCTGCAACGCCTGCTAAGAAGACAACCGCCGCAAAGACTACTACGGCTAAAGCAACGGCAAC
>CAJUBA010000009.1:0-52880 GCA_910584635.1 uncultured Christensenella sp. | reverse complement strand
CGCCTGCTAAGAAGACAACCGCCGCAAAGACTACTACGGCTAAAGCAACGGCAACAAAAGACGCTCCCGCAAAGAAAGCGACTACAACTGCAAAGGCAAGCGCAACCACTGCTAAGAAGGCTGCTCCTGCAAAAGCGACAGCCGCTAAGAAACCCGCAGCAAAGTCTACTGCAAAAAAGAAATAATAAAATTATTCTTGAATTTTTCTCCGCGCTTTTTACAGGCGCGGAGATTTTTATTTGCATTTAATCTTGCTTAATTTTTCAAATATTCCAAATATAATTACTTAAATGTTTTTTCGATAAATTTATAAACCGATTGGCAAAATACATTAAGAGCATAATAAACAATTTTTCATATATATGTATTATAAATATAAAGATTATATTAAACTAAAATTAAAAGTGTAAAATTTATTATAGAAAGTCATAAAAAAATGTTAAAATAAGTTAATAGGTGTTGACTATTCGCTTAAAAATAGAGTATAATACAAGCGGTAATGTATGAGAAGTTATGAGGTAATTTCTGTTTTGTCTGCTAAGGACAAGCAGGTATTTAAGGTTAGGAGTCAAGGGGTTGACTATATCCTGAAGATATATCCCGATATTAAATCTGCGGACAAGGAATCGGAAATTGCCGCGAAAGTTTCAATGACGGGGTATGCGCCGAAAGTAATTGAAAAAGACGGCGACAAAACGCTTTTCGAATATATAGAGGGAGACAATTTCAACGACGTATTTCGGGCGGCAACGATGACCGACGATATACAGACAATGGAATTACTAGCCGGAAGGCTTTCGATTTTCCTTCAAATGTTATATTCGTTCAGCGACTGCGTAATGAAAAAAATTGATTTCAACAATTTTCTGATTAAAGAGGGAAGAGTTATAGGAGTTGATTTTTCTCAGTTAGACGACGGTATGCCGTATGAAGATTTAGCGAGCGCGATTACGTGCGCGTTGTTCAACAGCGTAGGAGAATACTATTCGTGTTATCCGTTTATACAGAAGTTGTTGAACTGCTTCAAGTTGAGTATGATGGACGTTATAAACGAAATTAAAGTCAAACTTGAAGACGTGGGCAAGAAAACAAAAGAAAGCGTCGATGTAGATCTTTTGCTTGATTCTCTTGCGAATTTTGATGAAAAAGGTGTAGATTGGCGCAAGTTAATCTAATATTATAATAAACTCAGGAGGTATGTGCATGAAGTTTGCAGAAAGATTGAAGGAGCAACGTTTGCTCAACGGTTACAACCAGGAGTATTTGGCTAAATATATGCAGGTTTCCCAAGTTTCTATCAGCAACTGGGAAAGAGGCGTAAAAGAGCCGAGTTATCAAGCGCTCATCGATTTGAGCAATTTGTTTGGAAAGACAACCGACTATATGTTGGGATTGAAAGACAACGACTAATTTATCGATGCGAGTGTGTAAACGTTTGTAAAAAAAGAGGTGTCGCCTCTTTTTTTACTTAATTAAGTCGGATTTTTTATTGTAAAGAGTCTGCGCTTCTTCGCTCATTTGTCCGTCTTCGTCATAGACTATCAACTTGTCGATGTTAAGTCCGTGTTTGCCGTGTTTTTTACATCTGAGTACGAAAGTATCCGCGGCTTTGGAAATCTTTGGATAGATAAGAGTGAGGTTTTTGGGAAATAAATCGGCATTAACGCATTCGCTGATGACTTCCGCCATACGGTTTGTTTTGTGTATTATATAAAACTCTCCGCCGTATTTGAGTATCTTGCTTGCGCTTTGAGTAAGCATGGCGAGAGAACAAGTGCTTTCGTGGCGAGAAAGAGCGACTTGTTTGCTCTCGCGCTGTTCTCCGCTGAAATTGGCAAAGTACGGAGGATTGCATACGACCACTTCTACACTCTCTTTTCCCAGCAAATCGGGAGCGCGCAAAATATCGTCGTTTATTATTTCTATAATATCCGACAGATTGTTGAAAAGTACGTTTTCTTTCGCAAGTTCCGCAACTTCGCTTTGCAATTCGATACCGATTATTTTTTTGCAAGGGAGTTTGGCGCTCAAAAGCAGAGATATTACGCCGTTGCCGCAACCGAAATCGACTATTGTATCTTTGGCTTTGCAACGGGTCATATTGGCAAGCAAAACGGCGTCGGAAGTAAAGCAGTATCCGTCTGCGTATTGCTTGATTTTAAGATTATTGCACTGCAAATCGTCGATTCTTATATTCATAGAATAATTGTACTATGAAGATAAGATAAATGCAAGCAATTTATTTTTCGGTTGACTTTGCGTTTATAAAGAAAATAAAAATCAATAATTATACTGTAAGGAGGTGAGCGTATGAAATACATTTGTAACGTTTGCGGTTGGGTTTACGACGAAGAAGAAGGTTGTGAAGAACTCGATATAGCGCCCGGCACAAAGTGGGAAGACATCGAAGATTTTTCTTGTCCGACGTGCGGAGTAGGCAAAGACGATTTTTCGGAAGTATAAGAAATAAAAAGACGCTCAACGCGTCTTTTTATTTACAATGAGTATCGTTGACTAATCGGCAGTTATTTTGCGATTGAGGTTGAACGTTAAGATAAATTGTGTTATAATAACGCTATGAAAAGATTAACTTTACTTATTGACGCCGACGATACGGTATTGGATTTTGCAAATTCCGAGCGCGATTCGATAATCGCGCTTTGCAGAGAATATTCTATTTTATCGGAAGAAAAAGTCGCTGAAAAATTCAAACAGATAAACAGACGTATGTGGGATATGTTTGAGCGGGGAGAAATCACTCGGGAGCAGATTTTTTATACGCGATTTGAGGAATTGTTCGAATACTTTTCCATCAAGGGATTGGACCCGATAATTGTCGGAGATAAGTATAGAGAAAACATGGCTTGCAGTAAGCGCATAATTCACGGCGCGAGAGCGTGTCTGAACAGACTTTCGCAAAATCACGATCTTTATTGCGTAACCAACGGAATAACGCGTACTCAAATATTGCGGCTTAAATCCAGCGGACTTGGCAAGTATTTCAAAAAAGTTTATATTTCCCAGCAAATGGGACTGGCGAAGCCTTCTAAAGAATTTTTTCAATTCGTATTGCAAGACATAGGGGATTGCGATTTGAATAAGACGTATATTATCGGCGATTCTCTTACTTCAGATATACAGGGAGGAATAAACAGCGGAATAAAAACTATACTGTTTAATAAAGAAGGGAAACTCATTAAAGACATCGTTCCCGACTGGCAAGTAAGAGGATATAAAGAGTTGGAAGGTTTGATAGAAAAACTGGCAAAATAAAAAATCTATAAAAAATACGGACGTAAAACGTCCGTATTTTTATTCGCTTAATAACTATTTTCTTTTGATGACATTCAAGGTCTTTTCTACTATATTTGAAGTTTGCAAACCAAATCTTTCGGATAGATAAGGCATTTTTCCTACTTCGCCGAATTCATCCATAACCGCTACGCTTTCCATAGGAACGGGGCAGTTGTTTACTACGACTTCGGCGACAGCCGAGAAAAGTCCGTTGCGGATATTGTGGTTTTCGGCTACGACTATAGCGTCTGATTTTTTCGCGCAATCGATAATCGCTTGTTCATCGATAGGTTTCCACGTAAAAGTGTTGACAACGCCTACGTCGTAACCCATATCTTTCAACTGTTCGCTTGCTTCTATCGCTTTGCTTACCATTATTCCCGAAGCGATTATTGTAGCGTCTTTGCCTTCTTTAATACTCTTTGCTTTGAATAAATCGAAGGAGTCTTTTTCCGAATATACCGTTTCCGCTTTCTTTCTTTGAAGTCTTATATATGTAGCGCCTTTGTAATCGATAATCTGCGGCATCAACGCTTTTAACATAGCGCTGTCGGTAGGTTCTACGCAAAGCATTTGAGGAATACCTCTCATGATTCCCATGTCTTCGAGCGGCATGTGAGTTCCGCCGTTTATTTCCGCGCAAATGCCGGGGTCGGTACCTACTATTTTAACGTTTTGTTTACTGTACGCTACGCTGATAAAAATTTGGTCGTAGCATCTTCTCGTAGCGAAAGTGCCGAAAGAAGAGCAGAAGGGGATTTTGCCGCAAGTTGCCAAACCTGCCGATACGCCTATCATATTCGCTTCGGCGATTCCCACGTTGAAAAATCTGTCGGGATATGCTTTTTTGAAAGGTCCGGTCTTTATACAGTTCATAAGATCGGCTTCTACAACCACGATTCTACTATCGTTTTTAGCCGCGTCGATAAGGGCTTGGCAATAAACTTCTCTCATTTCCATATTGTCAGTCATAATCAGTCGCTCTCCTTACCGCAGAATTTTCTCCATTGTTCTTCGCTTATAGTCATCGAGTGGCAGCCTACGCCTTTTCCCGACACCCAATCGACTCCGAAACCTTTTACGGTATCGAGTACGATAAGCGAACATTTATCTTTCGTGTCGAGCGCGGTATTTATCGCTTTTTCTATTTGTTCGATATCGTTGCCGTTTATGCGTTGGGTATGCAGATTAAACGCTTTGGATTTTTCGTCAAGCGGTTCAATGGAATTTATATCCGACGTCATACCGTCGATCTGCATACCGTTGTTGTCAATAAATATTACAAGGTTGTCAAGTTTCATATTTCCCGCGTACATCAACGCTTCCCATACTTGTCCTTCTTGCGATTCTCCGTCGCCGAGTATGCAGAAAACTTTGTAGTCTTTTCTGTCGATTTTGCCGGCGAGCGCCATTCCGATAGCGCAACTTAATCCCTGCCCGAGCGAACCCGCGGTCATATCAATACCTACGGTCTTGTTCATGTCGCAGTGCGAGGGTAAGTTTGTTCCGGGTTGATTAAGAGTCTTGATTTCCTCGATAGGGAAATAACCTTTGTCCGCAAGCACGCTGTAAAGCGCGGGACCTGCGTGGCCTTTGCTCATAACGACGCGATCTCTGTCGGGATTTTTCGGGTCGGAAGGGGTTACGTTTGCTATATCGTAATAAAGTACGCTAAGCAAATCGACAATGCTCAACGCTCCGCCGATATGTCCTACTCCCAGTCTGCCTATCATTTCTACCGTAAGTTTTCGTATATCCAACGCTTTGGATTGAAGATATTCCAACTTTTCCTTGTCCATAAATTCTCCTTAAACCGATAATGCGTAAAACCTCAGACATAATCTCTCAGGCATAATCATTTTAGCACTAAATCCGTTAAATACAAAGTAATTTCGACATAATTTTGCCAAATAATATTTTCCTTTTTATAGAAAAACAAAAGCGAACGAAAAATATTGCGCGTCATTGACGAAACGGCGGGGAAAATATTATTTGTTTGCGAAAAACTTAACGATTTGCCGTGTTAAAAATTACTCGAATGGCAATACTCAACAAAGTAATAACTACGGAGGTATATTATGAATCCTTTTGAACTAAAACCAAAGACGTTGGATAAATGCTTTTGCGATTGGTCCTGTCTTAACTCAAAGCCTTACGACAAAGAAGAAGTAAGTCCTTACACAAAACTCAGAATCGTGCTTATGAACGGCACGGAATACGAGTCAGTCAACTTTTTGCACCGTTTTTCCAGAAACTGCGACAACAACGATATAAGAAGAGATATCGCAGGCGTTAGAAGAGTGGAACAGCAACAGCAAAAACGTATTGCAAACCTCAAACCGCTCAATGAGAATATTTTGGAGCATACTATCGCTTACGAGCATCTTGCGGTGGATCTTACCGCGCTTCTTGCTCAGCGCGAAAAGAACGGCTACGTAAAGCAAGCGTTGGATTTCGCCCTTTTGGAAGATTTCGACCACCTTTACAGATATGCCGATCTTCTTGAAATGGAGCAGGGCGTAAAAGCGCAAAGACTAGTCGGCGAATACGCAGAAATCATGCCGGGTCGTCCTACGATTTCTGAACACAGACATCCTTACGACAGTATCAGATACCATATCGACAGCAAAAACAGCGATATGCTTACGGTACTCAACACTATGATAATTACCGCGGCGGAACAGCAGACGATGAATTATTATATGAATCAAGGCGCGTTTTACGATCAATCCAAATTGGGCAGAGAACTGTATACGGAAATCGCAATGATAGAAGAACAGCACGTTACGCAGTACGGTTCGCTTATGGATACAAACTGCACGTGGTTGGAAAATTGCCTTATGCACGAATATTGCGAAGCGTATTTGTATTATTCTTGCTATATGGACGAGAGCGATAAGAAAATCAAAGCGCTGTGGGAAAGTCTTTTCGAACAGGAAGTATGTCATCTGCACATGGCTAAAGATATGCTTAAAAAGTATGAAAAGAAAGATTGGCAAAGTATTATCCCAGTCGGAGAATTCCCCGAACTTTTGGCGTTCCATTCTTGCAAAGATTACGTTCGTCAACAACTCGAAAGCGTTTCGCTTACCGCAGACAGAGAAAATTACGTCGACGTCAAGACAAAAGCAAAAGATTCCGATTTTTACGTTTATCAGAGTATCGTAAATCCCAAAGCGTCCAACGTCGCTTCTCACAAAGTAATTGACGACTATATCGACAAAAAAGGTATAGACTACCGTTACCAGATTGCCGAGCATCCTATCGAACAGTTGAGAAACAGACATAAAGACAATATCAGCGTAGGTCGTTAACCGTATAATTGCGTTGAGAAAAAGTCTTTTTCGTTAATAGAATAAAAAACGCTCCGTCCAAATAAATGCTACGGAGCGTTTTATCTCTTTTAATTTAATTCGGAAAAAATGCGTAAATACGCAAAATTTCCGATTGCGCATATTCTTGATTGAAAAATTTCAATTAAGGATTTTTTTATTCTAACTAAATCAACCGATTTTGACTTGGCGCAAAAACAGTTAAAAAAAGTCGATAGTTTTGTCGAAAAAAGATACTGATTTTGCTTGCTCATCGGTTGCTCCTACGTCTTGATTCTTAATAAAAATCCGCGCGAAAAAAGTAATATTCTGCAAAAATTTATATGTGGTAATTTTGTTTTAGAATTGTCGCACTTGATGTTTTTTGTACGTATTCGAATAAGGTATTAAAATTTTATCCACAGTTTTTTCGTTGCGATATTTGGCGAATATTGAGTGTGAGAATTAAACCGTTCCACCGCTAGATTTGACGAAACTAACGTCGGACAGTAATTTTTTTGGCAAGATTTATTGACAAGCGGGGCAGAGCGGAGCGAAATATGCAGGTGTTGGAATAAATTCGACGGAGAGAATTATGCCGACCGGACGCAGGCAATTTAACAGCAGAGAAAAAAGGAAAACTATCGCAAAACAGTCTTATTGCCACATTTGCTCATATTTGCATATCTGCATTTGAAAATATGCTCATATTTACATAAGTATATTTCAACAGTTGAGCGTATGCGCTTACGTGAATTTATATACCGTAAGAAATGTATTTAAGACTCAAAAAGTATGTTTATCCGTTCGCTTGCTTTTGTCTAACCTATGTGATAAAATAACAGTTACTTTATATATAAATTATCGAGGTATACAGTTATGTTGTTGAGCAAACTCGTTTGCGAGCGCACAAAAGAAGCGCCGCAGGACGCTAAAATCAAAAGCCACGTTCTATTGTCGAGAGCGGGTTTTATCAAGCAGGTAGCGGTAGGAATTTATTCCATGACTATGCCCTGTCAGAAGATGAGCGTTAAAATTCAAAAGATTATCAGAGAAGAAATGGACGCGCTTGACGGGCAGGAAGTTCTCTTTCCTGTTGTTATGCCGAGAGAAATATGGGAACTTTCCGACAGATACAACACTATCGGAAACGAAATGGTAAGATTCAAGGATAGAAACAACCGCGATATGCTTTTGGGTATGACGCACGAAGAAGCGGCTGTGCATCTTGCGAATCATATCGTAAGCAGTTATGCTCAACTTCCGTTTATGATTTATCAGATACAGACTAAATTCCGCGACGAAGCGCGTTCTAGAGGCGGACTGATAAGAGTAAGAGAATTTACCATGAAGGACGCATACTCTTTCCATGAAAGCAAAGAGGATTTGGAAAAATACTATTACAGAGTTTTCGACGCGTATTATAGAATATTCAAGAGAATAGGTCTTAAAAGGTTTATCGATATAAAATCCGACAGCGGTATGATGGGCGGCAGCGTCGCGCACGAGTTTATGCTTTTGACGGAAGTGGGCGAAGACAGTATCGTACTTTGCAACGACTGCGATTACAGAGCGAATATGGAAGTCGCTGAATGTAAGTTGGAAACGCCCAAAGCGGACGCGCAACCTTTGACACTGGTTGATACGGGCGAGGATAAGACTATAGACGAAGTATGTTCAAGGCTTAAAGTAGCAAAAGAATATTCGTGCAAAGCGGTCGTATTTGCGGTAAAGGGCAACAGCGAAGAAGTCGTTATAGCGTTTATAAGAGGAGATCTCGAAGTCAACGAGGCAAAACTCAAAAAAGTGTTGGGTAAAGATATAGTTCCGTACGACGGAGGCGTAAGCGAGGTTATCGCGTGCGGAAATATAGGACCTTACGGTTTGGATAAGAGTATAATAACCGTTTACGATAAGTCTTTGGAAAATATAAATTCTCTCGTTATCGGAGCAAATAAACCCAATTATCACTATACGGGCTTCAATTTCAAAAGAGATATGTCGGGAGAATTGAAGTTTGACGATATAGCGAAAGTAAAAGACGGCTCCGTTTGTCCTGTTTGCGGCAAAGTCTTGAGAGTGGAAAACGGCATAGAAATAGGAAATATTTTCCAATTGGGAACAAAATATACCAAGTCCATGGATATGACCGTTCACGGAGCGGACGGCGGAGAATTCAATCCGATAATGGGTTGTTACGGAATAGGAGTGGGCAGAGCGATTGCGTCCGTAGCGCAAGAATCGAGCGACGACAAGGGATTGATTCTTCCGATGAGTATCGCGCCGTGGCAAGTTCATATATGTCCGTTGAGATTAGACGATAAGAACGTGGAAGAAAAGGCTTACGGTTTATACGAAACGCTTACCAAGCGCGGTGTCGAAGTCCTTTTTGACGACAGAAGCGTAGGCGCGGGAGTAAAATTCAACGACGCCGATCTTATGGGTATGCCTATAAGAGTCGTGGTTTCGCCAAAGAGTCTTGCCACCGGCGAAGCGGAAATATCCGTGAGAGCGACGGGAGAATGCAAGAAAGTCGCTTATGAAAACGTTTGCGGCGAAATCGAAAGCATAATAAAAGCGCAACTTGACGCTCTAAACGCGTAAAAATTACCTATATTTGACTTTTAAGACGTAAGCCTATATTGACTTGCGTCTTATTTTAATGTTAAAATATTTTTATGAAAAAATGCCCGAAATGCGGAAACGCAATTGATGAAGAAATGGTTATGTGTCCCTCTTGCGGAGAGAGATTGCAAGACTCCAAATCTCAAAAGACTGAATTTGTAAGCATACATCTTGTCAGATGGCTGTTGCTTCTTTCCATAATAATTCCGCTGATAGGGTTTATTCTCTCTCTGTCTTTGAAAAGTAAATATCCTTTGATTTCAAAAATGCTTATAAAGTTTTCTACTTTCGGAGTAGCGTTGCTTGCGATGCTGTTTCTTTTGGGCGTTATCTGCTATATCGCAATGACGCTGTCGGGAGTATCTTTCTTATAACGGGTTTTCAAACTTCTATCATTGTCTAATTTATATCAGAAAATTATGACTTCCAAAAAAAGTACACTTTATTTGGAAGTCGATTTTTATGTGATTTTAGTTGATTTTGCTACGTAAATTATAGCATTTATAAGTAAAATTAGCAAGTGTTTTCGGTCAGGAAAAGTGTACTTTTCCTGACCGATTTTATGGGATATAGGTTGATTAAAGACTTAGGAGGACAATATATGAAAAAGAAAACGTTCGTATTTTTATCGATCATGACGATAATTTGCATATTTTTTGCTTTTGCGGCGTGCAAAAGCCACGAGCATTCTTATTCCGACGAGTGGTCAAGCGATGACGAAAGCCATTGGCATGCTGCTACTTGCGGACACGACGCGGTGAAAGATAAGGCTGCGCATAATTGGGACGACGGGGAGATAACGCAGCCCGCTTCCTGCGAAGATAAAGGGGTTAAGACCTATACGTGTAAGACGTGTGGCGCGACTAAGACGGAAAGCGTGTCCGAAACAGAACATAAATTTTCAAGCGAGTGGTCGTCGGACATTACGTATCATTGGCATGCCACTACTTGCGGACACGACGCGGTAAAAGATAGGGAAAAGCATATCTACGAAGGGGACAGCGAAGTATGCGGAGTATGCGATTACGAAAGTTCTAAAGGACTGATTTATACAATCAATGAAGATAACGCATCTTACTCCGTAACCGGATTGAAAGAAGGAAACGTCAACGCTCAAATCGTAATACCGACCGAGTATAAAGGCTTGCCTGTAACGGGCGTGGGAGTTTCTGCCTTCGAGCGTTGCGACACGTTGACAAGCGTTGAAATTCCAAACAGCGTAAATGAAATCGCAAACTATGCGTTTAGAGAATGCTCCGGACTGAAAAGTATCAGTATTCCTGGAAGCGTAATTAGGATCGGAACCGACGCTTTTGCGGATTGCGGCAATCTTGCGATTGTAGAATTGTCTTCGGGACTAACTAATATCGGTACGATGGCGTTTAGAAACTGCAACAGTCTAAAAGATATAAACATACCCGAAAGCGTAACGTTTTTCGGTTCATCTGCTTTCGAGAGTTGCGTCAATTTGGAAGCGATTACGGTAGACGAAAATAACGTTAAATACAAAGGCGAAGGGAATTGCGTAATCGAAAGAGAAACGAATAAATTGATAGCGGGTTGCAAAACCAGCGTAATTCCTAATTCGGTTTCGGAGATTGCTCCTCACGCTTTTCACGGTTGCGGATTAAAAGAAATTGAGATACCGGCAAGCGTAACTTCGATCGGTAACGCGGCATTTGAAGACTGCGCCGATTTGATTAGTGTGAAAATACCTATCAGCGTAGTCAGTATAGGTACTATAGCGTTTACAAATTGTACTTCGGCAAAATTCTATTGCGAAGCGTCAAGTAAGCCTAGCGGTTGGGATACGAGATGGAAACCTAACGAAAACAGCGTAGAATGGGGATGTAACAACGTAAAGACGAACGCGCAATACGATTACGTAATAGGAAACAATAAAGCGTACCTAACAAATTATAAAGGCTCCGCAAAAGACGTTGAAATTCCCGCCGCGATAGACGGTTACGAAGTGGTTTCGATATGTACGACGTTTGGGGGAAAAGACGTAACAAGCGTAATTATTCCCGCGGGATTAAGGGAAATTCCCGATTATGCGTTTGACAAATGCAACGCTTTGACTAGCGTAACGTTCAAGGAAAATTCCAAACTAACTAATATAGGCGTATCCGCATTCAAAGGTTGCAGTAATTTAATGAGTTTCGATGTACCAAACGGAGTTACTTCTATAGGCAATTCCGCGTTTGCAAATTGCAGTAATTTGCAAAGAATAAGCATACCGAATACAGTAATTTCTATTTCAAATTCCGCTTTTAATAAATGTAGCGCGCTGACAAGTATAACTATTCCTGCAACCGTGGTAGATATAGGTAAGAACGCTTTTAAGGGATGCGCTAATTTGGAAAGCATTTCCGTAAGCGAAAACAACAAGATATATAAAGGCGAAGGCAACTGCATAATAGAAAAAGCAAGCGGAAAATTGCTTTTCGGCTGTAAAGGAAGCATTATACCCGCGAACGTAACTATTATCGAAAACGAAGCGTTTTCCGGTTGCAACGGGTTGACAAAAATCAACATACCCAACGGTGTAACGACTATCGGCGAGTATGCGTTTGAAGGATGTGTGGGATTGACGAGTTTGGTAATACCTTCAAGCGTAATGACCGTAAAAAACGGCGCGTTTTCAGGGTGTTCAAATCTGACAAGCGTTGATATTCAAAGCAATCTGACGAGCATAGGAACGCGTATGTTCCAAAACTGTACCGCTTTGACGGAAATAGAAATTCCCAACAGCGTAAATATTATTAATTTTTCTGCCTTTGAAGGTTGCGAAAAGTTGACGACGGCAGTCTTGCCCGCAAACGTAACAACAATAGGGCAAAACGCATTTTCGGGTTGCTCCGCGTTGAAGGACTTTGTAATACCGTCAAGCGTAGAAAGCATAGGCTCAGCAGCGTTTGCGGGATGTACCGCTAACAATTTCGTGATACCTGCAAGCGTAAACGTAATCGGAGCAAATGCATTCGGACCTAAATATCCGATAGGCCCAAAACTAAAAGTTTATTGCGAAGCGGAAAGTCAGCCTAGCAGATGGAACAGCAAATGGTATAAACACTGCGACGTAGTTTGGGGATATGTCGCCGACTAAAAAATAATCTTGAAAAAATCGCCTGCGAGTAAAGCGCACTTCCCATAGGGAATTAAAAAACTAAATGATTAAGAGTTATACTTTCAAGCAAGGACAAAAGCTCTCGAACGATATGTTCGAGAGCTTTTTACTACAAACCTTTTAGAAAGATAAATTGAAATTTATCTCACATTGGTTTTAGATTTTTATTAAGCCGTTCTACCATCCAAGCAATTCGCTTTTCGCGCCCTGCATCCGTTTTGGCATCCAAATAGGCTTTAACATACGTTTTCTTTACCGATAATGACATTGCCGAAAAATTAGCATAGGCAGGTTCATAGGCTTTCAATATTTCGGCAAGCTCGGAAATTTGTTCTTCCGTAACCGCCGCAGGTTTCGGAGCATCCCATTGTCTGTTTAGTTTGGCTTCTTCTATTTTATTTCTGCCGAAATCGGTCATAAGTCCACGTTCTTCAAGAGCTTTTACCAACGCCTTATTTTTCTCCGACCACTTGCTATTCGCTCGGCGCATAGAAAAATACTTTTTATAAGTATTATCGTCAATGCTTTGCATTTGTCCGTCTATCCAACCAAAGCATAGAGCTTCTTCCAACGCTTCGTCTGCTTTTATCGTTTTCGGGTTACCGTGCTTGCCGAACAAAAGCCAAACGCCGTCGGTAGAAAGACAATTTGCGGTCAGCCAATTTCGGAATTGCGCTCTATCAGAAAATATCAATGTATTGTTCATTAATTTTACCTTGCAAATTACTGTTTATCGTACAATTATTATAGCACGAAAAATGAAAGAACGCAACCTATTGAATTTTGCGGGAAATATAAAACATATCTATATCTCACTAGTCTACGAGTAGCCTAGTTCGTCCACGAAAAAAAGTACATAAAAGGCACAGATTAACGCTATGCCTAAATCTTTTTATTTGCGTTTTATTAAATTCCCTATGGGAATTACTGTAATACGCGGGCGATTTTGTATATGATTAAATTTATTTTTTTCTATGAAATCTTTTTGGTTGCTATATTAAATAAAATATATCGACAGCGCGAAAAGACATTGCGCGGTAAAGTAACTGAGTATGATATAGTAATCGTGGTTTTTGTACAGTTTGGCTTTAGGCGCAAACCACGAAAGTCCGAGGACTATATCCGATGAAATAAACAGTACGCTTGCCACTAACAGAAGAATAGTAAACGCCGTCGCTCCGCTTATAATAATAAGATTTATAGACGATACCAAAATAGTATTCAGCGCGAGAAAATAAATCGTCAACATTATATTTTGCGCAAAACTTGCAGTCAGCACTTTTTTTGCCGCCAGTATTATATAAATCAGGGGGAATATCAATAGCGTCGGCAACAAATAGAGTTTGAGCGGTTGAAGGGAGAGCATGTTGAACATATAGCATATATGTCCCAAAAAGAAGAAAACTACGCCAACCGTTTGGATAAGGTTTTTTCTTTCCGCATGAGCGTTTGAGTCGTAAAGACAGAGGAATATATCTCCCAGCATACCCAGTATCAACGCTACTATTACCGCCAGTCCGTAACGCATATTTTCGCTTGACGGCTTTGATAAAAAGAACGCTAATATACCGATACAAACGAAAGTCAACGCTCCGACGGTTTTTGCAATAAGTTCAAAATCTCTATCGCCTTTGCTACCCGCTCGCGCTTTTATCACGCCGAATATAAAACATATTGCGACTAAAACATATAATACTGCTTCCATATATAAATAACCTGTAAATATTAAAAATGTCAATACGCATTTTCAGAACTGATTGCCGATTGGAGCGGAATTTGTCTTTTTTGCATTTGACTTTGTAAAATCGGTTTATGAGATTTTACTTGCTGCTATTTTGTTTCGGATTTATAACTCCGTAATAGTGAAATATATTCATATCCTGAGGGATATTTTTTCCGTGATTACCTAAAAGATACCATTCTCTGTGCGTGCCGTGGTCGGGAGCGTAACCGATAAGAGAAGTATGTTCTGTCCAATATTTTTTGACATGCTCGGCAAGTTTGTCAAAATAATCGGAGTAGTGGTCTATCGCCTTTTGAGAACGTTTTGACTTCGGATGAGAGCGGTGCATTACGTCGTCGTATTCTTGATTATATACGCAAATCAAATCGTACTCGTCCTTTTCTATCAGTTCAAGCGTTTTCTTTACTGCCTGTTCGTCGTAATCTTCCAAAAAATAGTCCATATTTCTTTCATTGAAAATTTTTGCCATACTTGAATTTTTTACGGCGACTATACACGGCTTTTTGCCTGCTCGTATCATAGCGTCAAAAATGCTGTCGATTTTTATTACCGGTTTTGTATAATGCTGTATACCGTGTACCGACGGACTTGCTCCCGTATACATACTTCCGAAACACACCGGAGTTTTGGGCGGGAATACCGTAAGTATCGGCAATTCTATCGGCGCGTGTAGACGTACCTTCTCAAACTTATCGCGGTATTTTTCGCAAGTCCAACGTCCTATCGCGTCGGGATTGTACATAAGCACTCTGTCGACTTTTCTGCCGTCGGTTTTTTCAAATACCGCGTCGACTAATTCTTGCATGACTCCTTGGCTCTTTTCGGGAGCGGGGACGTCCGTCAAAGCGCAAATCGCGCCCGTTAGTTGCGTCAGCGGTATCGTATGAAATTCTTTCATCAACCCAGTTCCTCCAAAAGCGCTTTTCTTTCGGCTTGTTCTTCTTCGCTCAAGGCGTCGTTTTCTCCGGCGCGTTGTTTTTCGAGATAATATTTGATACGCGTAAGTTTTTGATCGTTTATCTTATATTTCAAAGACGCCCATATTGCAAGCCCTATCATTACAACGACAACAAGAGCGAAAAGTATTCTTATAGCGTTTGTTACAGAAGCGGGGTATTCGAGCAACATTTGCGAAGTATCGAGAATTTCTCCCGCCGCTTCAGCCTCTGCAATAGCGGCTTTGTTTTTGACTATTTCATCGGTGTAAGCGCTGTATTTCACGCATGCTAGAACAATCAGAACCGTGCTTTGAGCGATTGCCGTTCCTATTTTTCTGGTAAACGTCATAAGTCCGCTGTACGTTCCGGTATCTTTCACGCCCGTTTTGAGTTCCGCCACGTCTTGCGTGTCTGCGAATATAAGCCAAGGCATCATTTGCGCGCCTCCGAATCCGGTACCCATAATTGCGGCGCATAGTAAAAGTAACCAACTTATATTGGTATTCGTCGTGTTTGGAAATACCGCAAGTCCTACTGCGCCGAGTATGTAGCAGGGAAGTCCCCAGCGGAAAGCAAACTGTTTGCCTTTGGAACTTTTTAGTTTCATATTTAACGGATATGTAACTGCCGCCATTACCATCATAGGAGCGACTATGAACATAGAACTCATTTTCATGCCGAATATAGTGATATTGGGTACTACCGCCGTAACGTAATACAATACCAAAGCGGATATAAAATCATAACATCCGAAAGCCGTTATATACATTATTAAATGGTATCTGTAAGATTTATTTTTGAGCGGGGTTGCGTAACTTTTGAATGAGAATTTGCTTTTTTGAGTTTTGTCGTAAGGTATTCTTTCTTTGCTGAATATTCCTACCAACACGGTCGATACGCCGAATATCAATCCGCACATTACCGCAACTATAAGGAAAAATCCCGTTTCGTCTATCGAGCCGTAAGCCGAGGTACCGTGAGTGATATAAGCGGAATACGCTTCCGTAGCGGCGGCGGGTATCAAATAAAACGCTCCAGATGCCAATATCGAATAGATGAGTTTGACGGAATTCGCTTTGTTTCTCTCCTTGAAGTCTGCGGAGATTTCCGCGCTGAGCGAAGCGTAAGGCACTTGTGAAATGGTATTGACTGTACAAAGCAGGAAATAGCCTATGCACGCGTAAGTTATTCGAAGTCCCGCGCTTTGAATGTTTTTTGCCCAGGGCAAAAACATTATCGCAAAGGCTACCGGAACGAGCGCTCCGCCTATTATAATCCAAGGACGTCTGCGACCTATTTTGGTTCTGGTATTGTCGGAGATAACGCCCATAAGCGGGTCGGAAATCGCGTCCCATACTTTGGATATAACGATTATTATCGCAGCGTAGATTTCCGCGTGAGGAATGCCTACGAGTATAAGATTCGTAAGAAAGAAGGTCAGCACAACGCCGAGCAGCGCCGCGTAACCTCCGCCGTAAATTTCGCCTGCTCCGTATGCGAGTCTTTCGCCTCTCGTCATAGGCTTAACGGTGTCAGGTTGAGAAATCCGATCGCTGAAATTGTGATTGTTTTCCGTCATAATTTTATCCTTAAAATATTTATATAATACAATTATATGGTACGGGGAAAGGCATGTCAATAGGGAAGTAAAAATTTAACTCTGTCAATGCGTTATTTATATTGGATTGACATATATTTTCGCTTTGTGATAAAATTCAAGAGCGGGATTTTGTTAAAATTAAGATAATAGACAAAGTTTCGGCAGAGTCAAAACAATTTGATTAATATCCGATAAGGAGTGGAGAGAATGGATAATATAAAATCTTTTGAATTAGATCACGATTCAATGACGCCCGGTTTTTACTGTCTAGGCGAAGCCAACGGCGTATACACTTACGATATGAGATTTAAGTATCCCAACAAAGGGGACTATATCTCTTATGCGGCGCTGCATTCGATAGAACATCTTTTTGCAGTCGTCATTCGTAACAGCGAAATAAAAGACAAGGTCGTATATTTCGGACCTATGGGATGTAGAACGGGTTGCTATTTACTGCTATTCAAAATTCAAGAAAAACAAGCGAGAGAAATTACTATCGAGTGTCTTAAAAAATGTCTTGAACTCGACTACGTTCCCGGCACGAAGCCGAAAGAATGCGGAAATTACCGCGAGCATGATTTGAAAGAAGCGCAGGAAGAAATAGAAGCCTATCTTAAAGTTTTGCAAGACAATTAAGTCTATCGGCTCGATTGTTTGTTGTTTATCTCGGCAAAAGAGAATAAAACGATATTAAACGGATTTTCTTGTATTGCTTGCATAAAAGCGATTGTAAAAACCTACAAATTAAATAATAAAAAAGTAGCGAATTCTAATTGAAATATCAAAACTATTGTGATATACTCTTTATTGTCATACGGAAGCGTATCGAAGTGGTCATAACGGGCTTGACTCGAAATCAAGTAGCCGAGCAATCGGCTCGAGGGTTCGAATCCCTCCGCTTCCGCCATTAGTGAATAATACGAACCCACGCCAAAGTGAGTTCGTATTATTCTTTGAAAGAGATTACTTCGGCGTTTGCGTTGGAATGAATATAGCGTCGCCGGAACCGCCCACACCGACAGCGTGGCAGACACAAAAGCGTGATGAGAAAGGCAACTTTACAAAATAACGTAATAGTAGGCACTTTGAGAAAAATCTTGAAGTGCCTATACTATATGTTTGATTTAACCGTAAACTTTTGCTATAATGATTGTACGATAAACAATAATTTGTGAGAAGAACTTATATGAATAGGAAAGAGATAACAACAAAAGAAGATTTAATGACTATTATCAATTTATTAGAAAAAGCAAACATAAAATATTGGATTGATGGTGGATGGGGTGTTGATATATTAGCAGGTAAACAAACACGAAATCATAGAGATATTGATGTAAATTTTGATGCACAACATACAGAAAAATTATTAAATCTACTTTTTGAATATGGATATAAAATAGATACAGATTGGAAACCTGTTAGGATAGAACTATATAGCGAAAAATATGGATATTTGGATATTCATCCATTTATTTTGAATGAGGATGGAACTTCAAAACAAGCAGATTTAGAAGGTGGATTTTATGAATTTGAAAAAGACTTTTTTAGTAATGCTATTTTTGAAGGAAAAACAATTCCTTGCATATCCCTAAAAGGACAAAAAATTTTCCATTCGGGATATGAGTTAAGAGATAAAGATAAGCAAGATATTGCAGTTCTTGAGAGTATATCAAAATAATTAAACAAATTTCAATTTAGCGTCGAATGGCTGATAAGAGCCACAGTCTTGTCAGTCATTTTTTTGTGCAGAGCGACTGCTTTTGCAGTTCGAGAGTCTCCGTGATTTTGCCTTTCGTTGTGGCTGTTGTAGCACAGTTCTCGCAAAAGTAAACGGCAAAAAATAAGCACTTAAAATCTCAATATTGACTTTATAGCCTGACGGAAAACGTCGGGCTTTTTTGTTATGCAAATAACGCACTTATTTTTTGGTAACGGAACGCAGATAAAGACCTGTCGTTTACGTTCGCGGCCTCGCCAAATCAAAGCCTTATCACACCCGAACAGTGCTACTTTGCCCCTGCCGAAAGGCTAATAAAATCACGGAGGTTTAGAAAATGCAAAGGAGTAAATTATATGAACAACTATTACAGAATTACAGGTTACTGCGAAAAAGAGGACTTTTGCTTTATTATGGACTGCTACGGAATGTTCGAGAAACTTTGGCAATTCAGTTCATACCTACTGCAAAAAGGTTTAAAAGTCTTGGAAGTCGGTAACGACAGCAAGTTTATAGACGGCAACATTGACCGCATAGACGAGAACGCCGAAAAGATATTCTTACGGGCGAACGCCGACGGCAAGCCCGAATACGTTACCCAGACGATAAACGGCGTAACGTATAAAGCCGTAAAGGTTGCCGACAAAATCTACATACCCGATAAAACACAGACTGTTTAACCGAATACAAAGTCAAAGCCGGGAGTCCTTACGGATTCTCGGCTTTTTTTTGTGTTGATTGAATTTCAATAGCACCCTGTCGTTACTTGAAAAACGATTAAAATTATGCTATACTTTATAAATGCAAAAGGAGTATTTATGATTGACATTAAAACTTGGGTAAAGGGTTTTACAAACAAGGTTGAGCAAACTTTTTCTAACCGTGTATGGTTTATAGGTTTGCAAGGCAGTTACGGCAGAGGCGAAGCAACGGAAACAAGCGATATTGACGTAGTTGTTATTCTCGACGAATTGCGTATAGACGATTTGAAAGTCTATCGTGATATGCTCGATACACTGTCGAACAGAGAACTTATTTGCGGTTTTATTTCGGGCAAGGACGAACTTTTGAATTGGGAAACGAGCGACCTTTTTCAATTCTATTATGACACCACGCCCATTAAAGGAACTCTCGATTGCTTGCTCGAAAAGATAGATATAAAAGCAGTCAAACGGGCTATAAAAATCGGTGCGTGCAATATTTATCACGCTTGCGTGCATAACTTCGTACACGAAAAAAGTGACGATATACTTCGCTCGCTTTACAAATCGGCAGTGTTTGTGATACAAGCAGTATGGTTTTACGAAACGGGCAAGTACATAAAGTCTAAAACCGAATTGCAAAACGCAATTGTTCCGCCGTCCGCCGTTCTTACGACGGCACTAAACTTAAAGAACGGCGTAGACGTAAAGTTTGAAGAAATGTCGGAGCTTTTAATAAATTGGGCGAAAGCGTGTGTCGGAGGTTATAACGAATGAAAAAAATTCTATATGTTATCTTGGAACAATGGGCGGATTGGGAACTTGCTTATATTTCGTCAGCGGTCAATATGCTCGGCGGCGGAAAGTTTGAAAACAAAACGGTATCGCTTACGGAAAATGCCGTTACTTCTATCGGAGGCATTAAATGCTTGCCCGACTACGATATACAAAGCGTTCCATCGGAATACGACGCTTTAATTCTTATAGGCGGTATGTCTTGGCACAATGAAAACGCTATGCAAATTAAACCGCTTATAGACGATTGCATAAAGAACGGCAAAGCGTTAGGCGCAATTTGCGACGCTTGCAGGTTTTTGGGCTCTATCGGTGCATTGAATCATACAAAGCATACTGCTAACGATTTGAACGAATTAAAACAGTATTCGGCTTATACCAACGAGCAAGGCTTTATACATAGGCAAGCGGTTTCGGACAATAATGTTATTACGGCAAACGGAACGGCAACTCTTGAATTTGCACAGGAAATATTGAAAGCGTTGTCTATTGCAAGCGACGAGCAAATCAAAGGTTGGTACGACTTTCACAAACTCGGCTTTTACAATGCCGCTATGCCGAGAATGTAGGAGACTGTAACGAATGACGATAGAACTTATAAAGGAAGTCGAAATAAAAGAAACTTGCGATATGGTAGCTCGCGCGTGTAAAAATTCGGTATTTGCCGAGTTCTATCCGAAGCAGCCGAAATACTTTTCGATTCCGTATGACGAAATAAAGCAAAAAGCCGAATACGGACATTTTTATGTTGTCAAAGAAAACGGCAAAATTATCGGATGCGGCTGTATCGGTGCATATTGGGATAGTTTGACGGAAAGTTGGATAAACACAATTTTCGTCGAGCCGTCATATCAACGTAAAGGAATCGGCAAGAAAATTATAGAACGTTTGGAAAACGACGAATATGCCAAAAGAGCGAAACGAATAGAAATACATTCGGCAATATCGGCTATACCGTTCTATCGCAAATTAGGTTACGAACATAAAAACGGAGATTTGTCTTATAAGGACGGAATGTTCGACCTTGAAAAATTCATTTGACGAATAATTTTGAAACGGCTGTGCGCCACTAAACAGAAAGGAGTAACTAATGCCTTATATAAAAATAGAAAGCGGAAAATTGACCGACGAACAAAAAACGTTGCTTATAAAGCGCGTAACCGAAGTATCTTCGGAAATTATGAATATTCCGCAAGAGTTCTTTACGACTACCATTACGGAATTGCCCGATAAAAACTTCGGTATCGGCGGCAAAACCATCGATATTATAAAAAACGAATACAAAAAATGAAAGATTGGTTTACGATAGATAAAATAGACGAACAAACTTATATAATCAGCGAATACCGACATTGGGAAGAAACGCACTGCTATCTTTTAATCGGCAGCGAGCGTTGTCTTTTGATTGATACGGGGCTTGGAATTTGCAACATTTACGAGCAAGTACGCAAACTGACGGATATGTCCGTTACTGCCGTTGCAACACATATCCATTGGGATCACATAGGTGGACACAAATATTTTCCCGATTTTTATGCCCACAAAGCCGAGTTAGATTGGTTGAACGGCAAGTTTCCGCTTTCTATTCAAACCGTCCGTGATATGGTTGTTGACCGTTGCGATTTACCCGAAGGCTTTGACGTTAGCAAGTATGAGATTTTTCAAGGAACGCCGATAATGGTTTTGCACGGCGGTGAAATCATAGATTTAGGCGGCAGAAAAATCCAAGTGTTACATACCGCAGGGCATTCGCCCGGACACCTTTGCTTTTGGGAACAAGAACGGAGTTATGTGTTTACGGGCGACTTGATTTACAAAGATACTTTGTTTGCCTATTATCCGTCAACCGACCCCGAAGCATATTTACAATCGCTTGAAACGATAGCGGCGTTACCGTCAAAAAGATTATTTCCCGCTCATCACTCGCTCGATATACAGCCCGAAATTGCAGTAAGAATAAGAGATGCGTTTCGAGAACTGAAAGTGCAAGGCAAATTGCATCACGGCGCAGGAACATTCGATTACGGCGATTGGGCGGTATGGCTGTAAAATATCTAAACGGAGTTGAATTATGGAACAGTTGATATTCAGTTTGCCCGATTTTATAAACGGTGATACATTCCCTATCGAATACACAGGCAGAGGAAAAGATTTATCGCCCGAAATTGTAATTGAAAATCTATCCGAAAAAGCCAAAACGCTTGCAGTTACTTTGGAAGATATAAGCCACCCGATAAAAGACTTTACGCATTGGGTAATTTGGAATATTCCTGCGGCAAGCAAAATCGGAAAGGCAATCTCGAAAGGTAAATACGTTTCGGATATAGGCGCAACACAAGGCGTAGCATACGGTATGCACAAATACGCCGGTCCGAAACCGCCTCGTGGTAAGACGCATAAATATCGCATCACGGTTTATGCGTTGGACTGCTCGATAGACTTATCTGCGAATAAGCGAAAAAAACACTTTCTCAAAAAAGTCGAAAATCATATTTTGCAGAAAGGTTGCCTTGAATATAGTTTTGAATAAAATAAAAGCCGTGAGACCTACTGACCTCTCGGCTTTTTATGTGCGCTAAATTGAAATTTAGCGTCGCAAAAAGGAGAACGACAATGAAAGATAAAGAAATGACTTTTGAAGAAAAGTTGAACGTAATGAAAAAATTAGGACTTCAAAAAGAATGGGCGAAATGGGAATTGAACTTGGAAAACGAATATTTTGCCGTTCTTCCTTCTTTCCGCTTTTTGAAGCCGATTAGCGACCACCTTGAATTTCATAGGGGCGGTTTTGCAAATATGATAAAAAAATACATAGAGCAAGGCGTCCTTGACGAAAGGTTTCCCGAAGTATCCGCGCTGATAAAAGAAGGCGCTTCGATAGAAAGCATAGAAAAGTTTGCGTATGAAAGAGTTCAGGAAGCCGTCGAGTGCATTTTATATCAACTCGGCGACCAAGAGTCTGCGGAATGCGCAGACGTTTTCGACGAAATAGATTGTTCAAAAATAAAAAAGATGCGCCTAATGGAAATCAATGACGACGGAACGCCGACGGGGCGGCGCGCTATCGAGCTTCACGGAAAAATTCCGTTTTCCGATATGGAAGACTGACCGTGTTATAAATTTTATGCGCTATATGCCGTAAAGAAAAAATCGGAGAAAAATATTTAAAAGATTAACTATTATGACAGACGAGCAGATTGCAAAACAATTGTTAAAACAATATAAAAAAGACGATATGGGAATTTTATTAACGCCGGATGTCGTCGCCCAATTCATCGCATTATTCCGCGAAGCGGTTGTTGACTTTTTTCCGAAATTCGTTGAAAAACATAAGGGGCAAAGCATATACGGCGTTTCTTTTGAAATAGGCAACCTCGTACAGTTTGTATACGAAGAAGACTTTGAAACTTACCTGTACTTCAATACGGAAGAAGAATACCGCAAACAAATCAAAGACTGCGCGGAAGATGAAAAATCGTATTACCGCTTCGAGCCTTATGCCGAGTGGGACGTGGTTTCCGCCGATACTAAGGCATTCAAAAAGCTGCAAAAATTTTTAATGCAGAACAGTCTTTACTACTGCACTGTATACTATAACTATGACGATTTATTAAGTAAGGAAGCTGTCGATTGGTTTGAAGAAAACAGCGAAGTCTTTGAGGAAAACTTCGACCAAGAACGCGCTATGTTCCGTTACTTAATGGCGGGCGTATTATGCAACTTACGGCAGGAAGGCTTTTGGAAAGAACACGGGTTTGAAAAACTGTACGTAATTCCTTTTGAGGCAGAGGACGAATTGCCCTTTGAAGAAAAGATAGCAACGTATCTGCAAATGGATTTCGGATGTCATTCGGGCGAAACGGATTATTTGGAGTACATAAAATCGTTGTCGGCAGACGGGGATTAAATCGCACGATTTCTTATCGTAAAAAGAAAGAAATAGCGGGAACGTAAATTCGGAAAAATTATGAATAAAACGCAGTTGGAAAATTTGATTAAAAGAATGAACACTCCGTTTGAACCCGAAATCAAGGTTAGTCGGGAGATGGAATCTTGGAAAGCAAGGCGTGAAGCGGAAAAATTAAGCGATACTGCATTATTGCCTGTATTGGAACAGATTATCGACGAACACCGCGGCGAAAGCGACGGGGAACGTGAATTGCGTAGAGACGCTCGGTTTATATATGCAAAAATATTGAGTAATAATTTTGACGAAAAGGGTTTTTTGTTTTTATTAAACGAACTTTTTACCGAAACCGATTATTGGACTATCGAAAGTATATTAACAAACATTTGGTTTTTGAATATTCAGCAAGATACAAAACTATCGCCGCTTTTGAACTTTGCAGAAAATGCGAACCGTGAAAATTTGCAAACGGTTTTAAATATTTTAATCGAATATAAGAAAAAAGGGAATAAAGACGCGATTTCCGCTTATCCCGAAATTTACAAAAAAGTTCTCAATAAGTCCGTACCGCTGAAACAAGCCGTCATAGATATTTTACAAAGCCACGGCATTAAATCAAAGGCGGATTTAGATAAACAAACAGATGAAGATGGCGCGGCTTTGTACGAAGATTTGAAAGCTGGCATATTGGAAGAGTATGATATTACTTATAAAAAGTTGGTTTCATTGTTAAATAAATTGGTCAAATAAGGAGCGTAAAATGGAAATATGTGAAATAACGCTTGACGCCAAACAATATAACTTGTTAAAGAGCATGCTGAATTGCGACAGAAGGGCGGACTTAATAAGAAAAATACCAATCAACGGAAAAGAGTTGTTTTATGATATGATTCACGAAATATATTCGCCCGTTACAGACGGTTGGAGTACGCGCGAAATCGTGTTGAAAGAGTCTGCCGATGCGTTAAATCTGTTAATATTTATGACTAAACAGATATTCCCAAACGATGAAAACTATTTTGTACGACAAATAGGAAGGAAATGGGCGAATTTTCGTTTTGAAAAAGATTGCGCACTTATAATATGTAAAAACTGTTAAATTTCATTTTAGCGTAGAATGGCTGATAAGACTAACTATCTTGTCAGTCATTTTTTTGTGCAGAGCAACTACTTTTTGCAGTTCGGGAGTCTCCGTGATTTTGCCTTTCGTGGTGGCTGTTGTAGCACAGTTCTCGCAAAAGTAAACGGCAAAACAAATGCCGATTTGTGTTTGTACAAACAAGTAACCTCTCCGCCATAGCCAAGAAGTTGCTTTTAGGCGAGTAATAGAAAAGTGAGATGTAAACCGTCTCACTTTTCTATTACTCAGCGCTCTAACAATTTCCACGTTGGTTTGTGCAGACTTCGCGCAAACTCTGATTTTAGTTTTCACTTTTGATAGTGTGTTTACCATATGCTTGAAAACTTTAATACTTTGTTATATACTCAAAAAATCAATGGAATTCGCTGTTTATGGGCAACATTTTTTAAGATATGAATGCTATAATAGCAGTATCAATCAAGGAGAGTATTCAACTATGGATGTGCAAAAAATCGGCAACTTTTTAGCCGAATTACGAAAAGATAAAAATCTAACTCAAGAAGAATTAGGCGAGAGAATAGGCGTTACGAATAAAACTGTTTCGCGTTGGGAAAACGGCAATTATCTGCCGCCTGTTGAAATATTACAAATTTTAAGTAAACTATACGAAGTAAGCATAAACGAAGTGTTGTCGGGAGAGCGGTTAAACGATAGTGTCTATAAACAAAATGCAGAAGAGTATATCACGGTTGATTTAATGAAAAAGAGTAAAGAAGCCAAAAAGCGTTTAACGATTTCGTTTGTAGTCGCTTTTATTACGATTCTTTCGGGACTGTCAATAATCCTATTGAGCGGTATGCTGTCAGCGCCTATTTGGCTAAGAATTTGCTGTATAGTATTGTCTCTTATAATAGTTGTTCTCGGCATAGGCGTTTGTTGCGCCTTGACGGTAGACGCGGGCGTTTATGAATGTCCCAACTGTGGAGAAAAGTTTGTTCCGTCTATGAAAGATTTTTTATCAGGAATGCATACTTTTACAAAAAGGAAATTAAGATGTCCTAAATGCGGTAAAAGGTATTATTGCAAAAAAAAGTTAAAATAAAACTCCTTATAAGATCATTAACGCTTTAATCATTTGCAATTTAACGTTAAAAGACAAAGGTTGAGAGTCATCTAGTCCTTTGTCTTTTTGCATATTTTAGATTGATAACTTTTGCTGTAGGGCAGTTTGAAATGACGTCGTTGGTTGAATATTTATTCGTTGCTAAGCATTTTGAATAAGTAGCATATTGAAAATTTTATCAATAAGATTGACTGGAATCTAAATTATTATTATAATAAATTTGAAATATTTATAAATTGAATTGATTAACAAAATGAATGGATATATAGAAACAAAACAACTATTATTAAAACAAAAGCCAGAAGATATTATTAAAATTCTAAAAAAAGAATTTATAGGAGAAAATGCTCCAGTTAAAGCATGGGAACGTCTTGTTTGCGATATAAAAAAATCTGCAAAGTTTAAGCAGTTGCATAATAATATAATTTTTGGATTAGAGTGCGCTTGCCCTACGGGTGGAATGAGTATTGACTTACTGATTGCATTTTTGGATAAAAACAATAATAAACATGCTTTTATTATTGAGGCGAAGAATTGGAGCGACGAGTATATAAAAACATTGAATTTTTCCGATAATCGTCGCAGAGAAAATTCGTTGCATCCTCAGATACAAGTGCATAGACAATCTGTATCTTTTCGCGACTATACTGATATAGGCGAAGAATATATTGTTACGCCGTTTGTTTATGTAACCTGCTCGCAACAAGGAATATTGGATATTATAGATAGAAATCCAGAATCAAATACAAAACAAGTTAAAATCACTAATAATATAGATTATATAATAGACGAAGTCTATAGGATTTCAGAACAGTGTTATTGTAGTGAATTTAAAAAATTAGAAATTTACAGCGAGTTACATAATGCTACTTATAGGCCTTCGAAAAGCGTTATTCGAGCAATGAAAAATCTTGTTTTGGGAGAACCGGCGTTTGTTCTTACGCAAACACAACAAGAAGTTTTTGAAAGTATTTTGTTGCATATCAAAAATGGAAAAAGAATAATACGAGTTGAAGGGGCTGCTGGATCAGGTAAAACATCTATACTTATTCAATTATACTTAGAATTGTTGAAACAAAAAGATAACAAAGTACGTCCTATATTAGTTACGGGAGCATATAATACTGATTATTATCGCAGTCTATTCCCGGAAAGTAGGGATGTTTTTGAATTTTCTCATGCTTTGAAAAATATTATAAATAATGAAGAGTATCATTACATAGTATTAATGGACGAAGCGCAACACAATGATAAAGACGAAGTAAATAAGTTGTTGAAAAATAATGTAACGTTGGTAGTTTGTTATGACGAAACACAAGCGATTCGAGCAGTTAATTGTTTAGACGAGTTGCGTTATGTTGAATCTCGTTCTGATTTTGTAAGTATCAATCTTTCGGACAGTTTGCGATATAATGGGTCGAAAATTGCTGAACAAAATATAAAGAATTATTTAGATGGCAAGAATATTGTTGAAGATAAATTATTCGATTTTATAATTTGTACAAGTCTACAAGATTTTCAAAATAAATTAAAAAACTTAATTGAGAATAATCCTAAATCAACCGTTGCAACCGTTGGCTTGTTATGTAATAATTATGATAAGTATACTGTTCCCAATTCTATTTTTTATACAAAATGGCATGAAAAAGCCGAATGCAAGTGGATGGAATACGTCAATGAGAAGAATTATTTTGATGGGGAACGTAAAAATATTTGGGTAGGAACTTGGTGGATGCAAGGTCTAGATGTAGATTATATTGCAGTTCTAGTTGGAGATGACGCAATTTTGACTAATGATGGTATTGTTGCTGATTGGCATAAATCGGCATTGTATCAAACAATGATTAGCGTTGCAAAAAGTATAGAGTTGCCGGAATATCTAAAAGATAAATCGGCGAAGAAATATGCTCAAAATATAGTTAATTTTCTTGATAATTCCAGTGATGAACAATTAAAATTTGAATTTGAAGTAATGTTTTCTAAATATTTGAAAAATTATTATTATATTATGTTAACTCGTGGAAGAAAAGGTTGCATTGTTTATTTTGCAAACAATAGTAAAGAATAAATGATATTTTTAAAATATAAATTTGTTTACGCCCTTATGTAATAAATTAGAAATATAAATTATATTGACGGGGTGTCATTATTATTTTAATATATAAATCGAGTTTATTAAATTTATTGACAGGTAAAAAATAAACGAATAAAATGTAATTATTGAACGGATAGCCTAACGGCATTTGACTGGATTCTTCGACTACGCTCAGAATGACGGGAGAGGAAACAAGATTTGTTAATTCTATTGTTGGTTGAAAATTTAGCGAAACGTTTTTATAATTGTTATATTAATAGAACGGAGAAATGTTTATTCATCCGTCATATTGAGCGGAGCGTATGCGTAGTCGAAATATCTAAGTTCAATGCCGATAGGCTATCCATATAAATAAGTCCGGCCGAAATCGTAATGCAATGAAGATTTTACGACTGGTCGGTAAAAAGTAAGTCCGATCAAAATCTAAGTAGAACGAAGATTTCACGCTTAGGCGAGAAATAAACGGATAATTAGTATAAATAAGAAACGGTATAAAAATGGAAGTAAAAGATATACAAAATCAATTTAATATGATTGCAAAAAAATACGACGAAAACCGTCGCAAGTTTATTCCATGTTTTGACGGATTTTATTTAGATACTACGGACTTTATTGCAAGCAATATAGATGATCCGAAAAGCGTATTGGATTTAGGCGCGGGAACAGGAATCTTGACTTCCTTTTGGTATCAAAATTTTCCCAAATCGAATTATACGCTTGTCGATATAGCGGAAGATATGTTGAGAATCGCAAGGGAAAGATTTTGCGGAATGACAAATATAGAATATCTTGTGGAAGATTATACGAAAAAACTGCCTGACCGCGACTTTGACTTAATAATTTCCGCTCTTTCGATACATCATTTGGAACACGCGGAAAAGATTGAATTGTTTAAGAGAATATTTGAAAAATTACCCGTAGGCGGGGTGTTTGTAAATTACGACCAATTTTGCGCGGGTAGCGAAGCGTTGAATAATTGGTACGACGTATATTGGGAGAACGGCTTTGAAAAAAGCGGACTTAGTAAAGAAGACATTTCGCTTTGGAAAGAGCGTAGAAAACTCGATAGAGAATGTTCGGTCGAACAACAGTCGGATATGCTTAAAGACTGCGGATTTGCAATCGTCAAATGCGTCTATACCATGCAAAAGTTTTCGGTAACAGTCGCTATAAAATAATACGAAGAGGGGGAGAAGTTTATGGCTAAAAAATTATCTGAAATGACGCTTGAAGAACTTTGGCAACTATTTCCGATAAATTTAGTTTGCCATAAAGCGGTTTGGAAAGAAAATTGTTTGTCGGAATCTAAAGACTTAAAAAAATATCTTCCCGAAAACAGCGACGTTTATCATAT
Source organism: uncultured Christensenella sp. (assembly GCA_910584635.1). Taxonomy (GTDB): domain Bacteria; phylum Bacillota; class Clostridia; order Christensenellales; family UBA3700; genus RACS-045. Next base: position 23,465 of record CAJUBA010000009.1, on the reverse strand, counting down.
AGGAAGCACCGCGATTGACAATATTATGGCAAAACCCATAGTCGACATACTGGTCGAATTAGACGAATCAAATAATTTGCTGGAAATTGCCGAAAGACTGCAAAAAGAATGCGGCTACATAATTATGTCGGTAACAGACGTCAGAATTTCGCTTAATAAAGGGTATACGGAAAACGGCTACGCGGAAAAGGTATTTCATTTGCATTTACAACATAAAATCGGCAAACGCGAAGTTTATTTTTGCGCTTATCTAAACGCTTATCCAGAAATAGCCAAAGAGTACGAAAACTTGAAAATAACGTTAGCGGAGAAATATAAATATGATAGGGACGCTTATACATCCGCTAAAAGCGATTTTATAAATAAATATACGGATATTGCTATTAAAGAATTCAATTAAATTTAATAACTTCCTTCCAGTTCCTTAGTTTGAAACAGCGGGTCATTGAAGAAATCATATAAAGAAATATCTAAAGCCTGACAAATATCCAACAACGTTCTAGTTCCCGGATTTTTACTTTTACCGTAAAATATACATCTAATAGTGGCAGACGGTAACCCTGCCATACTTGCCAATTTATTGGGCGTTATATTTCTTTTATAGCAAAGATTGAATATTCTTTTTGTTATTGCTTCTTCTAATTTCATCAAAACATCCTGTGTAGATATATCTCTTATATTTTATCAAAAAATATTAAAATAAAAGAGAGATATATCTCTGCTCTGTGCTATAATAGTATTATCAATAGGGAGATAGTTATGAGCAAAACGGCTTTTATAGGGCATAGACAGTTATGTGGCAAAGGAATATACCAACGTATTGAGAATTCGATAGAAGAGATTATACTAGAGCAAGGTTGTAATAATTTTACTATGGGTACTTATGGGGAATTTGATAATTTAGCGTTAAACGCTTGCAGAAATCTGCGGAAGAAATATAAGGATATCAATATAGAAATTGTTTTACCAGTCTACATAAGATTGATAAGTATTCGGACTATTATCGAGATGTAAGCACCGTAATTTACGAGATTGAGGATGCTCATTTCAAAACTCAAATTACATTGAGTAATCGTTTAATGATTGATACGTGCGACACTTTGATTTGTTATGTTGATGAGAAAAAAAGCAAAAGCGGAGCAAAAACCGCAATGAAATATGCTCAAAAAATAGGATTAAAAATTATCAACCTATGGCGAGAGGAAGATAGCGTTTTCTTTGGAAAAACTAAAGAAGAAATTGATTTGCTCTTAAAAGAGTGGTTGCTTAATACTGATATTGTAAAAAAGAGTAATAATTGAGTACTCGATAACTTTTTCATTAAAACATTACCAACAAAAATCCTACAAGCACGCCGATAAACAAAGAGAGCGCGGGAAGTTTGCTTTTCCACATAAGAATAGATTCGGGGAGAAGTTCTCCGAAAACGACGTAGAGCATTGCTCCGCTTGCAAAACCGAGCGAGAGTACGAGCATTAGGTCGTTTATACCGCCGAGAGCGTACCCCAACAATGCGCCGAAGACTGTCGGCAGTCCGCTCAAAGCGGTGAGAAGAGTCGCTTTGGTTTTGCCCATTCCGCCCGATATAAGGGGAACGGAAACCGCCATGCCTTCGGGGATATTGTGAAGTCCTATTACTATCGCCATTATAAATCCGCTTCCCGAAAACAGGTTGGCAATTAAGTCGGGTTCAAGCGCGTAAGACGCTCCTATTACCATACCTTCTGGTAAGTTGTGCAACGCAATCGCTATCATCATCACAAGTCCTGCTACAAACAAATTGGAATGATTTTCCTTGTGCGTTTCGAAATGGTCGGCGTGTATGAGTTCGTCCAAATCGTCAGCCGTCGACGGATGATTTTCATCTATATGTTTGACCTCGCTGTTTGCGCTTCTATCGATAAGAAAGTTGAGAAGATAGACGATAGCGTATCCGAATACTACCGCGACGACAACTATTATAGGAGTATACTTGGGCATAGAACCCTCTTTCATCATTTCGATAGGCTCGCTCATAAGATCGAAGCACACTACCGCAAGCATAATGCCCGCGGCAAATGAAAGCAGAAGACTTACGATTTTGTTGGAGTCGCGTTTTAGTATCGCTCCTATAAGACCGCCTAGTCCCGTGCCTACCACGCCGGATATTAAAGTAATGATTATAATAGCAAGGTATTCCATTTTCGTCCTTTTGGTTTATATCTACAAAGTCGGTTATATCATACTTTTTGCTCGATTGCAAGCAAGCGAAAATAATCATAGTAATTATTTTGTATAATTTATGATAAAATCGTCGAGTTTATTTATTTTTTTGGGAAAGAACGAGTTTTGCAAACGATTCAAATGAGTAACCGTTATCGCTCGGATAACCGTCCGCCGCTTGGAAAAAGCAACTCGGTATTTCTTTTTTCTTCAAGTTTTTTGCTATACAAAGAGAACAGCCTTTGTCGTGATTCGACGGATGAAGCGGGCAAGCCGTATCTTTGCATACGCAAAACTCGCTTAAATTAACGCTCATATCCACCTCCATTAAATTATCGCCGAATTTATTATATTCTTATAGGCGCGCAGTGTCAACGGGAATAGGATTATAAGATTATTTTGCACTACCGCGCCCAAAAGAAAATAGTTTGGAGATTGTATAAAATATACGAAAATACGACGTCAAAGAGTAGGATACAACGTACGCTCGAATATAATAATACTTGATTTATCAAAGGTTTTAATATATAATAAAAATATGTTGAAAGGATTCGATTACGGGTATATAAAAAAGTTTGACAAACTTGCGCTTGCGGTAAGCGGAGGCAGGGATTCAATGGTTATGCTCGACGCAATTTCAAGCGTTGTAGACAATGATAGTTTTTTTGTAATTACCGTACATCACAATCTTAGAGGCGACGAAGGGAAAAGAGATAGAGATTTCGTAGCGCAATACTGCCGAGAAATGGGAGTGGTTTGCGAAATATACGAAGAAGATATTCCCTCTTTTTGCGCGGAAAACGGCTATACCGTCGAGCAGGGCGCAAGAATAAGAAGAAGGCAGATTTTTGCGGATACGGTAAAGACGGGCAAAGCGCAAAGAGTAGTAACGGCGCATCACCTTTCGGACAACGTGGAAAGCATACTTATGCACGTTTTCAGAGGAAGCGGATTAAAAGGTCTGTGCGGAATGAATATAGACGACGGGATTTTATTAAGACCTATGTTGGACTGTGCAAGGGAAGATATAGACGCTTATATTGAAGAGATGGATATACCGTTTGTCGAAGACAGCACGAACGAGAGCGTAGATTATACGAGAAACAGATTGAGAAGGGAGATTATACCGCTTATCAAAAAAGTTTACGGCGGGCTGGATGGCAACGTCGCAAGACTTTCGCAAAGAGCGGAAGAAATAGTTTCTTTTTTGGACGGGTATTGCAAAGACTTCGTTTTGGACGAAGGGGAAGCGCGTATACCTATTCAAGTGTTCGATAAAGAAGACGCGGTTATTTCTCAGACTGTAATCAACGCGGTGGACAGCATTACCACAAGAGTGGATTTGACAAGCAAGCATATACAGTCCATAAGGTCTCTTAAAGATAAGCAAAGCGGAGCAAGCGTGGATTTGCCGTTCGGTTTGAAAGCGCACAGACAGAGCGATTGCGTGGCTTTTGCGCTTTGCGAGAAACGCGAATACAGCGGAGTAATAAACGGATACGGAGAATACGATTTGGGGGACAGACTTCTCACGCTGTCAAAGGAATTCAAGGACGGACTCGTCTGCGATTTGGACGCGCTTGACGGGTGTTTGATTCGCAACAGACGGCAGGGAGATATATTCAAAAGATATAAAGGCGGAACCAAAAGTTTGGGCGATTATTTTACCGACGCGAAAATCCCCAAAAGATTGCGCGACAACGTTGTCGTAATAGCAAAAGATAACGTCGTATATTTGCTCCCCGAATATGAGATAAGCGACGCTGTCAAAGTCGGCGAGAATACCAAACGCAAGGCTTATATCCAAATTATAAAGAAAGACGGAACTGACCGGCATGGAAAAAATCGATAAAATACTAATTAACGCAAAAGACATAAAAAACCGAGTCGCGCAAATGGGCGCGCTGATACAGACGGATTACGCGGAAAAATCGCCCGTCTTAATTTGCGTGCTTAAAGGCGCTATGGTATTTTACAGCGATTTGGTAAGACAAATCGACCTTCCGTTGATTTTCGATACAATATCCGTATCCAGTTACGGCGCGGGAACTTCGTCGAGCGGAAAGATAAATATAATTAAAGATCTCGATTGCGATATATCGGGAAAGGACGTAATAGTCGTAGAAGATATAATAGACAGCGGTCTTACTATGAAAACCTTGACATTGACGTTGAAAAACAGAGGCGCGAAAAGCGTTAAGGTTTGCGCTTTCTTAGACAAGCCGTCGGGACGTCGCGTAGACTTTAAGGCGGATTACGTAGGTTATCAAATAGGCGACGAATTCGTCGTAGGTTACGGACTGGACTTTGACGGAAAATACAGGAATCTTCCTTATATCGGCGCGATTTCCTTAGATGAAGGAGAAAGAGAGTGAAAGACGAGAGAGAAGAAGAACTCAAAAGACTTGCTTCGTATTTTCCCGAAAATAAAAAACTCTACGCAGTAGGCGGATGCGTACGCGACGCGCTCAGAGGAAAACAATGCTACGATATAGACCTTGCCGGCGCGATATTGCCGCAAGATTTGCAAAGCGTTTTGGAAGAGGGCGGATTCAAGGTTTGCGAAGCGTCTTTGCGTTTGGGCACAATGATAATAAAGGGAAAGTATTCCTACGAATATACCGCGTTCAGGGTGGACAGTTATCCTAGCGGGAGCGGAGTTCATTCGCCCGTCAGCGTACGTTTTACCGACGATATATTACAGGACGCAAAAAGACGCGATTTCAAATGTAACACGGTATATTACGATTTGTCGCAAGAAAAATTAGTCGATCCTTTGGGCGGGATTGTTGATATAAAAAACGGCATACTCTCTACGGCGGACGCTCCCGATATTACGTTGGGACAGGACGGCTTGAGAATAATGCGCATGATAAGATTCGTATCGACTTTGGGTTACGGCGTGGAGGAGCAAACTCTTGCAAGCGCTAAAAAGTTGGCGGCGGGACTTAACGATATTTCCGTTGAAAGGATTAGAGAGGAACTGGATAAGATTTTGGCGGGAGATAACTGCCGTAAGGCGTTGGAACTGCTAAACGAAATAGGCGCGTTGAAAATCATACTTCCCGAATTGGCGGCGAACGATAAAGTGGCGCAGAATGAAAAATATCATAAGTATGACGTATTGGAACACATTTTCGCGGTAGTGGAGAACTGCCCGCCGAGCGTAAGACTTGCGGGACTGTTTCACGACGTGGGAAAGGGAGCGTGTTACGCCGAGTGCGGAAACACTTATTTGCATAACGTGATTGGCGCGAAAATAACGGAAGAAGTTTTGACAAGATTGAAATATCCAAAGAAAACGATAGAGAAAGTTTCGAGAATGACGCTCGAACACATGTTTGACGTCAACGGCAACGCCAGAGAGGTAAAGTACAGACGTTTTATCGTAAAGAATCTGGATATTCTCGACGATCTTATAGCGTTGTTCGAAGCGGACTGCAAAGGCACGGGATATTTGCAAAATTCGCGTACCGCAGAAAAAATAAGAGAAGTATATTCAAAAATGCTTCAAGAGCAAGTTCCGCTGTCATTATCTCAACTCGCCGTGAACGGCAACGATATGGCGCAATTGGGATTCAAAGGAAAGGAAATAGGAGAAACGTTGGGGCAACTTTGGGATATGGCTTTAAGACGCAGCGCGGAAAACGAAAAAGAAACTCTGCTTTCCATAGCCAAACGAATAAAAAGAAATACCGAAAAGAAGAAGGATAAAAAGAATGGATAAAATTTTGTTGATAACGGTAATAATATGTTTTGCTATCAATATCGTTGTTGTATTGGCGTTGCATTTATCAAAGAGAAAAAGGGGCGGAACCGCGGACGAGGGGCGTTTGTTCGGCGAGATAGAGAATTTGAACGACAATCTCAACGAGGTCAAAAATCTTGTCAACGAGCATACGTCGAAGGAAAAGGACTCTATAATATCTTCTTTCGAAGGAGCGAACCGTACGCTTATACAAATGTTGGAAATGTATATGAAGTCATTTAAGGAAACTCTCGACGATAATCTCAATACCACGAAAGAACAGTTGAACGAGATAAGAGAAGAAATGCGTCTTGCGACAAGACAGATGAGCGCGAATACTACCGACGCGTTGGAGAAGATGCAGGATAAGACTGAGAAGTCATTGACAAACCTCAAAGACGATACGGGAAAGTCGCTCGATAAAATGAACGACGAGATAAAGAATTCTCTTAAAGATATGCGAGAAGACAACCGCGTCCAACTTTTGGGAGTAAAACAGGACAATGAAAAACAACTGGAAAAGATGAGAGAAACCGTAGACGAAAAACTTTCGGGTACGCTTGACAAAAGGATACAGAGCGCGTTTGAAATTGTCAACGACAGACTTGATAAAGTCCAAAGAGGCTTTGGAGAAATGCAGGATCTTTCTACGAAAGTTACCAACCTCAACAAAATGTTCGCCAACGTCAAAACGAGAGGCGGTTGGGGCGAAGTCGCGCTTGAAAGTCTGTTGGATCAAATACTTTCGCCAGAGCAATACGGCAAGCAATTCCGACTAAGCAAAAACTCGCAGGAAGCGGTAGATTTCGTAATAGTTATGCCGGGGCAGGGAGATGAAAAGGTATATCTTCCGATAGATTCCAAATTCCCGCTAGATAGATACATAAGACTCGTCGAAGCCAGCGAGGAGGGGGATTCGGAAAAAATCGAAGGGGCGAGAAAATCTCTTGTCGACGAGGTAAAAAGAGAAGCGAGAAGCATTTCTCAAAAGTATATCAAGGTTCCCAAGACCACGAACTTTGCCGTGATGTATGTCCCCACCGAGGGACTGTATGCGGAAATAGCCAAAGACAGCGCTTTGACAAACCAGTTGCAAAACGACTTTTCCGTTACCGTCTGCGGACCTACGACTATTACCGCGCTTTTGAACAGTTTGCAAGTGGGATTTACGACGCTCAAAATACAAAAGAGAAGCGGCGATATTGTCAAGGAACTCAATAAATTCAGAAAAGATTTCGGCAAGTATACCGAACTGATCGGAAAGGTAAAGAAAAACGCTACGACGGTGGTAAATACTATCGAAGAAGTGGAAAAACGCAACGATTTGATAAATCAAAGACTTTCCAAAGTGGGCGGAGATTTGCCGGAGAACGACGAAATACAACTTATCGCAAGCGACGAGGCAGTGGAGGAGTAATGAATATAGATTTGCATATACACAGTATGCTCAGCGACGGCACGGATTCCCCAAAGAGCATTGTAGATAAGGCGAAAGATTTGGGTATAAATTGTATATCCATTACCGACCACGACTGTATCGGAGCGATAAAAATTGCGAAAGATTACGCGCAAAACAATGGAATCAAATATATTAACGGTGTGGAACTGTCTACGTTCTCCGTATCCGAAATTCATATACTGGGATATTGTTTTGACGAGAACAATTCCGCGCTTTTGGAAAAACTCGATTATTTTGAAAAAAAGAGAAAGGAAAGAGCAGAAGTTATTTTGGACAGACTTTTCGATTTGGGAGTCAAACTCAGCAGAGATACTTTGCCTGCGGACAGCGCAAGCGTGGGAAGACTTCATATCGCCAAAATGATGGTGGAGCAAGGTTACGCCGCGTCGGTACCTGAAGCGTTCGATAGATATTTGGGAGTTAACGGAAAAGCGTACTGCCCGTCTAAAAGAATTACGCCGTTGCAGGGCGTTCAACTGATAAAGCAAGCCAAAGGCTTTTCGGTAATAGCGCATCCGCTGAGATTTTTACAGCAAAAAAATCTGCGCCCGTTAATCGAGGGATTAAAGCCTTTTGGTTTGGAAGGGATAGAAGCGTACTATCCTACGCACGATAAGAGCGTAACGGACGAATTGAACTCGCTCGCGAGACGCTATAAAATGCTTACGACAGGCGGAACGGATTATCACGGGGAAAACAGAAATATAGAATTGGGAAGCGTAGACGTCAGACTCGACGGATATACCTTGTCGAGATTGAATATAAATAAATAATTCATTTCGACGGGGGAAAGTTATGATATTGAAAATCAAGCAAAAATACTTTTCACTTAGAGGAAGGTATGAGATACTTGACGAAAACGACGGGATAGCGTACATTATTCAAGGCAAATTTTCCATGCCAAAAAGATTTGAGATAATTGACGAGCAAGGAAATGCAGTCGGAGAAATGAGGTCAAAGTTTTTTGATATCATGCCGACTTTTATTCTTTATATCGACGGCGAGGAAATAGGCAGAGTAAAGAAACAAATAACGTTTTTCAAACGGACTTTTGACGTAGATTGCAAAGGTTGGAGCGTAGAGGGAGATATCTTGGGATGGGATTACGTTATAGTCGACGAGAAAGGAAATAAAATTGCGACTCTTTCCAAAAAGATATTAAGTCTTGTAGACTATTACGTTATGGATATAGTAAATCCCGAGGATGCGCTTGCGGTAATAATGATAGCGCTTTCAATCGACGTTGAAAAACAAGAATAAACTGTCGGCAGATATATTAGGGCGGCGTTTGTCAGTTTATATAAACGTTACGTCTGTCGGTTTGCGACAGTATTAAAAATTCGAAAGATTCAGACTGTTCGAATGGCGTTGATAACCGTAAGATAAATAATTTTTAATATTATCAAATACAATATTAAAGAGTGTGTAAATTTTTTGTCATAGTCTTCGAGACTATCTCAAATACTTGACACGATTATGCTTAAAAGCGCATAATAAAAAACGAAAAATGGCAAATTTTGTGGAAAGCAGATTATTATGAAACATGTATTTATTGTAAATCCCACCGCGGGCAAGGGCGATACTTTGGCAAGTATACGCAAATCGCTCGATCAAAAACAGGATTTTGAATATGAAATATACGTTACCTCGAAAGCGGGCGACGCTACTGATTACGTTGCTAAAACGTGCGAGGAAACGGATGAGGATATTCGTTTTTACTCGTGTGGTGGGGACGGAACTCTCAACGAGGTCGTAAGCGGTTGCGTGGGACATAGCAACGCTATAGTCGCTCTTTATCCAAGCGGAAGCGGCAACGATTTTGTAAAGTACTACGGCGATAAAGATAATTTTTTGAATTTGGATAATTTGATAGAAGGCACTGAGACCAAAATCGATATAATAAAAGTAGGCGACAGATACGCGGTCAACGCTTGTCATTTCGGACTGGACAGCGCCGTCGCAAGAAAAATGAATCAGGTAAGACACAAGAAAATCATTGGCGGGAAAAACGCTTACAATACGGGAGTGTTTTACGCGTTGCTCACGGCGATGAAGACGAAATGCAAAGTTATTGGCGACGGAGAAGAGTTGAACGACGACAAGATTTTGTTATGCACGATAGCCAACGGCAAATATGTGGGAGGTTCGTATTTAAGCGCGCCCAGATCTAAAAACGACGACGGTTATCTTGAAGTATGTTGCATAAAGCCTGTAGCGATTATAAAATTTTTAAGACTTATCAAAGTGTATAAAGCGGGTACGCATTTAGATCGCGAAGATTTGAAAAAGTATATCGAATACAGACGTTGTAAAAACGTCGAGATAATCGGCGGACAAAAAAAATTTGCGATATCTTTGGACGGAGAAGTGGTAGAGGGAGAAAAATTTACAGTGGAAACGCTGGAAAAGGAGTTAAGATTTATAATTCCCAAAGGTTGCGAAATATAAATAGATTAATTATAAAGTCGCTCGGTTAATGCAAGGCGACTTTTTTTATTATAATTTTACATCGATTGCTAAAAAATTCCTATATAGGTTTGTTATTTTCTTTGTATTGCATATCATACATAAATTATGCAAAATATACCTATTTTTTAACTTGACAAGAAAATGTCGAGTTTTATATACTGTGCGTGGAATGTTTGCAAATGGGAAAACTAAATAAAGGAGTAGGGATATTATGCAAAAATTAAAAGCAGAAATATGGGATAGAGTTCAATATATATTCAGAAACTATTACGATAGAATGATTCACAGCGTGAGTTATTACGAAGGAAAGGTAAATCTTTCGGCGTTGAGAGAATCGCTTTATCATATTGTTAAACACTATCCTATTCTAAGATCGTCGTTTAATAGCAGTATGTTGAATCCGAGTTGGTCTGTCAACGAAGATTTTACCAAAGAGGAGATGGCTGACGCGGTATATTGCGACGATTTGCAAAAAAGCGCGCTTGCATCGCTTGCGGAAGAGATCAGTTACAAAGCGAAATTTCAGTTCAAAATGACAGTTCACTATTGCGGAGAGAATAGCGCCATTTCGCTATTGGTAAATCACATGTGCATGGACGGTACGGATTTCAAATATCTTATCGGCAAAATAGTAGAAGGTTACAATCTTATCGTAAGAGGCGGGGATATCAATTCGCTTGCGCTTAAAAGCGGAGATAGAGGCGTGGAGCAACTCTATAAAGACATGAGCGAGGAAGACGCTAAGACTGCGCACGGGTTGATGAAAAACGTTTCCAAAACAGGCGTAAAAAATAAGTTTGCCTTTACGGACAACGAAGACTGTACGACTTGTTTCAATTTAAGAAAACTTGAAAAAGAATTCGTAGACAGATTGAAAGCGAAGGGAAAGGAATTCGGCGCGACTCTCAACGACGTATTCGTTACGGCTTACGCGAGGGCGATTTCAAATTATATTGAAAAATCGGACGATAAAAGAATCGCGATTACGTGCATGAAAAATCTTCGCGACCATATCAAATCGGGCGAGTCTGAAGACTTGACGAACCTCACGGGATTTATGCCGTGCGTGCTTGAAGATACTGACGGAACTTTCCGAGAAACGTTGGCAAACGTTTGCGAAAAAACAAAATCGGCGAAAGAAGACGAGTTTTGCGGTCTTTACGGATTGCCGTTGATGGCGCTGGCTTTTAAGTTGTTCCCATATTCGATTGCCGAGATGGCGATAAAGATAGGTTATGAAAATCCTCTTATCGGAATGTCGAATATAGGCGTGATTTCGGAAGAAGCGTTAGTAGCGGACGGCTTAAAGTGCGTGGATGCGTTTATCACGGGCGCGACAAAATTCAAGCCGTATATTCAACTTACGACTACGACCTTCAAAGGCGAAACCACTTTGTGCGTCGCAGAGAAATGTTCTGACGAGGATCGCAGACGCATCAACGCGCTTTTGGACGATATAGTAACCGAATTGAAAGAATTTTGCGAATGAAAATAATTACGGCGCCCGCTTTTTGTCGGGCGCCGTTTAATAGTTTTTCTATAATACTTTTATAAAAATTTGTCAAAAATAAATATCTTAATCGGGATTGTTATTATTCGATTGAAATAGTAAATAAAGTTATACCATACTACCTAAAAACTTTGCAATAAGAAATATTTTCGGTTTTACGTTTGCAGATCGGCAGTTTCAAATCGCTATTGCCCGCCGATATTTTTTATGCTATAATATCAAATATGAAAATCTTATTTATATGTATGTCCAATATCTGTCGAAGTCCCTATTGCGAATACGTGTTCAGACGTATCGTAGAGGAAGATTCCGAATTGGCGAGCAGAGTGGAGTGGGTCAAAAGTTCCGCCGTATTCAATAAGTCTCGGACGATAAATAAAAAAGCCAAACTCGCATTGCTTAGAGAAGGTTTTGACGAAAAGTACATACTTAATCATAAACCGTCTTTCAAATGGGGCAAGGGGCGCAAGTCGTTCGACGAAGCGGACGTAATAATAGGCATGACGAAGTCCAACGCTTACTTCTTGCCGTTGAAATATCGCAAAAAGTTTGTGCTGCTATCGGAAATCGCAACGGGAAAATATATTCCTATTCCCGACCCCGTACTTATAAAGGATATAGACGAATATTACTCGGCTATGGACGAAATTAAAAAATATCTGTCCGATTACGCGGAAAAACTGAGAAGTCGGTTGTCCCGCGATTGACGCATAAGCGCGTTTGTAGTTCAAACGCGTTTTTTTATTCGAAAAAACGCGCTTATGTGTCGGTTATCTTTTATATTAAATAGAAAATGGAAGCAATTTACAAAGTTTTTCAAAAAGGGGTATTGTAAAAAGGCGGATTGTGTGATATAATGTCAACTGAAAAGAATACACAAATTTCGAAGGAAATAGAGAATGGAAAAAGATATGGATAAAATTGCGATTATAGACCTCGGCTCGAATTCAACCCGCCTCGTGCTGGTTGATATTCTTAAAGGGGGATATTTTCAGGTTGTCGACGACATCAAAGAAACGGTCAGACTTGCTCAGGATATGGAAATCGACGGATTTTTACAGTCGAGCAGAATTGCTCAGACTATAAAGACGTTGAAGATGTTCAGAAGACTTTGCGACGCGAACAACGTAAGTCATATTTACGCTTACGCCACCGCCGCGGTCAGAAGGGCAAAGAATCAAAGAAGTTTCCTTGACGAAGTTCACGCTTGCACGGGTATTGAATTAAAGGTATTAAACAGCGACGAAGAAGCGCAACTCGTGTATCAGGGCGTTATAAATTCCATGGATATTCCGAGAGGAATTATTATGGATATAGGAGGCGGAAGCACTCAACTTATTTATTATAATAGAAAAAGCATATTAAATACGGTTACGTTGCCCTTCGGTTCAGTGGTTTTGACGGACATGGTAAAACAGGAAGGTCTTTCGCCGCTTGAAAAGGCGCAAATGATTGAAAAGTACGTTACCGACGAACTCAATAAACTCGATTGGCTGAAAGACATCTTGCCGGATACTAAACTAATCGGCGTAGGCGGGTCGTTCAGAAACATAGGCAAGATAAGCAGAATGCTGAAAAAATATCCGCTTTCTATGGCGCACAACTATGTCGTAAGCAAAAGCGAATTTTCAAGCATATACGGAAATATACGGTCGTTGGAACTGGACAAGACCATGAAAATAAAAGGTCTTTCAAGCGTGCGCGCCGATATTTTTCCCGCCGCTCTTTCTGCTATCAACGCTACAATAAGCGCGATAGGCGTAGACGAAATAGTGATTTCGGGTAGCGGACTTCGCGAGGGCGCAATGTTCAGATACGCCGTGCCTTCTACCAACGAGAAACCTATTTCCGACGTATTGGGACACAGTATCTATTCGCTTTTGAATTTCTTCGGAGAGAATATTCCGCACGCAGAGCAGGTTTACAATCTGTCGATACAACTTTTCAAACAACTGAAAGTTCTGCACAAATTGCCCAGAGCCTACGTAAAAGTCTTGCGTACCGCGGCTATGTTGCACGATACGGGCAACAGAATAAAATATTACGACCATCATAAACACTCAAGTTACGTTATTCTAAACTCCAATCTTTACGGAATTTCGCACAACGATTTGATAATGGCTGCGTTTATCGCTTCCATGCACAGAAAGGGCGATTTGAATACCGTTGAATTTATGAGATATAAGGACATGCTTACCGAAGAGGATTTCGACGCAATACTCAAACTCGGCGTTATTGTAAGAATAGCCGAAAGTTTTGACAGAAGCATGTCGAGCGTTATAAAGAGCATTGATTGCGACGTGCTTGGCGACAGCGTAATAATGAAGACCGACAGCGAGGGACAGGACTGTTCGTTGGAGATAAAAGACGCTATGACCGCAATTCAAGATTTCAGACGCGCTTATAAGAAGAATCTTCAAATTCTTTAATCGAATAATATCGCAAGTATTACGGAGTTTTCTCCGTAATAGTTGTAAGGGAAAAGTATATGAAAGTTATTCTTGCGTCCAACTCTCCTAGAAGAAGGGAACTGTTAAGCGAGATTTTCGAAGAGTTTGAGATATTACCGCAAAACGTCATAGAAAAGTGTAAGTATACCCGTCCCGATTTGATTGTAAAAAGTCTTGCGAAAATCAAATTGGGCAATCTTCCGATTGAGAAGAAAGAGTGTTTGATAATCTCTGCCGATACTATCGTCTATAAAGACGGAAAGATTTACGGAAAACCGAAAGACAAATCGCAAGCCAAAGAATTTCTACGCGAATTAAACGGGGATAAACATCTTGTCTATACGGGAGTTGCGATATATTTCAACGGAAAAATTTACTCGTTTTTCGACAGGTCGGCAGTTCTTTTCAATAGGCTGAGCGAAGAGGATATAGAAGAATATGTCAACGGGGGAAGTCCCATGGATAAAGCGGGCGCTTACGGAATACAGGACGAAGAAGTCGTCGCGGCATACAAAGGCAGTTATACAAATATTGTGGGATTGCCTATGGAAAAATTAAGAGATAAACTAGACGTAATTTTGAAAAACGCTACGGAGAGAGTATGAAACCGATAGAATTGTCTATAGATTTGGGCAGTACGAAAACATCAATACACAAAGTCGGAAGCGGACTTATCGTCAACGACGAATCGCGCGTGGTAGTTATGACCAAAAACAACGGCATGACTTTGATAGAGAGCGGTAAAGGCGTGGAAAAATATCTGCAAAAACCCGTTCAGGGTTATCAGGTGGTAAATACCGTTCACGGCGGAGTTATTACCAACGAACGCGCCGCTATTTGTATGCTAAAAGACTATCTTTCAAGATGTATGCCCGGCAACGCAATTTTCAAGCCGGCGGTAAAAGCCGTGGCGAGCGTGGGCATGGGCATGAGTTACGCAGAGAAAAAAGACGTTGAGAAAGCGCTTTACAAAGCGGGAGTACGCGACGTAACTATAATCGAATCTCCGCTTGCAATCGCGGGCGCTTTGGGATTCGGAAAAGGACATTTCATTGTAGACATAGGAAGTTCCAAAACCGAAATCGCGATAGTAGGCAGGGACGGTATAGTATCGGGTTGTTCCGTGGATATCGGCGGCGACAAGATTACAAAAGCAATCGCAGATTTCATGGTAACGAGTATGAGCAGTACGATTTCTTTTTCTTTGGCTGAAAGAATAAAAAAGGAATTGGGAAGTTTGTATGAAAACAACAATATGTCCATGCGAGTCAACGTCAGAAAAGTAGGAAATCAAAAGGTGGAAAGCGAAATTATTCACTCCAAGGATATACGCGCAATAATTCAACCTCATATCATCGATTTATTGGAAATCATATATAATATGTCTTTTGAGATACCGAGCAATATCGCCGACGATATTTGCAACGAAGGAATTGTTGTTTGCGGCGGCGGTAGCAATCTTACGGGACTTGGGGAGTTTATCTCAAAATTTATGCAGATGAAAGTTGTAAATGTCGACGATCCCACGACAATAGTTTCAAGAGGCGGTATGTACTTTTTAGAAAACAATACCGATTTCGCCAAATTACTTAATCTAGTCAATTATAAATAATAATATAAACATAGAGCAACGCTTGCGACTGTTCGCAGGAGTTGCTCATATATAATAATTTTAGCCTTTTTTCTTCTGTTTTAATCAAAATCTAACATAATTACAAAAAAAGTGTACATTTCCATGACGCGTTGGATGTTGGCGGAAATGGTAAATCGGGCGATCATATTGAGCGGAGCGAAGCGAAGTCGAAATATCTAGTTCAATGCCGAAGGCTATCCGTATAACTAAGTCCGACTAAAATCGTAGCAAAGCGTAGATTTTACGTTTGGTCGGGAATGCGACTGGTCGCCTAGACTATCGCTCTTTTATTGCATTTCGACAAATTTAGGGAACAGAATACATTTTGTTTTATTTCTCTTTTCGGCGTTGAGGTAAAATTATATAGCAAAGTATTTTTACCTGTAACGGCGTAAGGAGATAAATATGGCAAGAAAAATCGTTGTAACGTCCGGCAAAGGCGGAGTAGGCAAGACAAGCGTATTGGCAAGTCTTGGCATTTGTTTGGCAAACAAGGGCAAGAGCGTGCTTATGATAGACGGCGATATAGGATTGAATAATCTTGACGTTGTGATGGGTATGGAAAGTCGAGTCGTATACGATATGGCGGATGTGATTGACAACAAATGTCATATAAATCAGGCGCTTTTGCAAGAAGATGGGAGCAGTCTGTATCTTTTGCCGTCTGCGCACGCGTACAGTAGCGAAAGACTTACAGCGGCGTCTTTTCGCGACCTTATAAACAGAATAGAAGATATGTTCGACTTTATTCTTATAGACTGTCCGGCGGGTATTGACGGCGGTTTTCACAGAGCGGTAAGTTGTTGCGACGAAGCGTTGCTTGTTACGACTCCGCATATTCCCGCAATAAGGGACGGGGATAAAGTTTTATCGATACTCAGAAGTTACAAACTCAACGCGATAAACCTTATAGTAAACAGAGTCAGAGGAGATTTTGTGGTTACCGGAAAGATGATGAGCGGAGGGGAAATCTCCAACATTTTGAGATGTCCGTTGATAGGCATGGTTCCCGAAGACGACGCGATAACAGTGTATTCCCAGTTGGGAAGAATAGGAATGAACAGATCGTCCTCGCGCGACGCTATCGATATGATAGCGCGCAATATACTCGACAATACTTTCAAACTTTACGACGTAACTAAAGGACATAGAGGTATTTTAGGAAAATTCAAGAGATTGATTTCGGCGAGGTATTGATTATGAATGAAAGTAAGATGATGGCAAAACGCCTTAAAAGAGTATTGCTTCAAGACAAAATTACCGCTTATGAAGGCTTGACTAAAGCGTTGGAGAGCGATATAAAAACGTTACTTAGTTATTATATGACACTATCGGGAGATTTAAGCGTGAATATCGACGTTTTGGAAGAAGGGAATTATCAGATAAATATATTTGCAAAAGCGGTCAATATCAACGCTCCGCAAATAGTCTGAACGATATTTTTATTTTTTGTCATAATCGTTCGACCTGCGAAATAGTATATACTATCTTAACCGTAGGAGTGGAATATGAAATACGACGATTGCAAAATTACCGAAAGCGTAAACTTTCCAAATCAAAACATTACCCGTAAAGCGGCGGCGAAAAAAAAGAAAATCAACGCGCTTGATATCTTTATCGTACAGGCGCTCATCTGCGTGGGCATAAGTTGCGGCGTAATGATTTCGAAAATTATCGAGATAGGCTTCTGAGAGTTTGAAAATAAAACTTCATCCGCTGTTTTATCTGCTCGCCGGATATTTTCTGGTCATCGGGCAATTTGAACTTTTATGCGGATATCTTGTTAGTATTGTCGCGCACGAAATAGCGCACAACCGTATGGCGAATCTACGCGGTTACAAAAGCGGAGTGATAACGTTGATGCCTTACGGCGGAGTAGTCGATTGCGGCGACGATTACAACGACAGCGACAATATTTTAATTGCGCTTGCCGCGCCTTTCTTTAATTTGGCAGTATCGACTTTTATCGTGGCGCTTTGGTGGGTAATGCCCGATATTTACGTTTATACGAAAGGAATATGCCTTGCCAATTTGGCGCTCGGACTAGTCAATCTGCTTCCGTTTTATCCTTTGGACGGAAGCAGGGTTGTCAGCGGTCTTGTAAAAAACAAACTCAAAGCGATAAAGGCGCTCAAAATCTGCACCGTAAGCGCTGGAAGCGCGCTATTTATCGCAGGGATAGCGACAGTATATTGGACTAGAAATATATCGATTCCTATATTCGGTTTGTTTTTGCTTTTAAGCGGTATCTTTACAAGCAGAGCGCAGACTTATTATCATATTGCCAGAAACCGTCCGTTTGTCAAAGATTTTTCTCACGGGGTGTGTGAAAAGACAGTGTATATATCGCAGGACTGTCGGCTTTTTCAACTTTTGAAATACGTGGAAAAAGACGGTATAAGCAAATTCATTTTGGTGGATAACGACGGTTGCAGAGTGTGCGAAATCAGCGAAGAAAAATTCGGCAAACTGTGTCTTGACAACGAGTTAAGCGAAAAAGTTATTCAAGCGTTGAACAACAGCGGAGGCGATTAAACTGTCTCACGCTTATTTTAAGAAATATCCTGTTTAGAAAATACCTTGCTTTTGCGGGGTATTTTTGTTATACTGGATTATATTACTTATATTAAGAGGTAGCGCTATGTATTACGCGGGTGTGGATATTGGCGGAAAAAACGTGAAGATGGGAATAGTCGACGACTTTGGAAATATAGCGTCGTCTATGGAATACAAAACTCAAATGGAGAGAGGTTACGACGCGATTTTGCTTGAAATGATAGGCAATATAAAATCGCTTTGCGACCAAGCGGGATTGGAATTTGAAGAATTGCGCGGCATAGGCATAGGCGTGCCGGGAATAGTGAATTCTCGCGCGGGGCTTGTGATGTCTTGCGCTAATCTAAACTGGAAAGGAGTCGACCTTGCAAACGACGTTCAAAACCTTACCGGAAAAGTCTGCAAAGTATGCAACGACGCTAACTGCGCGGCGCTCGGAGAACAAAGATTCGGCAGCGGTCGCAATTATAAAAATCTTGTGTTTATTACGCTTGGCACGGGAATAGGTTCGGGAATTATCATTGACGGAAATCTTTTTGAAGGATTGGGTTGCGCAGGCGCGGAAGCGGGACACATGGGTATCTGCATAGACGACGAAAGCGAATGCGCTTGCGGAAATAAGGGATGTTGGGAAAGTTATATTTCCGCGTCCGCTCTCGTCGCGCAGACTAAGCGCGCCGTCCAAAAGAATCCCAACAGTCTTTTGGCGCAGATATGCGAAGACGGGGTAAGCGGAAAATCTGTTTTTATAGCCGCGGCGCAAGGCGACGCGACAGCCAACAGTGTGATTGAAAAATATATAGGCTACGTAACTTACGGAATAATAGGACTTACAAATATCCTTCATCCGCAAGCGTTCGTACTCGGCGGAGGTATAGCCAACGAAGGCGCGACGCTCATACTTCCGATAAAAAAGATGTTAAACGAATATATTGACAACAACGGTTTTTATCCTTACGTCGACGTAGTCGGAGCAAGTCTTGGCAACAGCGCGGGATTTTTAGGCGCCGCTGCTCTTGTAATGTGAGCGAGGATATAGCGTTGGATAAGTTGAAAGATATTTTGTTGAAAGTTCAAAAACCCGCAAGATATGTCGGAGGAGAGTACAATCTTCCCGATATGGACAAGCCTTGCGAGGAAAGAGTATGTCTTTGTTTCAGCGATAAGTACGAAGTGGGAATGAGCAACGTCGGAACGAGAATACTGTATCATTTGCTCAACGATACAGAGGGCGTGGTATGCGAAAGAGCGTACGCTCCCGATTTGGATATGGCGGCGCTTTTGAAAGAAAACGGATTGCCGCTGTTTTCATTGGAAACAAAAACAGATATAAAGAAATTCGATCTTATAGGATTTTCCGTTCAGTTCGAACTCCAATTTACCAATATAGTATATATGCTCGACCTTATAGGCGTTCCGTATTTCGCAAAAGACAGAGGAGAGGATATTCCGCCGATAGTAGCGGGAGGACCTTGCGTGGTAAATCCTATGCCATTTGCGGATTTCTTTGACGCGGTGCTTATAGGAGAGGGAGAAAAGAATCTCGACGAATTAGTTAAGTTGCACAGAGAGTGCAGAAAAAAGGGAATGACGAAAAGCGAGTTTTTGAAAGAGGCTTGCAAGTTGGACGGCGTATACGTTCCCTCTCTCAACAATCCCACGAAAAGAGCGGTAGTTGAAGATCTTGATAAGGCGTACTATCCGACAAAGGTTCTAGTTCCCAACTGCGATATAGTCCACGACCGTTCGTCTATAGAACTTTTCAGAGGTTGCGCCAACGGATGCAGATTCTGTCAGGCGGGATTTTATTACAGACCTATAAGAAAGCGTAGCGTAGATACTTTGGTAAGGCAAGCGCGCGAACTTATGGACAGCACGGGATATGATGAAATGGGACTGCTCAGTTTGAGTACGAGCGATTATCCTCAACTCAAAGAATTGGTCGAAAAAATTAAAGTTGAGGCGGATAAGCGCAAGGTAAAACTGGCGTTGCCGTCGCTTAGATTAGATAGTTTTGAGGCAGAAATATACGAAGAAATGCAAGGCGCGTCTTTGACCTTTGCTCCCGAAGCGGGAACGCAAAGGTTAAGAGACGTTATCAATAAAAATATCAGCGACGAAAATATAAAGTCTTCGCTGATTTCGGCGTTGAAATACGGCGTAAAAAACGTAAAACTGTATTTTATCATGGGACTTCCGACGGAAACGGAAGAGGATTTGCAAGGCATTGTGGATATAGTAAAGATGGTAAAGTATCTCCATTCTCAATACGGCGCGTCTAAATTGCTCAATGTTACCGTTTCCACGTCTATATTTATTCCTAAACCGCTTACGCCCTTTCAGTGGGAGAGGCAGATTTCCATTGAGGAAATGTACCAAAAGCAAGAATTTATGCGAGAAAAACTTCGTATAAAGAACGTCAAATACAGTTGGCACGGCGCGCAGTCTTCCGTTATAGAAGCGGTATTCGCCAGAGGCGACAGGACGCTGTCCAAAGCGATAGTAAAGGCTTACGAACTCGGTTGCGTATTCGACAGTTGGAGCGAAAATTTCGATTATGAAAAGTGGATGCAAGCATTTGAGGAAAGCGGAATAGATTATAAAAAATTCCTGCAAGGTTTCGGCGAAGAGGAGATTCTTCCTTGGGATATTATCGACAACGGCGTGAGTAAAAAGTATTTGCTATTCGAAAGAAAGAAAGCGTACGAGGGAATCAGTACTCCCAATTGTATAGGTAAATGCAACGGTTGCGGCGCCAATAGATTGCAGAGGTGCGAACTATGATAATACTCAAACATCTTAAAGTAGACGACGTGAGTTACGTTTCTCACAAGGATATATTGCGCGTGTTGCAAAGAGGTCTAAAAAGAGCGAAGATTGACGTAAAATATTCGCAAGGTTACGTTCCGCACATGCTGACGTATACCACTACGCCCGTTCCTCTGGGAGTACAGTCGAAAGCCGAATATTTTGCGATAGACTGTCTTCAAACGGACAAAGACGACGTAATGCGCAGATACAACGAGTCAATGCCTCAAGGTATGCGCGCTGTCGACTGTTTTTATAAGGATAAGAATCCCAATTTAGCGGGGATTGTCGTAGCGAGCGATTATATCGCGACTTGCGCGAATAATTTGCCAAAGGAAATCGAGAAAATTAAAGATTTGAAAAGTTACGTGATTACGTTGCGTAAAAAAGGCGGCGAGACGGAAAAAGACGTATCGTCATTGATTTATGACCTCAAAGTCGACGGCAATAATTTATATATGCGTCTTGCCAGCGGCAACGATAATTTGCGCGCCGACGCTTTTATAGAAAATATCAACAGTAAATTTTCTTGCGATATAAAGATAAACGACATTGCGCGCACTGCGCAGTTGGTCAATGTCTGCGGAGAATTGAAAGACGTGGAGGAATTTCTCAAATGAAAGATATATTGATCAACGTCAATCCAAGCGATACTCAAGTATGTATAGTAGAAAACGGCGAGTTGGTGGAGTTTTGGGTAGAGAGAAAAAATCTTACAAGACTTGTCGGCAATATTTATAAGGGTAAAGTGCAGAACGTGTTGAACGGTATGCAAGCGGCGTTTGTCAATATAGGTTTGGAAAAAAACGCGTTTCTTTACGCGGGCGACACTTTGGAATACGGAGAGATTCTCAAAGACGTTACGGATAAAAAACTCAATCTAAGGTCGGGCGACACGATTTTGTGTCAGGTAACAAAAGAACAGTTCGGTTCAAAAGGCGCAAGAATAACCATGAACGTAACTTTGCCGGGCAGAGGCGTCGTGCTTATGCCTCAAATCGATTACGTGGGAGTAAGCAGAAAGATAACGGACGAAGACAAAAAACGCGAACTTATAGATTTCGTCAACGAAGTCAAGCCCGACGGTTTCGGTATAATTTTGCGTACTCAATCGGTGGATTGTTCCAAAGAAGAACTCAAAGAAGAAATAGCGGAACTCGTCGAGAAGTGGAACAGGATAAAAGAATCGACTATTACAAAACCCGCAGGTTCGCTTATATACAAAGAAGAAGGCGTCGCTATACGCGCGGTCAGAGATATGCTTCGCGACGACGTCGACCATATCATAATCGACGATAAGAGATTGCTTGAAGATTTTAAGATTGCTTTCGCGTCGCTCTATGAGAAGAAACCCGATTTGTTCGTGCTTTACGAAGACGAAGTCCCGATGCATAAAAAATACGGTCTTATGAAACAAGTCGCAGAGTTGTTGCAACGTAAAGTCGTGCTTGCAAACGGCGCGTATCTTATTATAGACAGGACGGAAGCCCTTACAGTAATAGACGTCAATACCGGCAAATACGTCGGGGAAAAGAATTTGGAACAAACTGTATTCGAAACCAACTGTATTGCCGCCAAAGAAATAGCCAGACAACTTCGAGTAAGAAATATAGGCGGTATAGTGATAATAGATTTTATCGATATGGACAACCCTGAGCATTCTCAAAAAGTATTGGACGTTTTGCAAGAATCGCTTGCGTTGGACAGAACCAAAACTTCGGTTATCGGTATGACTCCGTTAGGTCTTGTGGAACTTACCAGAAAAAAGACGAGAAGTATGCTTGAAAGCGCTATGTTGCAGACTTGTCCTTATTGTAATGGCGACGGATACGTGTTGTCTGATGAGGTGATGGCAAGCAAAATAAAGGTTAAACTCAACGACGTTTTCGCGTGTCCCGACAATAAATCCGTGCTTGTAAGGCTTGCTCCAAGCGTCTGCCATAAAATATTCGCGTATAGACTGCTTGAAAAAGAATGCGCGGGAGAGTGGCGCGACAAACGTATTTATCTTCAAAGCGACGAGCGTATGCATATTGAAAATATCGAAGTCAAGGTACTTCACGGCGCGATAATCGATTTGCCGGAAAATGCAAAGATGTTGTTTTAGGGTTCGGCGAATAAAGGTAAAAGTCAAAAGTAAAACGCATCTTTTCCGCCGATACAGCATAATAAAAAGGTTCCAACGTACAGCAAGTACGAGGAACTTTTTTTTATGCTATCTCGACAAAAAATCTATCATTTTCTTTTTTGACTTTTACCTTTATTCGCCGAACGGTTTTGGGGGGGGAGTTATTTTTGTATGCAAAATTTACTTTTTCGCCGAACTTTTGGGGGACATATTCTATTGATACTGCAACAAAATCAATTTAATATAATCAATATTTATTTTATTAAATTAGATATTTCGACTTCGCTTGCGCTTCGCTCAATATGACGGGAGAGAATACATTATTTGTTTATTCTATCAACATATTGAAATAAATGTAAGGCTTTTATATCCATTATATTGAGAGTACAGAGTAACTCATATTTACCCGTCATTCTGAGCGTAGTCGAAGAATCTAGTCTAATACCAAAGGCTATCCGTATAAATAAAAAGTCCGACCGAAATCGTAATGCAATGAAGATTT
>CAJUBA010000008.1 GCA_910584635.1 uncultured Christensenella sp. | reverse complement strand
TACTTCCGTACTCGTCTTTTATCTTTACGTCCAAATAGTATTTCCCTACGTACTTAGCCAACGCTTCCGAATACGTGCCGTCGTAACTTACTCCGTTATCCGCTCCGCTATACGTTACTTCGATAAAGTTTTTATCGTAGTTAACTAACGTAAACGATATATCCTCATCTCCTGCATATTGCTTTTGTATACTGTATTGACTGTTGTCGAATTTGGGAAAGTCAAGTTTTCGTTGCGTTATTGTAAACTTCTTTATTCTTTCCGCTCCGCCTAAATTATCCGACCAATAATATCCGTCTTTTAGCGTATATTTTACCGTATAATTTCCTACTGCCGTCGGTTTAGTTCTAGGAGTACTTGAACCTTCATCATAATACGCTATATCTACGCTATCCAAAAAATCTTGACTGTATTTACTTTCTACGCCTTGTTCGTTACCGTTATACTCTAATTCAACGTCTTGAGGTAAAGTCAACGACATTGCTGCCGCTTCTTCGACTTTTGCTAAATTCAAATGAAACGCCGGACGAATAGTATGAACTGTATTAGCAATACTGCCGTCAACGTCATTCCCCTCATAATTAAGTAGGCAAATTTCATTATAATTTTGAATACTGACTGAACGCAAAAAAGTTGAAGAACCGCCGCTTAATCGCTGACTTACATCAGTTTTCCACAAACCGCGGTAATTTCCGCCGTTTTTTTGCGACCAACCCGTCTCCGCCATTGACGGTAGCCATATTTTATCGCTACTCCAATTCGTATAACCGGTTTTAGATTGATAATCATGCGCGCTATCATAAAAATTTACCATAGTAGTTGAATACGCATCATTATTAAAATTGTAACTATAATTTGTTCCGCTAGCAGAAAAATTATTATCTCTTGCCGATACGGTTTCTTGCCACGCCACATTTGACGGAGTGTCAATAAACGACGTCAAAGAGCCACTAATATCTTCCATTGTATATATCGCGAATACATTACTTGAATTCTGACTAGTTTCATTGGATAATGAATCAAAATTAGTTGCATACTTTCCGCCATTGTTAAGACCAACTGCTCTAATCATACTCGTACCGTACATATTTGCGGGATAATCGCCATCTGCATTATCGCCAAAGTAACTCCATTGAGAAGATAAAGAGGCATCAGCCAACCAAAGCGTAAGTATAGGGTCTCCATTTCTATTAGAAGACAAGTACATTGCATACCAAGGTTTCCCATTTATGGTTATTGTCAACTTTGTACTGCTACCATTATTTATTTGATCGCTATTTTTAAGCAAACCTCTTAAATCGCTTGCCTTCGCGTTGGTAATCCCTGAAAGTTTTTCAAATAATTTTGTTATGTTTTTTTTCTCAAATACGCGTTTTGAATTCGCAGACTCATTCTCATATCCTCTTATAAGTATCTCGTCTACATGAGTAATACTTGTTATGTCTGCGACTGCATTATTAAATTTATTTTGAGCAAATAATATATTGCTTGCCACACTTAGGCATAATATAATCAACACCAACAAGACAAAAATGCCTCTCAAATTTTTATCCCTAATATCCATTTTACCACCTATTTATTTGCGGTCAGTAAAAGTGTACTTTTACTGACCGCGAGATATTGCCAAACGATAATCAATATTGTATAATTATTATGAAAAATTACTCGTTTTTTGAGTAATTCAGCATAATATTTATTGGTCAGTAAAAGTACACTTTTTTTGGAATTATGTTAAATTTTGATTAAAATAGAAAAATATCGGCTAAATATCGATATTTTTCATATTGTATTTTATTAGATTATTACTTAAATTTACTTATTTATTTTGAGAACTCAATTCGTCTAACGCTTGTTCATATTTCTTATTGAGTTGAGCAACCGCTTCTCTGTTGTCGAGATGCATTTGCATCAAATCGCAATCAAGTACGCTTCTTCCCTTATAAGTCTTTATCGCGAACTCGCCGACGACTTTCAACGTAAGCACTTCGTACCAATTAAACTGACTGGGGCTTTTGTTTATGTAAGTTTTGCCCTCGTCTTCGAATTTATATTCTACATAGTATATCGCTACCTTACCAGACGTCTTTTCGCTACCGTAAGATACAAACGTCGCCGTCGCGCTTTTTCCCAACGTTTCTACTTGAACGTCGCGTTTTATTTTGACAAGTCTTAGTATCGACGCGACGCTCAAAAATACTCCCGCCGCGAGAGTAAGCGCCGATACCACGTAACTGGCGGCGCTTGCAGACTTTGCTATGTATCTGTAATAGACGAGCAACGCAATACCTAATATTACTACGACTATACCTATAATGCACGGCTTGATAACATTTTCTTTGACGCTGAGTTTTTTCATATCAGTCTTTGTTGTAGATTATTCTGCCGCAGTTGGGACATTCTTGAATTTTCAAGCCTTCAGAAAGTTTGTCGATAATGTCGCTTGCAATTTCCATACCGCAACCTCCGCAACTGCTCGGCTTTATAAACG
This sequence comes from uncultured Christensenella sp., assembly GCA_910584635.1. Taxonomy (GTDB): domain Bacteria; phylum Bacillota; class Clostridia; order Christensenellales; family UBA3700; genus RACS-045. Next base: position 65,128 of record CAJUBA010000008.1, on the reverse strand, counting down.
GAACGAAAACGGGACGTTTTTTGTTGGCTTTTACTTTCTTGTATTTTTCAAAAATTGCAACGTTGAGATCCTTTTCCATCTCTTTGAGTTCTCTAAGTATTTCGCCCGCTTCTCCTGATTTTTCCTTTTTGAGGTTGTTGAATTCCTCGGTATAAACTCTGTAATTTTTGGACGATTTTCCCGCCTGTTCGTATTCTTTTTTATACTTGGAATTGGTCTCGCTCAACTCTTTGTTTATGCGGGAAACTTCCTTTTCCAACTCGTCCGAACGCTGTTCCAACTTTTCGAGTTGTTTTGCAAAATAATCAAGTTGCTTTTCGTCGCAATCTGAAAGATCGCCGCTAGCGATTTCATCCATCTGCCTGTTTATATCAGTTAAAGCGGACATATTCTTTTTTATATTTTCCATAGCGGTTTCAGCGCTTTCATTGAGTCTTGTCAACGTGTCTAAAGACTGCTTGGTTGCGTTTTGATAGAATATCATCTTTTTAGCGGACTCGCTTGTTTTGAGTTCGTTTTCCAACTTAAACAACTTCATATCCACTTCCTGATACTTCAAAATCTTTTCTATACTCATTTTTAACTCCTTTTCCACTTGCGTGGCTTTTGTTACTTTATATTGTGATATGGACTTACGTCCGTTTGCGAAATAACTATAATAGAAGAAAATTCTTCAAGCCATTCGCTCAAAATCTTTTCGCAGAATATCTCGCTTTCGAAATGTCCAACGTCTATAAGCGCAAGCGAATAGTCTATTACGCGCAGAGCGATTGAAATTTTGCTCTCTCCGCCAATCACGCAATCTACCGAATTGGCTTTCGCGTATTCTATCAATGCTTCGTCTCTCGCGCCTGCGCCCGAACAAACTATTACTTTGCTAATCTTTTTATCCGCGTTTCCTACATATTTTACGTTGGGATCGTCCAAAATACGGGCGACTTTTTTTGCCAACGAAATAAGTTCCGTCGGCTCTATAATCCCTTCTCTTGCGCAACCGTCGACGGGTCTTACGTCTTTCATGCCCAAAAGATTCGCCAAATAATCGTTTAGTCCTCCGTCGCAACAATCGAGATTGGTATGGCAACTGTAAAGATTGATACTATATTTTTTCGCAACGTCTATAAGACTTTGCCCGTAAGCGTCTATTTCCTCCCCGAATAAAGACGGGTGATGCGTAATCAAAAGATTGCAACCTTTGCTCCTGCATTCTTCGAGAGTGTAATAGGTAACGTTTTGCGCAATCAAAATCCCTTTGACTTCGCTCTCTAAATCTCCGTAATTAAGTCCTGCGCTGTCGAAATCGTAAGACAGCGACAACGGCGCGCGTTTCTCTATAACGGATATTACGTCTTTTACTTTGGGCATAACTCACCTTGCTTTTTCTTTGCGTCCAAAATCTCGAATATACGGCGCAAGATTTTTCCTTCTTTGCTTCTGTCCGCGTAATCTTCCAATCTCTCCAGTTTTTGTTTCAACTCTTCCAAATAGGAAATAAAATCGGGATTATCGGAAGAATTCTTTCCGAGATACAAACTCTCTTCGCTCAAAACGCAATCCCTACCCTCGCTCGGCTGGGCCGTAATAACGCTGTAAAATTTACCGCCTTGTCCGACAATAAAATCTTTTTCTATGTACAGCGATTTTGCGGATAGAAATTCGCGCAACTCAACGGTGTTTTTGTGAGCGACGAGAATCAGTCTTTTTATTCCTTTGGGCATTGCTGATAGTATGGACATTATTTCCTTACCGCCCATACCCGCTATCACTATGCAATCCGCTTCGCCGTCGGCGATAGGTTTGAGTCCGTCGCCGCATCGAAATTCTATACCCTCGATTGCGTACGATTTGGCAAGCGCGATCGCTTTGTCCAAAGATTTGGACGATATATCGCAAGCGATAGCCTTAACCACTCTTTTCTCCGCCAACGCGCAAACTGCGACTTTGCCGTGATCGCATCCTATATCCGCAACAACTTCGCCTTCGATATTATCGACTACGGCTCGCAATCTGCCGTCGAGTTTAGGCGCCTTAATCATGGCTTGCCGATATAGTCTTTGAGTTTTTTGGTGCGGTTGGGATGACGCAGTTTTCTCAACGCTTTCGCCTCTATCTGTCTGATACGCTCTCTCGTTACGTTGAACTCCCTGCCCACTTCTTCAAGCGTTTTTGGACGGGAATCGTCAAGACCGTATCTCTTTCTGATAACTTCGTTTTCTCTCGGCGTAAGAGTGCTGAGTACTTCAAGCAAATGCTCTTTCAGCATTCTCGTTTCCGCTTTTTCCGCGGGGGATGCCGAAGTATTGTCTTCTATGAAATCTCCGAGATGGCTGTCTTCTTCCTCGCCGATAGGTTTTTCCAACGATACGGGATCTTGAGCAATCTTTTGAATCTCGATAACCTTTTCTTCGGTTATGCCCATCTTCTCGGCGATTTCTGCTGTTGTGGGTTCTCTGCCTAACGTCTGCAAAAGTTGTCTTGACACTCTGCCGGTCTTGTTGATTGTTTCAACCATGTGTACGGGAATTCTTATCGTTCTCGCCTGGTCGGCTATCGCGCGGGTAATGGACTGCTTAATCCACCACGTCGCGTAAGTGGAAAACTTAAAGCCTTTGGTATAATCGAATTTTTCCACCGCTTTCATAAGTCCGAGATTGCCTTCCTGTATAAGGTCAAGGAATTGCATTCCTCTGCCGACGTATCTTTTCGCTATCGATACGACAAGTCTTAGATTGGCTTCGCTCAATCTGTTTTTCGCTGCGACGTCGCCCTCGCTCATTCTCTGAGCAAGTTCCTTTTCCTCGTCCGATTGCAAAAGGGGAACCTGTCCTATATCTTTAAGATACATCTTTACCGAATCGTCGGTAGTAGCGTCTATGCCGTCGAAAGCGATTTCTTTGATGTCCTCGCTGTCTTCCTGTATCTCCACGCCGGAGTTTTTGAAAATCTCGAATACAACGCTCGTTTCGTCGGGAAGAAGCGAGAGTTTGTCCGTCAATTTTTCGAATTCGGTCATTGTCATGACTTTATCCTTATAATTTGTCGCAATCTTTAACGCTTCGCTTCTGATCTTCTCTTCGCGTTGAATAATTTTCTCGTTCTGTTCTATCTTTTCTTCGTTCATACAACCTCCGAATTATTCATTTGTCGTTAGTGTTTTTTCATATTGTTTTGAGCGAGTTGACTCATCATTATAAATTTAGTTTCTTCGTCCTGCTCGCTGTCGATAGCGCGTGTAAGCGCTTTCTTTCTTTTCTTATCGCCCTCTTTGACGATTTTCTTTACGCAATCGCAAAAATATACTTTGGCTATATCGTCGCCGATTTTACTGCCTTCGTCGAGTACCGCCCTTACTTCCGCGTTGCTCTCTTCCTGCGTAAGCAATTCTTCTACGGTATTGTTTCCGCTATCCTTTTTCGCCCTATAAAGATCGTACAGCGCTTTTTGTTTGGCGTCTACAATATACTGAGAAAGGTCGGTGTCGCATACCGCGTTTTCTACTCCCCCGAAAAGTCCGTACAATACGTATCTTACCGCTCTGTCAAATGCGGACGCGCTCAACTTGACTTGCTCTCGGGGAACGAACGCAACCGCCGCTTCGCTCATGTCCAACTGCCGTCTTAACGTGTCTTTGCTTAGCCCCGTCTTTTTCGCGACGTATTCTATATACGCTTCTATCATTGCGGGATCTTCGAGCGACTTGACTATCTTCATTGCCTCGACCGCGTATTTGCCTTTTTCCTGCGGAGAAGAAAGGTCGTAACCGCTCGCCAAAATATTGAGTTTATGCTCGAAAAGCGGTTTCGCTTCGACAAGAAGTTTGAGATAACTTTCCTTACCGTACTTTCTTACGTATTCGTCGGGGTCGAGTTTTTCGGGAAGACTTACTACTCTTACTTCCAAACCTTGGTTGTAAAGTATATCCAATCCTCTCATCGTCGCTTTCTGTCCCGCGCCGTCGCCGTCGTAACATATAATTACTTTGTCGACGTATCTTTTGATGAGTTTCGCCTGCTCCTGCGTAAGCGAAGTGCCCATTGACGCGATAGCGTTTTTTACTCCGCTCTGAAACAAAGATATGACGTCCATATAACCTTCGACGACAATAAGTTCCTTTACCGCCGTTTCAAGTTTGAGTTTCTTGACCGAATGCTGTCCGAATATCTCTTTGGATTTATTGAACAATACCGTTTCGCGAGTATTTTTGTATTTGGGAAGAGAATCGTCAAGCACTCTTCCGCCAAATGCGACGACTTGTTTCAGGTTGTTGATAATCGGGACTATCAACCTGCCCGCCATAGTATCAACGGCGTTGCCCGATTGCGAGGTATCTACAAGTCCCGCTTCCTGCATATTCTCTTTGGAATATCCTTTTGCGCTGAGATACGCTACGAGTTGATTCCTGCCGATAGAGTAACCTAATCCGAAAATCGTAGCCGTTTGCATGCTGATTCCGCGCTTTGAAAGATAATCTCTCGCAGGCTTTCCGACTTCGGATATAAGATTTTGATGAAAATATCCCGCGGTATCTCTCATCATCTCAAACAACTTGTCCTTGTGCTTTTTCAGATTTGAATTTCCGTCGTTCTTTGAAAAATCCGGAACGGGCATACGGTACTTGTCCGCAAGAATCTTTATCGCGCCCATAAAATCAGTATGTTCTATCTCCTGCACGAACGATATTGCGTCGCCCCCCGCTCCGCAACCGAAACAGTGATAAGACTGGGACTGCTCGTAAAGACAAAAGGACGGCGTTTTTTCATGATGGAAAGGACAGCACGCCCATTTTCTGCTTCCGCGTTCCTGCAAAGAAACGTAGTGAGAAACAACTTCCGCGATGTCTGCCTTGGATTTTAATTTTTCCAACCACTCGGAAAATACCTCTGCCATCTTATACCTCTCTTTTGTTTACATAATTATTATACGTCGTAAATCGCGTTTTTCCTTAACTAATTTCAAAATAATATAAATAAATATATAAGAGCGGGATTTTACCCGCTCTTTTCAATGATAATCGCAACCTTATTTAGCGATTGATTTTTTTCTTTCTTTGCGTTTTGACAGCAAGCGCATGGAATTCACCACTGCCAAAAGCGACACGCCTACGTCGGCTATTACCGCAAGCCACATAAGCGGATTGACAAACATACAAACGACCATTATCGCAAACTTGACGCCCAAAGCCAAGAATATGTTTTGCGCGATAATCATTCGCGTCTTTTTCGCTACCGCAAACGCGTCGTCGAGTCTGTCTATATTACCGCCGATAAGCACCATATCGCTTGCTTCGACGCTCGCGTCGTTGCCCATTCCGCTCACGCATACGCCGACTGTTGCGTTTTTGATAGCGGGCGCGTCGTTGAGTCCGTCGCCTACGAACATAACTCTCTTTCCGCTTTCGGAACGCGACTTGATATACTCGCTTTTATCCTGCGGCATAAGCGACGCTTTGTATCCGTCGAGTCCCAATTCCTCCGCCACTTGCTTTGCTACCGCTTCGTTGTCGCCCGTAAGCATAAACGTTGCGATACCTCTTGATTTAAGTCCGTCTATTACGCTTTTGGACGTTTCTCTTATTTTGTCCGCAATACCGAAAAATCCGAGATATTTGCCGTCATACGCGACGTATACTACGCTGTACGCTCTGTCGACAGCCTCGAATTCTATGTCGTTATCTTCAAGCAACTTTGCGTTTCCGCACAAAGCCTGTCTGCCGTCGACTTGGCATATTATTCCTTTGCCCGCGATTTCTCTTACGTCTTTGGCTATTTCCGCGCTGTTGCAATATTGCGCGACGCATTTGGCTATCGGATGGTTTGACGCGCTTTCGCACGCTCCCGCAATCTTGACAAGCGTTTCTTTGTCTTTCGCGCCGACTTCCTTTACTTGCAATACCCCTTCAGTCAGCGTGCCTGTCTTGTCAAAACATACCTCGTCTATGGAATTAAGTATTTCCAAATAGTTTCCGCCTTTTACCAAGACGCCTTTGCGCGACGCGCTTCCTATGCCTCCGAAATATGTCAAAGGAGTGGAAATTACCAAAGCGCAAGGACAGGAAATTACCAAGAATACCAAGCCTTTACGGATAGCGTCGGAATAAGAAACCTGACTTATCATCGGTAAGAACACCGAAATAGCAAGCGCGAGAACAAACACTATCGGAGTGTATATTTTGGCAAACTTTCTGACGAATTTCTCCGCTTTGGGTTTGTTTTGCTGCGACTCTTCGACAAGTTTGAGAATCTTGCTTGCCGTGGTATCCTTTTCTTCTTTTTCAACACGGATTATTATCGCGCTGTCGAGATTTATCGTACCGCCCAACACTTCCTCTCCTACTTCCTTGTTTACGGGTATGCTTTCGCCCGTAAGTTTGGAATAGTCAAACGACGACGCGCCCTCGACGATTATTCCGTCAACGGGAATTCTTTCGCCGACTTTTACAAGCGCTCTGTCGCCTATCTTCAAAGTCGAAGTGTCTACCGATATGCAAGACCCGTCCTCCTTAACAAGGTTGGATTTATCCACTTTTATATCCAATAATTCGCCTATGCTTTTTTTGGATTTGCGTACGGAAATGCCCTGAATCATTTCGCCGATAGTATAAAGCAGCATTACCATTACACCTTCTTCGAATTCGCCTATACAAAACGCTCCGATAGAGGCGACGTTCATAAGCGTATTCTCATTGAATATATCTTTTTCTTTAAGACCTTCTATGCCTTCGAGTAGGCTTTTCCAGCCTACCGCCAGATATGCGACGATATAAAAAGCGAGATAGAGTCCGAACAGACTTTCCCCGACTACTTTATCGATTATAAGTCCCGCTATTAAGAATACCGCCGAAACGATAATGCAAATCACTTCAGCCTTATTTACTTGCCATACTTTTTGCTTCTTATCTATTTTGATTGGTGAATCGTCGCAACACGCGCAACCGTGTCCGTGCGCATGTCCGTGGTCATGGTTGCAATTACAGTGTTCGCCGTGAGCGTGTTCATGCTCGCAACTTTCGTCGTGGCAATGTTCGTGTTTTTCGTCGCAATGCCCCTCTTCGCCGTGAGAGTGATTATGAGCGCAACATTCGTCATGACTATGCGCTTGTTCATTATTATGTTCGCAATGCCCGTCATGACAGTGTTCATGTTCATGATTAAAGTTGCAACGCTCATCATGAGCGCACCCGCTTTCTTCATGGCAATGCGCATGCTTTTCCAATTCGCCGTCATGGACGTGATTATTGCGGTATCTCGCGCTTTCCTCTTTAATTTCCTTTTCTTTATTCTCTTTCATATTACCTCTTAGATTTTAGAATAGTATTCGACCGCTACTTGCAGTTTTTCCAACATCTCTTTTACGTTTCCGTTTTCTATGCTGTCCACAACGCAGTGATTTATATGGTGTCCCAACAAATCTTTCGCCACGCCTTCCAACGCTTTCGTTATCGCGGACAACTGTACGAGTATATCCTCGCACGTTCTCTCTTCCTGAACCATTTTGTTTACGCCTCTGACCTGACCTTCTATTCTCGACAGTTTCGCCGTAAGTTTTTTAGTCAAATCGCATCCGTCGTGTTTACAATCCATTTTTGCCTCCCATATACCCCCATAGGGTATATATTATTTTCTTTATTATACCCCCATAGGGTATGCTTGTCAAGGCTTTTTTGCTACTTATTTGAATAAATTTTTCGTCGCTTGAAAACGCTCAATGTTATTTTTGCCAAAGAGGTCAATCAATAATACTGTTTAATAGACTAAAAGCGCCCGCGCATAAATACGCCGACGCTTTGTTATATCTATAAATTATTTTATCGCTAAACTTTGACTATACCGTAAATATCTCTGCCCGCGAGTTTGTCAAAGTACTTTTTCAATTCTATATTTTTATCCCATTTTGTTTGCGGGTAAGAACCGTAACGCTTTTTCACGTCTTCCATTCTCTCTTCGATATTGACTACTCCCTCGGCGCTACCCAAAGCGTCGCAAAGTTGTATAAGTCTGTCGTAATCGTCGTATTCGACGGAGTTTAATTCTCTTTCAAGTTGTTTCTGTTCTTCTTCTAAAATATCGAATTTGCCTATATAAACGTTTATATCTTGCTCGCTGAAAGAATGGGTAAGACATATTTTCGCGACTTGGGGATAACCTGATTCCAGCATATACTTCCATCCGTCGTAAACGTGTCCCAAATGACGTACGCCGAACCGTCTGCCGATGTCGTGCAGCAGTCCTAAAACGTACGCCTTTTCGCCGTCCATATTACAAGCCGAAGCAATCTTTTCCGCGCAAATAGCAACGTTTCGCGAGTGATTTCCCCACGCTCCGACATTTAGCCGTTCGGCTTCTTCAAAAAGTTTTTCCGCCTCTTCGCGCGCAGGAAAGCCTTTGGATTTTTCTTCGTTAGATTCCGTCATTTCTTAATCCTCTTCTTTGTATTCGATACATGAAAAAAGTCTGTCCGACAAATAAGTCTTATTCAGAAACTAATGCTTTGAGAAAATTTCAAACAGTCGCATATTTTTTGAGAAAAACGATTTATACGCCCCGCAATAATCTCTGTCGCTTTTCTGGCGTTTGCAACCGCCGCCTCTGCATAGATTGAAATAACCGCACGTTGCGCATTGAGGGTTTATTTGCAAAGATTCGAAAACAAACTTCTTCGCCTTTTCGCAACTTGCGATATATGCTAAATCCGACGTATTTATATTTCCCAAAAGCCATTCGTCCGTACAGTAGAAATCGCATGTATAGACGTTGCCGTTGCTTTCCACAACCAACTGGCGCGAACAATGCCCTTCCATTCCGCACTGCTCGGCGCGCTGACCTAAATACATCCGCACCATGTTGTCAAAATATCTTACGCTGGTATAGTTGCCGTCCGCGTAGTCTTTGACGTAAAGTGAAAAGAGTTGAGAAAGAAACTTTTCGTACTGCGGAACAGTCATATAAAGTTCGCTTTCGCTTTTGTCTCCGATTGGTCTAAGACATGGTATAAACTGTAAGTATTTATATCCTTGCGACGTAAAATAGCGATATATTCTCTGAATATTTTCAGCCGTATATCCTGTTACTACCGTAAGAATATTGAAATCAATCTCCCCTTCTTTCAGCATTGTCGCGGCTTTTGAAATACTATCAAACGCCGATTTTCCGCTTGCGTCCAATCTAAATCTATTTCCCTCTTCGTCCCCGTCCGAGGATAACCCTATAAACACGGAATTGTCCTTAAATATTTTTATCCATTCTTTATCTAAAAGCGTGCCGTTTGTCTGCAAGAAATTGAATATATTTCCGTCTTTATTTTTTTGTCTAGCATGTTCGAAAAACCTTAAAAAGTATTCCTTACCCGCCAAAAGAGGTTCTCCGCCTTGGAAAGTAAAATAAATATTATCGCCCTTGGCAAAATCAACCGCCGAATCGATTATGCGTTTTGCAGTATCGATATCCATTATACCGTAATCCGCAATCTCGCGATTTTTTGTCAAATCATGATAAAAACAATACTTGCACCGCAAATTACATCTGCCGGAAGCAGGTTTGATCATTATAGAAATTGTCGGCATATATCCTCCGAATTATGTTGGCTTTATCCGTTTTATATAGAATCGTATTTGCGATAGTAAACGTTACCATAAGACTTTTGATAGTTTCCCCTTCTATATAAAACTGTAAATATGCAAAACATATCTAGCGTATCTATATTATACTAGAAATAGGCAATTTTTTCAACATTAAATTAAGACTACTGTAGCGCGTCCTAAATTTTGTTGTAATTTATTGCATATCCAATACGTCCAAATCCACCGTATAAAAAATTCGTTTTCCTACTTGATTTGTTTTTATTAGTTTTTCATTTAACTCCAACACATTTTTAATCGCAGTATATCCTAAAGACGAAATATCTTGTAAATCCGACATCGTAAGTCCCTCGAATCCGAACAACGCATTTTGCAACAAATAGTAAAGCACTTTCCAATATTTGGATTTGCCTTGATACTTATCCTGCAAAATAGATTCGTAATATTCGAGTTTTTCTTCCTTCTCGCGAAGTTTAATATCCATGTGAATCAAACTTGTCTTTATAAACTCTAAAAAACTTGTAATAAACGGAGTCAAATCTCCCCTGTTGATTTTGTTGTTGGTTATTATAAAGAGTTTATTATACCTGCTTCGGTTTTCTTTAATTACGACAGAAAGTCCGTAACTTATAAGGTTGTTAAGTTCCTTAGATAACATATAACTGCTAATAAAGCGATTCATACGCCCGTTTCCGTCATAAAACGGATGTATATATCCCAATAAATAGTGGAATATCGCAATGTTTATAAGCCTATTTCCTATATCCCCGTTCAAAACGTTCAACGCTTTCTCCATCGCCTCGTCTATCGCTTTTTCCGGCATAAGTCCGCTATGCACCATCTCCTGTTTACTGCTCCACACGCTGACTTCATTTTTCCTAAAATATTTACCGTCAGGCGCATTTTCCGGACATGCGGCAACTACTTCTTGCAATACAATCTCGTCGTACAGTTTTCGTATACTTTCGCAACTTTTCAAATCTATTTCGTCGTGTTGCATTATCCTTTCATACTTTTTTACAAGATTTACGAGTCGCAAAGTCTTGTCTTTGTTCCCTAAATTATCGAGAATATCGCTGATTTCCCGTTTCGTACTGTAAACGCCCTCTATTTCGTTCGTAATGTTGATTTCGTCTATCAACTTATTCCTTTTGTATTGCGTCAACGCTACGCCCGGCAGACAAACGCAAATATCGTCCAGCCTTCTGTTCGCTTGCATTATATCGTATATCAATTGAATTATTTCATTAGTGTTTACGTAAAAGGCCTGATACTCTTTTATAAAAATATCCAATTTTTGCGTAGACACGCTTTCAAAGCGCTTTTTATACTGCTCTTCGTACTCTTCGCGGTTTTTATAATAGTATGATTCCAAATTCTTATATAACATAACGACTCCTGTATATTCATATTATCATTTTTTGTAAATAATAACAAGCAAAAATGCAATTATATTTTTGATTTTTGCCATTTTCAAAAATGAAATTCATTAAATTCCATATCTTATTCAGAAAAATATAAAATTTAGAATTAAATTGACTATTAGCGTTAGGCAGAGTCAATAATCTTCTATTTTTCGCAATTATATTGACTCAATAGCGAAGATTTCTTAGGAAATCGGGCTTATGCTTAAATGCGTTGGCGCGTCGTTACTTTTTTATTTCCTTCATTTTCAATCTTCCCTTGAGTGAAATTATTTTCACGATAAAAAAGAATTTTACTGAAATAAGCGCAAGCAAAATAAAGATATCTAAAAAAATGTGATAAGTATCTTTTACCAATAAATCATTAGACGCCGCTATAATGTGGTGAGTATCGGCAAACGCATTGTTGTATGCGGCTATACTTTCGCCCGATTTGAAATATACAGTTAATTGAAAAGTACCCCATAACAGTAGAAAAATCAATAACATATATTTGCCTATTTTGTCTTTTAGTACAAAGCAAACAATGCTTGCTATGAAAATAAGATAAAACACAAAATCAATCGGCTCATCTACAAAAGCCGAAGTTACTATTTTTATCTTTCCGAATTTCAGTCCGGTTATGTCAAAACTAAACCATAAAAGCAAAAGTCCCGCAAAAGATAACGCTACTATTTTTAATATTTTTAGGTGTTTACTGCTGTCGAATATTTTTAATTTATTCATTATCAATTTTCCTTTTTAATTATTTGCAATAATCCCGTAAGAACGTCCATCAGCATTTTACCGATTTCTTTATTATCAAGACCTACTGTTTTGGTTGCTATCATTGTTGCAATACCGTGCGAAAATAGCCATAGTCTAACGTACAAGTCGTTTGCTTGCTTTTCGTTTAAGCCGTAATCATTTTGAATTAAAGACAAAAGATATTCTTTGTTTTCGTCCAAACTGCTTTGCCCGATGGGAGTGCCGCTTTGCCTTTCCGTCATAAAAAGCAACTTAAATAAATTCGGTTGCTCCTTTGCAAATCGAATATAATTCCATCCTGCTGCTTGATATTTTGACAAATTCGAAATTTCTGCAAACAAATAATTGTTATACTCCTTTATTGCCTCGTGTATAATGGCGTTGCGTAAATTATCCATTGTATCGAATACCCAATATATAGGCTGTATCGAACAGTTTAATTGTTTTGATATGGCTTTTGCAGTTACGCTTTCAATACCGTTTGCCTTTGTAATATCATACGCTGTTTTAATAATTAGTTCTTTTGGTATCTTTGTTCTCGGCGGCATAATAAACTCCTTATATACTTAACAATATATATCATAAAGTATATAATAAAAATATCATCTTGTCAAACGTATTCGACATGCTTTTATGTTCGCTTGCGCTTACCGTCTGAGGACGAAAACAACGCAAAAGAAAAAGAAACCGCAAATGCGATTTCTCTTTCAGAGGGGTGTGCGTATACCCCCGTAATGGTGGAACTGAGGGGAGTTGAACCCCTGTCTGGACAAGTTCTTACGACACTTTCTACACGCTTATTGAACATATATTAGTCCCTGGCGTCCTCTATTCACGGAGAGACGTTTCGGCAAGCCTTAAATATTATCGGACGTTTAAGGCGTATGCGTCCGACCCTGTTCCACTGATTGATGCCGATTATCGGGCCGTGGAGTCCCGAGTCGACAAGCCCGCTGATTAGGCAGCGAAGGCTACTTGTTTATTATTTTTAGCGTTTAATTTAATTTTCCGTTTTTACGAAGTCGAGCCTTCGGCGTGCTTATACCGTATCCCCTTACCCATCGAATCCGGGACAGCCCCATATAAGTATTCTAATTATATTGCTTAAATATTTTCTTGTCAACAACAATTCAAAAGGTAATATTTGCCTTTTTCTCGAAATTATCAATCTTTGGATTTATAATACAGTCTGCAATGGCAATATCCTTCGAAATTCGGATCGGCAATCTGTTCTCTGAATTCTTTGCAAACGCACTTGTTTTCTTCTATCATCTGAACGCGGCAAGGACAGTACCCTCCCCTTTCTTTCAATCCTTCTTTAATCGCTGCTACGACTTCTTTATCTTCATTGAGTTTTACCATAAATTCTCCTTGACACCTTTATATAATTATAATAACGGATTGAAACCCGTAAGTCAACTCCCAATCCGTTATAATTATATTCATCAAGACTCAAAAAATACTTTTTCTAAGCGATGCCTTTGCTGTGTTTTTTGATTTTGACGCTTGCCACGCTGATACGGGCAAACCTTTTGACCTTGTGATGAATTATGATATAGTAACTTGTAATAAATAAAATATCCACGCCTATCCAAGCGCAAGGATTGGAAAGACAAAGTCCCAAATAACCCAAAACCTTGACAAGGAAAATGGAAGCGACTATACGCATTAGAAGTTCGACAACTCCGCCTACCATTGTCAACGCGCTGTATCCCATGCCTTGCAGACCGTTGCGGTACACGTATATTATCGCCAAACCTATATAGAATACTCCCTGCCAGAAGAGATATTTCTTTGACAGCGACAGCATTTGTTCGTTTGGATCTTTGACAAACAGTCCCGTAAGCAAATCCGACCCGAAATATACTACTATTCCGCTGACTAGCGCTAGTCCGACGCTTACCGTCATAGCCTGATTTATTCCCTTGTTTATTCTCTCTATCTCTCCCGCTCCGTAATTCTGTCCTACGTAAGTAGCGACGGCGCTGCCCATAGCGACCAAAGATTGCGTAACGATACTGTCGATTTTACTTGCCGCAGTGTACGCGCTGACGTACAGCGTTCCGAAAGTATTCAAAGCCGCTTGCTGAACCATGATACCTACGGCAATTATCGAATACTGAAACGCCATGGGAAGACCTATGTTAAGATGTTCCCAACAAAACTTCCAACTTGTTTTGAAATGATTTTTCGTAAGTCGCAGTATATCGTACTTTCTGAACATATATATAGCGCAGGCAAGCGCGGAAAGAAGTTGAGAAATAACGGTTGCCCAACCTGCTCCCGCAACTCCGGTCTTGAATACAATTATAAAGAGCAAGTCAAGAGCGACGTTGATAACCGAAGCGATTATAAGGAATATAAGAGGCACTTTGCTATCGCCCAACGCTCTTAGTATAGACGATACGAGATTGTAAAGCATGGTTGCGCCCAAACCTGCGAAAACTACGACGATATACTCGTAAGAATATTCAATAATATCTTCCGGCGTCTGCATAAGTCTTAGCAACGGCTTTGCCGTAAGCACGCTGACTATTGTCAGAATTACCGTAATCGCCGCGCACAGCATAAAAGACGTCGCCACGCTTCTTTTGACCTTTTCTTCGTCTTTATTGCCGAAAAACTGGCTTGTCTTGACTGCAAATCCCGCGGTAAGTCCCTGAACAAATCCTATAATAAGAAAAGCAATGGAAGTAGTAGCCCCTACGCCTGCAAAAGCGTTTTCTCCCAAAGTGTTGCCGACAATAATATTGTCGACCATGCTGTAAAGTTGTTGAAATACGTTGCCAATAAAAATCGGCAACGCAAAAACCAATATCTGTTTTAAGGGCTTTCCCTTAGTCAAATTTCTGACCATCGTAACTCTCCGAATAAAGATTCACAATTTTCCCCGTCAGATTTCGATAGTATTATACAACTTATACAGAAAAAGTAAACTGTTTTTGACCTATTTCCGAAAAATATTTTCAAAATAATAAAATATAGCCGTTTATAATCACAATTAGCGAGTAATAACTGTCTTTACCAAACAAATCTAAGCGGAGAAAACAAAGTCTTCTTCCGCTTAGATTTAATAAATTATGGCTTATAATTATGTATTTGTAAGACTAATCAATTTTCCTTTTTGTTTTTTTCTTGCTTTAACAAATCTTTGAAAGAAAACGAACATCCCGAGCAGCACGAACAATCGCCGCAGCAACCGCCTTTGCCCTTCTTCCTCGCCTTTGCCTTTCGTATGTAATGTATTCCCAAACCGCCGATAAGCACAGACGCGACGCCAACCCCGACGCAAATCTCAATCACGCTTACAGATAATAAGATTAACATACTTTCCTCCTTATCGCTTTATCCTTTTTAAGATAAATAAAATGCGATGCGATAATTATTCCCGCTATTGCCGCGGCAAATATAAACGTTGTCCACCAATAGGTACCTATCAAATAAATAGTCATTGCGACTATATAGGAGGTTAACACCCAAAAGAGTATCGCGAGCAGTGCGCGTTTTGTCGAGCCTAGTTCTCCCACCGCCGCGCCGACCGCTGCCATACAGGGAACGGTAAGCAGGTTGAACGCCATAAACGCGAATATTCCCGCAGTCGTGATTCCGCTTTCCGATATAAACTCTTCTACGCTGCCCGACAGCACTTCGATAGACGAAACGACTTCTTCCTTTGCCACAAGTCCCGTTACGGACGCTACGATAAATTTCCAGTTGCCGAATCCCAAAGGTTTGAACAGCCATTCAAACCATCCGCCGACGGTAGCGAGTATGCTCTGACTTTCATCGACCATGCGGAATGCAAAGTTGAAATTGAGCAAATACCATATTATAACGGTAGAGGCCGCAATTACTGTACCCGCTCTGAAAACAAAGTGTTTGAGTTTTTGCCAAATATGCACGCTTACGCTTTTTAACTGAGGAGTGTGATACGCCGGCAATTCCATTATGAACGGCGTCGCTCCTTTCTTCCCGCTCAACTTTTTGAGAATCAACGCCGCTACCATAGCCGTCGCTATGCCAGTCAAGTATACGGCAAATACGGTTATTTCTTCGTTCCAACCTATCGTTGACGCAAGCGCTGCGGCAAAAGCGTACCATATAGGACTTTTCGCTCCGCAAGAGAAAAATGGCGCGAGCAGAATAGTCGAACGTCTTTCTCTGTCGTTTTCTATCGTACGCGTAGCCATAATTCCCGGTACGGCGCAACCGAAACACATCAAAAGAGGCATAAAAGATTTTCCCGACAGTCCTATACGTCTAAACCATCTATCCATTATAAACGCAATTCTCGCCATATATCCGGTATCTTCGAGTATCGTCAAGAATAAAAACAACGTCATTATCTGCGGCACGAACGACAACACGCCGAACACTCCGGCAAGTATTCCGTCGCAGACTACGCCCTGCGCCCAATCAGGCGCGTCGGCAAGAAGTCTCCGTATCCAACCTCCCTCTTCCGTAACTTCGACGCTTGCGTTGCCGAATTCGTCGACTACCTCATCTTCTACCCTTTCGCCGTTGACAAGATCTCCCAACGCTTCGACAAGCCCCTGTAAAAATACGCCTGGGGATTTGATTGAATTTGCTCCGCTAATTTTGCCGTCCTCATCCAATTCGTATTCGCTATCTACAAACAGCGCAGTTATCGGGTCGGCGTCGGCAAACGCGCCGTCGGGTATTACTGCGGACAAATATAGAAAGTTGCTGCTGAACGTAATATGGAATATCGCCAACATTATGCACAGAAAAATGGGAATTCCCCATATCTTGTGAGTAAGAACCCTATCCGCCTTGTCGCTTTTGGACAGTCCCGTCTTTTCCTTTCCTCTTATGATAACCGAACCGAACTTTTCGCCGATGGCTTTATACCTGCAATCGGCAACGCAGGATTCAAAATCTCCGTTGTATTCTTCAATCGCTTTAATATTTGATTTTCTTATCTCTTCTATCTCTTTTTCCAAAGAAACATACTTTTGAGATAACAGTTTATCTCCCTCGACGAGTTTAATGCTTTCGAAAAGTCTTGCGTCGCTATCGCTTAAAAGCGCGGATACTTTCTCGATAGAATCTTTAAGTACGCCGTCGGATATAAGCGATACCGCTTGGCGCGTTTTGCCCTGCATATCATTGACCGTACGCATAAGTTCTTTTAACCCGTTCTGTTTCAAAGCGGATATGCTTACGACGGGAACGCCGAGTCCGTCCGACAACGCCTTTATATCAACGCTCTCTCCGTTTGCTTTTAGACAGTCCGCCATATTCAACGCGACAACAACAGGCGCGCCAATCTCCAAAAGTTGAGAAGTTAGATAAAGATTTCTTTCGATATTCGTAGCGTCTACTACGTTCAAGATTATATCCGCGTCGCCCGAAATGATGTAATCTCTAGATATAATTTCTTCGGGCGAATAGGGCGAAAGCGAATATATTCCCGGAAGGTCGACTATATCCATTTTTATATCGGATTTTTTATCTCTATAAGTTCCCTCCAACTTCTCTACGGTAACTCCCGTCCAGTTTCCCACGTGAGCGGTTGCGCCCGTCAATGCGTTGAAAAGCGTAGTCTTTCCGCAATTCGGATTGCCTACGAGCGCAATTTTGATATTTTTTGTCGCCGATTTTCTTTTACTCATATCTCCTCCACCTCAATATTGCTTGCCGCGTCTTTATTCATAGCGATCCTGCAATCTCTTACTCTTACTATCACGTCTCCGAAATTGGATTGCAAAAGCGTAATATTGCACCCTTCTGTAATTCCGATATTTTGCAATCTGTTTTTCGTCTTCGCATCAGCGCTTATTTTTTTTACTCTCATCTCTTTGCCTTGTGGCGATATTATCAGCCGCATAAGAATCTCCTCTCATTAAAAGTTATACATGGCTAACTATTGCGATAAAAAATATCGGTTAGCAAAGTTAACCTGTGCTAACATTATATTATTCAAAATTTTTATTGTCAAGTACTATTACGCAAAAAATTACAAAATTTTCGAAAAATTTTTTTACTTTCTTTTTCTTTTAACGCGAAGATTTATACAAACGCTCGCCGCGCAAACGCCTATTGTAGAAACGCCGACAATACAAACGCCCGTCAAAACTTTAGAATAAGATTTACCGTTTGCGTAATACAAAGAGTCATTATTTTCGACTTCGCCGACGTCTTCGAAATTATTTTCGTTTTCGTCGCTTAAATCCCCGTCGGGCAAAATTTCCTCTTCGTCGCTTCCCTCGATAGGCGGAATTTCTTCGTCATGCGTAGAGGCTTCTTTGATTTTGAGTTGAATTTCATAAAGACTGTCGTCAAGAACGTACATAAGTTTGAGATCGTCGGGCATATAAAGTTTTATCGTATAGGTACCGGGTTCATTTATACTGTCGGTAGGCAAATACGCTCCGTCGCCCGCGCTCAAATAAGAAGTATCCAACAAGTGTATTACACTACTGTCTATCGCGTCCGTAAAGATAAATTTAAGATTCGCTATGCTTTGGGTATCTAAATCGAGAAATTCGCTTTCGTCGTTCGCCAACTTATAAATAACCGCTTTGTTGACAATCAGTTTGCCACCGCAATCATAAGAGTTTATATCTCGGAAGTTTTCTACGGTATAATTGCCGTACTCTGATTCTTTCAACCAAAAACGGTAGTCCTCTGCGTCGGGAATGGAACGTATATCGGCGTTGGATTCAAATTGCAAATCTATATCGTCAAAAGCGTTTGCCACTTCATACGCATAATTTCTTTGCTCGCTTCCGTAAGTACCTTCGGCGCTTATCAAAGTAACCGTTACCTTTCTTCTGAAAATAGCGCCGTATATTCCGTCGGTAAGATTATTGATAATGATATCGGCATTATCTTTGGTCCAAATATCTATGATTATTTTGATATTCTCGCCCGCGTTCGTATCGCTGTAACGCGCGGAAAATTCCAAGCCGCGTACAGTCAAAAAGTTTGCCATAACGTCTTGATTTAACAGATTAAGTTCAATATTTGCAATCTTATCGGTCGCGTCGTACTCTTTGTTTTTATCAATACAAAACCAGTCTGCCGTTATGTCCAATACCGGCGTAGGAGGCTTGATTTTGGTATCGTAAACAATTATTGCGCTTTGAAGATTACCTTCCTCATCGCAGGAGTAAGAGAGCGCTCTGAATTCGACTAGCGCGGATTCTTTTACTAAAAGCGATTCCTTATAAACTTGCCACTCGCCGCCGTCCAGTCTGTATTGAATTTCTCCTCCGCATTCTCCGAATACCGCGCTCGCTAGGAATTTAACGTTTGACGAGACGAGTTTTCCGCTTTCATATTTAACCTCGCCTGCATAAGCGTCAACGCTCAAAGTAGGTATAACGTCGTCGATTAAAGCGTCGAAAGAATAAACGAGTACGTTTTCCATATTATCAATCGCAACAATTCTATAATTCCCCGAAACGTTTATATTAGCGACATAACAGCCGTCTTTCATTTCCATATCCATTCCGTTCATTTTGACAGACGCTACTCCGCTCGCTCTATCTACGATTTTTAGCGATATTGCGTTTTCTCTATAATATTTTCCGTCGATCGGATACTTAAAATCAACGCTTTCTACTACGGGAGCGCAAACGTCGACTTTGGCGACAAAAACATAATCGTTCGTAACTCTTTTACCCTCTTTTGTAAGATAAACTCTATATTCGCTTCCCGACGGCGCGGAATCTTCTACGTGATGAATTGCAAGCGAATTTTCTATATGAGGATTCCCTCCGTCTATCGTATAAACCAGTCCGTCGACGGCGTTTTCGACGCCGTCTTTCAATGCAAACTCAAAATTGTTTTTAGTCCAATCGACAGGTTCTTGCAAAGCGATCGCTTCGCCGGGTTGGACAGTACAAGTATGAATTTCGTCGCCGTGATTTGGCAAGAACGGCGCTACTAAGCGATTCTGCCCGTCGTAGTACAAAAACTCTCTGCCGTATTTCACAATAGGCTTTATATTCAGACTATACTCGCCGACGTCAACCGCTTCGTATATTCTTTCGTCCGCGTTACACAAATTAAACTCGGATAGGTCGCAATCGATATAATCTCCTCCGACGATTTTCAATTTTATAAAATGGTTTATAAAGTCGTCGCCGGTATACGTCATACTCTTGCCGTCGGAAAATTCAAATTCCACGGCGCGCCAAGAAGACGCTTTTATTTCCCAACAGCAATTACCGGACGCTTGATAAGGAGAAATCTTGAAAACATTTCCGTTAATCCATCTGGCGTCAAAGTTGTAGGAGTTAAAGTTTTCCATACTCTCTTCGCAAGTTGAAGAGTCAATTTGAAAACCGCCGTTTTCTATATGATATTTTGTAAAAGACAGACTTTCAACGTAGCCGTTTACAGGTATAATTTCTATTATCTGTTCTCCTTTACCGTTCATACCCAAATTAAAGTCAGTGAGTTCGTCGGTATATACCGAATTGCAATAATCGTATTTATGCTTATCGCAACCGCAGTTGGTACTTAAGATATTATTTCCGCCGTCATACGTGTTTACTGCGGTAACATTAGTCGCTTCTCCGCAATAGACTACCGCGTTTTTGGAAACTGCGCTTCCGCTGTTGAGTTCTTCCGTATATTCGGGAGAGAAATCCACTATGACGTTGTTCACTCTTCCGCCGTTCGACATATCCGCGACAACCGCGCCCGCGTGCCGATATTCTTTTGCGTTTCCTATGCCGTTGGAAGTAAGATTGAAGACAACGTTCCTTCCCGATATAACAATATTGCTACACTCTGCCGATATATCGCTCATACAACCCGCTATACCGCCGGCGCAAGTCTTCGCTTCTATCATGCTCTCTCCGAACATATCTTCGGAATCGGCAATAGTTCTCAATCTCAAATAGAAATCCGTGTAATCGGCTTTGACGTTTATTATACGACCGCCGTTCTTACCTGCAAATCCGCCGAAATGAGTTTGAAATTCACAACTTCCATCTATCCCGTCTATGTAATAATATAAAAATTCGCCCCTTGCGTTCAATTCGCAGTTTTCGATACTTCCCCTGTTTTCTCCGCAAACTATTCCCGCTCCGTTTATCGCTACGTTGCCGTCGTTGACTGCGCAAACTCTATCGAAATATTCGAATACTATATTTTTAATTACTCCCGAATTGACGCTGACGAAAAGACCGTAATTGATATTGCGCGCAAATCCGCTCCAATTCATAATGCTCGCTCCGAAAGAATCGTCGTATACGTCTGCATCTGCGTCTTTATCTGACAAAGTTACGGTATGACCTCTTCCGTCAAGCGTTCTGCCGTTGGCGAAATTTACCGTCGAACCGACGCCGTCCCAATCAAGAGAAATGTCCGCGATTAGATAACCGTACTCCTCTTCGCCGAGCAGAAATTCTTTCAGTTGAGTTTCATCGCCTATACTTACCGCGTCAACAGGAACGTTTTCGTTTGAATTTATAAAAGTTAAACAGTCGGAATAATCGAAATAATTATAAGTTGCATTATTATTGAATTTAGGAGAATTTGAGCGTAATCCCGTAAATAATACGAAAGCAAAAATTGCAAAAGAAATAATCAGGACAACTCCTTTACGAGCCTTCGACACTCTACACTCCCCCATAATTACTACCCTATATAGAAAAACGGATAATAGATTGATTATATGTTGGATATATACTTGTCTTTTGTTTATTTTATATCCATCTTATTTTACTATTGCTCTCATAATAACAGAATTTTAGCCAAAAAGATACTAAATCTTACAAAAGACGTAAAACTTCTGAAAAATGAATAATTTTGCAGATATACACAATATATTGTTATAAAGTATACAATATATACACAATTAGTTGAGGAGATAAAATAAAAATTTTTTAATTTAGGCTAATTTTACTGCAAAATTTCGATTCCGCGCAAAGTCGTGATTGCCGTAGATTTGAAAATGCAATCCCCGATGGATTCTTCGCATTTTTTCGCTTCTTCCAAACTGTCGAAAACTCCGACGTAAGCGCTTCCGCTCCCTGTCATAAATACTTCGTCGGTAAATTCAAGTAACTTTTCTTTCGCAAGCGCGATTTTCGGATTAAGAGATATTGCCGCTTTCTCCAAAGCGTTGAAATGCTCGCTGTTTTTACCGTCCGCTCCGATTTTATCATATTGACGGTAAATGTCTTTTGTCGACGCGCCGTATTCCTGTTGGCATACGACTAAAAACATTTGAGGCATCGTCTTGGGAATGACGATTTCTCCCGCTCCGCGCACAATAGCGCCTCCGCCGTAAATCATATACGGAACGTCGCAACCAACTTTCAAAGCCAAAGGCAAGAGATTTTCAATAGGAATACCGTACAGTTTATGAGCGCAATAAAATACTCCGCTCGCGTCTGCCGACGAGCCTCCCATCCCTGCCGAAAAAGGTATTCCCTTTTGTATTTCTATTTTCATTTTGACGTTGAAATTTTTTTCTAAAAGCGCAAGCGATTTATAAGCGGTGTTGTCTTGGGCAACTTGTCGTCCGTCCATGAATACTAAATTTTTGTCGCTTTTGCAAGCGCGAACGGTATCGAAAATATTTGCGGAAACGTTGAGCATATCCAATTCGTGATAGCCGTCGGCGCGTACGCCGGTAACGTCTAGATATAGATTTATTTTTGCGTAAACTTTTACTTTAACTGTTTCCATAAATAATTACGGCAATTTCCTTCCTAAGGCAAGATATAGTTCGTACCACTCGCTTCTAGTAAGATTTATATTTTCCGCTTTTGCTATTTGCGCTACTCTGTCGGGTTTTGTCGTGCCGTTTATTACGGCAAACTCCGCAGGATGTTTCAAAAGCCAAGCCGCCGCAATCGCGTTGGGTTGAGCCTCGTATTTGAAAGCGAGTTCTTTGAGCAATTTGTTGAGTTTCGGATACCTGTAATCTCCGATAAAAGACTTCTTCTTTCCCTTATAAGGAGAATAACACTGTATCTGAATCTTGTTCATTCTGCAGTATTCCAAAGTCCCGAAATCTCTGTTTATTCCGCCGTCGTTGTAACGGTTGAAATTAACCCCGTTTTCAATCGCCGGACAATGCGCTATACTCAGTCTTATCTGGTTGAATTCTATCTTTTGTCTTAGCGAGGATGACAGTAACGCTATTTGGTTGCCCGAAAAATTGCTTACGCCGAAACGATCGACAACTCCTTCGCTATAAAGCCTGTCAAACGCTTTCGCAACTTCGTCGGGATTCATAAGCGCGTCCGGTCTATGGATAAGCAGCCTGTCTATCTTGTCCACTCTAAGGCGGTTAAGACTTTTATGAACACTGTCTATAATATAGTTGGTACTGTTGTCGTATCTATGGCAGGAAAGATCCTTGACTATCCCGCATTTTGTCTGTAAAACAATTTTATCTCTTAGCGACGGATCTTCCTTCAACGCCTTTCCGAAAAGAATTTCACATTCCCCTTCGCCGTAAATATCAGCATGGTCAAACGTATTTATGCCCGCGCTCAAATTGCTTTCTATAAGCGTTCTGACCTCTGCGACGGACATATTTTTTATTCGCATACAACCCTGAATAAATTTATCCATAACTTACCTCTTCGACTTTATTGTAACACAGCAAATATTTCTTATCAATACGTTGGACGTAAAAGTATTTCAAGGTATGCAAATTTTTTGTAAAAAACAAGGCGAACGGCAGTGTTTCGCCTGCCGTCCGCCTATATTCGAGGATATTTTGCAATCAACCTATCTCTCTGTAAATGACGATTCTTTCGTCGCCCGCCATAAGCGCGCCGAGATCGGGATTCTGCTCTTTTATGCTCTCTATCGGCATTCCCAAAGTCTTTGCAACCTGCCAAATGCTCTCGCCTTTGTCGGGCAAATATATGCTGATTGCGTTTGAATCGGCGGCGATTTCTTCGCCTTCTTCAACGCCTTTGACAACTGTATTTTTCACTCTAGTCATAGCGCATACGGAAATAACGATACCCGCCGCAATTTCCACTTCTCTGTCTCTTTTTACTTTATACGAACAATCCGTCGCGATAGCGCATCCGCTGAGCATAGTCGATGAAACAACGCTCGGAGCGTCAAACTGAAGAGAATAAGGAAGTTCTACTTGCATACACTTGTACGCGCCCTCTTCCGTTTCGTATATCACGGAAGTGTTAAGCACTCCCTCCGCAAGTAGCGCGCCGTCCATAGCGACGAGGTTTGAAAGATTGTTTTGAGTAACTATACAACTGCAAATGCTTTTGATTCTCTCGTCGGTATTCTCAACCGTTACGCTTCCGCCTATTTTTTCTTCAAAGCGCATCAAAGCGTCCTGTCTGTCGAAACAAACTTCCTCTACGCTCACGTCCAAAGCGTTGGTAGGACTGTAAAGATCGGTTACCGCGTCAATGAGGCAGGTCTGCATTACAAATCCTTGCAATTCAACGTTGACGGAAATTTTGAAAGTATTGTCGCTCTCCGAACCCTCGATGACAAGTCTGTTTTCTTTTACGTTAGCGGTTATGCAAGCGCTGAGATTTTCATCTCTTACTGCAAGTTCCTGAGCGAAAGGAATATTAAAGTTTTTGGTTGAAACAACGCCTTCGCTCATATAGATAAGACTTACTTCGGCGCGACCGGTAATGACAAGTTTGCCGTCCGAATTATCCACGTCGCCGACAATAGCCTTGGCGTCGAAAAACAATACGTCGTCTACCTTCGCTCCGCACGAATACTCGTCGCTGACTTCCACGCATTCGTCTACCGAGCAAATATATTTCTGATACTGCTGTTCCTGTTTCAACGTCAAAGCGTCTTCCGCGTCTTCGAGTACTTCTACCGTGTTGATTTCAACGACGGCAGGCATAAGTTCCACTACGGTTTGAACTTTTATCTCCGCGCCGGTAATACCCGATTGAATATCCACTACGCTCGCTCTAACGATACAAGGCATATCCGAAACGACGCCGTCGTTGTTTATGTCTTCGGAAAAATCGGAAATATAATCGAAATTATTTAGTTTTCCTTCCGCGTCCAAATAGACAAGTTTGATAGATACTCTTCCGCTTGTCTTAATCTGCTTGGACATAGTCTGTGTTTTTGTAATTCTGACATCGCCGGATAAAGCGCAAACTTTGCTTACGCCCCCTTTGGAAGTCGTGTCGAAGTTGCACTGCATAACAATCTGTTTGCCGTCCAAATTCCTTTCGTAATCTGCGCTTACGCTCTTAAAAATAGTATTGATTGCCATATATCCTCCGCAATTATGTTTTTACACAATAATTATATTGAGCGGATTACTCGGATATGACTAAAAAATTATTTTTTGTTTATCTTGACGTTTCGGGTAAGAATATCGTTGTATGAATAAGACTGCAATTCGTCTTCTCCTTCCATAAGACAGCGCACCGTAAATATAGCGGGATAGGCGTCTTGAACATAACCTTCGAATTTCACAAATTTGTTGCGTCCGCGGTTTATCTCGAATGTCATAGGCTGACCTACTATCATACCCACGCGACGTTTTACTTCATCGATTTTCAGTATAATTTCTCTCATACCCGTGATTATTCCCAATAACCGAAGAAAAATGCAATATTTTCAAACTTTGCTATTTGTTAATAAAATTACAATACCGTAAAATAGGAAACACGACGCGTCAAGGACGCGCCGTATTTATATAAACCCACCTCACTAGGAAAATACCTATTTTAGAATACAGTTCCCGACTACTCCGTTTGTCATAAAAACAGACTTCAACTGTATATAGTTATATTATATACTAATTATAATTAGTAGTCAAGTATTTTATCTCTAATTATTGTTAAAATATTTATATGAAAGAATTCGACAGACAAATTTTTGGCGAAAGGCTTAAAGAATTGCGACTTGACCAGAATATCGGTCAGAATCTGCTTGCCCAAAAATTGGGTTTGAGTAATTCGTCGATAAGTTATTGGGAAAACGGAAAACAAGAACCTTGCGCTACTGCCATTTTCAAACTGGCTCAGTATTTCGACGTTCCGGCAGATTACCTTCTCGGACTCAGCGATGATTGCTAAAGTCAAAGTTTGATTTTAGTTAATTGCGAAATCATGTTGTAATCGGCAGGCGCCCATTCGACGGAAAAGAGTTCCTCGGGAGCAAGCCATTTGCCGTCCAAATGTTCTTTTAATTCGTATTTCTCCGATAAAGGTCTGCAAAAATAAGTCTGTAAATTTACAAAAACGTCTTCGTATTCGTAGACTTCCTGCATAAACCTTTGTCCCACTTCTACTTCGTAATTCATTTCCTCCCGCACTTCTCTTTTTAACGCGACTTGCGGCGATTCGCCTTCTTCTATCTTACCTCCGACAAATTCGTATTTGTACGCTACGGCTTTATTTTTACTCTCTCCGCGTTTTACGGCTAAAATTCTGCCGTCTTTTATTATTATCGCGCCCACCACGTACAACGTCTTTTTCATCTTACTTTATCCTTTAATATTATAATACCCTTTAATCCTTATCCGATTGGCATAAAACGGAAATAGCGTACTTGGCGCTTTGATTTGCGTCTTTGCAATACTTATCCGCTCCGATTTGATTTGCGTAATCTTCGGTAAGCACCGCTCCTCCTACCATGACTTTGCAATAAGGACATTTTTCTTTGAGAAGTCTTATCGTTTCTTTCATATTTTCAACGGTAGTGGTCATCAACGCGGAAAGACCGCAAAGTTTTATATTATACTTCTCAACGTTTTCGACCACGCTTTCGGGAGAAACGTTCTTGCCCAAATCTATTACCTTGAAGCCGTAATTTTCCAAAACAGTCTTGACGATGTTTTTGCCTATGTCGTGAACGTCGCCTTTTACCGTCGCAAGCGCAATCTTTCCCTTGTCGCTTTCCTCACCGACCGGCAGACTTTTTTTGACTTCTTCAAAACACAGTTTTGCGCAATCTGCGGACGCTATCAACTGCGGCAAGAATATCTTGCCCTTTTCGTAATTATCTCCTACTTTGTTCAACGCGGGTATCAGATAGTTGTCTATCACTTCCAACGGACTGTTTTTTTCAAGAAGTCTAGCAGTCAATTCTCTCGCCCTGTCCAGTCCTTTTTCTATACAGTAAAAAATATCTTTGTCGTCAGAAATAGAAGTTTGCGAGGTCTGCGAATTTTTGGTTATGATTTTACTGCCCGCGTAATCCGCGTATTTTGCGGTAAAATCCATACAGTTTTTATCTTGGCAATTCAATACTTTGAAAGCGTCTACCGCTTGCATATTTTCGGGAATATTGGGATTGAGAATAGGCAAATCCAAACCCGCGTACATCGCCATAGTTAAAAAAGCGGTGTTTACTATTTGTCTTGCGGGCAAGCCGAAAGATATATTGGATACTCCGAGCGCCGTCTTTACAGCGTACTTGGATTTGAGCGCGCTCATCGCTTTGAGCGTATACATTGCCTGCTCGGGTTCCGCGCTGACTGTCAAAGTCAAACAGTCGATATATATATCTTCTTCCCTAATGCCGTAAGTCTTGGCTCGCTCTATTATTTTCTCGGCGAGCCTTATCCTCTCTTCCACCGTCTTAGGAACGCCGTTTTCGTCGATAGTAAGTCCTACTACGCTCGCGCCGTATTTTGCGACAAGCGGCAATATCGAAGATAAAGACTTCTCTTCCGCGTTGACCGAATTTACGATAGGCTTTCCGTTGTAATATCTCAACGCTCTTTCTATAGCCTGAGGCTTGGAACAGTCTATTTGCAAAGGAGCGTCAGTAAGAGATTGAATATACTTTACCATATCGGCAAGCATTACCGTTTCGTCTATCTGAGGAAGCCCCGCGTTGACGTCCAATATATCCGCTCCCGCCTCAACCTGCTCCAAAGTCTGCGTCGCAATATAATTAAAATCTTTGTCTATCAACGCCTGTTTCATAGCCTTCTTGCCGGTAGGATTTATCCTCTCGCCGATAACTTTAACGGAATCTATATAAACTACTTTCGTTGACGAGCATACCGCCGTCTTATATATCCTTTTTCTCTCGCCGACTTTCTTCGTCTTTTTAAGTAATGCGAGACGTCGGATATATTCGGGAGTCGTGCCGCAACAACCGCCGAGTATGCTTACTCCCGCGTCAATAAACTTTTGATAGGAAAGCGCGAATTCTTCGGGCGAAACGTCATAATTCATCTGAGAGTCGGGCAATCCCGCGTTGGCTTTTACAAATACCGGCAAATCGGTATTGTCTATCAATCTTTTCATTATCGGCAAAATCTTATCGGGAGAAAGCGAACAGTTGATTCCCACCGCGTCTGCAAACGCCGAAGCGGTAATAGCGAACGCTTCTACGCTGCAACCTGTAAACGTCCTGCCGTTTTCGTCAAACGTCATGCTCGCCATTATCGGAAGGTCGCAATTTTCTTTTACCGCCAAAAGCGCCGCTTTAAGTTCGTATAAGTCGCTCATGGTTTCAAGTACTACCAAATCGACCAAATCTTTTCCCGCAAGTACCTGCTCTTTGAAAAGTTCGTAAGCCGTATCGAAAGTCATCGTTCCCAAAGGCTCGATAAGCGCTCCAGTCGGTCCTATATCCAACGCAACGAGTTTATCTCCCGCGGCTTTTCTTGCGATTTGCGCGCCCGCTTTTATCAATCTGTCGACTTCTTCGACGTTGCCGAGTTTCTTACGGTTTGCGCCGAAAGTATTTGTAAATACTACGTCGCTGCCCGCATCCGCGTATTCCTTTGTTACGGCATATACCAAATCGGGATTTTCCGTATTGAGTTTTTCAGGCATAGCGCCAACCGCCAGTCCTCTTTTTTGAAATTGAGTGCCAAGCGCGCCGTCAAGCAATACTATTGATTGTTTATCGAAAAGTTCTGTTACTTTCATAGATACCTTTATTCATCTGCGATATACGCAGGTCTTATTTTTGCAAGTCGAACATTTGGAATCGCACCTGCGTTCTACGTTACTTCCGCTCTCTTTCACGCCTATTACCGCGGTAACGGATTTTTGAGGAGTAAGCATAAAACTCTCCTCGTTCATAAACACGCCGATGCGTTTTGGAAGTTCCAAAGCGTTTACGAAATCCTTTTGTTGCGACAGCGGAAAATCCCCGTAACCGCAAGAAAATCTCCAAGTAAGAGGTTTAGCCGAACTGGCTTGAAGTTCGTCGCACAGGTCGTCGCAGTAACTCTCGATAGCGCAAATGCTCGCGCTGTCCAAAAGCACGCCTTTCAACGGATTTGTTTTCATAAGTTCCGCGACTTTCTTTTCCACTTCAAAACCTACCGTAGCGCCTAAGAAATATACCTCTTTGCAATCGGATAAATGTCTTGCTATATCTTCGCCCGAAAGAGAGATTTGCGCGCCTTTAATTTTCATCGAGCGCGAGTCGAAACCGTATTTTCTTATTACGCTTCTCGGCGTAATCAGTTTAAGACAAAGTTCGATTGCGCCGTCGATTTCTCCGTCGATATTTTCGCCGTACTCTTGCCCCTTATAGCCGAGATACCTCAGCAATTCGCTCTTGTCTATTTTCATCCGTTGAGTTTATCCAAAATGGGTCTTATATTATCCGTTATTCTCTTCGCCACGTACGCGTTGTTCATGATATAAAGATGTATGCCGTCAACTCCGCTTGAAAGCAAATCTACTATCTGGTCGGTAGCGTACGCAATCCCCGCTTCGGCAAGCGCGTCGGGATCGTCTGCGAATTTACTGTACATACGCGAAATCTTGGACGGTATTTTTGCTCCGGTCATTTTTACTATTCCGCCGAATTGCGACGCTTTGACCAGCGGCATTACTCCCGCCTGTACCGGAACGTCAATGCCGGCAAGCCTAAGCATGTCTATATATTTGAGATAATCGTCGTTGTCGAAAAACAACTGCGAATTAAGATGGGTAACTCCCTTATTCACTTTTATCTTAAGATTGCGAATGTCCTCTACGATATTGGCGCTTTCGGGATGACCTTCGGGATAACACGCTCCCGCGACGTTAATATCGCTGCGCGACTTTATAAATTCGACTAAATCGCTGGCGTGAGAAAAATCGCTTTTAATCTCCCCTTCTATTCTATCGCCTCTAAGCGCAAGCACGTTTTCCACTCCTATATCCACAAGTCCGTCTATCGCCCTCTCTACTTCTTCGCGAGTAGAATTCACGCAAGTAAGATGCGCGAGAGGTTCGATACCGTAATTGTTTTTGACAATCTGCGCTATCTCTTTCGTACGAGAATTTTTACTGCCGCCTGCGCTGTAAGTAATCGAAACGTAATCGGGTCGCAAATCCCTTATGCTATCAAGCGTATTTAGTATCTTGTCGATGCCGTCGTTGACTTTCGGCGGAAAAATCTCAAAAGAATAAACAACTTTTTTCTTTTTGAACAGTTCGTTTATTTTCATATCCTTAATACCTTCCTTTTGCTTACATATTATAACATACCTTAAAAAAGCGCGCTACTTTTTGAAATATATTTATTTATCTATATATTAAAAATAACCAAGACGCCGTCCTTGCGGACGGCGTCTTGGTTACATTCCCGGTTTGGTGCGGTCGGAAATATAATCTGGTTTAGGATATAGGGGTCGTAATTACTGTCTACCCGTCAAAGTCATGACGGATAAATTTTATTAAGCCGAATTTTCCTCTTCATCTTATGATTTTGACAAACGCTCTTTCGACTTGTTTTCTATATTATACCAATTTTTTTGGAGAATTTTCAACGATTTTTTGTCAACTTTTGTTTACATTGTTGTCAACTTATGTTAACATTGTGATACTTTCAGAAGTATTTTGAGTAAAACTTTAACGTAAAAAAAATCGGGAGAAGAATTTATCTCTCCCGACGCATTTTTTATAAGTCTGTTGTATGTCGTTAAATTCCTTTCAAAAATTCAACGAAACTGTTCTTATTATCGAGCGCCGTGGTCGTCGGTCTGCCCAAATCCGCCCTCGAACCTATCGAACAAGTCGCTTCGATAAACGTCAAAACGTCGCTGTTTTTGGCTTTTGCAAGTTCCTTATCAAGTTCCTCGTAACTATCGACTTTTACAGCGTAAGGATAACCGCAAGCGGTCGCTATTTCAGTCAGTTTCAAAGCCTGCGAAACAGTTGGCATTCCCCCTACGGTTTCGTGCGCGCCGTTGTTTATTACTATATGAATAAGATTCTTCGTCTTGTTCGCTCCTATGACCGCCATAGCGCCCAAATGCATCAAAGCCGCGCCGTCGCCGTCTATGCACCATACTTTCGTATTAGGCTTGTTCAACGCTACGCCGAGCGCTATTGAGGAACTGTGTCCCATCGAACCGACGGTAAGAAAATCTCTCTCGTGTCCCTGTCCGTTTGCTTCTCTTATTTCAAACAATTCTCTGGACGCTTTGCCCGTCGTCGATACTATAGGGTCGTCTTTGCTTACCGCCACGATATGCTTTATAATCTCTTCTCTGACGGTAGTATAAGAGTTGGAGTAAACTACTTTTTCGTCGTACTGCAACGCGCCTTTTTTGATTACGAAAGCCACCTGCTTTCCGCAAGCCAAAAGCGACTGCCACTCGGACATTTTTTTCTCTATATCGCAAACCTCGGTATTCTTGTCTACTACGAAGTATTCGATTTCCATATCTTCCAACAATTTCAACGTTACTTCGCCTTGATAGATATGTTGCGGTTCGTCGTGAACTCCCGGCTCCCCTCTCCAACCTACAATGAAAATACACGGTATAGCGTATACTTTTCCGTTCATAAGCGACGCGACCGGATTGATGATATTGCCCTGTCCGCTGTTTTGCATATATACCGCGGGAACTTCGCCCGTCGCGAGGTTGTATCCCGCAGCGATAGCCGTACAGTTGCCTTCGTTCGCCGCGATTATATGATGTTTGGGATCAATTCCGTATTCATTCATCAGATAATCGCAAAGAGATTTAAGTTGCGAATCCGGCACTCCGCAGAAAAACCGGCAATTTAACGTTTTTACAAAATCCTGAATCTTCATACTGTCCTCGTCTGCTTATTAAAGTTCCTCTATCAACGAAATTATATCTTTGATAGGCAGAAGTCTGGAATCGACTTCCTTTGCTCTGTGATACTTCAAAATATCTTTCGCCGTCTGTTCCATTGCGGGGAAAGCGCTGCGCGTAAGTTGGTTTGCGTATATTACGATATTTACGCCGTGAGCGGCGAGTTCGTCTTCCGTGATTACGTTGAAAGAAGAGGGAACTACGACGATAGGCGTCTTCTTATCGCTCTTGCGGAAAGTGTCGCAAAATTCAAGAATCTCCGCGGGATCTTTCTTTCTGCTGTGAATCATGATTCCGTCCGCGCCCGCCTTTACGTAAGCGAACGCTCTCGTAAGCGCGTCTTCCATACCCTGTTCGAGTATAAGGCTTTCTATTCTCGCGATTATCATGAAATCATCGGTAAGTTGAACTTTTTTACCCGCCTCGATTTTACTGCAAAAATGCTCAATCGAATCCTGCGTCTGCTCTACTTCCGTTCCGAAGAGAGAGTTCTTTTTCAAACCTGTTTTATCTTCGATTATTACGGCCGACACGCCCATTCTTTCCAAAGATCTTACGGTATATACGAAATGCTCGGTAAGACCGCCCGTATCTCCGTCGAAAATGATAGGCTTCGTCGTTACTTCCATAACGTCGTCTATCGTCCTAAAACGCGACGTCATGTCTACCAACTCAATGTCGGGTTTACCTTTTGCTGTCGAATCGCAAAGCGAACTTACCCACATAGCGTCAAACTGATTGAATTCGCCGTCATGTTCAACTATCGTCTTTTCCGCAATCAAACCGGTAAGTCCGCTGTGAACTTCGATTGTCTTAACTATCGGACAAAGTTCAAGCAACTGTCTGAGTCTTTTACGTCTGTATTCCGGCATGGAGAGTTTTTCTTTTATCTTCATATCGATACGTCTTACGTTTTCGTTGAACGTATAAGGCGCGTCTATGATTTGTCCGCCGTAATTTGAAAGCAACTTCTCTACGTTGTCGCGAATGGCTTTCATAGGTCCGCTTTTCCAATTATCGCCGTGGATAACGTAATCGGGTTTGAGTTGAGAAATAACTTTATCGTACATTATCTCGCTTTGAACTACGACTTCTTTTACGCCGTCGACGTTTTTTATCATTTCCATTCTCTCTTCGAAAGGTATAACTGGAAATCTATTGAATTTTATCATTGCTTCGTCGGTAAGTACTCCAACATAAACTTCGCCGTACTGCTTAGCGAGATTTATGATATTCGTATGTCCCTCGTGTATTACGTCTGTGCAAAAACATGTGTAAACTTTTTTCATCTTTATTTATCCTTATTTTTTTCTATGATTTCGTTTATAATAAATTCCGCGGTTTCGCTTATTTTATCGAAAGGCACTTTTTTGACCAAATCCACGCCAAACGCGCTTTTTACTTTTCCTATTAACTCGTCGGTATAAACCAAAACGCCGTCTTCGACTTTTTCTATTCCGTCAAGGTAAATAGACTGTCTGTTCTTTTCTCTCATAGCGTCGAGAGTAAACTTTTCCGTATCGATATAAGCGTTTACTTTTTCGCCGCTTCCGTCTACGACAACGGGATAGCCGCCGATTTCGCCGAATACTCCCGGACAGTGAAGTTTCGTCTTCTTGCCTTTTCTTACCGCGTTGAGAATTGCGTCGATTATTTCGAAGTTGCTCGAAGCGTTCATCATATTGCGTTTTGCGTCGACCGGCATTGCGATTTTACACTTAGAAAATACTTCTTCTTTGTTTAACTGCAATTCCTTGCCTTGATAAGAAATACTTATAAGTTGGTCGACTCCTTCCGTCTGACCTTCTTTACTTATTACGACGTCGTGGAAGTGCGAAGTAGCGTAAGTAATATCTATATTCCAAAAATCTTTTATTCCGCAAATCTCCGCCGCCGCGAATTTGATACGCGGTACCAGATGGTTGATATTGCCGCTTCCGAAATCGGGATAGGCTTTGCCCGCCGATTTAAGCCACGGTATTATAGCGTCCGAATACGACGTGTTGATGACTATTGCGTCGCTGTCGACTTTTTCGTAAGCCTCCATTATATTCTTGATATACTTAATAGACAACGGCGACCAAATTCCGTACGCTCTTACGTTTTTCCAGGAAATACTGCCGTATTTCAAACCCGAATAAGCGCGGCTGCTGTTGACTATCAAATCGGGACGGTATGTATCCAAACACTTTGCAAGACTCTCCACGCTGTTGAAATCCACGTCGGGTACTATTTCTACGGTAGAATTATTTTGAGCGCGTATCAACGACGCAACTTTTACTATATTTACGTCTGAAAGCATTTTATCCGCGTTGCGACCTACTACTATTATCTCTTTTTCGCTGTCTTTGGACGAGAGAAGATAATCAAGCAAGTAACCGCCTACGCTTCCCAACCCTATAATCATAATTCTGACTTTTCGGGTTTTCAGTCTTTGTTTCAATAAATTTAATTTCTCAACAAGCGTTTTCATTTTTTGACCTCCGCTATTTTTCTGAAATCATCTACCGTATTGCAATTAAGCCACGTATTGAATTGCGCCATTTCGTATTCGTCTTTATCTCTTTCTCCGAAATACTTTTGTATAAATACGAGATTTGTTCCGCGCCACGTCTTTTCGTCAATACCGTCAAAACTTTTCCTTACTCTGTCGCTGTCGGAAAACTTCCATATCTGTCCCGAATTGTAAATGGAAAGAAACGGACGGTCTATCTCCAAATAACTGTGCGCAGTATCGTAAAGATAGTGAACTTTATTTTGCGTATCGAAATAAAGTACGACGGACTTTTTCGCGTCTATCGTGTCGCGATTGAACGTAATGACGTCTTTATCCGACGAAGATACTTTGAAGAAACTTTCGTCGTCCACCCACAAATCACCTTCGGCGAATACTATTTCGTCAAAATCCGTACCGACAAGATATTTCAGACCTTCGTAAAGACTGTAACCGGAACCGTAATCGAAATAGTGTTCGTTGTTTATCAAAACTATCTTATCTTTCAAATCGGAAAAATGATTTTCGACGGCGTCTTTGAGTTCTTGGAATTTATATCCGCCGACGATTACGATTTTATCAAAAGAAGCGTCTTTGCGAACCATATTGCCTAGCAAACTCTCATCGAAACCCTTTTCGTTGTAAATACATTTCAAACATTCCCGTCCAAGCGATTTTCCGAATCTCGTAGACGTGCCTGCGACCGTAAGCAACAATACTTTCATTATTTAATATCCTCTACGCACATACTAATGCCTTTATCAAGCGTAATCGACGGATTCCAGCCCGTTCTTTTTCTCAACTTTTCCGTACTGAGCAATCTTCTTTCGGGGTCGGACGCTCTGTATCCGTTGAATACTATTTTCGGATCTTTGACTCCCAGTTTGTCCGCGCAAAGTTTTACCAAATCTATAATTGTTATCTCTTCTTCCGTGCCGACGTTGTAAACCGTGCCGTCCAAAGCCGACGGCGTATTGATAAGCGCTATCACCGCCGAACAAGAGTCGTAATTATGCAAGAACGTTCTGCGGTTGATTTTGGAGTTTTCCAAAAGTTCCACGCCGCCCGTCTGTTTAAGCGAATTGATAATATGCGGAATAATGTGTTTGGGATAAAGTTCGTGTTTGCTGTACACGTTGGCAAATCTTATCGAACAGCCTTTAATAAGTCCTTGCGAGACGGCATCGCGCATAAAGAATTCAGTCATGAGTTTTCCCACCGCATAACTTGTCCTTTGGCTATGTTCAGCGTTCGCCAACGTAAGAAAAACGTCTTCCTTTACTCCGCCTTGCGCCCAAGAATTCATTGAGTATACTTCCGACGTCGAACAGTTGATATAAACGTCCGCTTTCAGTTCAATTGCCTGATCGAGAAAAGATTTCATACTTATTACGTTTGTCGTAAAAGTACTGTTTACGTAATAAAAATGTTCCGTATGAACCACCGCCGCGCAGTTGACGTAAACAAGGCGCGAACACTCTTTGCGAATTATCTCCACCTCTTTCGCCAAGTCTTGCATATTCTCCGCAGAGTTTATGTCATACTCGTGAAAAACAAAATTTTTATTGCCGAGCAAATCTTTTACCGTGTCTATCGAAGACGCGAAAAAATTATCGAAGCCGATAACCTTGTGATTAGACGCAACAAGTTGTCTTGCCATCTCGTTTCCCGTCATTCCCGTAACGCCGCTTATTACATAAAGATCCATGATATTTACACTCCCTCTTTTAGTCTGTTTTTATAAAAATCGTCTATCTCGCCGTTGTAAAGACTTTGTTCTTTTTCTATATCGTACTCAACCTTGACAAAATGTATTTCTTCCGTTTCGCTATCCAATATCGCAAACTGCGCCGCGCTATTGTGATTTCGGGGTTGTCCGACAGAACCGGGATTCAAAAAAACAGTCTTCTTTTTGAATCTCTTTTTTTCGTCTTCCGATTTATAATATTTCTCGAAATAATGCGGAATATGCGAATGTCCCGAAAAAACGTAGTCGTATTTTTCATAATCGCACAATTCGCTGTCGGGGTTTACGCTTTTCCAATATACGTCTTGCAAACTGCCGTGAACGGCAAGGCATTTTTTCTCGCATAAACAAAACTCGTATCTGCCCTCGCACGTCATGCTGTCGCGCAAATATTGCAAGGTCTCTTCGCTGAGTACGCTTCTGGTATACTTAGCGCTGACTTTGCCCCTTTCCGAAGAGAAACGGCTGTAGTCGCCGTTGACTATGGCGGATTCGTGATTGCCGTAAATATTGCATATTATCGGCTTCGAAAGTCCGCGTATTTTTTCTACGGTTTCGTTGGAACGCATACCGTAGTCAATCAAATCTCCAAGCAACAGATACGCTTCAACGGCGTAATCTTCCGCTTTCTTCAACGCGTTTTCAAGCGCGCTCAAATTTCCGTGTATGTCAGACAAAATCGCTATCTTCATACTCTTTATTCCCTTAAACTACCTTCTTTATCAGTCCTCGAAATCGATATGTTTGGCAACTCGTTCGTTTTCGGGAGGCAATACCATATAATCGCCGTATAATATCTTTAGCATTGTATCATATTCCGACGAAATTGTAAAGTCATCCCCCTCAAAAGATATAGGTTGCAAATCCCTCATTATTGTTTGGGGATACTTGTATCTCAAATCGTCGGGACAGGTAAGACATATATATTCGAAGTCTTTTTCCATGTCTTTGTATTTAGTAACGTAAGCGTCGCACGACTTTTTGATTTTCTTCTTTGTTTTTTTGGGAAGAGACAATAGCATACGCGAAGCAAGTTCGAGTATTTTTCCGCCCGCTTTATACGGATAGTTTCTCGTATAAATCAATCTCAACTTTGCCTTGAAAAGCATCTTTTTTCTTAAAGATTTTTTAATAGGTAATTTATCGAGCGGGAAAATATCTATAAAAATATCCTTTAATTCCGATTCGGTCGATCGGATTTTTTCGTGATTCAAAGGATATTCGGGATGTCTTTTACTTTGCATATAACAGCCTTCGACTTCGCGTTCTCCCCAAATTTCATAAAACTTTTCAAATTCTTCTCTCGTCATGCAAACGTCTATATCGTCGTCCCACGGAATGAATCCTTTATGTCTTACCGCGCCCAAAGCGGTGCCGGCAAACAGCGAATAATTTAAGCCGTTTTCCTTGCAAAATCTGTCAAATATTTCCAGTATCTTTTTTTCGCCCTGTTTGATTTTATAAAGTTTATCTTCTTGCATTGTTTTTACCCCGCTATTTTTTTCTTATGTTTTTCACCATGTCTACGATATGTTTGGGATTCAGCCCCCTAACCATCAATTTATTGTTGAAACTTATCGGTCTGACAATATACCCTATAATTACGTTGGCAAATATTTGAGTACACAGCGACGCAACCGCCGCGCCGTTTACCCCCATTATGGGAATAAGTATCAAATTCAGTATAACATTTCCCAAAGCGCCCGACAAGTTGATTATCCACAAATATTTTTGTTTATTTTCCGCAAGCATCCAAACGTTTCTTACAGAACCTAAATATGAAAAAGTAGTAAACCATACGACTATTCTCAACGCATTGACGGACGCGGCAAATTCTTCGCCGTACATTATCTTTATTATTATCGGCGAAAGTAACGTAATTACTACGCACTGAATCAAAGAAAAATAAATTATGACGGAATAAAGTTCCGTCATTCTTTTATGAAATAACGTCTTGTCCTCGTCTTTAGCGACCTGAAAAATTACGGGGCGCATAGAATCGATAATTGCGGCAAATATAAAACTGGTCATGCCTGCGCACGTCGCCGCCGCCGAATAAATTCCCGTCGCCTCGCTGTCTATCATAAGTTTGAGCATAATTCTGTCCGTTTGAGAAAACACGGTTACCAAAAGACTGGATACTATATAGTATTTACTTATCGAGAACAGTTCCTTCGCGCGCTTGAAAGAAAACTTGAATTTCTGAGTACCTTTTTTAGCGTAGGCAATCAAAAGAATTAAGGATATGAACAAATAATCTATCGAATAAGACAGCGCGAACCAATAAATGTTTACTTTGAAAACTATCATCAATATCTGCGACGCCGCTACGATTATATACGCGAACAGCATCGCCATTGACGAATACTTCGACATAAGTTTTGCCTGGAACCAGTACTGCAACATTTCCACCGCTTGGAAAACAAGCAATACGCTGTAAATCACGCAGACGATTATCGTCTCTTCTTCTCCTCTGTTGGCTATGCATACGAAAGCGCCGATTCCTAAAATACATAAAAACGCGGATATTAGATTGAGAACTATCGAAGTGCCTACAATCTCGCCTTCCGCGTCTGGTTTTTCCACTATTTGATGAACCAAAACCGAATCGATACCGAGTTTCATAATCGGCACGACAAACGCGACAAGTCCCGCGGCATAGTTTATTACGCCGAAATCCGAAACGCCCAAATATCTTGCGGTAATCATTGTCGTAACCAACGTCAGAACCGCTTTAATAAGTTTGCAACCTATAATCCAACAGGCGTTTGAAAATGATTTGTCGAATTTTCCAGTCATCTTCATTTGATTTTGTTATACAACTTCATCAGCATTACGCTTTTATGTTTTAATGCGAATAAAGCAATCCTCCCCGACTTACTCTTAAACTTACACTTTTTTATTGCCGTACGGTAAAAAGGGTCTTTAAGATTTTCTTTAATTTCGCGGGCAAGCGTTCTGTATTTCTCCTTTCTGTTAAACTGCGATACAGCCACGTTAAACAGTGAATGAACCGTCGCCCTATAAAGTTGCGCCCTCAAATCCTTTACGTCTAAATCCATCTGATTTTCATAATGCTTTGCGATATACTGCGGACCTTTCCAATCAAAAGCCTTGCGCGACTTTGTCAAAGACGACGGATTGTATCTGTAAAAATATAAAGGTTCAGACGATACATAAATCGAATTCGCATTGAATACGCACGGTTTAACGCAAGCGGAATCCTCTCCTATAACGATTCTTTTATCGACCGCTATTTGTTGAGGAAGATACAACTCTCTTTTGAATATTTTCGCCCAAATCGAAGTCGAAAAATATCTGCCGTATTCATCCTCTATTAAAAAAGGAAAAATCTTTTGCTCGATATCCGCTTTGCTGTAAAAACCTTCTTCTATATTTATACCTGTAGGAGTAAAATTTTCGCCGTCCGAAGCGAAGTTTGTACAGCAAACTATATCGGGGGCATGTCCGTCTATTATATCGGCAAATTTCTCGAAATATTTTTCATCTACCCAGTCGTCCCCGTCTACGCAAGCGACGTAATCTCCGCTTGCGCGAATCGCTCCGGCCTGTCTTGCCGAAATCAATCCTCCGTTTTCCTTATGAATAACTATCACGCGGTTATCTTTAACGGCGTATTCGTCGCAAATAGACGAACTGGAATCCGTAGAACCGTCGTCCACTAAAATTATTTCCAAATTACCGTAAGTCTGAGCAAGCAAACTGTCTATACATTTATTCAAATAATTTTCAATATTGTATATCGGCACGACTACGCTGAATTTGATTTTATCTTTCAACTTTTTCCTCCGCACGACTTATTTATATTTCCGCGTCCGTATTTATTCTTGCCCGTTTGGTTGTAAAACTTAACGACCGCTTTAAGCATTATATACAAAGCGAATACGCCAATAAGCAAATAGAATACCCATGTCGGCAGACTTGCGTCTAAGGTATAAGGCACGATATCCGCCTGTCTTAAAATACCGTAAGTCAAAACAAACATAAACAGCGTATACAAGTATACCCCGAATTTTACTATAGCCATATCTTTTCCGCGGAAAAGCAACGGCAACTGCGCCATAAGTAAAAATTGCGGGAACATATAGTAAGACGCGATTCTCTTTATAAACGGCGAATAGAATCCCGTATATTCAAGTATGAGTCCGAACAACATCGTTGCGATAAGCAAATTGTTTATTTTGTTGAGTCTAATATACCTTTTACGCAAAACCACAAACATCGCGAACAAACCGCAATCGATAAAGAACGATCTATTAAGACTGTGTCCTTCGTAGACTATATAATCTGCAAAACGACCGCCTATAAGCGATAATATTTGCGGTAAGAACAGAATTCCCAAAGAAAAACAAACAGCCAAAGCCACTCTTTGAACGTTGAATATTTTTGAGGTATTTTTAGAATAAATAAAATAAATTCCTATGCCTATGACGGCGGTTATGTGGAAACATACCGCGCAAACGACAGTCAAGCAGTACTTGAAAAACTTTCTTTTTTGTGCAAATTGCAATCCGTATATCAACACGCTTATAGCCATTACCTGCTTGGATATATTCAAGCCTGTGGAAAAAAGCGTCATCAAATATGTAAAAGCCGCAAGAAATACGCATTTAGTAAAGTATTTTCTTATAGTCAAAGCGACCGGCAAATATATAATCAAAGCAATCAACCCGAAAAATACGGTAGACGACCCGAATAAACCGGCAACTCGACTTATGAACCATATACCGAAACGGTTTTCGTCAAAATTACGGCTGCTTTCAAACCACTGTATAAATGTTAACGCGGAATTGCGTTCGTACATCGTAACATAGTTTTCATAGTCGGTGCCGACGTTGTGTCTGAACGCGGCAAGCAATACCGGCAATGCGACGGATATAATAAGATAAACATTTACGCCCCTCTTCTTTGTCTTAACGCTTTCTTTAAGAAACAAAGCCGAGAGTGTAAACGTAACCGTATATAAGAGTATACTTATTATCGCGTTCATTGCCTTAAATACCTATTGTCTTAATAATCTTCTCGTTTATTTTTTTATAATCGAAACGTTCTTCCGCGAAACTGCGGCTGTTTTCGCCCATAACGGCAATTTGTTCCGGATTTTCCAAAAACCATATTATCTTTTCACTAAGTCCGTCGACTAGATTATCGTTTTTTATCAAAAATCCGTTGTATCCGTCTTTTGCAGACTCTCTGATGCCGGGATTGTCCGCGACTATAACCGCCCTGCCGATCGCCTCCGCTTCCATGACGGATACGGGCATCCCTTCCCTATAAGACGGCAATACGAATACCGAACATTCAGAAAGATAAGGTCTGACGTCCTTAGTTGTTCCCAAATAATTTATGCTGCCGTCGTCTATAAATTCCTGTATGTCGGCAACTTTTACCGTTCCTTCTCCGCCCAAATAATTAAATACCGCCTGCGGATGACTTTGTTTTACTTTTCTCGCCGCTTTGCAATATTCGAAAATTCCCTTTGTAGTCAACATTCTCGCTATCATGAGAAAGGTGTTGTTATTCTCCAACGGACGGTATTCGAAATGTTGAAGATCCACGCCGATACCCGGAATTATTTCGCATTGCTTTTCTTTTACCAAGCCTCTGTCGAGAAATTCTTTTCTATCATCCTTGTTGAGAAAGAATACTTTTTGAGAGTAAGCGAACGATTTGCGGTACATACTGCAAACAAGAGTTCTTATCGCTTTCCATTTGAATCCGTTTCTGATAAAAACGTCTCCCGCGCCCTCTACCATAGAATAGATTTTTTCGATTTTAGCCTTTTTCGCCGCCGCCGTTCCGAATATATTGGGTTTCATCATAAACGTGAAAACAACGTCGGGAAGAACATTCTTTATAATGCGGTACAGTCTTTTTTTCAAAGAAAGCACTTTGAAAGGATTCGTACTTCTGTTGTCGTCTTCCACGCAATGAAATTCCACTCCCCTTTCTTCGATTTCCGCTTTATTCTGACTGTCAAAACATATTGCCGCCACGTCATGTCCTTTTTTTTGAATTTCCTCTATAAGAGTCTTTCTAAAAGTCAAGACCGAATTCGACGTCGAACATATCAATAGTATTTTCATATACCGCTTTCCTTATTTCAACTTAATTTTTCTATCGCGCTCGCGACTTCTCGTATATCGTCTACGCTGACGTCCGGAAGTATCCCGTCCCTGTACTGAGAAAAAGCGTAAACTCCGTCGCCCTTTACTTCAACCGTCTTTATCGGAAGAAATTTTTTTACGGCAAAATCCTTATTGGGATTGTCGCCTACGTATACGGTTTCTTCAACGGCTACGCTCAACATTTTAGCCATTTCTACGAAAGCGACGGGATTGGGTTTTCTCATTTGCTCTCCGCCGAGTTCGTCGGTAACTATTATTGCGTCGACAAAGTTTTCCACTCGCAGCGCGGCGATTTTAGCGCGTTGCTGATAATCTCTTCCGTCTGTGATTATGCCCAGTTTATATCCTTTCTCTCTCAACTGTGTAAGTACGGTTTCCGACCGACACGGCAATGAAAGAACAGGTTTATGCCCGCGATATATTGCGGAAATATCCTCTATATCTTTTTGAGAATAACTTACTCCGCTTTCATCCAATATTCTTCCGTATACGTTTTTTCTATCCTGCAAAAAAAGTTCTTTCAGTCTTTGCCCCGCGTTTTGTATACCGTATCTTTCTTCAAGCGTCGCTCCGACAACGTCAAACCCCGAAAAAACATAATCTCTTTCCGGATAAAGCGTATCGTCCAAATCGAAAACAACCGCCTTAATCACTCTTTTACCTC
The DNA here is from genome assembly GCA_910584635.1 of uncultured Christensenella sp. Classification (GTDB taxonomy): domain Bacteria; phylum Bacillota; class Clostridia; order Christensenellales; family UBA3700; genus RACS-045. Next base: position 22,339 of record CAJUBA010000008.1, on the reverse strand, counting down.
GATACTGCCGTCGAAACGCGAAAACGTCGCTTCTTTGTAACCGTCGAAATATTCAAGCGTTTCTCCTAAAAGCAGTCTGTAAAGTCGCTCGCAACTGTCCGCTCCCGACATTACGCTCATGGGCGCGCCGCCGCCGAATCTCGGATTTATCTCAATGTACTTTACAGCGCCGTCTTCGCATAAAAAACACTGCACCGTTATCTGTCCTATAAATCCGAATTCCTGCAAAAGTCTTTTTACGTCGTCGATAATTACGGCGTTTTTTTCCGTTCTGCCTTTCAAAATTTCTCCGCTTCTCGTAGCCATTCTAAGCCTGGGAACTACCGTTATTATCTTCTTGTCGAAATCGCAAAAACAGTCGACTGTATACTCTTTGCCGCGTACGTATTCCTGCACTATTGGATTCTTCACGTATTCATAGAAAAACTCCAATTCCTTTTGATTTTCTATTTTGAACGCGTTTATGCTAGAACTTCCGTCTCTCGGCTTAATAAACAACGGATACTCTAATTTTCCTTCCTTTATATCATTCTCTTCGATTACTTTGGGATAATCGAAATTATGTTCTTGGAAGAACTTAGCCGATTTGAGTTTGTCGCAACATATCGTTACGCTTTCAAAGTCCGATACGCATACGATTGCGCCGCTTTCGTCTTGAATCTTTTTCTTGTTGGAAGCAAGTATTTCCAGTTCCGTATCAATCGTAGGCACTACCAAAGATATTTTATTGTCGCGACATACCTCTATAAGTTTGTCGATATAATCGTCCGCGGAAATTCTCGGAATAATAAAATATCCGTCGGAAAAATACAGCGCGGGAGCGGTGGTAGAAATATCCGCCGTCAAGACTTTGCCGTTAACGTTAAGTCTGTCCCTCGCTTCCTTAAAGCATTTTACGAGTTCCACTCTGCGACCTGCGCTGAGTATAAGAACGTTGATTTCTTTGCTTTTCTTCTCCCCTGTAAAATACTCCATCGTAGCGTGTCCCTCCTGCGAAATACCGCTTCGTTTGAATACGGCGAATACCGTCTGAATCAAAATCTTTATATCTCCCGCGAGAGAAATATGCTTTGTGTAATGAACGTCGAGTATGAACTTATCCTCCCACGAAATCGCGTTTCGTCCGTTGACCTGAGCGTAACCGGTAAGTCCCGGCCTTACGTCGTGTCTGTGTTTCTGCTCTTCGTTATAAAGAGGGAGATACTGCGTCAACAGCGGTCTGGGACCGACTATCGACATTTGTCCGACGAATATATTAAAAAGTTCGGGCAATTCGTCCAAGGAAGTACTGCGTAGAAATTTTCCGTATTTAGTAAGCCTTTTTTCGTCGGGCAACAAATTACCGTCCGCGTCTTTTTCGCAGGTCATTGTTCTGAATTTGATAAGTTTGAAAATCTTTTCCTTTTTTCCGGGACGCTCTTGCGTAAAGAAAGGATTTCCCTTCATCTTTACGGCTCCTATCAAAGTGAGGAGTAATAAAAACGGAGAGAGAATTATCAAAGCGATACCGCTAAGCAAAAAATCGTAAAATCTTTTGAAAAACTGACGGTAAAGCAAAATCGACAGCAACGCCCATATTGCTACGGCCGCTACGCATATTATTGTAATTCCCTGCCATGAGGACAAAAATTCTTTCAAATCGCGCTCCTTAGAAACAACTCTTTATCGTTTCTATTACATAGTCCTGCTCTTCTTCCGTCATCTTTATATCCGAAGGAAGACATAAGCCTCTGGAGAAAATATCTTCGCCCACACATTCGTCGCCTTTGACAACGAAACCGTTGTTTTTGAATATCGGTTGAAGATGCATAGGTTTCCAGATAGGTCGGCTTTCGATATTTGCCTCGTTGAGCCTGTCGTACACGTCCATAAATCCCGTTTTGCAATCTTTATCTATAAGCATGCAGGAAAGCCAAAAATTCGGATCCGAACATTCGAGATACGGATTCATGGAAACAGGTATGTCTTTCAAACCTTCTTTATATTTGAAATATATTTTCTTTTTGAGTTGTTTATGTTCTTCAAGATGAAGAAGTTGTCCGCGGCCGATACCCGCGACGACGTTGCTCATACGGTAATTATACCCTATTTCTTCGTGTTGGTACCACGGCGCTTTCTCACGGGCTTGCGTCGCCCAGAAAAACGCTTTGTCGCGATCTTTGGCGTTTTTGGTAATCAACATACCTCCGCCCGACGTCGTAATTATTTTGTTTCCGTTGAAACTCAACGCCGCAAAATCGCCGAACGTACCCGCTTTACGTCCTTTATAATCGGAAGACAAAGCCTCCGCCGCGTCTTCGATAAGTATCGCGCCGTGTTTTTCGCATACTTGTTTGATTTCGTCAATTTTTGCGGGAACTCCGTAAAGATGAGCCAACATTACCGTCTTTGCCTGAGGATATTTTTCAAACGCTTTTTCTAGCGCCTCGGGATCCATATTCCAAGTTTCTCTTTCGCAGTCTACGAATACGGGAATACCCCCTTCGTATACCACGGGATTTACCGTAGCCGAAAAAGTCATATCCGAACAAAGTACGTAATCTCCGCGTTTAACTTTGGCAAGTTTGACCGCCAAATGCAGCGCGGAAGTACCCGAACAAAGCGAAAGACATTTCAACTGTTCTTTACCGCCTTGCGCAAGATAACGCGCGATTTCTTCTTCAAAACCGTCGCAGTTGAATCCAAGCGGAGCAATCCAGTTTTTTTCAAACGCTTCGCTTATATATCGCAACTCCTCTTCGTGCATGGTAGGAGTTGCAAGTAAAAGTCTTTTCATTCGTAACGTACCTCCCGTTTTATTCGCCGCGAAATTTAGAAAATTAAATATCCCGCGGTTACGGATTTAGATTTATCGGGAACGATTTTTTCAACGCCTCTCTCAGTTGAAAATCAATTTGCGGATCGTCAAACCTTTGAAAATAAAATCAATTCCAACGCGCCGACGGTACGTGGAATTCTTTTATTTTTTCCGTCGCAATCGCCGAAGTTTAATCATAAAGACAAATACTTCGGGGTCCCGAAAAAGCGAACGCGGTATTTCAACCGTTTGTCCGTTTTTCATAGTATACCACAACGCTATAATAAAATACAAGTATTTTAGTAATTCAAACTCTTAAAATAACGCGGGCGCAAGTAAAAATTTTTAGAATAAATTATAACCAAAGTATTGATTTGTAAAATAAATGGTGATAAAATATAATTGTTGAAAATATTTTACGGAGGATAAATTTTATGAATTGTCTTAATTGCGGAACGGAAAATTCAGATGAAGCGGTATTTTGCAGACAGTGCGGAGCAAGAATGGACGGCAAAATAATCTGCCCCAACTGTAGCGCGGAAAACGTTGCGGACTCTAATTTTTGTATTATTTGCGGTCAAAATTTAAGCCAACCTACGACTACTGTTCCAACCCCTGAAAACGTCATTCCCGTCGCGGAGAATCAACGTATTGAAACAACCATCGGCTGGAAAAGTACGGTATCTACTTTAAGCGGTATTTTCGCTATGTTGGGGTTGCTGTTTTCGGTACTCTTTACCTTTTTTATAGGAATAAAAGTTAATGGTTCGACAGGTATTCTTGACTCTATTCCAAGCGCTACAACTCCCAATCAAATGGATATTTTCTATTATTTCGGAGACGCTTACAAAACTTTGGATTTAATAGACGCTAAACTTCCCGACTTCACGGCAACAAGTCTTTATTTCCCTATTATCCTTGCTACCGTTGTGTTTGCATCGTTATTGCTTGCGATGATAATTATGGGAATTCTTACAATTGTAAGATACTATTTTTACGTAACAAAAAAATCTAAAAAAGATCACTATTCAATGGTGATAGCGACATACTTCTTGTATATTTTCGGAGTACTGATGTTCTTCGTTTTTAATAATAGCGTATACAGTTTGAAACAAAACACCGCAACGTATTCCGTCAGTTGCGGAGTAAATGATCTTACGACAACGGGAATCACTCTCAGTACCATATTCGTTTGCGCGGCTGTGGGATGCAAATTTGCATTAAATCTCCAAAACAAAACAATGACGGGAATATATAATATAGTGTTTTCCGCTATCTCATTGATTATAGTTTGCGTAATGGTTTATCTTGCAATCATGCCTCATATATCTTACGATGCGGCATACGATAATACCAACGGCGGAACAAACTTCTTCTCGGCTATTACGGCTCTCGGAATTTTGTATTTTTACAAATCTGCTCCGCAATACGCCGCTACGGTGTTGCCTTCTATGGGTACCGAAACGGAGGTTCCCCGCGCTGAAAGCGCCCTGCTGGTTGTACCTGCGATTTTGCAAATACTGACGATAGTTTTGCTATTGGTAATTGCGGGAGGTTATTTGCTCAACTTGGCAAAAGATAAGAAATATTCTACCGCGTCGTTATCTTTGACTTCAACTCTTTCTACGACGTTCTTGCTTATCTTTACTATTATTTCTTCTATTAGTTACTGGACATACTCTTTAGGAGAGTCTTACGAAACGAGCGAAATAAAATTTACTTACGTTATCGCTATGCTTATATTATCCGTAGTCCAGTTGACGATTTCTTTAATACACAGATCGTTCAACAATATCGAAAAAAAGGCAATGCAAGAACAGCAATTACAATATTAAAAAGTATAAACAACAATGAAAAACGCGTCCTTAACAGAACGCGTTTTTTTATTAACTTTAATTTCTTATTCCGCTACGTACGGGAGCAAAGCCATTTCTCTTGCTCTCTTAATCGCTTCGGTAACGACTCTTTGGTGCTTAGCGCAAGTACCGCTCATTCTTCTGGGAACGATTTTACCTTTTTCGGTAACGTACTTACGAAGTTTCGCAACATCCTTATAGTCTAACGTATCGATTTTATCTACGCAGAAAACGCATACTTTTTTACGCGACATCGGTTTTTTGCCGCTCGGGCGTTTAACTACTTTCTCTTCACTCATTGTCATATCTCCTTATTAGAATGGTAATTCTTCTTCGACAGGGGTAAGACCGCTATTGCTTGCCTGCTGTCTTTTCTCAGTTTCCTGAGGGGCTCCCTCGTCCGTTCTTGCGCCGGAAGGAAGGAATTCTACTTCGTCTGCAACGATGTCGAAAGCCGTGCGCTTGGAACCGTCCTGAGCGTCGTACTGACGCGTCTGTATCGATCCGCTAACGCAAACTTTTCTGCCTTTTGCCAAAATCTTCGCGCAGTTTTCCGCCAAGCCTCTCCAACATACGATATTGAAATAATCAACTTCGTTGTTTTCTCTGCTGAATCTGCGGTTGACCGCCAATCCGAATCTGCAATATGCTACGCCGCTTTGCGTAGAACCCGACTCGGGATCTCTCGTAAGGTTGCCTATCAACATAACTTTATTCATTTGTTTCGCTCCTTACTTTTTGATGATCATGCTTCTGACAAGTTCGTCAGTGATACGGTTGAATCTCTTGATTTCTTCCGGAACAGTCGCAGGCGCCGAGAAATTTACCAAAACGTAATAGCCCTCGGTCTTGTAGTCGATAGGATAAGCGAGTTTTCTCGTACCCCATTTGTCGGTGTTTTCAACAACGCCGCCGTTGGAAGTGATAAGCGCTTCCATTTTGTCAACTACTTCTTGTTTTGCCTCGTCGGAAATATCGTTTTTAACGATATACAACAATTCGTACTTGTTCATTTTTATACCTCCTTATGGTCTGCCGGTTCGGACTCTTGCGCCCGAACAAGGGTGCGTATTTATAAAAATACATTAGAATAATATCATAATAAATAAGCGTTGTAAAGAAAAATACGGCTATTTTTGCAAAAGATCTATCGAAAACCTCAATCTTCTCATACTTTCGCTCTTACCCAAAAGTTCCGCCATTTCCGTCGCTCCGCCCGGCGTAGTCTGCGCCGCGGTAAGCGCTAATCTCAACGGCAAAAACATCTGTCCGCTCTTGCAACCGAGTTTTTCGGCAAGCGCCATGACTTTCTGTTTTAGCGGTTCGTCCGTCCATTCTTGGAAATCTTTGAGTTCCTCTTCGATAGCCAAAAGGTTGTTTAGCGCAATCTCTTTTGTGATTTTCATCTTCTTATGCTCAAACATTTCCGTATCGTATTCGCCGAACTCTTCGAGAAAATCCACTTTTTCGGGGATTTCTCCCAAAACTTCCACTCTCGGAATAAGAAGTTTCGCAAGCGCGCGGTAATCGTACTTGTCTTTGACCTTGCTCTTATCGAAGAAAGGTTTAGCGACTTGAACAAATTGCTCTACGCTCATATTTTTAACGTACTCTCCGTTGAGCCATCTCATTTTGGCTTCGTCGAAAATACTCGGCGATTTGGAAATGCCCTCAACGTCAAACTCATCAATTAGTTGTTCCATCGTCAATTTTTCTTCGTTACCCTTCGGCGACCAACCCAAAAGCGCGATATAATTAACTATCGCTTCGGGCAGATAGCCTTTTTCTATAAAATCTTCGAAGTTCGCGTCGCCGTATCTTTTGGACAGTTTTCTCTGCGCGTCTTTCATTATCGGCGAGAGGTGCATATAACGCGGTCTTTCCCAACCGAACGAGTCGTACATAAGATTGTATTTGGGAGTAGACGAAAGATACTCCACTCCTCTTATGACGTAATTTATGCCCATAAGATGGTCGTCTACGACGTTTGCGAAATTATAAGTCGGCATACCGTCGGATTTAATGAGAATATTGTCTTCCATATCTTCGTTGGGTACGCTAATATGTCCGAATACCATATCTTCGTATTCGCTTACGCCGTCGGCGGGTATGTTTTGTCTTATGACGTAACTTTCTCCCGCGTCGAGTCTTCTTTTAACTTCTTCCTTAGAAAGAGAAAGACAGTGCTTGTCGTATTTGGCAATGCCCTTATCGTCTTTGAGGGTATCCAGTCTTTCTTTTGTACAGAAACAGTAATATGCTCCGCCTTTTTCCACCAACTCTTTTGCGTAATCCAAATACAGCGACTTGCGTTCGCTTTGAATGTAAGGACCGTATCCGCCGTCTTTGTCGGGACCTTCGTCATGTTCTATGCCCGCTTTCTTCAAAGTGCTGTAAATTACGTCTACAGCCCCTTCGACATATCTTTCCTGATCGGTATCTTCTATTCTCAACACAAAAGTTCCGCCGTTCTTCTTAGCGTACAGATACGCATAAAGACACGTTCTCAGATTTCCTATGTGCATAAATCCAGTGGGACTGGGCGCAAACCTCGTTCTTACTTTTTCCATATTGTTTCCTTCCAGAAAATTTTCTTTTATTTCGACTAATAATATAACATATTTTCGCCGAATTGTGTATAATATTTATACAATAAATCAAAAAAGTTTGTCGGGAGAATGAATTCCATGAAAGATTATTTTGAGCAAACGGTTGAAAAAACCATGCGACTGATCGCTATCGACAGCGTTCAGTCAGCCCCCTGTCCCGCTTCCCCGTTCGGCGAAGGCGTGGCGAAATGTTTGGACTTTGTCTGCGAAACCGCAAAGGAAATGGGCATGAGCGTAAACAACGAAAAGGGTTATTACTGCACCTGCGATATAGGCGAGGGAGAAACTTTCGGTATACTCGGTCATATCGACGTAGTACCCTACGACGACGATTGGTCGGCAAATCCGCTTGGAGAAATACGCAATAATACTATCTTCGGAAGAGGTATTCTCGACGACAAAGGACCTATGATGTGCTGTCTTCACGCGGTGGGTCAACTGCTTGAAGAAGGCTATCGCCCCAACTGCAAAATTCGTTTTATATTCGGCGGGAACGAAGAAAGCGGTTGGCAGTGCATAGAACATTACAATCAAACGGACATTATGCCTGCCCGCGGGTTTTCCCCCGACGGCGATTTCCCCGTTATAAACTGCGAAAAAGGACTTGTAGGTTACGAGATATTCATCGACGCCCCATCCCGTCTTATTTCTCTTAACGGCGGCAGCCGAGTTAATATCGTAATGGCGAAATGTTCATGCGAAATAGACGGCGTATTGGGCGAGTCAAAAAATAAGGACGTAAAAATCCAAATCAAAGACGGCAGGACTTACGTTACCGCTTACGGCAAACCTGCTCACGCGTCCACGCCCGACAAAGGCGACAACGCGTTTTGGAAATTACTCGAATATTTGTCCGACGAATTGGGGGGAGAATATACGGTATTACGCGATATGCTGTGCCACAACGACGGAAGCGGAGCCAACGTCAAATTGAGCGATGAAAAAAGCGGCGCGTTGACGTTTAACGTCGGCGTAGCGGATACGAATACAAAATCGGGCAAATTAAGATTGCTCATAGATATTCGACATCCCGTAACCTATACCAAAGAAGAAATACTTGAAAGATTGAAAAAGTCGCTAAATACGCAAGACGCGAGAGTAAGGAATTTCCACGATCCGCTTTATCTTGAAAAAGATAATCCGCTCGTGCAGAAATTGCTTGCCGCATACAACGGGGTAACGGGAGAAAACCTCTCTCCGATAACTATAGGCGGAGGAACTTACGCGAGAGCGCTTAAATGCGGCGTAGCGTTCGGACCGCTGTTCCCCGGTATGGAAAGCACAATACACCAAAAAGACGAAAGAGTATCTATAGAAGATTTCAGAAAAATGTACGAAATTTACTATCACGCTATCAAAAAATTGTTGTTTACCTGAGCAAGAAAATATGCTATACTATAGCCGTCGGCAAAACGCCGACGGCTATTTTTAAGAGGTATGATTATGAGAATAGATCTTGACGAAAACGCAAAAAAAGTACTCGCCGAAAACTTTGCCGAAAGAGACTCTCTTTTATCCCCGTACGCCGCAAAAGACGATACCGCGATTCGCAAAGGAAAGTATATTCCCAGACTGTACAGACGGCAGTTCGTACGCGATTGCGAAGTCGTGATAAATCTTCCTCTTTTCAACAGATACGCAGGCAAAACTCAAGTGTTCTCTCTCAAAGGCAACGACGATATTTCCACTCGCGCTTACCACGTCCAACTCGTATCGAGAATCGCCCGTACGATAGGCTCCGCGCTGTCGCTCAACTGCGACCTTATCGAGGCTATCGCTCTTGCGCACGACTTGGGACACTGCCCTTTCGGACACTTGGGAGAAAAACTTTTGGACAACGTCGCAAAAAAATTCTCATACAGATTCTATCATCACATTCAAGGCGCGAGGTATCTTAACAACGTTGTCAAATGCGATATATCTTTACAAGTCGTCGACGGCGTACTCTGCCACAACGGCGAAAAGGTTTTACAGCGTTATGCTCCAAACGAAAAATCCTGCAATAGTTTTGAAAATCTGCAAGAAAAACTAAATTGCGCTTACAACGGCAAACTCAACGATACCGACCTCATGGCAAGCACGCTCGAAGGCTGTCTTGTCCGCATATCCGACGTCATAGCATACCTTGGAAAAGACAGACAGGACGCGGACAAATTAAGACAGGTCGGTTTGGGCGATTACGACGACAACCCGCTCGGAAAATACAACCACGAAATAATAGGCAACATAAGTGCGGATATTATCAACAACTCGATAGGCAAAAACTACATAGCGATGAGCGATAAAACGTACGCCGACCTTTCTCTGTTGATGGACGAAAACTATCGCAAAATTTACCGAAACTCCGAAATAGACGGATACACCGACGAAGACCTTCAAAATATAATCAACGACGTTTTCGAAGCGCTGTACAACGACTTGAAACAAGATAAAAAACTCGTAAATAAGTATTACCGTCCTTACATTTACCCTAACGCCGAAAAAGTCGACGAATACTTTGCGGAAAATATCGACTTCCCCGAACGCGTGGCGATAGACGCTATCGCAAGTATGTCGGATAAATATCTGTTGGATTTCCATAAAAAAATCAAAGCGAAAAGTACCAAAAAGTAAATACTGCTAAACATAATATAGCGAATTCTACAAAAGGCTTAACGTTTTATTCCCCGATTTGGCAAAATGACAAATCGGGGTTTTTGATTTTCTTACAAAACTTATGCCGATTCAATTTACAAAATCTCTTGACGAAAGAATAAGTATCTGCTATAATTACAGATGTTATATAACAAGTGTAATTATTGGGAGAAAAGTATGCCTAAGCAGATTATTTACAAAGATGAAATACTAAAAACCGCGTTGCAGATGACAAGGGAAAACGGCTTTGACTGCGTGAACGCCCGAAGCGTCGCCAAACGTATGGGCTACTCCGTTCAACCTATATACAGTTATTTCAAGAATATGGAAACGCTTAGACAGGAGGTTTACGGAGCGGCTATGCAATTCTATAACGAATTTATTTATTCGCGAGTAGAGAGCGAGCGGATTTTGGAAAGCATGGCAAAAGCGAACGTGGCTTTCGCTAAATACGAAACCAATCTTTTTAAGTTGCTGTTTTTCAGGAAGTTAAACGGATTGAACAGTTTTAACGATATATACGAATGGATGGGAGATAAGCAAGCGACGAGTCAACTTGCTCAAAAACTTTCTCTTTCCGAAGAAAAAATAAAAGACGTCTATATTATGCTTATAGTATTTACTCACGGCGTGGCTACAATGATTGCGACGGGCGGCGCAAATATTTCCGACGAAGAAAGCGCGGCAATACTTGAAAAAGCGTATAGAGCGTTTATTAAATCGTAAAGTAAAAGAATAATCGAATACGCCGTAAAAAACATGTTCGGAATTTATAAATCAAAGGAGAATATTATGAATACACAAACAATATTGGAATACCTTTCTCAACTTTCGGCAAACAACAATCGCGAGTGGTATCATGAACACAAAAAAGAAAACAAAATCGCTACGCAAGAATTTGAAGACCTAATCGGTAATCTTATCTGCGGTATTGGAGAATTCGACCCAAGCGTCGCGCATAACGTCCCCAAAGACCTTACTTTCAAACTTGTCCGCGATACCCGATTCAGCCATGATAAATCGCCGTATAATCCGGCGTTCCGCGCTCATATTTCTTCTATGGGAAAACTCCCCGTTCCCGTCGGTTACTATATCATGATAAAACCCGACGGCGGAACGTTTTTAGGCGGAGGCCTGTTTGCCGATATGTTTTCAAACGCTACGGCAATGGTACGCGATTATATAAACGAACATCCGACGCAGTGGAGCGACGTTATCAATAATCCTAACTTTAAGAAGTACTTTACCGTAAAAGGCTCGGCTTTGAAAAACGTCCCCGCAGGATACGATAAAGATCATCCGCAAGCAGAATATCTTAAATTCAAATCTTGGTATTTAGAGTACCCCGTCAGCGACGGCGAAGTCTTGAACGACGCCGAATTCCTCAAAAAAGCAATAGAGATTTTCAAAGCGATGAAACCCTTTAACGATTTGCTTAACGTCGCTCTTAAAGACTTCAAAATGCCGACTAGATAATTAAATAAGACTTAAACAAAAAATGCTCCCCTTTCGTTTTCAACGTTTAGGAGAGCATTTCTTTATAAACTGATTTTTTTTGATAAATATATATCGCTTATTTATCTGTGAGAGTTTCCTTTTCTTCCGCTTTTGTCGGGTCTTCCGTAAGTTTTTCAACTATACCGCCGTAACCTGTCTTGCCGTTGAATTTTACTACTTTCTTGACGAGTTGACGCTCGATAAGATTGAGAGTCGTGTCGTAAGGTTGGTAATAATCCACCCATTCGCGTTCGATACGCGCCGCTCCGATATTTTCCATGACTTGGGCAATCAGATCTTTTGCGTAATTCAAACGGCGCTCGTTTTTGATTCTGTAAAGACAAGGCGTGTCCGCGCTTGAAACGATATGTGATATATCCTCGACTTTATACTTGGTATCTTCGAATTGAGCGGGATCGAGAGGCAACTGAATACAAAGCGTCTTTCCTCTTATAACAAATCTTGCTACGCAATCTCTGCCAAAACGGTAACTTTCTCGCTTCCAACTCATTCTGTCTTTTACTTTCTTATATGACAAAAGTTCGTTCTTCAACTCCGTGTACCAAGCGTTGGACACTTCGTCTATCTGTATTAGTTTTGCCGTAAAACTCTTATTGAAGCGAATAACGTTGTGTCCGTCAAACATCACTTCATCTTCTTCCTCGTCTTCGTCGGCGTCGGCAGCCGCGATTTCTTTGCTATCAATCGCTACGGGTACGGCTTCGAACGTTGCGCCTATTACAGTATCGGCATTGATAACAAATTCGCTCGCGCCATCGTTTACTGTCTGCTCTTCGCCGTTTACACTCAAGCGGGAAAGATAATATCCCTCCTCCGCTGTTGCAACTACTTTTACCGTTTCGCCTTCGATAAATTCAACTTGATTTTCTCCGTTCTCATTCGTCAGGGAAACAGCGCCCTTTCCGTCTACCTCTACGCTTGCCGTATACTTAACTACCGGTACCGGTAAAAATTCCACGAATATATGTACAGGCTCCGTAACGACGAATTCGTATACTCCTTCAATAAGTTCCTTATCTTCTTCGTTAACGGTAAATTTAGCGAGATAATATCCTTCGTCCGCAATCGCAGATATTCTTACGGTTTCGCCCGCTACGAATTGATTCTTTTCTTCTCCCGCTTCGTTTGCCAAAGTTACTCTGCCGCCTTCGCCGTTGAACTGCTCGTCGAAAGTAAATACTTCGGGCATAACCGCGATAGGTTCGAATTCCGCTTTAACTACCGTATTTGCCGTAACTATAAACTCGTATACTACTTCGTAGAGTTTCTTCTCGCCTTGATTAGCCATAAAACGCGCTACTACGTTTTCGTCTATCTCTAAGGAAATATTAGACAAAATAAAGCCTTCGTTAGCCACTGCCGCGACTTTGACCGTTTCATTGGGTCTGAAAACAAACTTCTCCATACCGTTTTCGTCTATCAAAACGACCTTGCCCGACAAACCGTCATAGTCTGCCGTTACAGTAACGCTATCGGGTTGAATAACCTCTTCCTTTCTTCTTACGCCCAAGATAAATATTGTTGCCAATACCGCAAGCAAAATTATCAAAACAATCAATACGGACATCAAAACGATTAGAGTCGTTTGACTGATTTCGATTGCGAGCAATGAGTTATACATTAACGCTGTCATTCTTTCTATACCTCCTTACAACTGCGATTATTACTACTATTGTGAATATCGACGCCAACGTCGCCAATGCGATGTCAATATATACAAGCATATCGCTCGACACGGAAGACGTCGCTCTTTCATAAATCTCGAAAAATACGTTCGCTATCAAAGCGTTGTAACCTTCGGAAGCCGCTACACTCGCGACGAGAATATATTTTCCTACTTCTTCGGGCGGATTTTGTCCGTCGGTAGAAAGCGCTTCTCCCGTCGGAATCCATTTGTTGAGCGTTTCGCTCCAAGCCGCCGCGTAATATGTCCAAATAATTTCTCCGTACGCCGCTTCGCCTTCGGGCAGACATTTATCCGAACCGAAAATCCAACTTTGAATTATCGGTTGCGCTTTCCAATAATTGTATTTGGAATTGGAAACTCGAAGTACAAACTGCGTCGTAAGCGGAGCGTAGTAATCGTTGCCGTCCACGTCGGCTTGCACGATATATATTCCCGCGTCTGCGATTTCGTCTTTGCCCCATCCTTCGAACGCCGAATCCTCTTCGACCAAATACTTGCCGTTTTCAAATATCGGTTCGCCGAATGCGTCGAGTACCGCTTTATAATAAGTGTATTTTATCTCCTCGCCGAAGAACGCGCTTCCGTTGGGTTTATTAGCGGGGCTTCCGTATACCCAGTCGATAATATCCGGCGTCATTACCCATTTGTTTTCCGCGTGTCTGATTACAAACAAACAGTCGTTGTTCGTATCAAGTTTGTTATAATCGTCAAGTTCGGGATAATAAGCCAAGAGATGATATACCGCAGGTTTGAGATTGTTTAGAATCTCCTCTACTTTCGTTATATCAGTGAAATATCCCGACTCGTCTACATATCCGCTGAACTCGTTTATTTCATTGTAAGAAACGTCGACTATCTTGAAATGCAGCAACTTTCCTTCTTGTGTTTTGAAAGGAATTGCTTTGAGTCCCGATTCGGCGGCGTTGAATTCTCCCCATGCCCAACCGTTTATCATAGGCTTTTGCAACCAACGGTTTTCCGCTTTACTTACTGCAAACGCGCTTGTCAAAGTTTTACCGCCGAGGTAATTGCCGTCCGCGTCTTCGGAAATCGTCCAATCTACTTCGTAACTGCCGACGTGAAGTTCTCCCAAAACGTTGTTGAGTTGCGCCACGCGAGAAGTCGCAACCAATTCTCTGGAACTTCCGTCTACCGCGTATATGCTTGCGATAATATCGCCGAACTGCGCCGTCGGCGCGCTCCAAGATCCTCTGAATTGCGAATATGCGTATCCGTCGATAAAACAGTATTTGGAAGTAAAGTCATTTTCGTTGGGGACAACGGTAAACGGCAATACCGATTCCAATCCCTTAAATCTTCCGTTTTCGTCCTCCGGAACGCTTACTTTAACCAAATACTTGCCGACCGACAAATCGTTTATCGCGTCAATCGTGGCAAGCGTAATACCGCTTATTACACTGCACTTGCTTTCGTCGAGTATATATTCGTTTTTAATAGCGTCGTACTCGAAGTCATAACCGTCTTTGAGTTTATAAACCGTTGCGCTCATATCGTTGTGATGATACTTCGCTTCCGGTCTTTGCCAATACGCCAGCGTGAAAGTTTTCCACTGCCAACTACTGTCTTTTGCAGTAATTTCCGGCGCGACGTTCCAGCCGTTGACGTTGACCGATACTTTGAATATAAGGTCGTCTTTATTTTCGCCTTCGATTTCATAGTTGTCGTTATCGTCTGCCGTCCATACGAGTCTGTAATCGCCTACTTCCAAAAGCGCAAGTTGCGCGCTGAGATACTCCGAAGAAATCTTTTCGATTATATGTTCTCCGTCGGTACCGTCGTCATTCAACCTTATAACAGTAGCGTTGGGTCTGCCCGATACAAGTCCCGGCGCTTTCCACAAACTGCTGTTAAACGCGCCCCACTGCCAACCCTCGATAAACGGTTTATCTCCCGTCCAGGCGTTTACGCCGCGGTTTACTATAAACTCTATCGCAATCGGATAATCTATTTCTTTGAAATTGCCGGTCGCGTTCGGGTCGGTAGCCGACCATTCGATTTTATAACGACCTACATCAAGACGATTCAAAGTATTGGAAATACTGATATGGTTGGAAATTCCGTCGACGATAACCTGAGGATTATTCCACGTGGTATCGTACTTGGTTATTTTTGCAACGATAAGCCCGTACTTTGCTTGAGGAACGGTAAAATAATCTACTCCCGAATCCTTGCCGAATTCTCCCCACGTCCAACCGTAATCTATGCCCGAGGTTTCTTTCTTGTCGTTTTCATGCATAGTAGCGGGTTTGGTCGGATCCCATTCGTTGGGATTTATATTTACTTTGAAATTGATATATTCGCGCGTTATGGATTCGTAATTTGCGTCGCCTACGACAGTCCAAATAATGTAATACTCGCCCGCGTCAAGAGAGTTCAAAACTATATCCAACGAATACAGCGCGATATTTGCGCGTATCAAAGTTCCGCCTACGCCGTCTTTACCTTTATATACTGCGGCTTGAGATTGCGACTTTCCGTAATTGGGCGACGGCTCTTTCCATATTGGATTGCCTCCCGAAATATCGTTGTCATATTCTCCCCAAGTCCAATCGTTGACAAACGCCGTCTTATCCTTGTCGCCGTCCGTCCAACCGTTTTTGTTTTTTATTACGGAGAAATTACGCGTTTCGTCAAAACCTTCGTAATTGTCCGTGCCATTGACGAAGAAACGGATTTTATGTTCGCCCGTTTCAAGCCTCGACAGATGATTGGAAACGGACAAAGCCGCAACGGCGTCCGAATCTATGAAAATTGTTAATTCGCCGAACTTTGTCGCGACTTCGCGCCAAATCGTAGAATCGTATTCGTTCCACTCCCACTTTGTAACATTGTTGACAATCGCCGGCGACTTGCCGTCAGCGTAACCGTTGTTTGCCTTGTTAACTCTCAAAATTATCGGAGCAAGTACCAACTCCTTGTAATTGTACGAAGAAGAAAGCGTAATATACAGTTTGTATTCTCCCACGTTAAGCGCTTTTAAGCGATTGTAGAAATCGTCTAATTGCATTGCGTTGCTGCCGTCCACTCTTCCGAAGCGCCAATTCAAAGTAGCCATGTGGACTTCTTCTCCGCTGCCGCCGATGACATGATTAACGACGTATTGCATATTCATATTATCTTCTTTGTGGGCAGGCTCGCCGATAATTATATCGTCGATATTCAACTGCGTGTAATCCCATGCGCTGTTGTTTACCGTCGGAGCAGTCTTGAAACTGTTGTTTGCCATGTCGACGCTGAAAAACAAGTCTATCGACAAACCTTTATAGTAATTATCTGTCGGAACAGTGATGTTAACGAAATAATTTCCCGTATCCGTCGGACAGCCTTCGATTTGCAAACCTTTTTCGTTTTGTCCCGTATGCTCATTGTATATAGCGACGTAGTAAGATACTTTAATATCCGAATCGGCGACGTCGTGAGTAAGTTTTACTTTGCTCTTATCAAACTCATGCTTTGTACCGTCGTACGTCCAGTCGGTCATCGTGGGTAAAACGCCGTCAAGCCATGCGTTTTGACCGAGATATACCGCAAACGCTCTCGACCCGTATTGCGCCATAAAATTGTCGCCGCCTACGGTAGTCCACCATACGGTATACTGACTTCCCATTTCCGTACTGGAAAGTTGAGATATTTTTTCCACTAACTGGTCATAGTTCAACGAAACGTCATACTTTATTATATCGTCGGATGTGTGAGTATTGCTTAGTCCGTCTACGTATACGCCGCTTTGCGAAATTCTGAAACCTACCTTTTCGCTTTCAAAGCGCGCGGTATATTTGTCTATCACCCCGTCCGTACTAGAACCTATCGTATAGGGATTTACTACAAAGGTATCGTTTAGCGTATTCGAGGCTTTAATAACGGTAATTTTACGCTGATCGTCGATAGAAAGATAATTTATACCGCCCCTCTCGTTGACGTCCGCAGCGTCGCCGTGTACTTTAACCATATAAGAACCGACGTCGAGCATTCTGACGAGTTGCTCGTAAGTATACTTCGAACCCGGCGCAATAGCGGTGAAATCCGTAATATCTTCTAGGCTGACGCCCTCTACCGTGGCGATATTTGCCGTGTCGTCATAATAAACTGCGTATTTAAGTTGAGTTTCGTATTTTGTCGTACCTATGTGAATATGACGTCCAAGTTCGAATTCCGAATACGCCCAATCGGACGCCGTTATAGTATCCGACCATACGTTTTTAGCGGGCGCTATCGTAAAGAGTACAGCGCCTTTGCCGAAAGAGTCTATCGCGTTGTTAAGTCCCGTATAATTGTTATGGCCGTATACGGTAGCGACTAAATAATACTGTCCCGCGGGAAGCGAAGCAAGCGTTTGCGCTACGCTAACGGGAAGTATAAAATGTCCTCCTTCTTTGGGGTCTACTCCGTTTGTCAGAAAATCTCCCTTTTCATCTCTTTCGAATTGGAAGTGGAAATCATCGCCAAAATATACCATGTGGTATCTGTCGTCGCCGGTTGCGCCTTCTCTTACGGAATATATACGGAAGTCGAATCTTCCCGATCCCGCCTTGCTTTCCGTTGAATTGGTATAATACGTGGGAACCGCGTGTATCTCAATAGGACTTCCCAAACTCCAATCGTAGTTTTCGTATTGATTCCAACTCCATGAAGTGATACTCGGCGATTTATACCAAGTGTTGATTGCCTTAAATACGGTTACCGTCAAAGTCTGTTCAAACTCTTTCCAGTTGCCGTTTTCGTCGGCAGGACAGGTAGCGTGCAACTTATATACGCCTGCCGGCGCAGTGCCGAACTTCGTTATATCCGTAACGTTTTCTCTGTTATCGTTTTCGCCGCTGCGTACAGGTACGAGCATAAACTCGAAGTCTTCTTTTACGTTTCCGAATTTGGTCTCCCAAACGATATTGTCCAATGTAATATCGCTGTTCCAGGACCAATCCGCCATATAGAGCGGTACCGTAGTAAAGTTGTTGGCGGCAATTATATTATAAGGTATTTCAAGCGCCTTTTTATCGCTTTCCGTCGCCTCTCCTTCCGCCCAACGGTAGAGTTGGAAATCTCTGTCGGATATAGACAAGATTGCTTTTTTCTCGCCGTTGTTTACATTGTCCTGTCCCGACGGATAAGATACCGTGTAATACGTTTGCTCAAACGCTAAATCGCCGTTAGTATAATTTATTGTCGGATATATAGCCGATCCCGTATAAGCAACGTCCTGTATAGTCGGCGCAGTCAACGTCCTATATACTACAACGTAGAAACAGCACTGTCTTCTCGCGTCGTCGTTTTCATTGACAAGCGATTTGCGGTTTTTACAAGTCAACTGGTAATATACCGTATATACGTCGGGAGTATTCATAGGATAATCCTTTTGAATTGCAACCAAATCCTTATACGTATTGTTCCACATACGGTTTAGATTGTAAGTTATCGTGAAATGTCCGTCGAAAAATACGTCGTAAGATCTCTCCGCCCATATTCCCACGCGACGGGTATTTCCCAAAGTAGCGTCGTTCAACCCCAACATATCTTCTATTTTGTCGGTAGAAGCCAATTTGTCCAAATCAAATAATACATTATTTTGATTGTAAGAATTAGTCGCTTCTTTCATATCGTATTCAAAGGTCTTGCCTTTGAGTTGATCGATTGCAGCGGTCTCTTCGGACACAAATTCTTTATCGTATATTTTGAAAGTAAAACTTTGTTGGAAAGTATCGTATTTAGTATGATCGTCGTTTGAGAAATCTACGGAATAAATTATACGATAATTTCCTACGGGCATCGAACTGTTGATATAACGGTCGTATTTGTCTATTGAAATAGGATTACCGTCCTCGTCTGCGGAAAGTATCAAAGTGCCGCTGCCTCCTACGATGTGCTGAGAAGTAAGTTCCAAACTAAAAGTGATATGCACGTCCGTTCCAAGCGCTACCGTAGGCGCTTTGGGTACGTCTACCGTGCCGAATTCCCATGACGAAGCCATGTGATAAGACGGCGCGTCGTTGTTTCCTTCGTTGCCTTGCGTAGTAAGCCAGTTGTTGAGTTTTACTATATACCAAGTTTTATTGATTGTCGCTATCGATTGGTCTGAATTAGCGTATCCGTAAAATTGACGGGACGAATCGTTCGTTACGACAAATTTATAATTGTTTTTTGCTTTTTCCGTTAACTCGACGTTAAATTGGTCGGTATACTCTCCAGATTCGCTGTTTGCGGTTCCCGGCAACATTATATTGAATATGCCTTTACTGCTATCGTGCGCGTCTTTGATTACGTCGGTAAGAAGCGAAAGTCTGAATTTCATCTCCTCGCCTTCTGCGCGGACAAAACTGTTCCAAAGTCCGTCTCTTTGTTCTATCAACTCGCCCAAAGTATCGTCGGTTTGTTTTTCCGTATACCAAGAACTTTTATATTTATAAAGCGAAGTGCCTTGTTCTCCTTCCACTTCCTTGCCAGGACGCAAATTATACTGATTAACTCCGTCCGTAACGCCAAGACGGAATATGCTCGAATCGCCCAAATCAATCTCCGTTTTGTTTACCGTAACCGTCATTGTAGGCACTTCGCCTTCCGTCCATTGTCCGAAAGCCTCGTTGGGTTGGATTTGAATAGTATAAGTTCCCGCTTCCTGAATTATCGAACCTATAGAATCGTAACTCTTCTCTATTCCGTTGCTGTCTACGTATTTGATAACATTGACTTCGTAGTCGCCTTTTATTGAGGACGGTATTCCCGTAATTTCGGTTTCATCCGCTTGCAAAGATCTGTCTTTGTACTCTCTAACTTTGTTTTCCAAAACGACCGAAACTATTTTTCTCGCATACATATTTATTACGTCCGCGCCCTTGCTTGCGGCATTGCGAAGCGAAAGTACGTTACTGCTGTTATCCGCGGAGCAAATAAGCGTTTCGGTATATTTTGTATCGAACCCCGTACTCGTAAACCAATTTGTCTTAGAGTATCCTGTATGTTCGGTCAAAGACGGGAACTCTTGACTCTCGTCATATTGCCACTCGTCATACTCCGTACGCGTGTAACTGAAAGCGTTGTCGTAAATATTGCCGTCTTTGAAACTTGCCAAATTACCCGAATATAAACGTTGCATTTTAGCGTCGTCCACGACTCTGTATTTATAAGCGTTGGCGTCCCTATCCCATTCCGCTATGTTGGGAACGATGTTTATCAAATACGAATAGTATTTTCCCTGACCGGAAGCAATATTATTTGCCGCTCCTTGAAATCCTACTGTCGCGTTTGCCGAAGCGTTTATATAATAGTCGTCATAATCCTGATAATTGCGGTAGACAAACATGAGCGTACTTGTCGGCTTGCCGTTGGCGATGTAAGAAAATCCGTCGCTCGCTATCATAGGATTGTTGGACGGCATATAACAAATCAATCCGCGATCTCTTCCCAAAAATGCAACTCCGCGACTTCCTATCTTCTCTACGTTGCCCAAATTAAAAGTAATCATAGGCGCGTTGTGGAAAGCCCTGTCGCCGATAATATTTACTGCGTTGTCGGGGATTGTAGTATGCCACGTCCAACGGTAATAAAATACCTTCTGACCTATATCGTATCTCAATTTTGCGCCGCTTTGTATGCCTGCTATAACTCTGGCGCCTATTGCGTCGTTGCCCGCCGTAGCGCCGTTTACCGCCACGTTGCTTCCCAATTGAGTTTGCGTTGTAAATTCGCTGAAACCGTTTTGTACTTGATTGCCTGCGCAATCTATAAAGTCAAATTGACCTAAACGGTTGTCGGAATTTTTTGCAAGATCCACCTCTTTAGGCAATGTCATCATATACGTATCCGAAGCGTTGAGCGTATCGCCGCCGCTTTCCGGTCCGTGGTATCCAACCAAATACCATTTGCCGATTTCGTAATTCTCGTTAGCAGTCAATCCCGTTGCCAAAGAAGACGTTCGGAAAACGTTTTTACAAAATACGAATCCGTCTACCGTACGCGCCAACCAAGAACGCCCCGAACCTTTTATATACACGTTCAAGTATGTATCGCATATAGAAGACATATTTTTGATTTTGTCTACAAAACCTGCGTTTGCGTTTGACGGCAATTCTATATCCACAATTTTTACGCTTGTATTAAAAGCCGACCAACTAAGACCGCCTCCGTCCGAGCCGAGTCCCGCCGGCAAACTGATATGATTTAACGTTGCGGATACAATCGCCTGCTCCCCTATTGACGTAACGCTGTCGGGAAGAGCAAAATCCTGCAATCTGTCGCACGCTTGGAAAGTATAAGCGGGAATCGAAGTCAATTTCATTGCCTTTGTTAAATCTACTATTTCCAAAAAGCCTCTGCTGAACGCAGACACCGACGAAGTCGCTCCGATAATTGACGTGAGATTACTGCCTTCGTCAGCAGTAACGGAAAGCCAGTTAACCGAAGTAATACCCGTATATTTCTCAACCGCGCTTACGTCGATGGACGTAATATTGTTGGGCAAAAGCAAATGAGCAAACTTATTGATAATGTCGGTTGCTGCCATACCTTTCCAAACTCCGTCTTCCACTCTCAAAATACTGTCGCTGTTGACAAAATTATATTTGGTGGTCGGAATACCGAGTTTTTCGGCGTAAGCGGCGCCTTTCTCCGGCGATGACGCTACGACGTAAACATTTTCACTGTAAATTTTAACTACGTTTGTTTTAGATATGGTAACATCTTTTAATCCATCGGATTCTCCTATAAAAGCAGGATATGAAATCCAAGCGCCTACTGCCAAAAAGGCAAAAATCGCCGCTACTAAAACTATACAAATAATTCTATTTGATTTACACTTCGTATTCATAAAGAAAACTCCTTCACAAAAACAAAATAAACTTCCCAATTTCCCTTATCAAATTTCGAATTATTCCCATATACTTTTGTTCTTTTTAGCCGACCGTACTACATACGGCTTGAAAAAACAACTGATTCGAATATTACTACTTGGCATACTGATTGTCAACCTTTTTTTGATATGTTTTGCGATTTTCCACTATTTTCCTTCTTTTTTTAACGAATTTTTACACGTTTAACCAAATTTTTTGGTTATTTATTCGCAAAATGTCAATATATATCGCGTTTTGCATCCCAAATGTCAATACATATCAAAAATTACTTATTCCCCGCAATTACTTTTTCCGTCTATTTTATATAGATTTTTCTCCGTTTATAGATATTATTCGTGCTTTTACACAGTTCCAAAATAAGTATACATTTACTGACT
>CAJUBA010000007.1 GCA_910584635.1 uncultured Christensenella sp. | reverse complement strand
CAAAAGCAAGCAAAAAGAGTTCTCTCGCTTTGTTGAACAGACCGATAAATCAAAAGTTCTAATTGAAAGAAGTAATTTTTTGATTAATATGTTCCGAAGGGTAGAAATAACAAGAAAAATATGTTATAATAAATAAATTAGGAGGTCGAATGACAAACTTTTCGTTTCTTAAAGAATATCCACAGTTTGCGGAGCTTGCTGAATATTGCGAAGATGCCGAGGCTTTTGCATTGTCAAAGCCTATTCTATCTGCTATTTCTGCACGTAATGCACTTGAATTCGTTATTAAATATATTTATAAAGCAAAAGTTGGATCGTTGCCAATACGTGCGAGCCTTTTTGAGCTTATTGACAGTTATGAGATATCAAATTTTATTAACGATGAAGTCATAAAGGACTCCTTGCATTTTATTCGTATTCTCGGAAATAATGCTGCGCACAATAATAAAATTAAGACTACAGAAGCATTACTTGGGTTGGAAAACCTGCATTTCTTTGTAGGCGAAATTCTTGTCTTGCTTGGATTATGTGTTGACTATCCTGATTTTGATAAGTCACTTATAGAAAAGAAAACCGAAGAGAAACCTATCAAGGTTGAAACGGTAGAGGTCCATGGCGCAGCAGAAGAAACATTTAACGATGGAATAAAAAAGGAATCTGCGTTTAATGCACAACGCCCGGCATATATGAGTGAAGCTAATACGCGAAAATTACTCATAGATTTGTATCTAAAGGAAGCTGGCTGGGAAGTTTGCGATCAAGAGGATGTGTGTGTCCCTGGCAAGGCGGGGGTTGAAATTAAGGTTATAGGTATGCCAAATGGTTCAGGTGAAGGATTTTGCGATTATGTGCTTTACGGACGCGATGGAAAACCTTTAGCTATCGTTGAGGCCAAAAAGACGAGTGTGTCTCCGGAGAAAGGTAGACACCAAGTATGTCTTTATGGTGAATGTATGAAAGCTAAGTACGGATATGTGCCTGTGCTTTACTATACCAATGGATATTCTATCAAAGTCATTGATGGAATTTATCCTGACAGAGAATTAATGGCATACCACACTTTGTCAGAACTTGAATTGCTTATTCAGCGTAGGAATCGTGGTAAGATTACTGACTTAAAGATCAATGATGAAATAACCAACCGTCCATATCAAAAAATGGCTATTACAAGTATATGTGAGCACTTTAATGCTAATAATCGGAAAGGATTATTAGTAATGGCAACTGGAACAGGCAAGACGAGAGTAGCTATTTCGCTTGTGGATGTATTGGCTCGGAATAAATGGATAAAGAATGTGCTTTTCTTAGCAGATAGAACAGCTCTAGTAAGTCAAGCAAAGAAGAACTTTGTCAAGCTACTTCCACATATGAGTGTATGTGAACTTTCTGGATGTGAAGATAAAGATTTGAACGCACGCCTAATGTTCTCAACTTATCAAACCATGATAAATTGCATTGATGGAGATGAAAAGACATTCACCACAGGGCGATTTGACTTGATTATTATCGACGAGGCTCATAGATCTATTTTCAAAAAGTATAGTTCGATTTTTTCGTACTATGACAGTTTACTTATAGGGTTAACTGCAACTCCACGTGACCAAGTAGATGCAAATACATATGGAATATTTGGTTGTGAAAGTGGTATTCCAAATTTCGCCTACGATTTACCAGAGGCGGTACACGATGGGTATTTGGTAGATTATGATGAACCACTTAAACGCACTACCACTATTTTGGAAAGAGGCATTAAATATAAGGATTTATCAGATTCTGAAAAAGAAGAGTTTGAAGAGAATTTTGGCGACGATCCAGAAGCAGAGATAACTAATAATCAAATTTTTAGAAGTGTTTATAACAAGCCGACTTGCAATAGAGTACTTGAGTCACTTATGCAAGATGGTTTAAAAATAGAAAATGGAGAAAAAATTGGCAAGACTATTATCTTTGCATATAATCATAAACATGCTCAAATGATAGTAGAGTGTTTTCACGCATTATATCCAGAAAAGGGAGCAGATTTTTGCCGTCTTATTGATAATTACGAAACATATGCAGATGACTTAATTGTTAAGTTTGAGACTGACCCAAATTTTCAAATAGCGGTTTCTGTAGACATGCTTGATACAGGAATAGATGTTCCCGAAGTGTTGAACTTGGTATTTTTCAAACCAGTTAAATCTTATATTAAATTTATGCAAATGATAGGTCGTGGCACACGTCTTTGCCCAGATATTTATGGCCCCAAGAAGGATAAAACTAGATTCTTGATTTTTGATTGGTGTCATAATTTCGAGTACTTTTCGGTACAAGAGCATAGACAGCAAAGTGGAAAAGTTGCTGTTTCAATTACACAGCGCATATTTGAGCTTCGTCTTGATATTCTACAAGAATTGCAAAGGTTTGAACATCAAGCTATAACATTCAACAAGGCATACTATGACGCTTTGAAGCCGATGTTATTTGAAAAAGTTAAGGCAATTCGTAGTAACAGCTCGCGTATTTCGGTGCGGCAGGCGATGTCTTTTTTGGATAAGTATTCCGATGAGAGTATTTGGCAGTGTTTATCTCCTGTAAATGTCAAGGAGATAAAACTGCATTTAGCAACACTTGTCAATGATGATGAAAATGCAAATCAGTATACCAAGGCATTTGATAGCAAGATGTTGAATATTGAACTGGATTTGCTTGTAACAAGTGCTATAGGACGATCGAGCAAGGATGTAGCAGCGGTACGTTTAATAGCTAAATATCTCTTAACTAAGGCGTCAATACCGCAAATAATGGAAAATGCCCAATACTTAACAGAAGCATCTAGCGAACAGTTTTGGTCAGAACCCACAATTGAGAAAATAGAAACTTTAAGAAAGCAAATTCGCGAATTGATGAAGTTCCTTGATGATAGTGAAACTATCACATACTTAACTCAGTTTTCTGATGAGACCATAGTTCTTGAAGGAGCTGGAAGTGGGGTGTTTGATATCCGTACATACAGGGAAAAAGTCATAGACTATCTTGCGGAACATAGTGATAACAAAGTAATAAGTAAGATAAGAAATCTTGAACAGTTAAACCATGAGGATTTAGATGAGTTAGAGTCAATTCTTTGGAATGAATTAGGCACTAAGAATGATTATATAAAAACTACAAAAACAGACAACCTTGCAGTCTTTATACGTAGTCTTATTGGATTAAGTCAACAAGCAATAAATGATAAATTTGGGCAATTCTTAAACGAAAACGTTCTTAATTCGCAACAGCAAGAATTTGTCAAGACAATTATTAACTATGTTAACGAAAACGGAGACATAGAAACAAATGATTTGCTTGAAACTTCGCCGTTTGATGACCAAGATATATTGGAGTTGTTTGGTGAAAAAATCAAGATATTGAATTATATCGTTAATACTGTGCATGGCGTTGTACAAGTGGTAGCATAGGAGGATAATATGATTTTCTATAACCGTGAAGGGAGACCAATAGCTTATTCCGAGGATAATGAAAAAATTTACTTATTTAATGGAAAACCTGTCGCTTATTTTTTTAACGAATATATATACGGGTATAACGGAATTGAGTTTGGTTGGTTTAATAATGGATGGGTACGAGATTTAAAGGGGCAGTGTGTATTCTACACTAAAGAAGCAATAGGTGGTATGATAAAACCTGTTAGCAGAGTTCTGCCCGTTAAAGGAGTGAAGAGAGTTGCACCTATCAAAGCAGTTAGAAGAGTACCGCGGATCAAGACTGTAGAGCAATTGAGATGGTCGGATTTATCAAGTGAAGCATTTTTCATGCAATAATGCGCTTTGATTTAGAATTAATGATTGTATTGACAAGAATGGCAGTAAAGTACTTGAAATATGTACGTATATAGTCATTAATAGTGGCATGAAATTAAATCTATAACAAAAATTTAAATCATTATAGGAATAATATTTACACGAGATTATTTAGGGAATAATATGCTAAAGAGTATAGAGAATTATGTAAATCAAAAAGATAATGGATTAATGTTATTAGATTTGCCAACTGGTTTTGGCAAGACGACAAGTGTAATAAAATTTATAGAGAAATTTATAAATGGCAATTTTCGATCGCTTAAACGTGTTTATTTTGTAACAAATCTAAAGAAGAATCTTCCAGAAAAACGATTAAAAAAATTGTTGGGAGATAATTATGATAAATATTGTTTGTATCTAAAGCCATATTGGGAGTCGGTAACTGAAAAATGGAAGTTAACGCAAATTACGAATCCTGAAGTTTTGAATGCGGAAGAATATAAGAATCTTAACTTGGATATTGAAACGCTTTATAAATTTAGAGAAGATAATGAAAAACTTAGGAAAGCTAAAGATTTCAATCAAGAATATGTGAAGAATAAAAGATTGATTCAGTCTTATGAGCAAAAGATTGAAAAGGATACCGAAGTTAAATTTAGACAATTTATTAAAAAGACATTCTTTTATAATCAAACAGTATATGAAAAAGATAAGTTTTTAAGAAATAACAAATGGCTTGCAGAGCTTTATCCTGCATGCAAACTGAAGGAAGAGAATATTAAAGTAGTATTGTCAAGTACGAAGAAATTCTTTAGCCCAATTGACACTTTTTCTAGAATGCCATTTTATATATATAATAACGAAACATTAACTGAAAATAGTGTTACATTTATTGATGAATTTGATACAACGAAAGAAACGCTATTGGATCAAATCATTGACGACGGGTTAAAATTTGATATTGATATTTTTGCACTATTTCTAAATATCTATTATTCTTTAACAAATCTTTCATTTCCCGTTACACTAATGAAACTTAGTGATTATAGAAAAGGGAAAATCGAAAAAGAAGAGTGGGTAGATATAAAAACACTTATAGAAGAACTTAAAAATAAATTTCAACAGGTTTATGAGGATTATCAGCTGCAATTTTTAGTAAAAAGTAAAGGCTTTGAAGAAAAGAAGGCATTTATTTTTGATGATGGTAAATCTTTGAATATATTTAGCGACAAATCCAAAAGAGTGTTGAAAGCTATATATGACAAGGATGAAAATGTTAATTCATTACTCGCAGTTGCAAAAAGTTATAAAGGTCAAGAGAAAGAGAGGCTTGACCAAATTTTGCTTGACGTGAAATTTGCCATAAGTAGTTTTATAAATAAGTCGGCCTACATATCAAAGAATTACACAGACTATAAGAATCAATCTCTAAAGGGATATAAAATTAAATATTCATTTGAAGAGTCTGCATTGACTATATTGTCAGCGTTTAATGTTGCCGATGAATATAGACAATATCTCTTAGATCGTATTATTGATAAAAATGCCAATATGAAACTAGATTCGCATATGGAACCAGAGTTTGAGTTTATGAACAAAGGCTTTGAATATACCGAACTAGAGGATGATTATGAACACGATTTGCAAACCAAATGCCATGCATTTAAATTTGATACAACTCCTGAAGCTATAATTGCTAAGCTATGTGTAAAATCTAGAGTAGTTGGAATTTCGGCGACAGCATCGATAGAGACTGTTATTGGCAATTATGATATTGATTATTTCAAAAAAATCTTACAGGATGACTTTTATTCAATTTTAGATAGTGATTATGCTAGGTTAGAGCAGGAGTTTTTGAATGAGCAGCAAACTTATGAGGAGAATGATATTAGTATTCATGCGAATCCTATAGATGCTGATAAAGTCTTTTCAGATAAAGAAAATTGCATTCAAGTTATCACATCTATTTTTGATGAAAAGAATAGAGAATATTATTTAAATTATCTTGAAAATGATACAGAGCATTATCATTCTTATATTATTTGTAAACTTCTAAAATTGTATACTCATGTTGCGGCAAGTAGAGACATATATTCATTTCTGGCATTCTTAAATTCGTTTCCCAAAACTCAAGATAAGACAGACAGACATCAGTTCTTAAATAAGGATTTTTTAGAGAGGGCAATAAGCGATCTTATTAAGCAAAATGGTTATGAGAATGCGCCTATAATCCATATTGTGAGGAGCGATAACTTTGAGGAAGAATTTGCGAAGATAAATGAAGAGTTGGCCGAAGGTAAAAAGGTATTTGTATTAAGCACATATAGGACTATGGGCAATGGACAGAATATCCAATATAAGATTCCAGATATTGAGAGCATAAAATCAAACGTCATTATCAACAACAAAGATAGATTGGAAAAAGATTTTGATGCGATATACCTTTTAACTCCAACTAATTTGGTGCAAATGTTATCCTATGATTTGGAGAACAGAGTAAATAATTTGTGCAAATATTTATTTCAACAGGAATACTTGTATAAGAAGAATTATATATCATTTGATCAAAGAAAAATAAATATCGAATCTGGTTTTAGAAAAACGTTTTATGGAGATAGGACAACGTCTTCATATAGAAGGAATGAAGACATATTATTACATACTGCTCAGTTAACAATTCAAGCTGTAGGTAGAATATGTAGATGTCAAAATAAGAACAAAAACATTTATATTTTTTACGACCAAGAAATTCTTAATCGTTTAAATCTTATTAAAGACGATTTAACCGATGGCAAGAAGATTTTTAATAAAGAGTTTAGGGTATTGTTGGAACAACCAGTACATGATGAGCGTATAGTATTCGATCATTATACGCTTAGGAATAAGAAAGCTTATGGTTTTCTAACAAAAATGTCAAAGGAGGTTAGGAAATCTAAAGAGAACGTTAGCGAATGGCAGGAATTGCGGAATTTTGTATTAAAACATCCAACAGCTAATAACATTCCGGATAAATATGCATTTTTGTATTTTAAGTTTGATACGCCTGTCTATGGGTATGCATATAGATTTAATAATAATTATGAGTTTGTGAATTTCACGGTCAACAATACATATGAAAAGACTCAAGTGTCAGCAGAGGGTAGTGAACTAATAAGGCTTATGAGTATTCCGGAGTTAAGGGAATATTTTGCAAGAAATGGATACGCCACTAATTTTGAGCGCGGAATCTATGTGATGTCGGAATCTTTGTATAAGCAAATTTATAAAGGTGCGCTCGGCGAGGCTGTAGGAAGATATATAATTTCAAAGGCATGTGGTTGCGATTTGGAGGAGTTGGACAATTATCAGCAGTATGAGGCTTTTGATTTTAAAATTAATAATATTTATTTTGATTTTAAGCACTGGGATAACTTTATTAAAGATAATGATAGATATTGCAAGGATATTGAATGGAAGTTGAGAACTGTTCAAGGTGCAAAAGTGGTAGTTGCTAATATATTTCAACGTGGCAATCATAAAATCAAAGAATCGGTTGATGGCAAAATAATTCAAATACCGTACTTAATAAATGATGACAATGAAATAGATTACAAGTATTTGGATGCTTTACTAGACTTAATATAATCTAGTGTTTGAAGCTAAATTTGCAGATGATTAAGGATAAATATATTATGGTAAATATAATGTATGGGGCTTTTCAGAAATATTATAGTGCATTACTAAATTTAAGACGATTTGACAAGGAAAATGATTTCTTTAATAATATTTCTTGTTTAGACAATTTCTTCTCTGAATTTAGAAGTATAACATTTGTATTACAAAAATCAATAGCACATACAAAATATAAATCTTTATATGAAAAATATAGACAAACATATTTAAGTGATTGTAAATGGTTTGTTGAAAAAAGAAATCAAACGATCAAAGAAGAACCATTTCCGTTAGTAAAACAGATTAATATATCTATTTATTTTGCTAACATAGGTTTTAGTGTTGATTCGCAAAAATTCTATGTTGAAAACGATGTCCCACTAATTACACTTATACATAAGTTCGAAGATTTATTTTCTCAATTAGATCCAGTACAGGTATTCTTTTCAGCAAAATTTTCTTTTTACGAAAAAAATAACAATGAAAACATATTTTTGAAAATAATAGACGGCATTAATACTATGCATAGTTTCCTTTTGGGTATGTACAAAGAAACAGATGAAAAATGTGATTTGTGTGATGAGTTGATACTAAAAATTGAAGAAATAAAGCGTTTTTTCATTATTGATGATATTCTTTTGATAAACGACTATGTGTATTATCCTCAAAAAAAGAAGTTCGATAAATCCCAGACTATAACTATGTTTCCAGGAGGAGGGCCGCTATTGCGAAGCCCTCTAAGTGGATTTGATATATGCAAAATTCAAAATTCGGACAATGATTATTTTAAGAAGTTTGTTTTTATGCATGCGATACAGCAGAACACCGAGTTAATGCCAACAATAATGACTGTATATTCTGACAAAACATTTACACTAGATTCGTTCACATCAGATATTAAAACAATTTTTTATAGAAAAATTAATGAAACGGCAAAACGAATCATTGAAGAAGATATAATTGAAGTTTATTTTATGACAGTTTATGTTTCTTTCGAGTTAGAGCATATTAATATTCCATCAGTGGAAAGATCACCTTATATTAAGAAAGAGTATTTAACTTTTATGAAAGTTGATTATAATCTTAATGAAGAAGAATATGTTTTTGATGGTAACTTATTGAAGGATATGGGGTATATCTTTAACAATATTTTATATGGTAAGAAAGCGGAATTGGGGTTTGGAAAGAATAATATGCAACCAATAATTGAAGCATTTATAACTAAGAGGCAAGATTAATTTATAATAACGACTATATTATATTTATCTATTAGCAGTTTTATCAATTTCTTGAAAAATAGTGATAAAATTGCGTATGGTCTCATTATATTGTTTTAAATAAGTTTCTATTTCTTCAATGGCATTAGTTTTAATGCAATAGGAAGCAAAAAGCTTTAAGGAATTTTCCAGTGATTGTACTTTGTTAGAAATATCCGCAAGATTCTTATTAGTGCGGGAAAGCATATTGTAATATAACAAATGCTTTAGTAAGAGAGGTTGACAATCTATATTAAATTCTAATATATTTTTACCAATAACAGGTGTGTTTTTGCTAACAATAGAAATATACTTTGTTAGATTTGCCATTGAGTAGGCAAAATATATGTTTAAAATTTGCAACATTGACGAGATTAAATTAAATAAAAATAAAAATTCCTCTCGTTTTATTAGTTCATCAATTATGTCTAAGCATCGTTGCACAATTTTATTAGTTATGATAATATTTAACTCTGAAAATTTCGAATTCTCCAAATCATTTATAATGTAGCATAAAACTTGTTTGGCTTGTGCTGCATTTCCTTTGCATAGCATTTCTAAAAACAACATATCTATAGTTTTAAGTTCTTTCGCATAGGTTGTAATAATATAATTGTCAACTTTTTCAATTTGTTCTTGACTTAAACTTGAAATTGTTGCAAGAGATGTATTTTCAAGAATTTTAACGAAATCTGTTTTTTTGATTCTTAATCTTATCATGCTTTTGCAATAATAACCAATTGGATCGATCGAATAGAGCCAGATTGCATAAAAAATCAAATAGATGAAACATAAAGATAAATATATTGCTATAGCAATCATATTTTTATAGTCTTGTTTGATAAAATAATAAATCTACAGATCCGTATTGAAAAAAATAAATATCCAAGCGCTACTGCGGTAATCCGTAACGCTAGGAACACTTTTATGTATTTTTCTTATTGGTACTCCTAGTACTTTATTGTTCATTTCTTTCTTTAAAGGAAGCAAAACTGAAATATATATACCAAATAAAGCGACAGGTAAGGCAATAAGTGCAATAGACCAACTTTCATTACCTATAATAGAATTTTCAAAATTTGGCATGGCATAAGTTACGATTGCTACATAACTTCCAAATACAATAAAACAAAATACCACTTTAAAAAACCAGCCACTTAAAAACACATCTGTTCGGCTATTTGTTTTTTGAAGTTTTACCAATTTTTTCTTTATGCATTTATATGATTTCATATTAACCTCAGTAAACTAATTGTGACTAAATCTTTCTATGGGGGCAATACAAAGATATATAGTAGAGCCTAAAACTGGTTCGTTTTAGGCTCGTTTTGGCGGAAGCGAAGGGATTCGAACCCCTGTGGGCTTGCACCCAAATGCTTTTCAAGAGCACCTCGTTATGACCACTTCGATACGCTTCCGTATGAATTATTAAGATTTTGTTGCGAAAATTTAGGAGAGCATTTCGTAGATATTTTCGCACGTTTCTACGAAATTTCGGGCAGTTTATAGATTTTGTTGACTGCCTCGGCGTTGCCGATTTGTTGCTAACTGTCAATTTTATATCGACACAAATCTGGCATTTTAGGGAAGTTTGTAAGTGGTCAAAAATCGTTCGTAGAACAATTTTCAAAGCGTAACCTTTCGGGGACTTTTTCCTTTCAAGACCACCTCGTTATGACCGCTTCGATACGCTTCCTTTTTATGAGGATATTCTACTAATGGGAATATCCGTTATTTATGGCTGAAGAGCGGGGAACCGCTAATCAGTTGGATTTTGGTATATTATATCAAACAGTGTGATGATATGTCAAATACTTTGATTGGAAGTCGAGTGTTAGATATCTTCTTCGTCTTCGTCCTCTTCTTCCTCGTCGTCGAGGTCAGAGGTATCTACGCCGTCGATATCATAGTTGAAATCGTCTTCGAATTCGTCGTCTTCGGACGTTTCTTCAACTTCTTCTTCCTCTTCTTCGCTATCGAATTCTTCTTTGTCGAAATCGCTGTCGGCAAAACCGTCGGGATCGTCGAAAGAGTCGTCGTAGATATCAAACTTATCGTCGGACTCTTCTTGTTCGAGTTCGTCAAAAGAAATTACTTCTACATCGCTTTGTTCGTCGGTAGCGGCAGGAGAATCGGTTTCGAAACTAACGCCGTCTTTTTGTTTGCTTTTACACTCAGCGCACATTCTTTCGCCGTGTTCTATATAATTTACGCCGCATACGGGGCAGAGCATTTCCTCGTCTTCATCTTCGAGTAAAGTAAAGCCTTCGACACCGAGTTCAGCCTTACATACGTCGCAATATTCGTTCTCTTCGAGAATCCAGTTGAGTTCGCATCTCGGACACTTAACATATTTTCCCATATATCCCTCCATAAGCATCAGAAAATGTATATATTCAATGTTTAGTATTATATGCATAAAAAGAAGATTTGTAAACACTTTTAACGAAAAAAAATTAAAAAAATTTTAAGTAAAAAAACGGTAAAGAAAATTTGTCGGATATAGCGCGGTATTTGTATTTTTTTAATATCTTATAGGCGTTTTTCAGCAGACGAAAAAATAAGGAATTTTAATAGTATAATATATAATAAGTACAGATAAATAAAGGCGTAACGTAAATCGACAAATTCCTTGCGGAATCTGCCGATTTTCAGGGTGTATTGGGGTTGTAAAAGACTTAGTAGTTTAAGCGCCTTCCATAATCATTTTATCTGCGAGAAGGGCGATGAATTCTCCGTTTGTGGGTTTATCGTTGGCAGTGTAAATTTTTATTCCGAAAATATTGTTTATGTTTTCAATCTTACCTCTGTTCCATGCGACTTCTATTGCGTGGCGTATGGCTCTTTCGACTTTGGAGGGGGAAGTGGCAAACTTGTCCGCTATCGACGGATAGAGTTTTTTGGTAATGCTGTTTATGATTTCCGGACTGTCAATAGCCATTTTTATCGCTTCTCTTAAAAACTGGTATCCTTTGATATGAGCGGGGATACCGACGGAAATAAATATATTGGCAAGTTTTTCGTCAAGATTGCGTTGGGAACGTTTTACCGCTTGCTGTATAAGACGGTCGTCGAGTTCCGTAGGTTTGTTTACTACGGGAAGACCTCCGAATTCTTTAACTCTGTCTTTGAGCATCTGCATATTTACCGGCTTGACGAGATAATAACTTGCTCCGAGAGTAATCGCTTTATTTATAAAGTTTTCTCCTATAAGTTGCGACGCGATTATAAAGTTGGGTTTCTTCGTCATTTTGCTGTAATCTATATTAGCAAGCACGCCGAATCCGTCGACTTCGGGCATAATCAGGTCGAGAATTACCACGTCGGGATTAAAGGTTTCGATTTTATGTATAGCGTCCAAACCGTCTTGCGCGCTTCCGATAACTTCTACTTCTTCGTCGCCGAAATAACTTTCTTTGACATTGGCGATAAACTCTTCGTTGTCGTCGATGACCATGAGTTTAATCTTTTTCATATTGTTCCTCCACAAATTTATTTACTTATCTACATTTTATTATGTCGCAATATTTCTTTCAATGTAACGGACAGTCGAAAAATACGTTATTTTCGATAAATGTGCGAAAATTATCATAAAAACGATAAAATTTATAAATAAAATCGCTTTTATAATTTTTTAAGTTGTGATATACTTGCGATATGGAAGTAAAAGATATACTAAAAACATTGAGAAAAACTAGCAAATTAAGTCAAAGCGAATTGGCAAGCAAACTCGGGGTAGGACAGGCGACGGTGTGTCAGTGGGAGATGGGAACCGCAAAACCTACATGCGAGGGAATAATTGCTTTGAGCAAATTTTATATGGTGTCGGCGGATTTCATTTTGGGTATTAACGAGGATATGCACGGTTCGGCGCTTAGCGATGAACACGATGAATTGATAGCGAGATACGACAATCTTACAAACGCGCAGAAATATCTTATTATGGAAATAATGAAACAAATGAAAGATTTATGAGCGCATGAGCGTTATACAGTTGACATTTAAGATAGAAGTTGTATAATCTAAATCGGAGAAAATAATGCAAGAATTCAAAACGACATTGATAATGGTGGGGATAATGTTGGCTTACGCCGTTCCCGGTTTTATTTTGATAAAGACGAAGTTTGTAAAAACGGACAGTATTTCGGCTTTTTCTAAACTGTTAATGTTTGTATGTCAACCCGCTCTTACGCTGTATTCTTTTAATAAAGCGGATTTTACAAAGCAACTCGGAATAAATTTACTTATATTCTTGGCTATTATAACTGCCGTTCAGTTGATATTTATAGGTATATTCTATCTTATATTCAGAAAGAAACAAGACGATATTAAGTACCGAATCACTACCGTTGCGACGACGCTTTCCAACTGTTCGTTTTTAGGCGTACCGCTTTTGGAAGCCATATTCCCCAATTCGCCTAACGTGGCGGCGTATTCTATGATGTATTTTCTTTCGATGAGCCTTTTGGGATGGACTTTGGTATCTGCGATAATTACTCGCGATAGAAAGTATATTAGCGTAAAAAAAATATTGATAAATCCCGCCACAATTTCAATCGCTATTTCTTTGCCGTTTTTCTTTACCGGCTTTAAGATCGGATTTGAAAACGGGGAATTGCTCGGACAAATAGAAAATATGATTTCCATACTCGGCAAAATGACTACGCCTCTTTGTATGATAGTTATGGGTATGCGACTTGCTACTGTAAAATTCAAAGATTTGTTTACAAATTGGATGCAATATTTTGCCGTTGCGATAAATCAGTTGATATTTCCGTTGTTTGTTCTTGCAATATTGACGTTGCTTAGAGTAGACGCAGAACTCAAAAGTTGTATGTTCATAATGTGCGCTTGTCCTGTCGCCGCCGTAGTACAGAATTATGCGGAAATATTGGGCGAGGGGCAGGACGTTGCGGCAAATATGGCGCTTTTGGGAACAATGACGTCTATTGCGACTCTGCCGCTTATGGCGCTGTTGATTTAGGCTGTCGGACAGTTCAGAGTCGATAATTTTAGCAACTGCATCTGTAACAAATCAGCATGAAAAAAATAATTTCGAAAATTTGAAAATGTTGTCGAAAACGGTTGATATTATTCTAAGTACATTGTATAATACTAACTGTAAAAAATGTTGAAAGGCATTTTTACAAAAAGACAATTTAATATATCCATAGTTTAACCCACCTCTAAAGGTTAAACTGAATAAGAGTCTTCGAAAGAAGACTCTTATTCATTAACGCAACTGATGAGAAATCTTTTTCGCAAACGTTAACCTTTACATTTTAGTCAATCTATTCTATTTTTATTAAAAAATTTACACAATTCCAAAAAAAGTGTACTTTTCCTGACTAATAGATTTTCTTATAAATTGCTCAAAAATCGAGCAATTTTTCACTATAAGTATACAATAATGAAAATCATTTGGCAATATCTCGCGGTCAGGAAAAGTACACCTTTCCTGACCGTATATAAAAATGGGGTAGTAATGGATATTAGGAAGCAGAATAAGACTGTCTATTGTTTTATAACTTTATCAATGATAATTTGTTTGTGTTTTGCAGGTGTAATGAGTTTATTTATTACGAAGAAATCGGCAAATGCTATTTTTGACGTTGCATCACATCCTGACGTAGGCGAATTGCTTTTGGACGGTTATGAAGGTAAATCTACGATTTTTGACGGCGACGTTTTGACAAAATTATATCATAGAATTACAGGGATAGAAAATGCTACTATTGATAACGTTGAGAGTTCAGGGAATAAGGACGGAGACGATTTCCGCGGATATAGCGTTAATTCGGGTAAAGAAATAATAGTTACAATCGGCAAATTAAAATGGAACGTAGTATATTTGTCCAAAAACAGGAGTGAGGAAACGATACTAACTCTGTGGTTGGCCGAGTCAAAGCAATTGCCGCAAGACTATAATATATCGCAGTATAATTTGTATGAGGATAATTATGACGGAGATTATCCTGCGAATATGTACGGAACGAGTATGATAAGAGCGGTGGCTCTAAATAACGGCGGAACTTATTATTCTTCTAGAAACGGCGACGATCCCATAACTGTACAACCGACAGCGGATAATCCTTTTGCAATTTATACAATGGATAATTCTTCAGATTTTAACGGTTCAATAACGTCATATATTGACACCCCCGAAAACGTAGCGTGGCAAGAATATTTATCAGCGAGAGAGTGTAATTTTTTTAACGGAACAAATTATACTTATAATTTTCCGGGAGATGCGTATGCGACTACAATGACGAATTTGACTGGTTCGGCTTACGACTATCAATCTAAAAAGGGATATTCCGATTGGAAATATGACAAAATTTGGTTGCCGGCGATGGCGGAGACGGGTTTTAGAGAGAAGGATGCCACAAGCGATCTGCGTGGATTATGGAAGACGTCTGCTACTCAAAGAGGTAATGACAACGGGTCGGATTCTTCGCGTACTTGGTTGAGATCGATTTATAGGCAATACTCTGGCGCGGAAACGCTCACAGGAGACGGATTGGAAGATAATAGCAAGTTATCAAAGGAAAAACACGGAGTTCGTCCGGCATTCCATCTTAATTTGACAAAAGTTGCAAAATCGGCAAGCGCGTCTAACCCAAAGACGAAAGGGGAAGCAAAGAAATATTACGATCAATCCGCAACGGCAACGTTTGAATTAGAAAACATTGACGTATCAAAGACAAATATAAACATCAAAGCGACAGATATGGACGGCAAAGATATTACTACGGAGTTTACTCTAACCAACGCGTTGCTTACCTTCAAAGCAAATCAAGTAGGTAAGTACGTAGTAACGGTTAAGCCAAAGGACGGAGAGATATGGAGCGACGGAAGCGAGGAAGAGAAGAAATACGTATACGTGTTGAAGTATCAGTTATCGCCGCTGATGTGGGCGGCGGACGTAAGTTCTGCGGTATACAGAGGGGAGAAACAGTATTACGCGGTAGAGAACTATGACGCAGATAAGATAGAAGTAGAGGTAAGCAACGGAGGAGCGTTGGAGATTATACCTGCCGGAGAAGACGCCGGCAAGAACGGCGTAAGCGTAGTCAACGCGGGAGAGTATACGGTAAGCGTAAGATTGAAGAATACGGAGTATATGGAGTGGAGCGACGGAAGTACCGCATTGAAGACGTTGGCTATCGAAGTAGGGAAGAGAGATATAAGAGCGTATACGGGGATGCAGTGGAGTACGGAAGTATATACGGCAAAGGTATACGAAGTGGAATTGGCGGAGTGTTACGAGGGGGATATAGCAAAGATAAGGATAGAAGGATATTACCGCAAGAGGGGAAGTACGGAAGAAACAAAGATATTGAGTCAGATAACGACTAAGATAACGGAAGAAAAGAAGAAGGTAGCGCAGGTAACGCTGCCAAGACTTGCCGAGCAAGGAGAGTATGAGTGTATACTCAGACTGGCGGAAGGAGTAGAGATAAACGGGAACTATACGATGAGTTTTGTAAACGGATTCGACGTAACGAACAAGAGGATAGATTTGAAAGACGAAGATATAGTATGGACGTACGCGAATCACGGAATAAGCGACGAGTTTATAGAAATAGGAGAGAAGGACTCGGAGGGGGTATACAACGTAAATTACAACGGGGAAAAGTATACGTTTAAGGTGGATATAACGAGATTGAGTTCGGACGTCAGCGAGAGCATAGAGTACGAGTACGTAGGCGGAGAAGAGAGCGGAAGCGAAAGCAACGCGGATGGGTCGTACTATACGGCGAGGTTTAGTATAAAGGCGAAAGGCGGGAACACGAGTATAACAATAGTCAAGGACGAATTTGAACTTAGGTGGAGGATAAACAAAGCGAAGTTCGATCTAAGCGAAGTGAAGTGGGAGTATAAGGGAGCGTATGCGTTTAACGAAAAAAGACATAGCGTAGCCCTAACAGGACTGCCTAATGGATTGGAGATAGAGTACAGCGGAAACAGCGGGACGAATATAGGCAAGTATACTGCTGAAGCGGAGAGAGTGAATATAGTAGACGAAGAAAAGAAGAGAAACTATATAATGCCGATACCCGGTCAGATTGAAACGTATATAGGAGAAATAGAATGGAGTTTGGAGTGGGAGATAGTAAAAGGGGTATTGGAGTTGGATTGGAGCAGAACGCTGACGAAGACGGATAGGAACGGAAGGACGTTCAGATACCGGGCGGTTAGCGAGGAGATGGAGAATAAACTGCAAGGATACGTATATTACAAAGACGCAAACGGGGCGCCGGCAGGGGAGGCTATGAGTTTGGACGATATAGAAGTAGTGCCGGAGCAGACGGACAGATACTGGGCGGTGGCGATACTTGCGGATAAATGGGTAGATAAATATGATATAAGCGAGAACAGCGGTAGGAACAGGTTTACCGTAGGCTCGACAAACGAAGAAGTGCTGATAGAGATGGAGCGCAAGACGTTTGTTTATGACGGACAGGGACACGGAAACGAGTGGAAGGTCGTGAGCGGAACGGAGAATATAATAGCGAAGTACTATGACAGGAGAAGCGGAGAGGAAATACAGGGGTTGCCGATAGACGCGGGAGAGTACGTAGTAAGGTTTGAGATAGCCCCAGAATACGCAGACGGATACGAGTTGGCGGTAAGCGAGATACAATACGAGATAGTAGCGGCGGAGATAGAGTGGACGCTAAAAGGAAGTCCGTACACGTATGACGGAAAAGAGCATGGTATAGAGATAGAGATATCGAGCGACAACTATGACGCAGGGAAACTTATACTTATGTATTACAGAGGTAACGAGGTAAACGCGGGGAATAAATTGGAGGGCGCGCCTAAGGACAGCGGAGACTATATATTGAGCGTGGAGTTGAGCGAAGAAGATAAGAGAAATTATATACTCAATAGTATGCAGACTGGATTTAGGATAGACAAAAGACAGATAAGCGCGGTATGGAATACAAGCGGAAACATACCAGTATTATCTGACCCGGAAGGTAAGTACGTAGAAGTAATAGGTTATATATATTATGACGAGAACGGGAACAGACTAGAAGACGGAGCGACGTTGGAAGTAGGAAAGAGGTATAAAGTACAGGCAATAATAAAAGGCGAGTACGGAAGCAACTATGAGTTTATAGGGGAAGACGGCGAGGTATTGGCGGAAGCGACGGCGACGGAAGAGAAAGAGTTTGAAGTAAAGGATAACGCAGGAGGCGACGGAAGCGGGATAGGAGGAATAGGAAGCGGAGATAATAACGGAGAAGGGAATAATCCGATAGGCAGCGTAGACTTCGATAAAGTAATAGAAATATTGAAGAATTGGTGGCAGGTAATAGCAAGCGGAGTAAGTATAGTCTTAATCTTGATGTTTACGGCAAAAGGGATAGGATACGCAAGTAAGAAGAAAGAGAATAGGAAGACGGTAGAGAGCAAATACAAGACGTATTACGTAACGGGCGGAACAGGTTTGTTCGGACTAAGCATGACCAATTGGACGATAATAGCGGGAGTACTGATGGGCGTAGCGGTATTATCTCTTGTATTTATGTTAATAGAGAAGAAAGGCTACAAGAAGTCTGTAAAGGAACTCGAAGACGCGAAGGAAGAGTACGCTAGAAACAGAGAAGAGATGATGTTTATGCGCATGAACGGCAACGGGAATATGCAAGGACAGAATTACGGATACAGCGCGCAACCTGCAGTGGGAATAGAAGATATGCGATGCATGATAAACGACGCGGTATCTGCAATGTTGCCGAACGTACAGCAATACTTGCCGCAACAAGCGTCCGCTAACGATGAACTAGTCCAAAGACTGATAGAGCAGAACGAACAGAATGAGGAGAGGATAAGACAGTTAACGGAAGAGAATAAGGAAACGTGCAGACATAATGAAGAGATGATGTTGCAGATGATGCAGAAAATCTCTGAACAGCCGAAAGAGAAAGAAGGAGTAAGCGAAGAGGTAATAGAAAGATTAGTAGAGAAGTTGGGTAAGCAACAGCAAGAAGAAAGAGTAGCGGAAAAAGAAGTTGTTGCGACGGTTGCTAACGAAGAAATGCTCAAAGAGTTGAAAGAAACGATAAGAGAAGAGATACAAAGCCAAATGAAAGCAGGAGCAGTAGAGGAAGAGGAGCAGAAAGAAAGCGAGGAAACGATAAAAGAATTAAGCAAGTCAATGGCAGAATTGAGAGAAATAGTAGAGGAGATGACAAGAAGCGAAAAAAGAGAGAAAGAAGAGAAGATAGGTAAAGAGAAAGTCGTAGAGAGAATAGTGGAAGTAGAGAAGAAAGAAGACAGGATAGAAGCGTTGATAAAGACGAACGAGAGGTTGATGGAGAAGATAATAGAACTATCTTCAAGCAAAGGAAACGATAAGCCTATAATAGTACAGCAACCTGCTCCTCAAATAGTAGAGAAGGAAGTGCGTGTGGAAGTGCCAGTCGAGAAGATAGTGGAGAAAGAGGTCGTAAAAGAAGTCAAGGTAGAAGTACCGGTTGAAAAGATTGTTGAAAAGACAGTACCTATCGAAGTGGAAAAGGTAGTCGAGAAGATAGTAGAGATACCTGCCGAAAAGCCTGCGCCCAAAGTAAAGACAACCGCTTCTAGACTTACCTTAGACGAAGCGTACGCAAAACTATCCGCTAAGCAAAAGAAGTTCTTTGATACGTTGAAAGAATACGCAATGAGTAAGGATAAGTGTAAAGAGAAGAAATCCACGTACTATATCTTACTTGGACAGTCATCTGTAAATCCGTTGGTAAAACTGACGATAAAGAAAGACTGCACGGTAGCGTTGTTCAAGATG
Organism: uncultured Christensenella sp.; assembly: GCA_910584635.1. Classification (GTDB taxonomy): domain Bacteria; phylum Bacillota; class Clostridia; order Christensenellales; family UBA3700; genus RACS-045. The sequence continues at coordinate 55,400 of CAJUBA010000007.1, read as the reverse complement.
GAAGACGAGTATATGAAGGACATCAGGAGGAACGCGGGAAGCGAAGGGACTAAAGTAAAGGTAAAGGAAACGGAATTGATAGTAGGAGACAGTCAAGCGTTGGCGACAGCGAAGGAGATGATAGACCTTAGGGAAGATCAGATAGAGAGGTATAATGACTATCTAAAGGAACAGCGTTCCATGAAGAAACGCTGAGAAAGCGGATAAAGAAAAAGAAAAGAGAAAAGAAATAGCAAAGCGGAATAACAGATTACAGCCATATTTTTAGCGAAAGCGGAAAGGTATAACATAATTGGGAAAACCAAAAAGTATGAGCGTAATAAAAGTAATTCCGCTTTGCTATTTATTTCGACTAAGACCGACGCAAACGGAGATTCTACAACTAGTCGGAAAAGTAAAGTTTAACCGAAATCCAAAAATGATTCGGATTTCGGTTGAATATTTTTTACACGGCTTTTATATAGTCTTTTAGCATATTGCTTGAGCCGGGTTGAATTTCGTCAAGCGAATTCCACAAATCGTCTTCGCTTGCTATTTCGAATTTATATTTGTTTGCGTAATTATTCAGCGCTTTTAGAAGCGTATTTTTACCCAGCGTGTCTTGCGCGTGTTTCCACAGCATAAGGGATTTATTATAGGTAAGATTCGTATAGTAATAATTGCCGGGGAATTCCGTAAGTTTACCGCCAAGTTTTCCGTTGGCAGGTTCTCCGACAGAGTTTTGTATATCGCAGAATCTCGAGTATTGAGAGTAAGCGTCGCTTATCATTAAATCTGCGTATTGGATATTGCAGTTTTCGACGAAGTAAAGATACGTCGAATAATTGGTAAGTCCTTCGTCTTGCCAAGCGTTTATAAGGTTGTTGCTTCCGACTGCCGAATACCACCACTGATGAGCGATTTCGTGCGCTACTACTTCTTCGTAAGCCACGTCTTTTACGTCTTCGTTTATTACGCAAATACTTCCGTATTCCATGCCGCCCGCGACAAAGGGCATATCGGCGATAGACAAAGTATCGTAGGCGTATTTACCGAATAGCGAGGAATACACATCGAGCGCTTTTTTTGCATATTCAAGAGTATGGGGATTGGAGCCTAAATAATTGAGTTCCACGCCTTTGTATTTTTCGCTTCTTTTTTGCAATTCGGGAGATACAATCAATGCAAAATCCCTTATCTTTTTTGCGCTTGCGTCGACCGCTATTTCACCGTCCTGTTCTTTCGTTTGGCTTTTACCGCTCGATACGTATTCGCAACCTTCGGGTAGATTGAAATGGACTTCGTAATTGGCTACGTCTGCAAAATACGGATCGCCAATTGCGCAGAATTCGTCGTAGTACCACTCTCCGTCTACTAGCGCGCACAGTTGCGGATAAAAGCCGGTAAGCGATACTCCGCGGTCATTGTAGCCGTATCTTAAAAGATTGTTGGGAAGAGTGAGAGAGTATACGAATTGAATATCCGCGCTTTCTCCTTTTTTAAGAGGCTGTTCGAGTTCAATCGTAATGAGATTGCTGTCAAAATCAAAGTCGTAACTTTTGAAATCGCCGTGAACCTGTTCGAGATCGAATTTGCCGAAACTTACGCCGTTGGGGTACGCTTCCGCCTGTTCTTGCGGAGTACATGGCAAAGGCTTTTTGGCGTCGAAAGCGTTGGCGTATACGTTGAGTTTAATATTTTCCAGCGCATAGTCCGAATCGTTGACGAAATGCAGTTTTTGCGCGCAGGCAACGCCTTCTTCGTTGAAGTCAAGCCATATCTCGTAAGTTGTGCAATCTTGCTGTTTTGCGCATGAAGCCGCAGTGATTGCGGATAGGATAATAATAAGAACAATAACTGTCGATAAAAACTTTTTTTTCATACAAAAGACTATGACGGCGTAAGATAAAATATGTCTGCGAAATATGTCGGAAAAAACATAAGTAATGCAAAACTTACATAATTTTAATCTTGACATAAAACTTACGCAAATATTATAATTAAATCGGTAGTCGGAAAAGATTATTCCGAAAATAGGAGGTAAAATTCATGGCATTTGAATTTTTGAAAAAACAGTTTAGAAAAGTCATTCAGTGGGAGAGCGACAACGTAAACGACATAATCTATAAATATCCTTTGGAGAGAAAAGAAGAGATAATGAGAAAGTCCCGTCTTGTAGTCAGAGAGGGACAGAAAGCGTTGTTTATACAGGAGGGTAAACTTGCGGACGTATTCGAGCCGGGTACGTATGCTTTGGACGATATCAAAAACTTCCCGCTTTTGACACAACTTTACAACTGGAAATTTATGTGGGAAAGCCCTTATACTGGCGACGTATATTTTATTTCCACGAAACAGTTTCTCAATATGAAATGGGGTACGTCAAACCCCGTTATGATGAGAGATTCGGATTTCGGCGTAGTCAGAGTAAGAGGTTTCGGCGTTTACTCATTCTCCGTCGGAACGCCTACGAACGCGCTCAGAGAACTCATAGGTTCGATGAACAGTTTTACCGTCAAAAACGTCGACGATTATTTCAAAAAGATAATCACGTCAACGCTTTCCAACGTCATTGCCGAAGCGCAGATACCCGCGTTGGATCTTGCGATGCATTACGACGAGTTGGCAGAGATGGCGAAGCAAAAACTTTTCGATGAATTTGAAAAGATAGGTATCGAGATAGACGCTCTTGTCATAGAAAATCTTTCTTTGCCCGAAGAAGTGGAGAAAATGCTCGACAAGCGTACGAACGTCGGCGTAATGCAGGGCGCTATGCAACAGCATGCTCAACTCGAAACGTTGGAGGCTATGAAAGCGGCTGCAAACAATCCCGGCGGAATAAGCGGTATGGGTATTGGCATGGGCGCGGGTCTTGGATTCGGAAAAGTATTCGCCGACAATATGAGCGCCGCGGAGATGCCGAACGCCAACGCTAAAAGCGCGGAACAACTTACTTCCGCGGAGTGTCCTAAATGTCATGCCGCAGTAAAAAAGGGAGCGAAATTCTGCCCCGAATGCGGAGAGAAAATGACGGTTGAAAAAGTTAAGTGTCCAGTATGCGGAACGGAAGTAAACGCGAAAACCAAATTCTGTCCCGAGTGCGGAGCGAAAATGGGCGCAAAGGTCTGTAAAGAATGCGGACACAAATTGCAAAGCAATCAAAAATTTTGCCCGGAATGCGGAGCAAAGCAAGATTGATAACTAAATCCTTTCGAGGTTAAAATGACGGAATTTCAATCACAAGATCAGAACCAAAAATCCGCCGACGTAAAAAGCGGCGGATACGGAGAAAATCTTAACAGTGAAATATATAAATGTCCCAACTGCGGAAACTTTCTATATTATGACCCGGAAAGCGGTAAACTCAAATGCGATTACTGTAAAAGCGAACAGGAGTTGCAAGAAGTAGGCTGCGCGTCCGAGTTGCCGTATGACGACGAAGTGGAACAAGGGTTCGAGAGTTGGCAGGGCGTAAAGAGCGTCAAATGCAATTCGTGCGGAGCGATAACGCTTTTACCGCAGTACGAAGTTGTCGTCAACTGTCCTTTTTGCAACGCTTCCAATATCGTGCTGTCGGACGAGGTTGACGGTTTGCGTCCCAACGGAATCTTACCGTTCAAAGTGAGCAAGCGTGAAGTACCAATCATTTATGCCAAGTGGCTGAAAAGCAAGCATATCGCGCCGTCTAAGTTGAGAAAAAACGCGGAAAGACAACCGTGTTCGGGTTTGTATATTCCAGTTTTTACCTTTGACAGTAATTGCGACTGTTCCTATTCAATTAGATACGGTAAATATTATACGACCACGGTCGGCAGCGGTAAGAACAGACGTACGGTAACAAGAACCAGATGGTACAGCGATTCGGGAAGATTGGAAAACTTCTTTAACGACGTGCAAATTGAAGCGAGCAAATCCATTACGCAGAAAAACTTGAAAAAGTTGGGCGGATTCGATACCGACAATTCTATGGAGTATCATTCTCAATTTATGTCGGGGTATTCGGCGGAAAGATACGATAAAGGACTCGATGTCAGTTGGTCGGAAGCCAAGAATATGATGGAAGAGTCAATGCGCGCGTTGATAGTGTCGCAGTACAACGCCGACGTAATAGACTACGTCAGGATGGACAATTTGTTTACGGAGCGCACTTATAAGTACGTGCTTGTGCCTATTTGGGTGTTTAATTATAAATACGCGGGCAAGTCTTACGGCTGTATCGTAAACGGACGTTCCAAGCGTATCATAGGCAATTATCCTAAGTCGCCCGTCAAAATCGGAAGCATTGTTTTATCAATAGGCGTAGCCGTAGGAATTTTGATTTGGCTGTATTTCAAATATCTGGCTTAAAACGATAGCCAAACGTTTAATAATACTGTATAATCTACTTATACTAAGTTACGGGAGGCGCAATATGGCAATAACAAAGGATATGCTTATAGCGGAGGCTCTTCAACAGGAAAACGGCGAGGAGATCGCAAACGTACTTTTGAGCATCGGTATGCATTGTTTCGGATGCGCGATGGCGAGAGGAGAAACTATCGAAGAAGCCGCTATGGTTCACGGCGTAGATGTGGACGAACTTGTCAAAAAACTCAACGAAGTATAATTCGCTTGAATTTGACTTAAATAAAGATTTAATGAAAGACGCAGGATAGAAACTTGCGTCTTTTATTCGTTTAGCGCGCTGCTATTAAAAATCTTCGAATCGGGGAAAATGCGTATTTACGCAAAATTTTCGGATGTGGGTATTGACATTATTATTTATATTGGGTATAATACAAACACTAAGCAAATCGGATAAATTGCGTAAATACGCATTTTTCCCGATTTTGGAGAGAGTATGATCGAGCGAAAAAGATATTTGGACAAACTTATCCGCAAAAAAGAAAACGGTCTGATAAAGGTAATTACCGGCATAAGAAGGTGCGGTAAATCCTTCTTGCTGTTTAATATATATCACAGTTATTTGAATTCCATAGGAGTAAAAGACGAGCAGATAATTGAGTTGGCTTTGGATGACGATGCTAATATAATGTATAGAAACCCGTTGGAACTTGGCAAATATATTCGCTCGATGATAGTAGATACTAATAAAAAGCACTATGTTTTTTTGGATGAAATTCAAAAAGTCGCAACGATAAAAAATCCTTACTTGGAAGATAGCGCTGAAAAGATAGGGTTTGTCGACGTGCTTTTGGGAATTATGAAGATTAAGAACGTAGATATTTACGTTACCGGCAGTAACTCTAAAATGCTGTCTTCGGATATACTTACAGAATTTCGCGGAAGAGGTGATGAAATAAGAGTAAATCCGTTATCGTTCGCAGAATTTTACAACGCCTATGAAGGCGACAAAAGAGAAGCGTGGAGAGAGTATTTTACTTACGGGGGTATGCCGTTGGTAACGGCTCAAAAAACTCATGCGGATAAAAGTAAATATCTTCAAGATTTATTTGACAAAATATATTTGGACGATATTATTGCAAGAAACAATATAAACAAAAACAAGTCGGTACTAGAAGACGCGTTGAACGTGGTATCTTCGTCTATCGGTTCGCTGACCAGTCCGCATAATTTGGCAAACACCTTTTCAAGCAAAAAGAATATAAAAATAGACGAAGAAACAGTAATGAAATATCTTGACAGTTTTATTGACGCTTTTATTTTGTATAAGGCTCAAAGATATGACGTAAAGGGAAGAAAATATATAGGTTCTCCGCTTAAATATTATTTTTCGGATATAGGTCTTAGAAACGCAAGGCTTAATTTTAGACAACTCGAAGAAAATCATATTATGGAAAATATCATTTACAACGAGTTGTTGATAAGAGAATTTAACGTAGACGTAGGCGTAGTGGAATACAACTACCGCGCAGAAGACGGAAAAAGTAAAAGGACGCAACTTGAAGTTGATTTTGTTGCAAATCGGGCGAGTCAAAGATACTATATTCAGTCTGCGCTTTCCGTGGGAAATGAAGATAAGCGATTGCAAGAAACCAACTCGCTGAACAGAATAGACGATTCGTTCAAAAAAATAGTAGTAGTAAAAGACGATATAATCCCGTGGCACGATGAAAAAGGAATTTTATATATCGGAGTGGAGCGCTTTTTGTTAGACGAAAACGCAATGAATTTATAGGGGGCTTTTCCTACCAAACGTAAAATCTGTGCTACGCTCGATTTTGGTAGGACTTATTTTATACTGATTATTTAATTAAACTAGATTCTTCGACAGGCTCAGAATGACGGGTAAGTATACAAACTTTATTAACTCTCCCGTCATATTGAGCGGAGCGTAGCGTAGTCGAAGAATCTAATTCAATGCCGAAGGCTATGCGCTTAATTTTGTAAAATACTGCTTAGTTAAAAACTAGTCGACGAAATATTGGGAATATAGTTAATTATTTTTGATTATCTCTACCTACTAATTCATCGAGGGAAATTCCATAATAATCGGCAAGTTTTTCACAGAAAAATATACTGGGAACAACTTTGTTATTTTCCCATCTGCTTAGATTAGAATTGCTGATTCCGGTTGCCTTTTCAATATCTTTAAGCGTTTTCCCGCGTTCAATTCTAATTTCTTTTAGAAGTTCGCCGTAATTTTTCATTTTTGTATTGTATACAATTATTTGGGAAAATCTCTTCCCACTAATTCATCAATTGAAATGCCATAGAAATCTGCCAGTATAATACAAAAGTCCATGCTAGGAGCGTAAACATTATTTTCCCATGCACTGATATTAGGTTGTGCAATTCCAGTAGCCTTAGATAACTGTTCTTGCGTATAACCCATCAGTGTTCTTTGTTGTTTTAACGCTTCGCCGTAATTTAGTTTCATGCAACAGACCTCTAAAAGTATTTTATAGGAAATCTAATTGAAAAGATTGATTTATAGGAAATCCTATATTATAATGGGGATATAATTAACTTATTATTCAAAGTATGGTAATACGCAGAGGAAATATGAAAGTAGCATTTATAGGACAAGTAGATTATAGAGAAAGGGAATTAGTTGCAAAGTTAAAAGATAAGGTAAAAAAGATTGTTGAGAATTTGATTGTCGAAAAGGGAGCGGATGAATTCATTTTCGGTTCGATACACTGTTTTAATGAAATATGTTATGATGTTGTAACGGAATTAAAAATTAAATATCCGCATATTCAGCGTTTTCGCATGAATATGTTCAAACTTTATTCTATAGAAGATACAACATGGTTAAATAAAAACTTTGACAGTTGGAAAAACCCTGAACGTGATATTAAAAAGGGGGAACTGCCGGGAATACTGTTAAATCAGAGAATTATAGACGAGTGCGACTATTTAATTTCTTATTATGATAAAAACCGCAAATTCAAGCGTTGCTATTACGAAGAAGTTAAGGTAACAACGAAAGATAATCAGACAATGCCCAAAAGTCAAGTTAAAGTCGCCTTGAATTACGCGTTTAGCAACAACGTAGACTTTGTTAATTTATTTGAAGAGTAGTAGAATAAATACTTTTATTTGTTTTCCGGTAAAAGCGGAAAAATCGCTTATTTGGGTAGAAATACATTGTTTTTGAAAATTTTACATAAATTTTACATTGATATAATTGCGTATTTTCTTTATATCTTGTAAAATCATTTGTGCTTATGCTGAAAGGGATGAAGCGGGAGGTTACTGCTTATATAAGGAGAGAACTTCCGCGGACAAGAGTCCGACAATCGGGCGACTAACGGAATTGGGCTATCTGCAAGCCCATTTTTAAGGGCAGAAGCGGAACGCACGGAAGTGCGTCAAAGAAAAAGAAAAAAGTTAGGTAAAAAGGAGAAAGAAAAATGGCAGGACAAACAATCAGAATCAGACTTAGAGCGTATGATCACAACCTTATCGACCTTGCGGCTGATAAGATAGTGGAGACGGCAAAAAGAAGCGGCGTACAGGTATCGGGACCTATCCCTCTTCCTACGGAAAAGGAAATCGTTACGATTATCAGAGCCGTTCACAAGTATAAGGATAGCAGAGAGCAATTTGAATTGCGTACTCACAAAAGACTTATCGATATAATGAATCCGACTGCAAAAGCGGTCGACGCTCTTATGAAACTCGATTTGCCCGCAGGCGTTGATATTCAAATCAAACTGTAAGCAAATCAATATAAATTAGTCAATTAAAAACTGCAAAAGCGGTTTTGCGAAATAAAATCAGGAGGATGAACTTTATCTATGAATAAAGCAATCATTGGAAAAAAGTTAGCAATGAGTCAGATTTTTGCGCCGGACGGCACCGTTATTCCTGTAACGATCGTTCAGGCGGGACCCTGTCCCATCGTGCAAAAGAAAACCCTTGACAACGACGGCTACGAGGCTTTGCAAATTGCCTTCGGCGACATTAAAGAAAAGAATGTCAACAAGCCTGTAAAGGGTCATTACAAGAAAGCGGGCGTTACTCCCAGAAGAGTTTTGAGAGAATTCAGAACAGAAGTCGCTTCTTACGAACTCGGTCAGGAACTTACCTGCGCGCAGTTCGCGGAAGGTTCGTTGGTAGACGTTAGCGGTACTTCTAAAGGACACGGCTTTACCGGCGCGGTAAAGAGATGGAATCATCACTGCGGTCCTATGGCTCACGGTTCCGGCTATCACAGAGGCGTAGGCTCCATGGGCGCTTGTTCGACTCCTTCGAGAGTTTTCAAGAACAAGAAAATGTCCGGACATTGGGGTAACGAGAAAGTAACGGTTAGAAACCTCACGGTGGCAAAAGTCGATGCCGAACGTAATCTTCTTTTCATCAAGGGCGCTATTCCCGGAGCAAAGGGTAACGTTGTTGTCGTGAAGCAAAACGGTTAAAGGAGCGAGTAAAAATGAAGGTTAATGTTTTAGATATAAAAGCAAAGAAAGTCGGCGAGATGGAACTCAACGACGCGGTGTTCGGCGTTGAATACAACGAAGCGCTTATTCACCAGGTAGTAGTTGCTCAGTTGGCAAACAAAAGACAAGGTACCAAATCCACTTTGACCCGTACGGAAGTCAGAGGCGGAGGCAAGAAGCCTTGGAGACAGAAAGGCACAGGTCGCGCAAGACAGGGAAGCATCAGAAGTCCGCAATGGACGGGCGGCGGCGTAGTATTTGCTCCAAAGCCCAGAGATTTTTCTCAGAAGATAAACAAGAAGATGAAAGTAGCCGCTACTCTTTCCGCGCTCAGCGCAAAAGTAAGCGACAACGATTTCCTCGTATTGGACAAACTTCAACTTGAAGAAGCGAAGACCAAATACATCGCGCAAATGCTTAAAGCGTTTGAAATCAATTCCAGCGTACTGCTCGTAATCGACAACAACGACGAAGCAATCAAGAGAGCGAGCGCGAATATCGGCAATCTTACGCTTGTAAACGCAGATCTTGTAAGCGTTTACGACTTGGCGGCAAATACAAAATGTATATTCACCGTAGACGCGGTTAATATGATTCAAAAGAGATTTGAGGAGGTATGCGAATAATGAATAAATACGATATTATTATAGCCCCTATCCTTACGGAAAAGAGTTACGACGGCATCGCCGAGAAGAAGTATACTTTCAAAGTGGCTCAAGACGCTACCAAAACTCAGATTAAAGTCGCTGTCGAAGATATTTTCGGCGTAAAGGTAGCGAGAGTCAACACTGTGAACGTTGACGGCAAAAAGAAGAGAATGGGCAAGTACGAAGGTACGACGACCGGATACAAGAAAGCCGTAGTTACGTTGACGCAAGAGAGCAAAACAATCGAGTTCTTCGAGAGTTTGGCATAATGGGAGGACAATATAATGGCTATTAAGAGATATAAACCAACTTCTCCCGCACGTCGTTTCATGACGGTATCCGCTTTCACGGAAATCACGACGACCGTTCCCGAAAAGAGTTTGCTCCAATCGATGAGCAAATCGGGCGGTAGAAACGCGACAGGCAGAATTACCGTAAGACACATTGGCGGCGGCAACAGAAGAAAGTACAGAATAATAGATTTCAAACGTAATAAAGATAACGTACCCGCTAAGGTTGCTTCTATCGAATACGATCCGAACCGTAGCGCAAACATCGCGCTTTTGGTGTATGCGGACGGCGAAAAGAGATATATAATCGCTCCGCTCGGATTGCAGAAAGGCGACACGGTTATGAGCGGCGAGAACGCGGATATCAGAACAGGTAATACGCTTCCGCTCGAAAAAATCCCCGTAGGTACGGTAATCCACAATATCGAAATGCACCCCGGCAAGGGCGGTCAGATCGCAAGATCGGCGGGCAATTCGGCTCAGTTGATGGCAAAAGAAGGCAAGTACGCTACGCTCAGACTTCCTAGCGGCGAGATGAGATATCTTCCGATTAAGTGCAGAGCGACAATCGGTCAGGTCGGCAATATCGAACACGAAATCGTGTCTATCGGTAAAGCGGGACGTAAACGTCACATGGGCGTAAGACCTACCGTCCGCGGCGTTGTAATGAACCCTTGCGACCACCCGCACGGCGGCGGCGAAGGAAAATCGCCTATCGGTATGCCTAGTCCTGTAACTCCTTGGGGTAAACCTGCTTTGGGTTACAAGACCAGAAAGAAGAACAAGAGCAATAAGTTCATAATCAAGCGTGTGAACTAGGAGGAGCGAAAATGAGTAGATCAGTAAAAAAAGGACCTTTTGTCGAAAAGAGACTTATAGACAGAATCATCGCAATGAATAACGCCAACGAAAAGAAGGTAGTTAAGACATGGTCGAGATCTTCGACAATCTTCCCCGATATGGTAGGACACACGATTGCCGTACACGACGGAAGAAAGCACGTCCCCGTATATATCACGGAAGATATGGTTGGTTGCAAACTCGGCGAGTTCGCTCCGACGAGAACCTTTAAGGGACACGCCGGCGAGAAAACGACAGGAAGGAGATAAAAAATGGCAAAGAGATTAAGAGAAAAAGCAGAGGCTCGTAAAAACAATGCCGACAAGCGCCCGAGCGCTACCGTAAAGTATGTAAGAATTTCTCCTGACAAAGTAAGAATCGTACTTGATATTATCAGAGGAAAGAGTTATACCGAGGCGTTGGCAATTTTGAAGTTTACCCGCAAGGCTGCTTGCGAACCGCTTGTTAAATTGCTCAACTCCGCAGCGGCAAACGCGGAAGATCATTTGAATATGAGCAAGAGCGATCTTTACGTAGCAGAATGTTTCGCAAACGCAGGTCCGATACTTAAACGTATCAGAGCAAGAGCAAAGGGAAGCGCTTCGAGAATCAATAAGCGCACCTGCCACATCACGATAATTCTTGATGAAATCACAAATAAAGACGCTGCGAGCGCCAAATAAGGAAGGAGGTATTGAATAATGGGACAGAAAGTTAGTCCGCACGGATTAAGAGTCGGCGTTATTAAAGAATGGAACGCGCAATGGTACGCAGACAAGAAGAACTTTTCCAAAAACCTTGTCGAAGACCACAAAATAAGAACTTATCTTAAAAAGAAATATTATCAATGCTCGATTTCCAAAATAACGATCAGCAGAATACTTTCTTCGGCAAACGACATCGTTATCGTTACGATTTACACCTCCAAACCGGGTATCATGATCGGCAAGGCAGGCGCAGGCGTAGAGCAGATTAAGAAAGAAGTTATGAAACTCGCTCCCAAAAAGAGCGTAAGCATCAATATTATGGAAGTCAAAAGACCCGATACCGACGCGCAACTCATCGCTGAGAACATCGCCGCTCAACTTGAAAAGCGTACCGCTTTCAGAAGAGCGATGAAAGGCTGTATCTCCAAGGCTATGAAGAGCGGCGTTAAGGGAATCAAGACAAAGGTATCCGGACGTCTTGACGGAGCGGAAATCGCTAGATCGGAAAGTTACCACGAAGGTTCTATTCCTCTTCAAACTTTGAGAGCGGATATAGATTACGGTACTGCCGAAGCGCATACCACTTTCGGTATCATCGGCGTAAAAGTTTGGGTCTACAAGGGCGAAGTACTCGGTAAGACAAATGCAAAAGAGAATAAGGAAGGAGGTAACGCGTAATGTTAATGCCTAAAAGAGTAAAAAGACGCCGTGTTCATCGCGGAAGATTGACCGGACAGGCGAACAAGGGCAATAAAGTCGCGTACGGCGAATACGGCTTAGTTGCGTTGGAGCCGAGTTGGATAACCTCCAATCAGATTGAAGCGGCGCGTATCGCAATGACACGTTACATCAAAAGAGGCGGTAAAGTTTGGATAAACATTTTCCCGCACAAACCTATAACGAAGAAACCCGCCGAAACCAGAATGGGTAGCGGTAAGGGTAGCGTAGAATACTGGGTAGCGGTAGTAAAACCCGGTCGCGTAATGTTCGAAATGGCAGGCGTAAGCGAAGAAGTCGCTCGCGAAGCGCTCAGACTTGCATCCCATAAATTGCCGGTAAAATGCAAGTTTGTTAAGAAAGAAGAGGTGAGTGAAGATGAAAGCAAGTAATTTTTTCGAAATGTCTAACGACGAACTTAATCTCAAATTGAACGAGTTGAAGGAAGAACTTTTCAATCTTCGCTTTAAGCACAAAGCGGGACAACTCGAAAACGCGAATCAACTTGCAGTTTGCAAGAAAGATATCGCAAGAGTAAAGACGGTTATCCGTCAAAGAGAACTCGGTATTTCTCAAGAACCGGCAAAAGCCGCTAAGAAAACTACCAAGAAATCTAAATAAGGAGGATAAAAAACATGGAAGAAAGAAATCTCAGAAAAACCAGAGTCGGCGTAGTAGTCAGCAACAAGATGGATAAGACGGTTGTTGTCGCTATCAAAGAGCGTGTTAAGCATCCTCTTTACGGCAAAATTGTTAATAGAACAAAGACATTCAAGGCTCACGACGAGAAGAATGAATGTGGCATAGGCGATACCGTTCGTGTCGTTGAAACAAGACCTCTTTCCAAAGAAAAGCGTTGGAGAGTAGTCGAAATCGTCGAAAAGGCTAAATAAGGAGGAGCAAATAATGATACAACCGGAAACAAGATTGGCTGTTGCGGACAATTCGGGCGCAAAAGAAATCAAGTGTATTAGAGTTATGGGCGGATCTTTCCGCAGAAGCGGTAATATCGGCGACGTTATCGTAGCGGCTGTTCAGACGGCTACTCCCGGCGGAGCGGTAAAAAAAGGCGACGTTGTTAAAGCGGTTATCGTAAGAACCAAAAAAGGTATCAGAAGAACCGACGGCTCGCATATCAGATTCGACGATAACGCGGCAGTTATTATCGACAACCAAAAACAACCTAGAGGCACGCGTATCTTTGGACCAATAGCCAGAGAACTCAGAGAAAAAGACTATATGAAGATCATTTCTCTTGCCCCTGAGGTAATCTAACGGAGGTAGACCACTATGAGTATGAATGTTAAGAAGGGCGACGCGGTAAAGGTTATCGCAGGCTCCGACAAAGGTAAGACAGGTCAGGTTTTGGCAGTAAACACCAAATCCGACAGAGTGGTGCTTAAAGGCGACGGTTTGAAGACTGTAAAGTGTTTCGTTAAGCCGCGTAACGCTCAGGAAAAGGGCGGCATTATCGAAAGAGAAGCGTCCGTCAACGTATCCAACGTTATGATAATTTGTCCAAGTTGTAACGCTGCTACCAGAGTAGCGCACAACATCACCGTGGACGAAAACGGCAAGAAGATTAAAACCCGCGTATGTAAGAAGTGCGGAGAGTCTTTGGACGTTAAGGCTTCCAAGTCTGCAAAGACCGCTAAGAAAGCGACCAAGAAGACCGCTACCAAGGCAAAAAAGACCGTGAAGACGGAAGAAGAAAACAATAACTAATGGAGGATAACGACTGTGGAAAACAGAGAATACAGAATGTTGGAATATTATAAATCGACAGTAGTTCCTGCATTGATAAAGAAATTCAACTACAAGAACGTCAACGAAGTTCCCAAACTCGAAAAAGTAGTTCTCAATATGGGACTCGGCGACGTTAAAGACAACAGCAAGAGTCTTCAACAGGCAATCGAAGAACTTAAAATGATTGCAGGTCAGGCTCCGGCAGAATGTAAAGCAAAAAAGAGCGTTGCAAACTTCAAAGTAAGAGAAGGCATGGTTATAGGCGCAAAAGTTACTCTTCGCGGAAAGAAGATGTACGACTTTATGGACAAACTTGTGTCCGTAGCGCTTCCTCGCGTTAGAGACTTTAAGGGCGTTCCCAACGATTCTTTCGACGGACGCGGCAACTACGCAATGGGCGTTAAAGAACAAATCATCTTCCCGGAAATTCAATACGACAAGGTAGAGAAGGTAAGAGGTTTTGACATTATCGTCGTTACAAGTGCAAAAACAGACGAAGAGGCTAAGGAGTTGTTGACTCTCCTCGGTATGCCTTTTGTGAAATAAGGAGATTAAAATATGGCTAAGAAAGCAATGATCAACAAGCAGCAAAAGACTCCAAAGTACTCCACAAGAGCATATACGAGATGCCAGATTTGTGGAAGACCGCACGCAGTATTAAGAAAGTACGGAATTTGCAGAATTTGCTTCAGAGAACTCGCATATAAGGGCGAGATTCCCGGAGTAAAGAAGGCAAGTTGGTAATAGGAGGACATTTACTATGATGATAACTGATCCAATCGCAGATATGCTTACGCGTATCCGTAACGGTTTGGTAGCAAAGCACGAAAGTGTTGAGATGCCAAGTTCCAAGATGAAAAAAGCGATCGCGGAAATTTTGACCGAAGAAGGATTCATAAACGGATACGAGATAGTAGAAGGCGGAGTTCAAAGTGTTATGAAGGTAAATTTGAAGTACGGCCCCAACAATGAAAAGGTCATTTCGGGCATCAAGCGTATTTCCAAACCCGGTTTGAGAGTATACGCAAACTCGGAGAATCTTCCTGTCGTTCTCAACGGCTTGGGAATAGCGATTGTTTCCACGTCCAAGGGCGTTATGACAGATAAGAAAGCACGCGCGGCGCACATCGGCGGAGAAGTGCTCGCTTACGTTTGGTAATAGGGGGTAGAAGGAATTATGTCAAGAATAGGTAGACTTCCCGTGGCTATCCCACAAGGAGTAGAAGTAAACGTATCGCCGGAAAACGTAGTTACCGTTAAAGGCGCAAAAGGTACTTTGACGCTCAGCGTAAACAGCATTATAAAAGTTGTTGTAGAAGCAAACGAAGTAAAAGTTTCCAGACCCAACGACGAAAAGAACGTTAAAGCGTTGCACGGTCTTTACAGAAAACTTATCGCCAACATGGTAGAGGGTGTATCCAAAGGTTTTGAAAAGTCTTTGATCCTCAACGGCGTAGGTTACAAGGTTGCAAAGCAAGGCAAGAAAATCGTTCTCAACGTAGGATACTCTCATCCTGTAGAGATAGAGGAAGTTGCGGGTATCACTTACGAGTGTCCGTCGACGACCGAAGTCGTAGTTAAGGGTATTGATAAAGAGTTGGTAGGTCAAATGGCCGCTAACATAAGAAAAGTTCGCAACCCGGATCCTTACCACGTATACGGTATTCGTTATAAAGACGAAGTAATCGTACGCAAGGAAGGAAAGACAGGTAAGAAATAAGGAGTGAGATAAAATGATTAGTAAGATTGATAAGAATGCCGTTAGGCAAAAAAGACATCTGAGAGTTAGAAACAAACTCAGCGGTACCGCTGAAAGACCTCGCTTCAACGTTTACAGAAGTACCAACAACGTCAACGTACAGATCATCGACGACGTTAAGGGCGTAACGCTTGTTTCTTGCTCGACTCTCGATAAAGATATGGTTGCAAAAGTTAAGGGTATGACCAAGAGCGAAGCGGCTAACGCAGTAGGTAAGGCTGTTGCGGAAAAGGCTTTGAAAGCGGGCATTACCGAAGTAGTATTCGACAGAGGCGGATATCTCTATACGGGACGCGTAGCGAAAGTTGCCGACGGCGCAAGAGAAGCCGGTCTTAAATTCTAAGGAGGTACGGTAAAAATGGCAAGAAAAGAGAGATTTAACAATCAAGACGATTTGCTCAATAAACTCATCTGCGTAAACCGCGTTACTAAGGTAGTAAAAGGCGGTAGAACAATGAGATTTGCCGCGCTTATCGTAGTAGGCGACGGACAAGGTTCGATAGGACTTGGAATGGGCAAGGCGGGCGAAGTACCCGAAGCAATTCGTAAAGCGACTGCCGAAGCAAAACGCAACATGATCAAAATCGCTACCGTTGACACCACGGTTCCGCACGAGGCAATAGGCGCTTTCGGAAGTTCCAAAGTTATCATAATGCCTGCTGGCGAGGGTACCGGCGTTATCGCGGGAGGTCCTGTTCGTGCCGTACTCGAATGCGCGGGTATTAAAGACGTTAGAACAAAGTCTATGGGCAGCAACAACAAGATCAACTGCGTAAAAGCGACTTTTGCAGGACTTGCAAGCATGAAAACGGCTCAGCAGATCGCAGCGCTCAGAGGTAAGAGCGTAGAAGAAATTCTGGGTTAAGGAGGCGACTTATGGAAAAGATTAAAGTTACGCTTGTTAAAAGCACGATAGGTTGCACGCAAAAGCAGAAAGACACCGTAAAGGCTCTCGGTCTTAAAAAGATCGGCAGCAGCAACGTTATCACGTCGAATGCTTGTTCAGAAGGTATGCTCAAAATCGTTTCGCATCTCGTAATGATTGAGCAAGCGTAAGGAGAGTATAAGATGAAATTGAGTAATATGGCTCCGGCAGATGGAGCAAAAACGCAATCCAAAAGACTCGGCAGAGGTATAGGTTCGGGTCTTGGCAAGACTTCCGGCAAAGGCCACAAGGGGCAATGGGCCCGTAGCGGCGGCGGGGTAAGACCCGGATTTGAAGGCGGTCAGATGCCTCTCGTAAGAAGAATTCCTAAGAGAGGATTCAACAACGTATTCAAAAAAGAATATTCTATCGTCAACGTAAGCGCTTTGGAGCAGTTTGAAGACGGTACGGAAATTACAGCAGAACTTCTTTTGCAGAAGGGCGTGCTTAGTAAGGTTGAGCCTTATGGTTTGAAGGTTCTCGGCAACGGTACATTAACTAAAAAACTTGAGGTTAAAGCAAACAAATTTACTAAGTCAGCTGCGGAAATAATCGAAAAAGCAGGTGGCAAAGCAGAGGTGCTATAATGTGGCAAACTATTAAAAACGCATTTAGCGATAAAACTATCAGAAGCAAGATGTTCGCGACATTCGGAATACTTTTGGCATTCCGTATAGGTTGTTGGATTCCGCTTCCGGGAATATCCGTTGAGTTTTACAGCAGTCAGTTCAGTATGACTAATGCTTCGGAACAGAACAAAATATTCCAACTTTTGAGTATGATGAGCGGCGGATCCATGCAATATTTGACATTGTTCGCGCTGGGTATTTTGCCGTTTATCAACAGTTTTATCATAATGCAGTTGCTGACACTTATCATTCCACCGCTTGAAAGACTTTCCAAGCAAGGCGATGAGGGGCGTGAAAAAATAACAATAATAACGAGATACGTTGCGATAGCGCTCGCAGTTGTTCAGGCTGTAGGTATCGTAGTCGCATATAAGGACCAAATCGATCCTATGTTCGGCGAAGAGAAAGGTTGGCTGACGGCTATTATGCTAATCGCGCTACTTGTTGCAGGAAGCACGGCGGTAATGTGGCTGGGCGAAAGAATTACCGAACTCGGTATCGGAAACGGAACTTCTTTGATAATTTTCAGCGGTATCCTTTCTTCTTTCGGCTTGGCTTTGGTAAACACCATACCGCAAATACAGAGCGATTACACCAAACTTTGGAATCTGTTCGGATATTTGTTAGTAGTTCTTTTGCTGTTTGCATTTATAGTATTCGTAGACGGCGGAGAAAGAAGAATCAAAGTCAACTATGCAAAACAGGTTAAAGGAAATAAGATGTACGGCGGACAGTCGACTTTTATACCTATAAAGGTAAACAGTTCGGGCGTTATGCCGATAATCTTCGCGTCGTCGTTCATGACGTTGCCTCTTATGATATTCCAGTTCGTAGGTCAGGAATCGCAGCATTATTTGAACTATATGATATTCTGCTATCCGGGTACTACGGGCGATAAGTGGCAATGGGTAGGCTGGGTATTCTACTATTTGGTAATGTTGGTATTGATTATATTCTTTGCGTACTTCTACGCTCAGATACAGTTCAATCCGCAAGACGTAGCAAGAAACCTGCAACAGTACGGCGGAACGATTCAAGGTATCAGAGGCGGTAAGCCGACAAGCGATTACCTTGCAAAAATCAATAATAAAATAGTCTTGTTCGGAGCGTTGTTCCTAGGATTTATCGCAATCGTCCCCGCGGCAATCTTCCAGTTGTTGGGAGCAGGCTTGGGCGTCGACAACGCGATATCCGCTACGGGTATGCTTATCGCGGTAAGCGTAGCGTTGGAGTTCAATAAACAACTTGAAGGACAACTTATGATGAAGCACTATAAAGGCTTCCTTAAATAATGAAGACTGTAATGAATTTGGTATTTTTAGGCGCGCCGGGCGCCGGCAAAGGCACCCAGGCGACGCGAGTATGCGACAGATACGGAATACCGCATATCTCAACCGGAGATATTTTGCGGGCTAACATCAAAGCGGGGACTCCGCTCGGAGTGGAAGCGAAGACGTATATCGATAAAGGTCTTTTAGTTCCGGACGACGTCGTAATAGGACTTGTCGAGCAAAGACTCGGCGAAGAAGACTGCAAGAACGGTTATCTTCTTGACGGTTTTCCAAGAACGCTTGAACAGGCGGAAGCGCTAAGCAAGTTTTCCGACATAACTTACGCTATAAATATTCAAGTTGATTCCGATATGGTTATCGATAGAATAGCGGGAAGAAGAATGTGTAAATGCGGAGAGAGTTATCATATCTCATGGTACAACTCCGACAAATGCCAAAAATGCGGAAGCGTCCTGTATCAAAGAGACGACGACAAGGAAGATACGGTTAAAGCAAGACTCGAAGTCTATGAAAAGCAAACCGCGCCGTTGATAGATTATTACAACAGCAAAGGCGCGCTCAGAAATGTCGACGGTAAGAAAGGCATGGAAGAAGTTTTTGAAGACATTGCGGAGATTTTGGGATGATAACGATTAAGACGCCTGCTGAAATCGATTTGATGAGAAAGGCGAATCAGATTGTCAAAGATACGCTCGATTTGCTTCAAGACAGTATCAAAGAAGGAATGACTACCGCGCAACTCGATAAGATAGCGCGCGATTACATAGTCAAATGCGACGCAAAGCCGTCGTTTCTAGGATACGGCGGATTTCCCGCTTCGATATGTACTTCGGTAAACGAGCAGGTCGTTCACGGAATACCGTCGGACAAAGTCGTAATAAAAGAAGGAGATATCGTGAGCGTGGATTGCGGAAGTATCTATAAAGGATACAACGGCGACGCAGCGAGGACTTTCGAAATCGGGAAAGTGAGCGAAGAAGCGCACAAACTCGTTGAAGTAACTAAACAGTCTTTCTTCGAGGGCGTGAAGATTCTCAAAGCGGGAGTAAGACTCGGCGATTTGGGATATGCGATACAAAGTTACGCGGAAAGTTTCGGCTACGGAGTAGTAAGAGATCTCGTCGGACACGGTATAGGCAGAGAAATGCACGAAGACCCGCAAGTTCCCAACTACGGAAAGCAGGGACACGGAATGCGTCTTAAAAACAATATGACTATCGCGATAGAACCCATGATAAATATGGGAATGCACAAAGTCTATTTGTTGGACGACGGGTGGACGATAGTTACGGCGGACAATATGCCGTCGGCGCATTACGAAAATACAGTGCTGATAACCGAAGAGGGAGTGGAAATACTCTCGTTATGAGGAAAGAATGAGCGTTAAAGTCGGAGACGTTGTAATCTCTAAGAAAGGACACGATAAGAAAAAGGCGTTTATCGTCGTTTCGGTTCTGAATGAAAATTACGTTTTGATAGCGGACGGCAAAACCAGAAAGTTGGATTCGCCCAAGCAGAAAAACGTCAGACATCTTGAAACTGTGGCGCAAGCCGGTTTTTCCGAGAGAGAGTTAGTCGACGATAAGAGTATAGCAAATAAACTCAAACAATCGCAGACCGAATAAACAGGAGGTATTTATGTCTAAGGAAGACGTAATCGAGGCTGAGGGAAAGGTAATAGAAGTATTGCCGAATACGAATTTCAGAGTAGAGTTGTCGAACGGACACGTCATAGTCGCGTATCTGTCGGGTAAATTGAGAAAAAACTATATCAAGATACTCGAAGGCGACGCGGTAAAAGTAGAATTAAGTCCTTACGATCTTACAAAAGGTAGAATCGTATGGCGTAATAAGAACTAACGGAGGATATAACAATGAAAGTTAGACCATCAGTAAAGCCGATGTGCGATAAGTGCAAGGTTATAAAGAGAAACGGGGCTGTTATGATTATCTGCTCCAAATACAAAAAGCATAAGCAGAAACAAGGCTAAGAGTAAAACTCTTGAAGATAAAAGCGAGAAAAGGATTATGGAAAAACACCATAATTCCTTTATTGCGTAAAAAAACATAAAAAATCGTGTTATAACGCTTGCAAAGATTTATTAAATCGTGTTATAATACCCACGCAAAACAGACATTAATCGTTGGGGAGCGGCTAATAGGTTGTTTCATTCCAAATACAACAGACAATCTAACTTCTCATAGCGTTTAATAATATAATAAACATTTTATTAAATTATTGGAGGTATCAAATGGCTCGTATTAGTGGCGTTGATTTGCCAAATGAGAAAAGAGTTGAGATAGGACTTACCTATATCTACGGTATCGGAAGAGTTACGTCCAACAAAATTCTCGCTGATACAGGTATAAATCCTGACACCAGAGTCAGAGATTTGACTGATGAGGAAGTAAACAAGATTCGTGAATACATCGACCGCAACAATATTATGGTTGAGGGCGACTTGAAGCGCGAAATCAAGATGAACATCAAAAGATTGCAGGAAATAGGTTGTTATCGCGGTGTAAGACACCGTAAAGGATTGCCTGTCCGCGGTCAGAGTACGAAGCAGAACGCTCGTACAAGAAAAGGTCCGAAGAAGACCGTTAGCCGTAAGAAGAAATAAGGAGGAGTGAAAAATGGCAGTTGCTAAAAAAGTTACCAAAAAGCGTGTAGCGAACAAGCGTCGCGGAGAAAACGGATGCGCGCATATTCACGCCTCTTTCAACAACACTATCGTTACAATTACCGATACTCAGGGTAACGCTATCAGTTGGTCGAGCGCAGGCAAACTTCAACTCAGAGGAAGCAAAAAGTCTACTCCGTTTGCCGCTCAAATCGTTAGCGAAGACGCGGGTAAGGTTGCGTACGACGCAGGCGTAAGAAACGTAGAGGTTTATGTAAAAGGACCGGGCAGCGGCAGAGAATCCGCTATCAGAGCCCTTCAAAACGTGGGTTTGAACGTTACGCTTATTAAAGACGTTTCCCCCATTCCGCACAACGGATGTCGTCCGCCTAAGCGCAGAAGACTGTAATCAAGGAGGTTTGCAATAATATGGCTAGATATACAGGACCCGATTGTCGTCAATGCAGACGCGAGGGCGAAAAATTATTTTTGAAAGGCGAAAAGTGTTATTCGGAAAAGTGTCCTTTCGTTAAGAACAGCACTCCTCCGGGACAGCACGGCGCCGCTCGTAAAAAGAACAGCGAATACGCTTCTCAGTTGAGAGAAAAGCAAAAGACCAAGAGAATTTACGGTCTTTGCGAAAAGCAATTCAGAGGCTATTACGATAAAGCCGAAAAGATGAGAGGCATTACCGGTGAAAACATGCTCATTCTTCTCGAAAGAAGACTTGACAATACGGTTTACCGCCTTGGTTTGGCTTCTTCCCGTTCTATGGCAAGACAAATCGTAAATCACGGTTTGATTACCGTAAACGGAAATTGCGTAAATATTCCGTCCTTCCTCGTTAAGAAAGGCGACGTAATAGGCGTAAAAGAAAATAAAGCCGACAAAAAGGTATTCAGCGGTATCAAGGAGGCTAAGACACTCAATCTTCCGAAATGGTTGACGTTTGACAACGCGACTATGACCGGTACGGTCGTAGATTTGCCGGAGAGATCTGACGTTGAGCAGAAGATCGAAGAGCACATGATCGTCGAGTTGTATTCTAAATAATAATACTCTTTGACGTTATGCCAAATCATTGAAAAGGAGGCTTACAATGATAGAAATTCAAAAACCAAATATAAACAGAGAAGATCTTGAAGTCGGAAGAAAGACCAGATACGCGATTGAACCGCTCGAAAGAGGTTTCGGTACAACTCTCGGCAACAGCCTTAGAAGAATACTTTTGGGCGCATTGCCCGGCGCTGCTCCCGTAGGTATCAGAATTCACGGCGTACAGCACGAGTTTACCGCTATTCCCGGTATCAAAGAAGACGTTACCGATATTATTCTCAATATCAAAGGTCTTGCAGTAAAGGCTCATACCGAGGATAAGAACTTCAAGCAACTTTGTACTATCAATAAATACGTTGCGGGCGTAGTTACCGCGGCGGATATCTCCCACAGCGACGATATCGAGATTCTCAATCCGGATCTTGAAATCTGTACTCTTGACGAGGGCGCAAGTTTGGAGATGGAAATCTATATAGGCGTGGGCAGAGGTTATGTCAACGCAAGCGAAAACAAAGACGAAGAGCAAGGCATCGGATATATCCCCGTAGACTCTATCTTCACTCCGGTTATCGCGGCTAGTTATCAGGTAGAAAGCACCAGAAAAGGTCAGGACATCAATTTCGATAAACTCACCATTGACGTTACTACCGACGGTACGGCTACGCCTAACGAAGTAATCAGTTTGTCCGCTAAGATCATGAACGATCATCTCGGTATTTTCGTAAGACTTGTGGATAATATGGCAGAGAGAGAAATCCTTATCAGCCAAGACAACGAGTCGCAGGCTAAGATTTACGAAATGGTAATCGAAGATTTGGATTTGTCCGTAAGATCTTACAACTGTCTTAGAAGAGCGGGAATCAACACCGTTAAAGACCTTATCGAAAAGACAGAAGACGACATGCTCAAGGTGAGAAATCTCGGTAAGAAGTCCCTTGAGGAAGTTATGAAGAAAATCGACGACCTTGGTCTTAAACTCAAAGACAAGGACGAATAATTGGGAGGTAGAGAAAAATGGCAAGAAAGTTGGGTAGAACAGCCGAAGAAAGAATGGCCATAATCAGAAATCAAGCCTCAGAACTATTGTGGTACGGTTCAATCGAAACCACAGTTGACAGAGCAAAAGAGGTAAGAAGTTATGCTGAGAGCATGTTGACTCTCGCAATCAACACTTATGAAGATACAGTTAAAGTAACAAAGACCGTTAAAAACGACAAAGGTGATAAAGTCGAGATGGAATTCGTCAACGACGGACCTAAGAAACTCGCTGCAAGAAGAAAACTTATGGCAAGTTTGAGAGATCTTCAAGAAGTTAAAGCGAAAGGCGAAAAGAAATCTGAATTCAAAGCAAGAACGAAAGATATCAATCATCCGCTTATCGAAAAGATTTTCAGAGAGCATGCAGTATTTTATGCAGACAGAGCAAACAAACTCGGTCAAAGAGGCGGTTATACGCGTATCATAAGACTTGGTCAAAGACGCGGCGACGGCGCTGAAATGGCTAAGTTGGAATTGGTTAAGTAAGGCGTTCGGCGGTAAAGGGAAAAGGTCAAAAGCAAAACGATATCTTTTCCGCCAATATAGCATAACAAAAAGGTCCCAACGTACCAAAAGTACGAGGGACTTTTTCTTATACTATCTAGACAAAAAATCTATCGCTTTCTTTTTTGACTTTTCCCTTTACCGCCGAACTTATGAGAAGGCGTTTTTTATTTTCATTATAAAAATGCATTATTTATAAATTGCAAATTTCTTTTAGATATTTCGACTTCGCTACGCTACGCTCAATATGACGGGAGAGGAAACATTATTTGTTAATCCTTTCATCATTATGAAATGAACGTAAAGTTTCTTTATTCGTTATATTGATAGTACAGAGTAACTCATATTTACCCGTCATTCTGAGCGTAGCCGAAGAATCTAATTTAATGCCGAAGGCTATCCGTATTATTATCTCCGTCGATAGACTATTTATTTAACTTTTGTTCACAAAATTTAACAAACTCTAATTAACTATTGCTTATAAATCTCGAAATTTAGTAAAAAAATAATAAAAAAATCGACAAATAGCAAAAAATTCCAAAAAAAGTGTACTTTTCCTGACTATAAATTTATGTCGAAAATGATGTAAAATACGACATAATTATACAAATATATTATACAAAATCTATATGTCGAATTCAAGAGAAACAGGTCAGGAAAAGTACACTTTTCCTGACCGTATACAAAAACGGGGTTAAAATGGATATAGGGAATAAGAAATTGAAAGGCATTTTTGTCTTATCGGTGTTGATTATTTTATGCTTTTGTGTGGCAGGCGTATGGTCATTTTTGCCGAATAGGTCGGCACAAGGGTTGACAGATTCGTCTCAGGCGGTACAAATTAGAAACGGAGACGATTTATGGATTGACGAATTGAAAAAATTTGACGGCTATGTATTTGATGATTTGATAGAAACTTTGTTTGGCAATCAAAGTTGGTCGACTTATGTAAAGTCTATGAGAGATACGCAAACTGATAGTTACGTTATACCGGCATCAGAAATAAATGCTAGATTAGAAGGTGGGCATGGCAATGATAATGGTCTTGTGGTAACACTTGGCGGGTTGGAATGGATGGCAGCGTCGCTTACGCTTACCAACGACGCTCAAGAAGATGTGGTTATGACATTGTATCTTGCTGATGATAATGTCGAGTCTCAGTTTTTTACAGATGCTACAAATGTAAAAGGCAACAATATGTATAGCCGCAGTAAATTGAGAGAAACATTGCTTACGGATGGAAATTTTACAATGTTTTCAGATGTATCTACAGGCGGTTTTGCAGAGTGTTTTTTAGTGCAGCCGAAGAATATCAAATACCAGTTAAATCAAACGATGGTAGGAAGAGGTGGTCCATCAAATTACAATTCTCCAAACGATGCTTTAGGCGCATTGACAAGCGGATGGTATGGTAGCATAAATTATCAACCTAGTGATATGGTTAATGGAGTAAGATACGACGCATGGGGAAGCGATTATGTTTGGATACCAAGCGCTACTGAAACGGGTTTTAATGATTATGCTTCGGCGACGTCAATATGGAAGTTAAGCGACGTGCAAAGATCTCACGATAATAAAAGATATTCGTGGTTACGTTCAGGATGTCCTGACAATTTTCATCGCGCATATTGGTTGGAAAATACAGGAGCGTTTGATCTTAATAATGTAACATTCAGTTTTGGAGTACGCCCGGCTATACATTTGAACTTATCTGAAGCGTCTAAAAATACAGCAAAATCAGTAAATGTTCCAGACAATATTTTCAAAACTTATAATGGCTCTGAACAGGGGATAGAAAACGAAGAATGGTTTACAAGCGCGGATTTATCTGCAATCGCAACGGTAAAGTATATAGATAGCGCAACGTCAAGCGTTATGGCTTCAAAGCCTAAGTTTGTAGGAAGTTATGAAGCAGAGATAACGTTGAATAGCGATTCGTATTACTGGTCGGACAATGTCAATTCGTCAACAAAGAAGATAGCGTACAATATAACAAAGAAAAAGGTGCCTTTCCCCAAGATAATAGACGGAGAGAGTATCTTGCCGTACAACGGCGGAGACGCGGTGCATTTTCAGTTGGAGACGTTTGAAGATTACAGGGCGGATATAAAGATAGAGATACCGAGCGATTACGCAGACGTAGAGTACAACGATATAAGCCAGTCAATAAGCGCAAAGAGAGTGGGAAAGTATGAATTGACGGTAACGTTGGAAGATACCGCGAACACGGAGTGGGAAGCGGGAACGCATAAACTGGAGTTTGAAGTAAGCAAAGCCAAAGTAGGGATAGGCATAACTGACGATACAAATGGAAGCAGTTTGACCGGAGCGAAAGGTAGCGTACTGAAAGTTAATTTGGAAATTGACCATAATATGATGCCGCACGACAATAACACGGTATCGGTGGAAGTATACGCCAAAGCGGACAGATTGCCTACGGTAAAGATAGGGGATAAAATAGATTTAACAAACGCAGAAGTGAGTTATGAAGTGGAATTGGATTTAACTAACTTGCGAGCGGGAGTACGGTATACGTTGGAAGTAAGGACGGACAGCGGAGATTACGAAATAGAGTTGGACGCGTGTACGTTGGACGTAACGGACGCGCCTGCCAGAACGGTGTTGACATGGGAACTGTATAAGAACGGAAGCAAGGTAAGAGGAGTATATAAAGACAAACTGTTGTCGGATACGGATAAGACGACGGAATTGGACGATGCAATAACGTATGACGCGAAAGCGTACAGCCTTAAAGTGAAAGTACCCAACGGATATACGTTGGATAGCAGTTATGGAATAGGCGGATATAAAGTAGAGTACGAAAACGCAACAAATTCTTTGGTAGGAACGAACGCGGATAAGTATAAAACGTCAATATCGTTGAAGAACAACGGAGACGGAACAAGCGAGATATACGAGATAAGATGGGAGATAGCGAAAGCGAAGTTCGACTTGTCCAAAGTCAAGTGGGAGTATGACGGAAAACTTCCGTACGACAGAGAGAACGGCTCGACGGCGGTACTGGATCCGAAGACAATGCCGGAAGGGTTGAGCGCGGAGTATGAGAATAATACGGGAGCGAACGTAGGGGATTACGGAAGCGCGTATATAACGAGATTCGTATTGGAAGAAGGATACGAAGAAAACTACGTATTGCCTGACGAATACGACCCGACGACGTATATAGATTTGGAAGGAGAATTCGAGTGGACGAAGACTTGGAATATAGTCAAGGCGAGAATACAGACGGGAAGTTGGAAGAACGAGAGCGTAACGGACGGTAACGGAAAAGCGTTTGACGTAAAAGTATTGAGAGACCCGTTGGCGGAAGGAGTAGTAGAGTACGAGTATTACGAAACGGATTCTACGGGAAAGATAATAGACGAAACGCCTAAGAGCGCGGATGAGATAGAGTACAGCGAAAGCGATGTTAAGTTTTACATAGCGAAGCCTGTGTTGGTAGATAGTAGGAACTATGAGTTTGACGATGCAAACGCTACGTCGAAATGGTTTAAGGTAGGAAGAGCGCTGACAAAAGTAACGGTAGCGTTGGAAAGCAATGAGTTGGAGTACAACACGAATCCCAGACACGTTAAGTTGAATATAGGCGGGGACAGCGTATTGCCGGCGAACGCGTTTGAGATAACGTACTATGAAGGATATACAAGGCTGAACGAGGCGCCAAAGGAAGTAGGAGTATACAGAGCGGAGATAAGACTGAAGAGCGATTATGCTGATAAGTATGAGATAGAGGGGGAGTACGACTACGAGTTTGAGATAGTAAAGGCGAAGATAGCGATAGATTGGAATACGCAAGCCAAGCCTAACGTATTGAACTTGAAGTACGGACAGATAAACGGAATAGAATATGAGATAGTGGACAGCGAAGACAACGCAGTAGACTACAAGGATTTGCAAGCGGGAAATACGTACAGAATAAGAGCGAAGATAAAAGATAGCGAAAAGAATCACTTTATCTTTGCAGACGGAAGTATGGAAACGGATTGGCAGGAGTTCAGCGTAAGCGCGAACGATAAGTTGACGGACCCGAACGATTCTAAGAATCCTTATTATCCGCAGGTAGATCCGGACTTGCCGACGGACGGAAACGAGCCGACGAACCCTAACGGAGAAGACGGGGACGGGGAAGACGGAAACAGTTTTGAAAAAGTCCTTGAAGTATTGAAAGAGTGGTGGCAAGTAATAGCCAGCGGAGTAAGTATAGTACTAATAATAATCTTTACGGCAAAGGGGATAGGCTACGCAAGTAAGAAGAAAGAGAATAAGAGAGTAGTAGAGAGCAAATACAAGACGTATTACGTAACGGGCGGAACAGGCTTGTTTGGACTTAGCATGACCAACTGGACAATAATAGCAAGCGTACTAATGGGCTTAGCGGTGCTGTCGTTTGTATTTATGCTTATAGAGAAGAGAGGATACAAGAAATCTTTGAGGAATCTCGAAGATGCGAAAGAAGAATTTGAACGCGGAGAGAGCAAGCGCCGCGACGAAGAAATGAAGATGATGTTCATGCACATGATGGGCGGAAACGCGGGAAATATGCAAGGCGGACAGGGACAACCGCAAGGCTTTGCGTATAACGGACAATCGGCGGTTGGGATGGAAGAAATGCGTTGTATGATAAACGACGCAGTATCTGCAATGTTACCTAACGTACAGCAGTACCTACCGCAACAGGCGTCTAACAATGACGAACTTGTACAGGAACTTATTGAGCAGAATAAGCGCAACGAAGAGCGAATAGAAAAGTTAATGCAAAAACTTTCCGAACAACAACCGGTTGAGAGAGTAATAGAAAGAGAAACTTCGGGCGGACAGGTAGTCGAGAAAGTAATACAAGTATCGGCAAACGACGAGAAGATAGACAAGTTGATGAAAGCCAACGAAGACTTGATGAAAAATCAAGAGACGTTGCTCAAAAAGATAGACGAGTTGTCGGCTAATAAAAGTACTGAAAAAGAAGTAATAGAAAAGATAGTCGAGGTACCGGTTGAGAAAGTAGTTGAAAAAATAGTGGAAAAAGAGGTGCCTGTCGAAGTTGAAAAAATAGTCGAAAAGGAAGTAGTCAAGGAAGTAAAGGTTGAAGTACCAATCGAAGTAGAAAAGGTAGTAGAGAAGATAGTAGAGATACCTGTCGAAAAACCTGCGCCCAAAGCAAAGGCAACCGCTTCTAGACTTACCTTAGACGAAGCGTACGCAAAACTGTCCGCAAAACAAAAGAAGTTCTTCGATACGTTGAAAGAATACGCAATGAGTAAGGAAAAGTGTAAAGAGAAGAAATCTACGTACTATATCTTACTTGGACAGTCGTCTGTAAATCCGTTGGTAAAACTGACGATAAAGAAAGACTGCACGGTAGCGTTATTCAAGATGGAAGACGAGTATATGAAGGACATCAGAAGGAACGCGGGAAGCGAAGGAACAAAAGTAAAGGTAAAAGAAACTGAGTTGATAGTAGGGGATAGTCAAGCGTTGGCGACGGCAAAGGAGATGATTGACCTGCGCGAAGATCAAATTGAACGTTACAACGATTTCCTCAAAGAGCAACGCTCTTTGAGGAAGAAATAGAGTCCGTTATACGCTGTTTAATTGAAGCGTTGTTGAATAATAGGATAAATAAAAGACTACAGAAAAGAAATAGCAAAGCGGAATTACAGATTACAGCCATATTTTTTAGCGGAAGCGAGAGGTAGAACAGAAAAATGGAAACCAAAAAGTATGAGCGTAATATAAGTAATTCCGCTTTGCTATTTAATCAGACCAGACGTAAAATCTCCATTACATTACGATTTAGTTGGACTAAATACGGATAATAAATAAGACCAGATTCTTCGACTACGCTCAGAATGACGGGTGAATAAATGATACTTTGTTAACTCTCCCGTCATATTGAGCGGAGCGAAGCGAAGTCGAAATATCTAGTGCAATAAAAAATCAATATAAACAAAGAGTCCGACTAAAATTAAAACGAAGTGTAGATTTTACGACCGGTCGGTTTTTCTGTTTTTATAAATTACAAAACCGCGTAATATTTACGCGGTTTTGGATTTTTAGTAAGTAATGATTTTAGAAATTATTCCCAGAATTGTTTTCCGCCGTACATCATGAAGTATTGCGACAGTTTTGCCATCTCTTCGGGCGATTCGACAAATCCGTCGAAGACCCATTTCTCCAAAAGAGCGGTAATGCCGGCGACCAAATAGACGCTAAAATAATCGCAGTTGCGCGAATCGTCGTCCTTGGCGCGGACTATCCAACTGTCAAAACAGAACTTTTCAAGAGATTGCTCCAAATGTCTGCCGAAACCGCTGTCGCAATTAGGACTGAATAGAATATACGCAATATCGTAATTTTCTTTTACATATTTATATAGATTGACAAAACTTTTCGCGGGGTTAAATCCTTCGTTGTCTTTCACAAGAATTGTTTTAAGATTTTCAATAAATTCGTTTCCGAGTTGTTCAAGCATATCGTAGGGGTCGCGGTAATGCAGATAAAACGTCGCTCTGTTGACGTCCGCAAGTTCCGCAAGTTCTCTTACAGAAATATTTACGATGCTTTTCGTATTTATCAGTTCTTTCAAAGCGCATAGTAATTGCTGTTGCGTACGCTTGAATCTTCTGTCTTTTTTTGTCTTGTCCATTATAAATTTTCCCCTCGCATTAAAATTGACATTTTTCTCATAAAAAACGTATATTTTATAATTATTAACTCAATATAAACTATCTGTTAACCATTTGTTAACCGCCAACAATTTGCCAAAATTATGGTATAATAATAAACATTTTAGAATAATAATGTCGATTATAATACATAATAGCGGTAAATGGTATAGGTTTTGCGGTTGATAATTTTGTCGAATTCTCTTATAATAAGAATAGTAAAATAATTGATAAAAGTCAATTACTTTTGCAAATTTTGTACATTGAAATCGAACAATAACGGGTAATTTCGTTCTTTTACATACCAAAAGCCGTTGAAACGGCGATTATATGCGGAGGAACGTATGGCAAAAAAAGTTTTGTTGACATATTTTGAATCGGGTATGGGGCATATAACATCGATACAGTCTATAAGAGATAGTTTGAGCAAATATTCCGACGCACAAATTATCGAGTCTCGCGTTATGCGCGAAGGCAACGATAAGAAGATGATTGGTTATGAGAATTTTATCATAAAAAATACGCAACGTACCAATTCGCTGAAAGGTTACGGAAATATGTGCTTTACGCTTTTGGGAGCGTTTGGACTCAACTTTTTCCGTCTGCTTCATAAAACGACTTTCAGAAAGGCTACAAAAGGAGTTTTGGAATATTTCGCAAGTCAAAATCCTGACGTGATAGTCAGCACGCATTACTATATGACGTACTGCGCTTTGGAGTATAAAAAGATTGCTCCGAACGTAAGAGTGGTAACATATAATCCCGACAACAACGTTCACATGTGGTGGGACAATCGCGACGGCGCGTTTTTTGTAAACAATGCGCTTGCTTATCAACAGGCGGTGGAAAAACATTTTTCAAAAGAGAGCCTTTTTCAAGTGCCTTGCGCGACGAGAAAATGTATTCTCGACAGCGTAGACGACAAGACGTATTACAGGAAAAAATACAATCTTCCCGACAAGTTTACCGTTACTGTTGCCGACGGCGCGTACGCGAAAGCAAAAGCCGATTTGGTTACGAGTTATCTACTCAATACCGATAGACAACTGAACGTTATTTTTGTCGCGGGTAAGAATGAAAAACTTTATTCCAAATACAAGCGAATCGCTTCCGAACTTCCGGACAACGTTACGTTGACGGTATTGCCGTTTACTACGGATATACACGAGTATTACTGCGCGAGCGACGTTCTTATTTGCAAGGGCGGTCCAAATGCGGTACTTGACAGCGTGTATATGCACACTCCCGTTATTATAGATTACTACGCGCATCCGATAGAGAAAGCGACGGTCGATTATTTTGTCGATTCGTTAGGGTGCGGCAGGGCGATATACAGCCCTATGAAAATCAAAAGGCAAATCGAACAATGGATTGACGATCCGACACTGTTGCAAGGCTATATCGCAAACACTTACAAGTTGGACAAACGCGATAACGGAGCCGACCGCATAGCATCCTATATCATGAATTGTTGAGGCAGTACGATGGCAAAAATTACACAGAAAGAATACGATCAAATGCACGCCCAGTACGCGAGAATGGAGGCGTACGACCAATGGACTACTCCCTTTAACGAGGACAATACGATAACTGTTGATAAAGATTACGAATTTCAACCGAAGACCCGCACTTTCAAGGCGGGCAGGTTTGTCGTTAAGAGTTTGCTAAGAACAATGTTGCCGATTGCAAACAAACTGCTGTTCGATCTTAAAATAGAGGGAAAAGACAACCTTAAACAAGTCGACAACGCTATAAGAGTTTCCAATCACGTAATGTTGCTCGATACAATGATAAATTTCCAAGTTGCTTTCGGACACAGACATTATATGACGGGCGCGGCATTCCAACTTAAAAAAGGATTTTCAAGCAAGTTTTTCAGAGCGGGCGGCTTCTTGCCGTTGGCAAGTTCCATAAAAGCGATGAGCAATCTAGATAAGTCTATTACGGAAATATTCGATCACGGCAATTCGGTGGTAACTTTTTACGCCGAACAGGCAATGTGGGAAAAATACGAAAATTCCCGTCCTTTGAAAAAAGGAGCGTTCCACTACGCGGTAAAAAACAACGTTCCCGTGGTTATGACGGTAATACTGTTCAGACAGCCTAATTGGCTTAGAAGAAAGTTGGGCGTTAAAAAAGACTGTACGGTTAAGATATGTCCGCCTATCTATCCTCGCAACGATTTGAGTGTAAAAGATAATCTCGAATATATGCAGAGAGCCACGCAGGAAATGTATGACAGAACGGTTTGCGAATTCTACGGGTACGATTACGATAAGTACGATATGCGACTTACTCCTCTCGAAAACAAGTATGTAGCGAAGGGATTTATCGATAAGGAATCTACTTTGGCAAGCAAACCCGACGACGTTGCGCTCAAAAAGAAAGTAGACAAAGAACTTGCAGAGAAGGCAAGAAAAGCGTTGCCGATATATGAAGAAGAGTTTGCAGAAGAAGATATTTTCGACTATTACGATTGCGATGATATATACTCGGACGACGTATTGACAGAACATCCGGTAAAATTATAGACTTTATCAAAACATAGTTTTTTCACTTCCACAATTTTCGGTATATAATCCGAAAGCAAAAGCCGCTTTATTAGCGGCTTTTGCTTAGTATAATAATCGTTAACGTTTGCTTTTGCCCGTTATCGAATCTATCGAAACTTTCCAAATATCCGTGCGAAAAAGACTTTTGTTTATTGCCTCGTCAAAATTTTGCATATTGGCGGGGGTATGTCTTTCGCATATCGCTTTCAGCGCAAGTATTTTTTCGTCGCGTTCGGTTACTTGAGTCGCAATTCCCGTTACGATAGCGGATTCGTATTTCGTGGTAAATTCGTCTTTTAGGCGTTGGGTATCTCCTACGCAAGAAATGCAGACGGCAGGGGAGTATCTCAAGCAGTCTATTTTTTTCCCCTCTTTCGCGCAGTGAAAATAAATAAAATTATCTATTCTCGCAATGGAAAGAGGAACGCAGTAAGGAGCGTTTTGCGTCGTGATTGCGCAAAGCGTAGCCCACTCGCATTTGTCGACTATATTCAATGCAAATTCTTCGTTCATTTCTCTGTCTTTTCTTCTCATATTATTTTCCTCCTATTATCCGAATATTTCAATAGCGGCGATAGTTCGCAGCGTTTCTTTATCGATCTTGTCTTTGCCGTAGACGTCAATAAATCTTTGGGCGAAGGCGGTTGTTTTCAAGTTGTATTGAAGAGTTTGATTCCCCAATATATATCTATATGTCTGTCGCTTATTCCGCTGAAAAGGGATATTCGTCAAGATTTATTTTTATAGGTTTGATTAACATAGTATCAGTATAACGGAAAAGTTGTAGGTATGTCAATTTCAAAGCAATTTGTCGGCAGTTTTAAGCCAACGCTTGGAAATATAGAAAATTACCGCCACAGCAGCGCCTACGACCCAACCTACCGGCCAACTCCACCATATTCCTTTGAACCCGCTGTCGAATACTTTTACAAACAGATAACTAAGTCCCACTCTTATTATCAAATCGGTCATTGTGCTTACGGTAAATCCCGCCATATCTCCCGCGCCTCTTATAAATCCGTCGAAAATTATCTTTATGCAGACTACCGCGTAAAAGGGAGAGAGTATATACAAAAATTCCGCGCCGATTTCGATAATTTGAGCGTTGTTTTCGCTAGTGAACAAAGCGACTAGATTTTTTGCAAAAATAAGATATATCGCAGTCGAGAAAAGAGCGAGCGCAATCATGGAAATTATTCCGCCTTTAAGTCCTTCTTTTGCTCTGTCAAGTCTTTTCGCTCCTATGTTTTGAGAAGTAAAGGTCGCCATAGCGTTGGATATGGTAAGAAAAACGGAAATGATTATATAGTTGATTTTGAACGCCGAGCCGTAACCTGCGACAAGGTTTGGATTGCCGAAAGAATTGACAAGACTTTGGACAAACAACTGACCTATCGATACAGTGGAATTTTGCAAAACGCTGGGCAAAGACAGCAGCATAATGCTAGACCAAGTGGAGAAGGAGAAGACGGAGTTTTCCAACGCTTTGTTTAATTTGCGATTTTCGATTTGTTCGTTTTGGGAATTTTCCTCTTGTTTTGGGAATTTCGTCAAGTGTATTAAAAGCACCGCAAGCGACAGCGCGCACGCTATGCCTTGCGCGATAAACGTACCCCAAGCAAGACCTTTGACGCCTAGATTGAGATACTTGACGAAGATAATGTCTATCGCCACGTTGAACAGAGTGGAGAATATAAGAAGAAACAGAGGCGTTTTGGAATTGCCGAGCGCCTGAAAGATGCAACTTACCACGTTGTATATGAAAAGAAATCCCAGGCCGTATACGTATATGTTGAGATAATCCACGCTTTGTTCGTAAACCGTTTCGCCGAGTTCCTGCGAATTCATAAGCGAGAGCAGAGGTTTGTTGGTTAATATCCCCAAAACCGTAAATATAAGCGAAAAGAAGGCTATGTTTATCAGCGCTGTTTTTATTGCCGTTTTTGCGCGAGAATAATTCTTAGAGCCGAATATTCTGGAAATTACGACGCCTCCTCCCGCGCCGAAACCGTTGCCTATCGCTATGAATACTACGGTAACCGGATAAGCGGCGTTTACTGCGGCAAGGGCGTTTCCTTCGTCGGAAATAAAATTGCCGGCTATCAGAGAGTCGGCAATGTTGTAGAATTGTTGAAACAGTACGGATACTATCATGGGGACAGCGAAAGCGTAAAGCACTTTGAGCGGTTTGCCGACAGACATATCTTTGGTTGACATATCGCGCCTCCGAAAATAAAATTTCTCACGCATTTCCCCGAGTGTGAAACTTTTTGCCGATATGAGTTTTATCCCGCTCGCGTCGATTTTTCGCCACGCGCGCCGTAAAATTTACTATTATCGACAAATCGACCATATAATTTATACTCCCATTGGAATAGAATTGCAAGCGCTTTAATTAAAAAAATCTGTTTTTTCACAAAATCGGTATTGTATATTAAAAAATAATATGGTATAATTTGGATAAGTATGAAAAAGGAGCGAAATTGAGAATTGGATAAAAAAATTCCGATATATTTGTTTCACGAGGGAACTAATTACGAGGCGTACAAATTTATGTCGCCTCAGCAATGCGTAAGAGAGGGAAAAGACGGCTGGCTGTTCCGCGTTTGGGCGCCGCATGCCAAGTCGGTAGGTATAGTAGGGGATTTCAACGATTGGGATAGAGATCGAAATCCTATGGAAAAGATAAGCGACGGAATTTGGGAAGGTTTTGTCGAAGGTCTTAAAATTTACGATATTTATAAATTCAGCGTGGAAACTTCGCAAGGCAAATTGAAACTAAAAGCCGATCCTTATGCAAGACACAGCGAAACGTCGCCCGCCAACGCTTCAAAACTGTATAAATCTCAATTCAAGTGGACGGATAAGAATTGGCTGGCGGAAAGAGAAAAATTCGACCCTTTTCATTCTCCGATAAATATTTACGAACTGCACGCGGGCAGTTGGAAAAGATACGAAGACGGAAATATACTAAATTACCGCGATTTGGCGGACGAACTCGTCGCTTACGTAAAGCAAATGGGTTATACCCATATCGAAATATTGCCTATATCGGAATATCCTTACGAGGGAAGTTGGGGGTATCAAGTAACCGGAATGTTTGCGCCTACTTCTAGATACGGAACTCCCGACGATTTCAAATATTTTATCAATAAATGCCATAAAAATAAAATCGGCGTAATACTCGACTGGGTATGCGCGCATTTCCCCAAAGACTCTTTCGGACTTTACGAATTCGACGGGGAACCTTGTTACGAATATACCGACCCATGTAAGCAGGAACATAAGGAATGGGGAACGCGAGTGTTTGATTACGGCAGAAACGAAGTTCACTCTTTCCTCATATCTTCGGCGGATTTTTGGGTAAGCGAATATCATATAGACGGAATAAGAGTCGACGCCGTAGCGTCTATGCTCTATCTTGATTACGGAAGACAGGGCGGAGAGTGGCGCCCTAACGCTTTCGGTGGAAATTACAATCTTGAAGCGATAGATTTTCTTAAAAAACTCAATTCCCACATGCTCGGAAAATTCAAGGGACTTATGATGATAGCGGAAGAGTCTACTGCGTATCCAGGCGTTACGAAACCCGCTTACGACAACGGACTCGGCTTTAATTTCAAATGGAATATGGGTTGGATGAACGACATGCTTTCTTATGTTTCGCTCGATCCGTTTTTCAGAAAAGACAACCACAACAAAATTACTTTTTCGATAACTTACGCTTACAGCGAAAACTATATACTTCCGCTTTCTCACGACGAAGTGGTACACGGCAAGTGTTCGCTTCTCAACAGAATCCCCGGGACGTATATGGATAAGTTCAACGGCTTGAAAGCGTTTTTCGGATATACCATGGCGCACCCGGGCAAGAAGTTGCTCTTTATGGGCGGAGAATTCGGTCAGTTTATAGAATGGGATTACAAAAAACAACTTGATTGGTTTTTGCTCGATTACGATTCTCACAACAATTTGCACAAGTTTGTAAAAGATCTCAACGCTTATTATCTTGAAAACAGAGAGATGTATTATCTTGATACGACGTATGACGGTTTCAAGTGGATATGCGTGGACGACAATACTCAAAATATCGTGTCGTTCATGAGAAGCGACGGAGAGGGTAACTATACCGTGGCGGTAATCAATTTCTCGCCTGTAAAACGCGAAAAGTACAGAATGGGAGTGCCTGAAAAGAGGGTGTATAAAGTCGCGCTGAACAGCGACGACAAGAAGTACGGCGGCGAAAGCGATAAAATGAGTTTTACCGCTCAAAAGGGCGAAATGCACGGTTATCCGTATTATATTGAGATGACAATACCGGGAAACAGCGTTATGTATATTTCGCCGGCAAGGAAAATGAAAAAACAACAAAATTCGGGCGACGCCAAATAACGCCGACCGACATAATAAGCAATATGAACAAATATAATGGAAAGACAGTAATCCAATTATATTTCAGGAGGGAAAATGTATACAAATAAAAAAGAGTGTGTGGCAATGCTATTGGCAGGCGGTCAAGGTACAAGACTGTATTCTCTGACAAGAGATTTGGCAAAGCCCGCGGTATCGTTTGGCGGAAAATACAGAATCATAGATTTTCCGTTGTCAAACTGTATCAATTCCAATATAGACACCATAGGCGTGTTGACGCAGTACAAGCCTTTCGACTTGAATCAGTACATAGGCAACGGACAGCCGTGGGACTTGGATAGACTGAACGGCGGCGTATTCGTGCTTCCGCCTTATATGAAAGGCGAAACATCGGACTGGTACAAAGGCACCGCCAACGCAATATATCAGAATATTGAATTTGTGGACAAGTTTTCGCCAGAATACGTTCTCGTGCTTTCAGGAGATCATATATATAAAATGGATTATGACCAAATGCTCGATTATCACAAAGAAAAGAAAGCGGACTGCACGATAGCGGTTATCAACGTATCTATAGACGAAGCGTCGAGATTCGGTATAATGAATACCAACGACGACAATTCCGTTTACGAATTCGAAGAGAAACCCAAGAATCCTAAGAGTACGAACGCTTCTATGGGTATCTATATTTTTAATTGGTCGAAGTTGAGAAAATATCTTATCGACGACGAAAACGACAAGACGTCAAGCAACGATTTCGGTAAAAATATCATCCCTAATATGTTGAAAGACGGACAGAAACTTTTCGCGTACAATTTCTCCGGTTATTGGAAAGACGTGGGAACGATCTCTTCGCTTTGGGAAGCGAATATGGACGTGCTTAACGAAAGCAGCGGAATAAATCTCGACGACAGCGCTTGGAAAATTTACGCGAGAAATACGGCAGAGCCTCCTCATCACGTAGGAAAAGACGCGATTGTAAAAAATTCGTTGATTACGGAAGGCTGTAAAATAAACGGAACGGTAATCAACAGCGTGCTGTCTACCGGCGTGGAAATATGCGAAGGAGCGGTAGTCGAGGACTGTAACATTATGCCGGGAGCGAAGATTTGCAAGGGCGCGGTGGTAAAATACTCGATAGTAGGCAATAACGCCGTAGTCGGAGAAAACGCCGTGGTCGGAGACAGTCAGACGGAACCCGTCAACGGTCAGTGGCAGATTACAGTCGTAGGACCTAACGCCAAAGTCGCGCCCGATACCGTAGTGCCGGTTAAGGCTATGGTAGATTAAGGAGGGAGAGAGAAATGAACAATACGAGAAGCATAATATTCGCCAGCGACAACGAAACGAAACTCAACGAACTTACTTTGCACCGCACGACCGCGTCTTTGCCGTTTTGCGGAAGATACAGATGTATAGACTTTGCCCTTTCCAATCTTGTCAACAGTTCCATTACCACAATAGGCATTATTACTAGAAGCAACTACTCGTCGCTTATGGATCATATACGAATGGGCAGAGATTGGGATTTGAATAGAAAAAACAGCGGTATAGCGGTTTTCCCGCCCTACGCGTCCAATACTTCTACCAATATATTCAAAGGTAAAATAGAGGCTTTGTACGGAATACTCGATTATATAGAAACTTGCGACGACGAGTACGTCATCGTTACGAACAGCAATATAATCGCAAGCATAGATTTCGACGACGTATACGAAGCGCACGTTGCGAGCGGAGCGGATATAACAATGCTTACATATTCGTCTACGCCTACTACTTCCAAAAGAGTTCTTGTAGAAAAAGACTCTTCGGGAAGAGTAAGAGGAATGAGAATTACTAAGTCTGCAAGCGACGAAAAAGCGGAGATAGGTTTGTTCTGTTATTTGTTTAAGAGAGAACAACTTATAAATCTTGTAACCGAAACCTATGAGAGAGGAAAAATAGACCTTGAAAAGGATATTTTGCAGGCAAACGTTGACAACCTCAAAATTTACGCATATAAAGTAAAAGGACACGCGGCGCTTGTAGACGACGTCAAGTCCTATTATCACGAGAGTATGGCTACGCTCGATACGGAAATACGCGACAGTTTGTTTTACAGCGTAGGAAAGGTATTTACAAAAGTAAAAGACAGCGTGCCGACGAGATACTGCGAAGGCGCAAAGGTAGTGAACTCTCTTATAGCAGACGGATGCAGAATCAACGGTAAAGTCGAAAATTCTATTCTTTTCCGCGGAGTAACGGTCGAGGAAGGAGCAGTGATACGCAACAGTATAGTAATGGAGGGCGGACGCATTATGAAAGGCGCAAAACTCAATTACGCTATTACTGATAAAGACGTTACGGTAACGGAAGACAAATCTTTGAGCGGATCTGAAAGTTATCCGGTCGTAGTAGTAAAAAACAAAACCGTTTAATTATAAAGCAATGGCAATAACATTGTCGTATAAGCAATAAAGGAGGGCAAAAATATGCCGACTGAAAGCAAAACGAAAAAGGCTACCGCCGCAAAAAAAACAGCAACAAAAACCGTTGAAAAAACAGATTTCGACAAGAAGATACTTTTCGCTACTTCCGAAGCCGTACCGTATATTAAGACGGGCGGACTTGCCGACGTAGCGGGCGCGCTGCCAAAAGCGCTGAACGATAGAGGAATCGACTGTCGCGTCATACTTCCGCTTTATATGGATATCAAGCAGGAACTTCGCGAGGGAATGGAATTTGTGGGAAACATCTATATCCATCTTTCGTGGAGATACCAGTATTGCGGACTTTTCAAATCGGTATACGACGGGGTAACCTATTACTTTATCGACAATGAATTTTACTTCAAAAGAAGCGGACTTTACGGCTATTTCGACGACGGAGAAAGATTTGCGTTTTTTGCCAAAGCGATTTTGGAGAGTATCAAACTCATGGACGGATTCGTTCCCGATATTATACATTCCAACGATTGGCAGACGGCGCTTGTACCCGTATTTCTCGACGTATTTTTCAGAGAGGACGAGCGTTACAGAAATATCAAGACGGTATATACCATTCACAATATAGAATTTCAAGGCAGATACACCGGATATATGTCGGGCGACGTACTCGGACTTCCCGATTGGGCAAGAGAATTCGTTGACTACTCGGGCGACGTCAACTATATGAAAGGCGGTATAGAGCGGGCAAACAAAGTTACTACCGTTTCGCAAACTTACGCCCGTGAAATTCTCAACTCATATTTCGGCTACGGAATGAACGATATACTTGTCAACAGACAGTACAAACTTTCGGGTATCATCAACGGCATCGACGTAAAGAGCAACGACCCCAAGACCGATAAAAACGCTTACGTCAATTACGACCTAGCGACGTTTGACAAGAAAGTTGAAAACAAACTCGCATTCCAAGACGCTTTGGGATTGCCCGTAGACGC
Organism: uncultured Christensenella sp.; assembly: GCA_910584635.1. GTDB lineage: Bacteria > Bacillota > Clostridia > Christensenellales > UBA3700 > RACS-045. The sequence continues at coordinate 14,771 of CAJUBA010000007.1, read as the reverse complement.
CAATATACCGATGATTGGTATGGTCGGCAGACTTACGCACCAAAAAGGTCTTGACCTTATCGCTCCTATAATCACAAGAATTCTCGATATGGGCGTTCAACTTGTAATTTTAGGCACCGGCGATTACAAATATGAGGAAATGCTTAGAAATATTCAAAGCAGGTACCCAAACAATCTGCGTTCGCTGATAACTTTTTCTTCGGATTTGGCAAGTAAGATATACTGCTCGAGCGATATGTTCCTTATGCCGTCTAAATTCGAGCCGTGCGGACTTTCGCAGATGATAGCGATGAGATACGGTACGCTTCCGATCGTAAGAGAAACGGGCGGACTTAAAGATACCGTTATTCCTTACGATTACACTACGGGACAGGGAACGGGATTTACCTTCTATTCTTACAACGCTTACGATTTGCTCAACGCTATCGAAAGGGCTGTCGGTATGTATCGCGATTATAAGGAAGACTGGTTCAAGATAGTCAACAACGCTATGAAACAGGATTTCAGTTGGGAAAATATATCTTTAAGATATATAGATTTGTATAAACAGTTGTAAATATTGTACAAAAACGCTTGAAAATTTATAAAATATTGATATATTATAAAAAAATCAATACAAGCGCGATATTTTGTAGCAAAAAATATATGTATATGCTATAATTTGAATGTGTGAATTTGCTCGACGGACGTTTCCCGTTCGGGCAAATTTAGAAAAAGTCTATAAAAAAGGTAATTTACGGAGAAGACGATGGAAAATCAAGTGAAAGAACTTAAAAAGATTGTGGCTTTGAAATGTCAGACTTATTTCGGAAGAACTGTTGAAAATGCAAGTAAAAATCAGATCTACCGCGCTATATGTATGACGGTAAGAGATATACTTACCGACAAGCGTTTGGCTTTCAAGAAAAAGAGATTGGAGCAGGGAAGCAAACAAGTCTATTATATGTCAATGGAATTCTTGTTGGGAAGATCTTTGAAAAATCATCTTTACAATCTCAAAATGACCGACGCGTTCGAACAGATATGCAAAGAGTTGGGATATACTCTTGAAGAAATGTACGCTATCGAACCCGACGCGGGACTCGGCAACGGAGGTTTGGGAAGACTTGCCGCCGCGTATATGGAATCGCTTACTAATCTCGATTATGTAGCAAGCGGATTTTCGATAAGATACGATTACGGTATATTCAAACAGAAAATAGAAGACGGTTGGCAGGTAGAGTTGCCTGACGAGTGGCTGGAAAACGGCGACGTTTGGCTTTCGCCGCGTATGGAAGACACGTTCGAAGTAAAATTCGGCGGTTATGTAGAAGAGAGATGGGACAACGGCAGACTTTATACTGAACAAAAGGATTGCTATACCGTTCTTGCCATTCCTTACGATATGAATATCAGCGGTTACGACGTTCCCGCAGTCAACAAGTTAAGACTTTGGTCGGCAAAAGCGCCGAGAGATTTCGATATGAAACTGTTTGCCGAAGGCGAATACGTAAAGTCGCTTGAACAAAAGGCTATTGCGGAGAGTATTTGTAAAGTTCTTTATCCCGCCGACCATCACCAAGAAGGCAAGATGTTGAGACTTAAACAGCAGTATTTCTTCGTATCCGCTTCGTTGCAGTCTATCATCAAGAAACATATTAAAGATTACAAGACGGTTACGTCTTTGCCCGAAAAGGTCGCTATTCATATCAACGATACTCACCCGACGCTTTGTATTCCCGAACTTATGAGAATCCTTCTCGACGATTACGGTTTTTCTTGGGAAAAGGCTTGGGATATCGTTACGCGCACAATTTCTTATACCAACCATACCGTTATGGCGGAAGCGTTGGAGAAATGGCCGGAAGGACTGTTTAGGCAACTTTTGCCGAGAATATATCAAATCGTTTGCGAGATAAATCGCAGATTTACCGACGAGTTGTGGGCGTTCTATCCCAACGATTACAGAAAGGTAGAATACAACGCTATTCTTTCCAACGGTCAGGTTAAGATGGCAAACCTTTGTCTTGCCGCTTCGCACACTATAAACGGCGTTTCCGCTTTGCACTCTCAAATACTTAAAGACGAAGTATTCAGAGATTACTGCAATATGCATCCCAACGCGTTTACCAACGTAACCAACGGAATAACTTACAGAAGATGGCTTTGCCAATCCAATCCGCTTCTATCCGATTATATTGAAAAACTTATCGGCGACAAGTTCAAAAAAGATGCGGACGCGTTAAAAGATTTGACTAAGCACGCGGACAACGAGGCAGTACTCGACAAAATTCTCGATATTAAGAGAGAAAATAAAGTCAGACTTGCCAAGTATATCAAAGAAGCGAACGGAATAGACGTCGATCCCGATTCTATTTTCGACGTTCAGGTAAAGAGATTGCACGAGTATAAACGTCAACTTCTCAACGCGTTGCATATACTCGATTTGTATTACAGACTCAAACAGAATCCCGACCTCGATATAAATCCGCGTACGTTTATATTCGGCGCGAAAGCCGCTCCGAGTTACTATATGGCTAAGCAGATTATAAGACTTATCCATTCGCTCGGAAATCTTATAAACAACGACCCCGACATCAAAGGTAAAATCAAAGTCGTTTATATCGAAAATTACAGAGTTACGCTTGCGGAAATCATTATGCCGGCGTCCGACGTTTCCGAACAGATTTCTATCGCGGGTAAGGAAGCGAGCGGTACGGGCAACATGAAGTTTATGATAAACGGCGCGGTTACTATAGGTACTATGGACGGCGCAAATATCGAAATATATGAAAACGTAGGCAAGGAAAATATCTTTATCTTCGGATTGCTCGCAAACGAGATAAACGACCTTAACTGTCGCGGTTACAATCCCAGAGATTACTATGAGTCAAATCCGAGAATCAAGGCGGTTATCGACGGACTTCGCGGAGGAATCGCAGGCGTCAATTACGGCGAAATCGCAGACGCGCTTATATCGAGCGACACTTACAAAGTACTTGCAGATTTCCAGTCTTATTGCGACGCTCAGGACAGACTCGACAAGGCGTACTCCGACAAGAAAGGTTGGGCTAAGATGTCTTTGCTCAACACCGCAAACGCAGGTTTCTTCTCATCGGATAGAAGCGTAAAAGAATACGCCGACAGAATTTGGAAAATGAAACCTGTCAAGTTTACTTCCGAAGCAGCGGAAACAAAGACCAAACAGCCGGCGAAATCGCCCGCTAAAAAGACGGTAAAGAAATAATTTAACACAAAACGACAGTCTTATTCATTCGACTTTTCAAGCCTGAGGATAAGACTGTTTTTATAAATACGTAACGGAGAATAGGATGCAGGATTTGATTTATTTCGACAGCAGAAACCCTGATTGCAAATCGCCTTTCGGAAGCGTGGAGCAAGACAGAGAAATGACTTTCAGAATATTTGTCAAAGACGGAGTTTACGTGCAGAACGTGGAATTGCAGATTTTTGAAGACGGCAACGACGTCCCGTACGTTTTTCCCATGTCTTTCAGTTGCAAAAGAGGGAACGAAAGCGAATTTTTTACCAAGATAAGCATTGTCAAAGTGGGATTGTATTGGTATAGATTTTTGTTTCGTACCGAAAACGGCGACGTGTACAAAGACAATGACTCGAAGATGTATCAGTTTACCGTATACGGGAAAAAATACGTTACTCCCGACTGGGCGAAAGGCGGTATAATTTATCATATTTTCGTAGACAGATTCAACAAAGGCGAAGATAAAAACGCAAAGTTTGAAAAAAACGGCGTATTGAAAAAGTGGGGAGAAGAGGTAACTATAGTCGACTCCGACGGCGTGTTCAGAGCCAATGATTTTTACGGCGGAAATTTTCAAGGCATTATAGATAAACTCGATTATTTGAAGGATTTGGGAGTAAACATAATTTATCTTTCTCCCATATTCAAATCCTCATCCAATCACAGATACGATACCGGCGATTACGAAAAGGTTGACGAACTTTTAGGCGACGAAACAAAGTTTGGAGAACTGATTGAAAAAGCCGAGCAGAAAGGCATAGGAATAATGCTTGACGGCGTATTCAATCACACGGGCGCGGACAGCAAGTATTTCAACAAGTTCGGCAATTATCCCACGCTCGGCGCCTATCAGTCGCAAGAAAGCGAATATTACGACTGGTTCGACTTTTACAAATTTCCCGACGAATATCACTGTTGGTGGGGGATTACCGTAACTCCGACGGTAAGTCAAAGAGCCAAGTCTTTCAGAGAAATGATAGCAGGTAAAAAAGGTATTATAGAGAAGTGGACTAAATTAGGCGTCAAAGGCTGGCGATTGGACGTCGTGGACGAACTTAGAGAAGACTTTGTCAAAGACATAAGAAAGGCGGTCAAAAAGAATAATTCTCAAGCGGTGCTTATCGGCGAGGTGTGGGAAGACGCGTCGAATAAAGTGGCTTACAGTTATAGAAGACATTATTTTCAAGGCGAGGAATTGGACGGAGTAATGAACTATCCGTTCAAAGAGGCGACTCTTGCTTACGCGCTTGGCGGAAGCGCGGACAGTTTTATTGAAACGGTATCTGCCATAGTCGAAAACTATCCCCGTCAATCTTTGGATACGACGATGAATCTAATAGATTCTCACGATACCGCGAGAGCGCTCAGCGTATTGAGCGGTATAGATATGTCGGGTACGGACAAGGCGTATAGACGCGATTTCCGTATGAGCGGAGATATTTACGAACTTGCTAGAAAAAGACTTATTCTCGCATCCGCTATTCAATTTATGTTGCCTGGCATTCCGTCGATATTCTACGGCGACGAGCGCGGTATGCAAGGGTATGAAGATCCGCTTTGCAGAAGGACCGTCGATTGGAATAATTGCGACGAAGAAATATTCGCTCACTATAAAAAACTCGGTTCGATAAGAAAGAAATACAACGCTCAAATGCGCGGAGATACCTATTTCGAAAGAGCGGACGGTTTGCTCGTACTGTGTCGAAAGAGCGGTAAGAAGATAATAAAGACCGTCGTCAACAATACCGATTGCGTCAAAACTTATTACTGTGAAAATATCAAGAAAGATTTGCTTGCAGATACTGCTACAAATTGCGAAAAATTTGAACTACAGCCCTGTTCGGTAAAGATTTTTGTTGTGGAAACAAAATAATAAAGATATAAAAAATCAGGCGACAAACTAACTTTGCCGCCTGATTTTATTTTTATTTTATAGATAAGATATCAACACGTGCAATTCGTCAACGTTTTGGTTGTAGATTAAAAACATCTTATCGTTGTTCTTTTCCTTTATCATTATACGCGAGTTTTCGTCGGGAGCAATGATTTTCGATTCGTCTATTCCGTTATTTATAAGGTTTCCTACTGCAAATTGGTAGCGATTCCTGTCTTTGTCGGTCATTGTATCGTTGAAATCGGCAAGGAATTCATCGGGATAAGAGTCAAAATTTATGACAGAATAATGTTCGCCGTCCATAGATACGGTTGAGTATCTATACAGCAAGTTGGCGCTTTCGGGGAAATTTACTTCCCAATTTTCCGCGTAGGTAAGAAACGGGTGAGCGCGATGGTTCAACATACGAATAGTACTTTTAACGCTTTCGTATACGAATAAACGAGAAAACGTAATTCCGCACGCCCACAATCCGCAAAAGGCTACTATAAATATTATTGCAATCGCTTTTTTTGCTTTTGTCATAGATTCTCCTCCTTATATATAATTGTATGCTCAATTATTATGAACAAGTTATTTGTAAAGTAACACTAGATGACTTAGTTACTAAAGTATTTGCTAATGTAATGGTTACAAGCGTAGGCACTATATCTGAAGATGTGAATTGCACATCAAAATTTATATTTTTTGAAATTACGCTCTTCTTCTTATCCCATTGTAAACAATCTACGACAAGAAGTAAATTTTGTGCCGAGCCAAGAACTTCTATATTCATATTTGAGTAGTCATATACACTTAATACAATATTACGTACTTCTGTTTTATACAGACCGACACTTTCGTCATAGTAATAGTCTGTTTGATTTATTGTAGGCATGCCTATATCACTGACTGCCACATTAATTTTGAAAGGAATGAGCGCGCCTGCTTGTTGAGCCTCATACATTTTTTGAATAGCAAATTCTTCTACATTCGTAGGTTCTTTTTCTTCTGCAAAATCATAAGTATCAATAATTGTAACGGTTTTGCTGTTGTATAAGGTTTTACTGTAATAGAAATATCTAAATGCAAGATATAAATCGTCGTCTATGGTTTTGCCAGTTCTTTCAAATTTCGAGTCGCCTGATGTTGAATATCCATAAGCAATCTCTCTAAAATATTTACCAGAAGCGATTACATTTGTATGCTCTGGTTTATAAATTGAATGCAAAGTTTTGTTATCTTTTGCATGGGTAAGCATTTCCGCAGATAAAATATAAGAATTTGCATTGAAATATGCTATCGCAGCCGCAATCATGGGAGTATAAACTGCATGATAGGATGCTCTTGATTTATTTCTGTTTTCATAAATTTCATATTCTGTAATTAAATTTTCAGTTGTCGCAATCAATTTGTTAACGTTATCAAAATCTTTGTAAGTCTTATTTTCCAACATTTTTTTATAACGATTTAATTGGTTATTCAACTCAGCGAGAACCGATGTGTTATACATTTCAAGTTCTGTTTCAAAAGTATCTATAGAAGAATAAAATTCATCCAAATTCTCTTTTTCAACCTCAACATTATTTGGTTCAGTTTCGATCGTATCCGCATGAACAATTTCTTTGTTTATTAAGCCTAAGATTGTTACCGTTAATAAAGCAAGAAAAATAGACAAAATTAGTAGAAATGAAGTACATTTTGTTGTTTTCTTAGATAGTTTCATATTTTGTCCCCCCTCTCTAATAATAATTATTTATATTATATCATGTCAATTGGTTTTAGTCAATAACTGTAATTAAATAAATTTTATTAAACTAGTAATATCAACGAAATTAAATTTAATAAAAAAGTACAATATAATAATTAACGGCATATACTTGAATGTGGCAGATTTAAGTTTTTTGTCCGCGCTGGGTTGCGCGAGCGTATTTAATCATCCTTCTTTGTCGGCATTCGGAAGCGGAGGCAATATCGCGGCTGTAGTTTATCCTACTACTGCAAAGGAATTGGTATCGGCTACTTCGCTGTTGCAAAAAGAGGGAATACCTTATTATGTTTTGGGAAACTGCACCAACGTCCTTATCAAAGACGAGGGCGTGGACGGAGTCGTCGTATGTACGAAATATCTTTGCGGAATAGAGATAGAGGACGACTTGCTTTACGTTTCCGCGGGCGAGAGTATGCCCAAGTTGTGCAAACTGTCGCTTGAAGGAAGTCTGAGCGGTATCGAAGGGCTTTGCTCTATACCCGGCACGGTGGGCGGCGGCGTGGTAATGAACTGTTCGGCGTTCGGGCGAGAATTCGCCGACGTCATAGAATACGTGGACATAGTTGCCGACGGAGAGTTGAGAAGATACAAAGCCGAGGAGTTGGATTTCGGATATAGGTATTCCAAAGCCAAAAGTTTGGGCGCGGTAGTCGGAGCCGGCATAAAGTTGAAAGCGGGGGACAAACGCGCGATAGCCAGCGACATAAAAGGCTATAAAATCGCCAGGACGAGAAGTCAGCCTCAGGGCGTTTCGCTCGGCAGCGTATTCAAACAGGTAAACGGCGTATCCGCAGGTTATTATATCGACAAAGCGGGATTAAAAGGCATGAGAATAGGCGGAGCGAAAATATCCGAAAAGCACGCTAATTTCATACTCAACGTAGACAATGCGACGTCCGCAGATTTTCTTGCGCTGGGCAATTATGCAAGGCAGGAAGTTGACAAACTGTGGGGCGTCGGGTTACAATATGAAATAGACGTCATTTGACAAATCAAGCGTGTGGAACGGACGCGGCGGAACGCTTTCGGGACAAGCAAGGAGGGCGCGGATATGAATATCACGGCAGACTATCATTCTCATACGACATATTCGCACGGCAAAGGTTCTATTGCCGACAACGCGCGCGTCGCTCATGAAAAAGGACTGGATTTTCTTGCGATTACCGACCATGCGGTAAGACATCCTTTTATAGGAGTAAGCCGAAAAAAATACGACGCTATGCGTCAAGATATGCAAGACGTGCAGAAGAACTATTCCGACCTTAGGTTACTGCTCGGAGTAGAAGCCAATATTTTGGGCGTTGACGGAGATTTGGACGTAACGGAAGAAGACGTCAAAAGATTGGATATTTTGATAGCGGGATACCATCTTACGTCGTTGCCGTATAAAGTCGGGGATTTTTTTAAGATAACGTGTTCGGCGATAGCGAGATACGCTTTCAAGCCTACGAAAAAACAAATAGAAAGACAGACCAAAATGTATGTCAACGCGGTAAAAAACAACAAGATAGATATAATTACCCATCCGGGTTTTAGATTGGATATAGATTATCGCGAGTTGGGAAAGGTCTGCGCCGATTACGGAACGTACGTGGAACTTTCTTCAAGACACCGTACTCCCGATTGCAAAGGATTGGAACAACTGCTTACCACAGATTGCAAGTTTGTATTAAATTCCGACGCGCACAAACCCGAAAACGTAGGCGAATGCGCTTATGCGTTGGAGTTGGCGCAAAAGTACTCGATACCCGCCGACAGAATAGCCAACGCGGACGGCAAGACGCTTGTTTTGAGATCTAAACAATAAATATACGGATAAATTATGGATTATACCCTCGAACTGAAAAAAGACATACTCAAATCGCTACCCCGTAAAAGAGAGTGCAGACTCGCTTTTCTTTACGCCGTAACTAAGAGCAGAGGAGGGATAGACGTATATAAGAAATCTATATCGCTTACTTACGAATTCGAAGATAAAGAAGAAGCGCTCGCGGTTTTGGAAATGGTAAAGGAAGAAATCGACGGCGACGCGTATTTTCTTCAAAAGGGCGATAAGAAAATAATCTATTGCGTCCAACTCAAAGACGAAGTCGCCAACTCTTTTCTAAAAACGCTTGATTTGAACCGTTTTGAAAAGGGAAGTTTCGTAGCGGGCGACGTAGGGAAATATATTTCCTCTTTAAGCGATACCGAAGAATTTTTCTCATTTTTCAAAGGCGCGGTATTGACGGACGGACAGTTGAAATTTCCCGACGCGGATTATTCCAACTATTCCATGCAAATCAAACTCGCTAGCGAAGATTACGCGCAGGCTTTGAAAGAGAAAATGGCTCAATTCGATATTGATCTTAAAATCGGTTTGACAAAGACAAGCGTTGTATTGCAATCGAGAAACAGCAAAGAAATAGAGGATATGCTTGCAATGTGTTCTGCCAACGACTGCGTTTTCAAACTAAACAATATTATAGCGGAAAGGGAACAGTCCAACGAGTTTAACAGAGTAAGCAATCTGTATATGGCGAACTTGGCAAGAGCGGTATCTAGCGCGGGCAAATATAAAGAAGCGATAGAATTTCTTACGCACAAGGGCGTATTGCAGATGCAGGATAAAAAACTCAGAGAAGTGGCGAAAGCGCGGATAGAATACGAGGACGACAGTATGAGCGAGTTGGCAAAAAAACTGTCTATGAGCAAGACGAGTCTTTCGAGGTATCTCAACAGACTTTTGGAATTGGCGGAGGAAGAAAATGGACGAGAATAAATTCGAAGACATACAGGGCGGACTTTTGGACAGCCTTGACGAAATGTTGAGCGCTAAAAGCCAAAGCGCGGACAAGCCGGAGGCAAAAGAAAACGTCGCGGATGAGAAGAGCGTTTCGCAAGAAAAAAAAGTCGAAAAGGAAATCGAGCAAGTCGGAGAAAAGAAAACTTACGAAAAGCCTTTCGTTCATCTGCACGTCCACTCGGAATACAGTCTGTTGGACGGACTTGCAAGAATTACGAAAGGCAAGAAATCTCCGCTTTTGGACGCGTGCAAAGAATTGGGTATGCCCGGTTGCGCGCTGACCGACCATGGCAATATGTTCGGCGCGTACACTTTTTACAAAGCGGCGAACAAGAGAAATATAAAACCTATCGTGGGTTGCGAATTCTATACCTGCGAAGATATGTCGAAGACGGAAAGTTCGGAGAGAAACCACTTGGTGCTTTTGGCGAAAAACGATATAGGTTATCGCAATCTGGTAAAGATGGATTCGCTCGCTTACATAGACGGATATTACTATAAGCCGAGAATCGATATAAAACTTCTCGAACAGTACTCCGAAGGCGTTATATGTTTATCCGCATGTCTTTCGGGTAAAATCCCCAGACTTTTAACCGCGGGCGATTACGAAGGGGCGAAGGCGTACGCGACGCGTCTTAAAAATATGTTCGCAGAAGGGGATTTCTATATAGAATTGCAAGATCACGGACTTGCCGAACAACGCGCTATTCGCAACGATTTGGTAAGACTTGCAAAAGAATTGGGAGTAAAACTCGTCGCTACTAACGACGTGCATTACGTCAATCGAGAAGATAATGTCGCTCAGGATATACTCGTGCGTATCAATACCGGCAAGACGATAAACGACGCTACCGGTATGGAGATGGGCAACGATCAATTCTACCTCAAAAGTTATGAAGAAATGATGGAGATTTTCAGTTGGTGTCCCGAAGCGGTTACCAACACCGTCGAAGTAATGGAGAAATGTAATATCACGATAGATAAAGAAGACCTTTATCCGCCGTACACTCCCGACGACGGTTCTTCACCCGAAGAGTTTTTGAGAAAACTCGCGTACAAAGGTTTGGAAGAAAAATACCATACTATTACCGACGAGATAAGAGAGAGGGCGGAATACGAATTGGGCATTATTATCCGCACGGGGTTTGCCGAGTATTATCTTATCGTATGGGACTTTATCAACTACGCGCGTTCGCAGAATATTCCCGTTGGACCGGGACGCGGAAGCGGTGTAGGTTCTATAATCGCTTACGCTGTGGGAATTACCAACCTCGATCCGCTTAAATACCAATTGTTCTTCGAAAGGTTTCTCAACCCTGAAAGAGTTTCCGCGCCCGACTTCGATATAGACTTCTGCATGGACAGACGAGGCGAAGTTATAGAATACGTTATACGCAAGTACGGAAAAGAAAAGGTATGTCAGATACTCGCGTTAGGTACTATGAAAGCCAAAGGCGCGATAAAGGACGTCGCTAGAGTTTACAACGTTCCGCTCGATATCGTCAACTCGACTACAAAACTTATTCCCAACGCGCCGAAAGTTACTCTCGACAAAGTTTTGGGCAGAGATCCAAGCACAAAGGAAGACGATCTCAAACTTAGAAATCCCGAAGTAATAGAGATATACGAAAACAATCCCGAGATGCGCAAAGTTATAGATATGGCGCTTAAAATCGAGGGCTTGCCGCGAAACTGTTCAAAGCATGCCGCCGGCGTAGTTATTTGTAAAGAAGTAATCAGCGACCACGTGCCTTTGCAAAGAAACGGTCCGGATATTACCACTCAGTTCCAAAAGGAAGAAGTCGAAGAGTTGGGTATGCTCAAAATGGACTTCTTGGGACTTACCACTCTTACCGATATAGACAAAGCGCTCAAATACGTCAGGCAGAATCACGGCGTGGATATAGATTTTGACAAACTGGGGTACGACGACCCCGAGGTTTATAAACTGATAGGCACGGGCGAAACCGAAGCCGTGTTCCAGTTGGAAAGCGCGGGCATGAAAGGATTTTTGAAAAGGTATCAACCGCGAAATCTCGAAGAAGTTATTGCGGGTATATCTCTTTACCGTCCCGGACCTATGAGTTGTATCGACGATTATCTCGAAGCGCGCGCTAATCCCGACCTTATCGCTTACGACGCGCCGCAACTCGAAAGCATTCTCGACGTTACGTTCGGTTTCTTCGTTTATCAAGAACAGGTTATGCAAGCCGTGCAGGCGTGCGCCGGTTACACGCTCGGCAGAGCGGACAACTTGCGTCGCGCCATGGGTAAAAAGAAAGAAGACGTAATGAAAGCCGAAAAAGCGGTGTTTATAAACGGCTGTCCCGCTAAGGAAGAGAAGCGCAACGATATGGGACTTGTGATAGAAAAAGCCGCTCCCGCCGTCGAAGGCGCGGTAAACAGAGGAATCTCCGTTGAAAAAGCCGAAAAGATTTTTGACAATATGGCGGATTTCGCAAAATACGCTTTCAATAAATCCCACGCGGCGGCGTACGCTACGCTTACGTATCAGACGGCTTATCTCAAACGCTATTATATGTTGGAACTTTTCGCCGCGGTAATCAACAACAGAATTACCAAGTCGGACGAAATAGCAAAATATCTCGCTTACGTTAAAAACTACGACAAGAAGATTTATCCCCCCGACATCAATAAATCCGACGTCATATTTACCGTTGAAAACAACGACGGTTTGCGTTTCGGACTCGGCGGTATCAAAAACGTCGGCGAAGCGGCAATGCAGGTGCTTGTCGAAGAGAGAAGAGCCAACGGCGAGTACAAGTCGATAGGGGATATACTCAAAAGACTGCCGGCAGGCACGGTAAACAAGAAAATGCTCGAAAGTCTTATCAAGGCGGGCGCGTTCGACTGTTTCGGACATACAAGAGCCTCGCTCATTGCAAGTTATGAATCCATTGTGCTTCTAAGCATGCACGACAAGAAAATGCAAGCCAACGGACAGATGAGTTTGTTCGGTCTTTTGGAAGACGACGTCGACGACACCGCCGACGACGTGCCTTATCTCAAAGAATATCCCGACAAACAGTTTTTGGCTTTGGAAAAAGAAGTGTTAAACGTCTACGTTACGGGACATCCGCTCGACGAGTACAGAGAGGAATTCAATAAATTTGACTTTAACATTTCCAAGATTTCCGATCTTTTTGCGAAGAACTTAGACGAAGACGAACTTGACGAGAACGATCTCCAACTCATCGCGCAGTACGAAAATAAAGAAGTCGTATTCGGATGTATGCTGTCAAAGATAGAGAAAAAGACGACGAAGAGCGGAGGAATCATGGCGTATACGACAATCGAAGATCTCTACGGCGAAATGGAAGGCGTGCTTTTCCCCAAGACTTACGAGAGAAACAGAAATCTTCTTATCAACGACAATATCGTCGTGGTAAAAGGAACTATAAAACGCAACAACGGAAGAATCAATCTCAACGTTTTCGATATTCAGCCTTGGCATAAAAGCGAACAGGAAGATAATAATCAGGAAAAGAGCAAAGAAACCGTCGTAGCAAGCGGGAAGAAAGTTTTTATAAAGATTGACGACAGAATAATGTACAGACAGGTTTTGGAAGTGATAGAACTCTTCCCGGGAGTCGATTCCGTAATATTCAAGATGTACGACAGCGACAAACCTCAAATGTATTGCAAAGGCGTAAACAGCAAAGAGAATTTCGTCAATCAGATAAAGGCGATAGTCGGGGCGGGCAGTATTGTCGTAAAATAAATTTTTTACGCAAAAATTGTAGCCTTGCTTTCAATCTTTTGATATAATACATAGCGGAAAACAAAATTTATAAATTGCGTGAAAACGCATAAGAGGACGTATGAAAAGAATAGGAGTTTTAACAAGCGGCGGCGACGCTCCGGGCATGAACGCGTGCGTAAGAGCGGTTGTCAGATACGCTATCTACAACGGTATGACCGTTTACGGTATCGAAAGAGGTTATACCGGACTTATCCGCAACAATATAAGAGAAATGAACAAGCGCTCTGTTTCGGATATTATTCAAAGAGGCGGTACGATACTCAAAACAGCAAGATGTCCGGAATTTGTAGAAGAAAAATATATGCAAATGGCTGTGGACAATATGGAAGCGTACGGTATCGACGGTCTTGTAGTAATAGGCGGCGACGGCAGTTTTAGAGGCGCGCTCGACCTTTACAAGAAATTCGGCGTTAAAGCGGTAGGCATACCCGGTACTATCGACAATGATCTCGCTTATACCGATTTTACGCTCGGATTCGATACCAGCGTAAATACCGTGGTATCCGCCATCAATAATCTTCGCGATACAATGACCTCGCACGACAGAGTTTGTATTATCGAAGTTATGGGCAGAAAGTGCGGAGATATCGCGCTGTACGCAGGTATTTGCGGCGGAGCGGAAATTATACTTGTTCCCGAAGTGCCTTTTGACCTCAAACAAATCGTAAAGAAGATAAATCTCAACCAAAGAATAGGAAAGAGTTCGGACATAATAGTTCTTGCCGAAGGAGTTTGCAAAGCCGAAGACTTGAAAAAACAGTTGCAAGAGAACGGCATTACAGGTTCTATAAAGACTACTACGCTCGGATATATCCAAAGAGGCGGCGCTCCGACTATGGCGGACCGCGTACTTTCGGCAAGATGCGCCGTAAGAGCGGTAGATTTGCTTATGGCTGATAAAGGCGGTAGAGTAGTAGGTATAAAGGACAATAAAATCGTCGACGAAGATATAGAAGAAGCGTTGAAAAAGAAAGGTAAGTTTGACGACAATCTCTATCAAACGGCAATGATACTCGGTCTTTGATTTAACGCAATATCTTAGATTTCACAAATATTTTTTGACTTTAATACAAAAACGGCTTCAAAAAAATCGAAGCCGTTTTTCAATATTCTAAAATATAAAACGCAATAAATGTATTTCATATTATATTTTTTTCATTGGATTTTAGCCTTTTTTCTTCTATTTTAATCAAAATCTAACATAATTCCAAAAAAAGTGTACTTTTCCTGACCAATAGATTTTATGCTGTAATACTCAAAAAACGAGCAATTTTTCATAATAATTATACAATAATG
>CAJUBA010000006.1 GCA_910584635.1 uncultured Christensenella sp. | reverse complement strand
TTTTGATTTATCGGTCTGTTCAACAAAACGAGCGAACTCGTTTTGAGCAGTTAACGGCACATCGATTATTTGCATCTTTTTCAGTGCGTTGATTGTCAATGCCGCATATGCTGTTCCTTTTGACATTTCTTGCTTATAATCTGCAATAAGCCATAGAAGAACATGCCTAAGAAATTCAGGATTAGCTTGAGTTCGCACTTGCAAGAGATTCCCATCCTTGAAGTAAAATTCTCTATCATCTACAAGCCAAATTACTCCAATGGTTCCCACCGCAGAAATTAGTAAATCACCTTGTCTAGGACAACCAAATTCTTTTTTTATTTCAGAAAATCGCTCTTGACTTATATATAGTTCTGTTGTAATTTGCTTCCCTTTAGAAAGTTCTACAACTTCCTTGGTTCTGAAAAATGGAACGCCATTTGCGACATATTCTCGTTCAAATATCCTTTTGCTTGACCCCACTTCGCTAATAGAATCCAGAGCACACAATCTCCAGTTTCTATCATTCCTAATTGGATCACCAAACATCTCGATAAATTGCGACTTCACGAGATCATCAAATTTTTGTAATATCATTTTCTTCTTTTTGATAGCAGATTCAAGTTTTTGCAATTTTTCAATGATTACTTTTTGATCATCTATCGAATAAAGATTAATTTCTATGTCCTGTAACGCATTGAATTTAAGCGAATCTCTAACACTCCCTGATGTATGCGTAGCTATCTGTTGAAGTCCCACGTCACTATGCAAATAAGAAACCAAGAACTCAGGCAAAAGTTCGTCCTCTTTGACTGAAAACACAACATACAATGGACTAACTATAACCTTTTCTAGCGCTCTCTGTACTGCAACAGAACCAACATTTATTCTTGAAGGATTATAGGCTATCATTCCGTTTTCAACTATTTTATATGTTGACAAATCCTTACTGAATACCTCTTTAGAAAAGTAATCCGTAGAAGGGATAAATCCTTGGCTATTTGTTACGCTATATACTTCAGAACATTCACCTTTTTTGTTCCGCATACTATACTCACTCACAAGTGTATGCAATTTTTTCTTTATCATAGCAACTTCTCCAATTCATCAAGTTCTTTTTGGATTTCTTCTTCCAGTGCGCGAATTTCTGCAAGTATTATTTTCGGCTCGGGATATTCCTCCGCAACATACTCAGTTTTTTTGTATTTGTTAATAGAAAGGTCATAGCTATTATCGACTATTTCATCTTTCTGTACAAAGAATGACTTGTCGGTACGTTCACGCGCAGCCTCATCAGGATTACCAAAGCGAGCAATAATGTCAAGTATATCGTTAGCGGCTATAGGACTGCGTTTATCATCAAGAGAGTATCCGTCTGCTTTCATATCATAGAACCAAACCTTATCTGTTCCGCCCGCATTAGTCTTTGTAAAAATTAAAATTGCAGTACTAACTCCAGCGTAAGGTTTGAACACACCACTAGGCATAGAAATGACTGCTTCTAGCTTTTGGTTATTGACCAATTCTTCACGAATCATTTTATGTGCAGAACTGCTACCAAATAAAACACCATCTGGCACAATGCTAGCACAACGTCCACCTACTTTCAACATCTTTGTAAACAAAGCAAGGAAAAGCAACTCTGTTTTCTTGGTTTTGCAAAGTGCAAGAATATCCTTGCTAATATCTTCTTGAAAAACATTGCCAGTAAATGGAGGATTTGCCATTATAAGTGAGTATGCTTCTCGTTCAGTGTTATCAGTACTCAAACTGTCTTGGTACTTGATATTTGGCTCTTCAACTCCGTGAAGCATCATATTCATAGCACCAATTCGCAACATTGTTTGGTCGGTATCAAATCCAGAAAACATCACCTTTTTATAATGCTCAGCATTCTCTTTTTTAAGCAACTCTTTTCCGTAATTTTCTTGAATATAGTTCGCGCTCTCGGCAATAAAACCTGCACTGCCCATTGCAGGGTCAAGTATTTTATCTGCAAGGGTTGGTTTCATCAGCTGAACCATCATTCGAATAATATGTCGTGGTGTACGAAATTGCCCATTATCACCAGCTGCTGCGATTTTGCCCAAAAGATATTCGTATACATCACCCATAATATCTTTGTTATTCATATCCATTGCATCAATACCATCAACAACTTTTGCCAGTACCCTTGCTGTTGGTATAAGAAATACAGTATCTTTCATATAACGACTAAATGCCGTATCCTTGCCTGTATTGATATTCTTTATAAATGGGAATACATACTGTTGAACAGTAGTAAACATTTCATTCGGCTCAAAGTTATGAAATACGCTCCAACGTAATTTTTTATAATCTATTACAAGACGTGGTTCTTCGCTTATGACGCACTCTCCATCACCGAAAATCTTATTTTTAAGGGCTACACCCAAAGCATTGGCATTTGCTTCTCTTTTAATTTGATTATCATCAAGAAGTTTCATAAACATCAAATACGTAATCTGTTCCAATGCGGTAATTGGACTAGTTATGCCACCTGTCCATATTGTATCCCAAATACTGTCAACCTTATTTTTAAGTTCTCCTGTAATCATTTCTACACCTTATCCTTTATAAAAATTTGTCTTTATATTAGTTTTCAATCATCAAACGGAATAGTCTTAAATGTCGCTTTCTACCATTTCCCAATATGACGAATTATAGCATTTAATGACGTTAAAGTCAATAGTGACAATCCTTTATCAGGCTATATCAGCACGAACAATATCCTTTTGAATCAGCTCTTGCAATGCATGTTTGAAATTATTTTTAGTGATTTTTAACTCATTACCACTAACAAGTCGTTTAACTGGTGGATACCCCGGCCTTGTTTCAACTTCTACGATAATGCTACTTGAGTCTCCTTTGTACTTTGCACTGTGCGGAACAGGTCCAAAAAGTACGGCGCTATATTCTGCATTTTCAAGCATTTTCCGATAATTAAATTTTTGCGCCAACTCAAAGTTACAAAATTCGAATCTACTTTTACTAAAGCCGAAACTTTTTGCTATTCCAAGTAACACTGTTTCTTCAACCTCACTGCCACCTATGACAGCAATTTTGCCATACCTAAATCTATCTATTGCAACTGGTTCAGTCTCTACAATTCCCCACTTATTAAGCAAATCATCAAGTTCATCCATTCGATTAGCGAGAATAACCTTTTTTCTAATATCCTCAAGGATATCATCTAACTCTTCTATACTTCTTACCATTAGTTCTCTCCCTCACCAAATAACGACGATATTACTATTGTAAGTTCATTTTCAGCTTTTTCAACCTTTCTGCGTAAATACTCCACATTATCCATAGCTGCAAGATATTTAGTTGCTATCTCATTCTGTCTATCTAAAGCAATTAAAGGAATTTGTATCGTTCCAAGTTGCGTAGCACCAATGTTCGGAATAATAGAGCCAACAAGTATGCTTTTTAGTTCTGCTTGCCCTTTTTCGCTTTCGAGATATGCCTTTAGATAAAACGGATTTATTTTACTTTCATCAAGCTCTATGATAAATAAATTACCGCTTGCTATTAGCCTTTTCCCCCGCTCAATATTTGCTATAGCTATTTTAAATGGATATCCGTTTTTAGCAATAAGCAAATTACCATTATTTACGGCATAACGCTCAAAGCGCTGCTCCATACATTCAAGGTATTTTATGTCCTTGACAATTACTCCATTTTGTATGTTAGCAGGAGCAACATATTGAATATCAGTAGGAACCGCCGAGACCAACTTGTCCAATTCCGTTGCAGATAATTGAATGCCACGGCGAATGCTTTTAATTACAGTAGATAGCGCAACTCCATTTTCTAGTCTCTCTTTCTTTGTCAAAAACCGGTGGATGGCAAATGAAAAATCCTGTTCTGCAATTTCATCATAGGAAACCAGTCGCGAGATCTCCGAGTCTGTATGTAATGCATTTTTGATATTTTCAATATTCTCATCCGCTAACACACACTGCCTACGTCCAACTACATATTCATTGCTCGCATCAATAAATCTTATACCTTTATCACTGCCCTGCCCAAAGACTATCATTGCCACAGGGATTGAAGTATTAACCAGCAATCGGCTTGGTAAAACAATTATTGCTTCAATCCTTTTTTGCTGTAAAAAATACTTCCTTATCTCTCTGTCAAGAGTATTCCATAAACCACCAAGCGCCATGATGGTAACAGCCTTGCCATTTGGCTTTAACATATCTAAAATTCTATAATTAAAGAGCCAATCCGCTGACGTTCCCCTTGTTAGTACAGGTAGCCTATCCTTATAACTCTCATAAATTTGCATTCCCTCTAAAGATTTAATTCTCAATCCGATCGGGAAATCCGAAAACGCTTTATCCAGCTTCATATTGCAATCATAATCAAATACATTTGCCTGATCAATATGAATATTTTCTGATAGAACTGAAGCCCTCAAAGCCGCAAGTCCACAAACCCAAGAATTTATATCTACTCCCATGTATTTTGCCTCAGGCTGCCGTTCAAAAGCTCTTATCAAAAAAGATCCTACACCAGAGCAATTATCCATTACAGTCTCGCCATTTTGAATATCCAAAATTTCCAATGCCAACGTGGCAATAGACGCAGGCGTAGAACATTCTCCATACCCCCTTCCATACAAATTATCATTGTTTGCATGTACTATATAATTTAAAAGCACTTCATATGCAAATCCTAGTGCAAATCTAATGGCTTCAATGCAATCCTCATCAAGCAATTCAATAATAAATTTTCTAACTAAAGGCTTGTCCTCATCGTAGAAATTATTTGTATATAGTTCTCTTAAGGTCATCCCTTCTTGCTTAATTCGGAATATATCCCGCTCAACTCCACGCTCTCTCGTCTTATTTGCAAGATATGCCGAAACGATAGATGAATAAAAGGCTCTTTCCGAATCTTTGTGACGAAAGATATTTGCAAATCCAGACTGCAACTTTATTGATTCATTAATTAGTGACATAACATTCTCCTTTGTTTTTTGGTATTCGATTACCAAATTACAATGCCATTATAATTCCTTTT
The DNA here is from genome assembly GCA_910584635.1 of uncultured Christensenella sp. Lineage (GTDB taxonomy): Bacteria > Bacillota > Clostridia > Christensenellales > UBA3700 > RACS-045. Next base: position 81,728 of record CAJUBA010000006.1, on the reverse strand, counting down.
ATAGCATTTGTCAAGCGTTTTTGTAAATTATTTTTGGTTTTTTATTACCAAGTTACTCAATTTAAATTCAGCGTTCAAATATATCATTATTTTCACATCTCCAAATCCTTTTTCCTTGCTTCCCTCCTTTCCATATATTCCAAATAATCAAGGTACTCATCATAGTCAGTAAAGCCAAGCCTAGCCATTTCTTCTTTGGCTCTCCTGTATTCAGCAATAGAATCATCCATATCTTCCAGAGCTTCATTATAACTTGAATTATTGGTCCGTTTGAGTTCTTCTTCAAAGATCGGCTTAATCTCTTGCTTGGCGGCTTCTACGGGCTCAAAATCGTCCTGCGCTTGTTCGTGTTCTGCCCCTCTAAAAAGAGACGTTAGCAATGCTTTTGCTTCATCTGGATCTTGTTCTTCTACTTTTAGTTTTCCACCGCCAAACGCATTTGTAAGAGTGTTTGCTACGTTCAGTTTTGACGAATAATTCAAGTGGCTATAAATATCTGCCGTCGTTGAGATTGCGCTATGTCCAAGACATTCTTGTATTTCTTTCATATTTACGCCACACGCAAGCAAAAGACTTGCGCAACTATGTCTCAATTCGTGGAATCTTATTTTCGGTAATCCGTTCTGCACAAGAAATGTTTGGAAATGACATGTCAGTGTATTTGGATTTATAATCATTCCTATATCATCCACCCAAACATAATCAAGGTATTCTTTATTATATCCATCACTAAAATAAGTTTTGTTCCTATCTTGTTGATCTTTAATTTTCAGCAATGCTTCTTTTATCTCCGGTATCAATGGCATTGTTCTCTTGCTTGCAGCATTCTTCATCACATCCTTTTTTACAAGCATAGTCTTATTATTTATACACGCTTGAACTATAGATGAATTGAGAGTAATTTTGTCGTTGTCAAAATCTATTGAACTCCATTTCATACCACACAGTTCACTGCGACGCAAACCATAGAATGCAGTCATCTTGTACATCAACTCATACTTATCGCCTTTCAATTTCTCAAACAAAACTTTTAACTGCTTTAAGTCGTAATACTTCGCTTCATATTTCGGACTTTTAGGTTTTTCAACTTTCGCCGCTGGATTTACTGGTATTCTATCCGTTCTATAAGCAATCTCCAATGCTCTACGAATAATAACGTGAGCGTGCGTACAAGATTGAACACTCTTGCCATTATCCATAAGCCAAGCATAATACGTTTGAATATCCGTTGGAGTTATGGTTTGCAAGGTTATACCCCTTTCATTAAAATATGGCGCCATATGTTTTATCTTGGCCTTGTATGAACCATATGTACTAAGTTGCAAATTAGGTTTTGCTGTCTCAACCCATTGCATCAGATAATCTCCAAATAACAAATCGTCATTTTGCTCAAATCTTGACTGAGCAATAGACATTGCTTGATTCATCATGTACCCTGTCTGCGCCATAGGCTGTCTTTGCTGCATATATCTAGGTTGTAGTTGCACAATAGATCTTGCTTGTGTTATTCGTGATTGTGGCATTGGCACCGAATATGCTCCGTTAGTTTTTTTAATCATTTCTGCTTGCGGATCAAAATTCGCAACAATATCACGCATCATCTCTTCAGCTATGCGCTTATTGTTCTTAGTATCCAGACCTGTTGCCACCCATTTCTGCTTGTGCTTACCACTTGCATCTTTGTATGAAATAACAACATAATACTTTCCATTCTTCTTTACTAATCTTCCTGTCATTACGCCACCTCTTTTGTTACAAAGTCAATTATATTTTGTTTCGTGATAATATATCTACGTCCTACCTTGCGTGATTTAATCTCACCGCTGCGAATAAGTCTATATGCAAGAACTTGTCCAATTTTCAACATTTCCGACACTTGCTCAACACTTACAATGTCGGGATAATCTTTAAATAATTCCATTTCTTTTCCTCTATTTTTTATGTCTTTTTTGGTTCTCTCAGAACGAAGGCGGGTATCCCGCTTCCGTAGTTTTTGGAGTAGACGAAATCGTCTTGTGACGGCAAATTGAGTCTACTCCTTAACCTGCTCAACTTTTAGGGTATTTTCAGCCTAATATATTCTACATTCCAATCCTCCTCTATTCTCTGCATTTTCTTCTTTTTGGGGGTTTTTGCTGTCTCTTTCTTTATGGACATTTTGGGTAAATCTTAGGAACGTACAATTCGTTCATTATTCATCTATTTCCCTACATACTTCATGCACTAATTAACCCAATTACTTTGCCCCTCACTATTAATGGACACTTCCTGTTGATTTTTCGGGGTGCCTAAATGAAATTCGTTTAACAGTTTTGAGCATTATATTTCGCCCTTCACTTATTAGAGATAATCAGGCACTTAGTCCACGGTACTTTGCAAAATTTTTTTAGATAATTTTTCTCAATCTAAAACACCTCCCACCTATTAGAGAAAATTTAGGGGGTACTTGACGGTCTGTAACGAAAGTTTTTCTAAACATATTTTGCTACTGAAAATATCCCTCCCACTTATTAGAGAAAAATTGGCATTTTGTAAGGGTGTTTTTTGAAAAGTTTTTCGCCTTTTTGAAAAATTTCCACATATTCATATCCTAAACGCCCCATATTAGCCAAAAATTGAGCCTATCTTTGAAGATTTTTTCACAAACTCGAATCTTAAACTTGCAATAAATTAATTATCTTTATATGATTTTTAATCGCATGAACAACTGCCATTTGAGTTCCACTTTTAGTTTTGGTTGGCGGTATATATTGGTCGTCATAATATGCAACGACCACATCGCATTTATCAATCATTGCTTGATTTCTTTTGACGTAGGACAACACACCTGCACCTTGCACCGCTTTTGGAAAATAGGTAAATTCATATAAGGTCAATAAATATTTCCTATACTCTTCGCTTATGAACTCTCGCTCTGCCCTTACATAGACACGCCTGATTGCACTGTACTTAGCTTGTAACTCAGTTACCACTTCATAGCACAACGTATCAAACTCACTTTTACTGCCAAAAAGGAACGTGTCCACATTTTCATTTATTATGAGATTCTCAACAATCTTTTTTAACCTCTCTTTCAATGCTTCCGAATAATTGATTTTACGATGTCCTATAAATGCAACTATCATATTTTCAACCTGCCTTTGTCCCATTATAGCAATAAAATACGACTTTGTAAAGGCGTATTTTGTAAAGTCATTATTTGGTAAACTATATATGAAGTTATAAAGGCGGTATATATAAGTTGACATTAAATGACGCTGTATCTAAACGCATAGTGCAATTGCTAAAAGAAAAGAACATGACGCAGTATCGTCTTGAACAAGAATCTGGCGTTATTCACGGCGCATTGAATAGAATTTTGGCAGGACAAAACAAAACCGTAACCCTAACCACAATATATAAGCTCGCACGTGGATTCAATATGACTGTTTTTGAATTTATGGATGATGACCTTTTCCGCTCAGAATATTTAGAAATAGACTAATAGATAAGAGACACTTACAATCTGTAAATGTCTCTTGTTCTTTAGCTTTGTTGATATTAAATACTTATTAAAGTAACCTTCTCCGAAAAATTTGGCCTTTCAATTTTAATATCTGGGGCTTGATTATTTTTTATACAACTTAACAGCCCCTTCAAATAGTCCTTAATGTCTTTTCGATAAGGATTTGACTCTTTAATGAACAAATTATGTATGGCACTGGATAGTTCTCCAAAATATGCACTGTTTGATATATAATGTAGCTATATAAATCATCATATAACAATATAGCAAATTATATAATGTCATTACTTTCGTGTTAAGCAAACCGTTTTAACGTTTTAATGCTGTTCATATTGTTACAATCTATTAATGTTTATGAATGATTTAACTACCAACACTACATTTAATTTCCAACTTCAATATGTTCACATTTTATTACTTTCTGTTCGAGATAAATATATACATTGATTTCATCATTATTTGAACCACCAATAATCACCATTATTGGTTCTGGACATTGTAATTGTTTATCTTTAGCGTTAATTCTCAACTGTTGCAAATCTTGATCACTAGCAGTTGGTTGAGAATATGGATGAAGATGCCAATCACCTAAATAATACTGCCCTTTTTCCCACTTTTCTATGAAATACTTTTTGGCTCCCAAAATACCTCTTATGAAACTTGACTTTTTCAATATAGAATCTCTTGGTGGCTCACAAAACTCCGTAATTACTGCTTGTGATAAATCTTCAGTGTAATAACCACATATCATTCCGCCAGTTTCACAGTCAGAATATTTGAGATGCTTTGCTATATATTTCAATACCGCTTTCTCATTGAATTTAATTGAAATATTTTTATAATTAAAAAGTTTCATCAATACATACCTCAATGGCACCATTTGAAGATTGCTCAAATGCTTTAATAATTCCAGTAGCAGGCTCTTCTAAATCTTTTACAATTTCTTTAACAAAAACTGAAGCCCAAAGAGCAACATCCGACTCATACGCTGGAAATACAGGATGATAACAACCTATTCCTTCCATTACTAATCCTTTTTCCTTTACAGTATCCAATGCATGATTATAGAAATCGCTAGTCTTTTCATAAAATAATTTGGAATCTAATTGATTCGCTTTTTGCTTATAAAAAGCAAATCCTGTTGCTCCATAATTAAAAGCACCAACGTAGATGTTTTTTATCGTCTTAAACTCATGTGATGCTAACAAATCAACTACCTCATTATTGCCAGTACAATCAACAATAACATCACAGTCATCCATGTTTGCAATATTGCTTGGATTTAAATACTCGTCTATTGATTCGACTTTAACTGATGGGCTATTTTCCGATAATCTTTCTGCAATTGCTTTTGCTTTGTTGCTTTCAATTTGACTCATGGTCAAGATGTGCCTAGATAAATTACCCACATGCAAATTATCCCCATCTATTACTTTTATTTTAGTGATACCTTGACGTGATAACAATTCACACACAAATCCACCTAGTGCTCCTGCCCCAATAATCGCAACTGATAATTTTCTTAATTTATCTTGAACCATTCCCCTTGTCCTTATAGCACTATCATCCCAATTCTCTGTTTTGTGCCACACTATTTGCCCTTTAAGAATACTTCTCAAATAGGATCTAAAACCACTCACATTTGTACGGAAACCACTACGCGGAAAAACTACTCTAGGAATATCGCACATTAACCAACAATAGACTTTATTTTCCATTCCATACCTTTCCGGAATTGGACAGCCAATTAAGAGATGAGAAAACAATTGCATGTATTTTCTATCTTTCCATAATAATACTTGCATTATATTAAAAATATCAATACCTTGATTTTTGCATGCACTGATAAGTTCTTCCCATGTTTTAGGATACTGCCAAGGTTCGATTATTGGAATTTGATTACACGTAATCCATATAATATCGCCATCAAAATTTACAAATCTATTGCTTATATCACCCCAGTTAACTATACGACTCAACACTTTGTCTTTATCATATAATCTATCTAAGACATAATATCCAGCATTATTATTTCCCCAAAGCTTTAGAGTTGCATATCCTGATCTACACTTAATGCCTGACCATGCATCTATATTTGTTTCTTTATAGATTAAATCATATTTTGCGAATTCTATAATTGGGACTTCAAATGGATCTCCTACTTTTAATAAATTGTTGCTTGCAGCATCATTAAGCCATGACAACATCCTTTCTAAATACCATTCAAATCGGGATGCCATACTGTATGGATAATAGCTGTCTGGCAAATTTAGAACATGCTCTGGAATATCTAGACACGGTTTTCCACTCCTGTAGCAACGCCCGTGCAAATCAATATTATAAGCCTGATGTGGAAACGTAACAATAATGCTATTCTCTTTCGCTGGATAAAAAGAAATGTCATCTATGCTCTTAAAAACAATATACCATTCGCTCACTTTCGGAACAAATGTACTATTGCTGTTTATGGTTATACTAACCCTCATTAACACTTCATCATTTTCCACATGAATATCTTCAATAATTTTATATTCAGGATAGAAATCTATGGCTGCGCGTATTTTCCTTGCATCATCTAAATTCATCATTATGCATATCTCGATGGTTTAGTCGGACTAGATGATTCATCACGTCTTGTAAATTTAGGGCCATTATTATCATATGTAGGAAAAAGATCTCCAAAAATACTTTTCCATTTTACTGAACTCTCATACAAATTTGGTTCTTCTAATGCCTCTTTGGCCTTTATGTAAATATCTCGAATTGTTATTATAAAGTTTTTATAATCGGAATCAGTTACCCTACTAAAAACGTCGTGTTGAGGAACACCACGGTCTGGTAAATATGGTTTGGTAATTCCATACGATGCCATATTATATAACGTACCTGTTATTAGCGCCGCTAAGCTATTCTGTCCAACACAACAACTATTGCCAATAAAATGTTCTAGCGGATAGCTCTTTATTGTATCTGCACCTTTACAAAAATTTTTCTTCCACCATTTTAATGCTCGAACCATACGTATATATTCGCCATTTGTTCGCTCGTTCATTTCCTGCGTCCAAAAGATTTGTGCTATAGGGTGAGTATCATCCCATTTCCCAGCTTCACGGTCTGGGATTTTCAGAGGTTCTTTTTTCCATTCTCCGTCTACTTTCGCATATCTTTTTATGGTGGAAATTGTTGAATCTGCCCTATAGAATGATTCCGTATAAGCATTATTATTAAAGGCATCCACTAAAAATCTTTGAACAGTAGCATTAGGCAATGCCATCGGAACTAAATCTATATCACAATTCCCCAATTTAATACCTAATGAACGACCTTGAATTCTATATTTCCCTTTATAATTTTCTTCTAGAAATGGAATAAATGCATTCAATGCTTGTTTAGGAGTGACTTTTTGATAATCAAATCTAGTAACAACAATTAGATCAACATCAATCTTGTCTTCTTTGCTAATTGGTTTTACCCCAGTATGCCTTGCGTAACTACCTTGCAAAAACATTGAAATAATATCTTTTGAAATAATATGAGAGTTTAACTTATTCTTCAATTCTCTATATGCGTTTCTTAATTCTTGCTTCATACTATCTGTAAGACTTATATTCGATATAAAGTCATTAAATTTTGTAGTGCAATCCATATTGTTCCTCCTAGTATGTTATACCTTTTGTATATGTCTTTTTTTTGATATCTCGTTCCTTGAAATTATATTCAAATATAGTACATTGCCCAAAATCATAAGACTTCTGCCCCAATAAGAACATAATCTCAACTGGTCCTCTATAAAATATATTTATTGGTCCATGCACATCACAATCTAACGCAATCTTTTTTAATCTTTTCGTTATCTCATTTCCTATCGCATTAAATTGCTCAGAACTTTGAATGTTTGCATCATAATGAATTGTAATTAAAGACTTTTGCGCACCAATAAATAGCCGTACATCGTCATCAATGTAACTCGTAGTTCCTACAGTAATAGCTACATTTACATTTTTTTCATTATTTCCGCAATTAGTTTTGCAACTCAATTTAATTTTTTCTGCCTTACCTATTTTCCATTCGTTATCTCTGTTTGTGAATGTTAAATTGGAAATTTTTTGCGAGAACACTGCTCCAGCTAGATAGGCTATTGAATAACTACAAGCCAACTTGACCTTATAGGATATGTCGTTATTTAATGTAGCTTTAAATACTTCTATTCGATCAACTATTTCCTGAACATCTTCTAGCTTAGAAATAAATTCATTTAAATTCAATAAATGACATTCTTGCAACCCCAGTAACTCTTTAGTTCTAGAATCATTTGCATCACAAGCTAATATACCTATTATACATGTCGGATTGTGTTCTATGTTGTTTAACGAATATTTATCTATGGATTTCTGCACTGCCTGAATTTGTTTAGATATAATCTTGTTTTCAGAATCCTTTATACCATACATTATTTGTGCTTCGACAATAATGTCTCGTATCTTATGGAAAAAAGAAATAATGATTTCCCTATCATTATCATCCATATTCTCTCTTTGTCCCAGCAATTCGTTTATATAAACATCAATATCATACTTAGAACTATCAAGAGAATACTCAACTATGCTATCAAAAAAGCCTTCTTCACATATATTACCTATTTTATCATACACACCTTGTTCCATATAAGAACTAAATACGTGATCCGCTTGGTCAGTAATGTAAAGCATTTCTTCATTTTGAATTTTATACTTTTTTAATGCTGTCTTCAATAGACCAAAGCCTTTTTTTACTAAATCAACTAACATTGACTCCCCTTTTTGAAGCAATTTCCTCTTAAGCTGTTCTTCCATAATCCCCTTGCATTTTACAAGTTTATATTATAAATCATTCGAGCACAAAAGTCAACCCATAAAAACAATGCGTATCTAATTAAACTTCATCTAAGCAATATAATGTTTTAATGCTATTTAGCTATTTTATTATTTATGTCAAAAATATTTTCTAAACAAATTCGGCAAAGTCTCAACATTTAATTCGCCATCTTTGAGTGATAGCACCTTTACTCCACTTGCCACAAGGAAACTTATCTCTTCTGTAATTTCTATTGACGAGTTGCCAAGCACAGCAAGTTCCGTAATAAGCAATTCGTCGAATTCGTGGTATCTAGCCTGCAATCTCAAATTGTGATATGTGAGTGCACCCATTGTCCCACTCTCAATGTAAGTGCGGACTACTGCAAGTCCATTCGCTTTGGCATAATTGTCTAGTACTTCCTTTTGCTCTTGCAACTCTGAGTTGTCTCCTTTTGCAGAACGGCAATACAATATTGCTCTTGTCTTCTTTACCTCCTTTACAATTCGATCTTTCATACTTCCTACTCTCCTATAAAAAATGAAAAGAGTTTGACTGCATTTGCAAATCAAACCCTCTATGTTACCCAACGGATTAAATGACTTCTATTTAAGTACTTTTATTATACCATATCAATCGTGAATTGCAAATAAAAATAACGGATGTTATTCTTCTGTAACCGATTGGTTTTTTATAAGATAATTCACGAACGTATTTCGTAGATTGAGACCCAACTAGACGGATTTTGGCTCATTTCTATAAAAAATTCTACAAATATCGCAAAAAAAGTCTCTACAAATAAAAACTACTTGAAATTATTAGAGATAAACAAAAAATAATAGAAATCACTCGGAATACTGTATTTTCTGGGTTAAAATACCCATTTCAGGCTAAAAAAACGTCAAATAACGACGTCTAGATGTAAATAGAAATCGGTTAACATTACCCCATCAATGGGACTTGAAAACCGATTTACATTAACACTTAGAACAACAAAACACTTCCTTTTCGCTACTATATAATCCTCTATCTTAACAATCTTCTAATTGCAAAATAGCATTATACGCTACTTTCATATTCTTTTTGAAAAATTTTTCAATATACTTTGCCAAATCGTACATTTTACAATGATTGGCGGTATGTTTTTCTCCGTCGACTTCGAAATAGATTGTTTTACCACGCGCATCTTCTTCGGGTTCAAGAAGAAAAGTGTAAGTACCTATTTCTATCTCTTTGGGCAAGATGTTACTCAAAAGTTCTTTATAGCCTATCGCTTGTTGCAACTTTGTTTCGTAATTAAACTCATAATTCAATTTATTAAAACTAAACTCTAAAATCAATATTTTATTATCATAAATGAGCAAGTAATCTGCGCGTTTACGCGAATAAGGAATACAGTATTCTTGCAATATTTTAAGATTATTCCTTATATCCTCATCCTCAACTCTATCAAACACATAATATAACTTAACTAAAGTATCAAACCACGTAGCAACTTCTATATCGTTATAAGAAATACCGTTAATGTCGGCTTGTTGCTTTATTTTGCCGTAACGATCGGATAAATATATCGCATCTGTTCTATTAGTTATTTTATCGTCGCGGATAAACCAAATTTCCCAAATCATTATACCCTTCCGATCAACCGATTATTTTATACTATAAAAAATAATATTAGCGTAATTCTATACAACAATTTTATTTCTTCTCGTAAGGATAAAAAAAGGAAAACGCGGTTTACGGTAATTCCCATAGGGAATTTAATAAAACGCAAATAAAAAGATTTAGGCATAGCGTTAATCTGTGCCTTTTATGTACTTTTTTTCGTGGACGAACTAGGCTACTCGTAGACTAGTGAGATATAGATATGTTTTATATTTCCCGCAAAATTCAATAGGTTGCGTTCTTTCATTTTTCGTGCTATAATGATTGTACAATAAACAGTAATTTAATGTAAAAGGCATATAATATGAGAAAAATAGTATTTTCTATCGTAGCAACAATAATTCTAATTCTAAGTTGTGAGCTATGTGCTTGCACAAGTTTTGATATAACTATTGAAAATACGAATTGGCATTTACAGGTAGCGATACGAGCGGATATTGAAAATCAAGAGAGTCAAGTTATTGCTAGAAACGATGAATGGGTTGTTGAAGATACGCTCATTCCTATTGTAGATGTTATTCTTGTTGCAAATGACGAAATAATCACAATAACTGATAACGCAGATACAAACAAATCATTTATTGGAACTTATAAAAAGGTCGATGTCATAGGAGTGGAAACAGTAGTATATAAAGTTACCGTCAATGATTTATCGGGAAATGCTACTGTGTCTACAACAAAATACAATGATGGTAGCAAAATCAAAACTTTGATTTTAACATTATTAAAAGAAGATATTCAATATACTTTGAATTTCATATCTAAAAATTGACGTTAAAATAATTATGAAAACTAATTTTTAAACAATAAATTTCAATTTGTCTTTCTAAATAGTTTGTAGTAAAAATCTCTCGAACATATCGTTCGAGAGATTTTGTCCTCGCTTGTATAACTCTTAAAATTTAGTATTTAATTCCCTATGAGAAGTGCGCTTTAGGCGTACCATTATTCTGCTCCTTTTTAGGGATTCTTTTCTTTTTGATTTTCTCTATATAATTCCCTATTTGCGGCGTCTTTACTTCTATTTATACTTATACGCCGCGCCAATTGAATAGAAAATCCTATTACCGCTACATAAAGAAATACGGTAACTACGACGATTATTATCTGCGTTACTGCGTGGTTTGTTACGGTTTCGTCGCCGCTAACCGAGAATCCGTTGCCGTCTATATAAATAGATTTCGTAGGATGGCTTTCAACGTAATCCATCACTGCTTCGGTTGATTTGAATTCTCTTGTAGATTCGGCTTTATAACGATTCCCGTTCTCATCTACATATTCGTATATTGCATAATAGTCATATCCGTCGCCATAAGTATATCCTTTCGCATATAATTGTCTTCCGACCTCTTTGAACTTACACTCCACCAACTGTCCGTTTTCTATCGTATCTTTGACTTTTGCGTATCCGTCAAATAAATCTATGCAAAAATAGGTCATCAACTTGCTATAAATATGAAAAACAGTAGCATCGCTATGCAAAACGATGTTTTAGACGGCGTTAATTTGACTTTATTAAGTGATTTGTTGTTCCTCGTCTCCTGCAATCACTGATACTCTGTTCTTCGCTACGTTTTATGAGTCAGTCAATATGCTTCTAAGATGAAAGTTTTTTTCTATCGTTACAGCGCTAAAGATAAGCAAGTATGTCTATAACATTTTAACATATAACGATAAATAAATCCCTTGCCAATTTTATAATAAATCCAACATACTCTAAAATCTACTGCGTAAACATTGTGTTTCATTGTCGCATTCATTTTGATTTAACGTTGCATTTATCAAACGGCTATGGTACAATTTTTATGGTAACAACCGCAATTATTTAACAGAGATATAGTATTAAACAAGCGAATATAGAAACGTAAAAAAACGTTGCGCTGATAACAAGTTTTGCGTACGATTTAAGAAAAATAAAATTATAGGAGTAAACGGTATGGCAACGTGGAATCCGTGGCGCGGATGTAAAAAATGTAGCGAAGGGTGCATGCATTGTTATATACATAAAGGCGATTGGAAAAGAAACGTCAATACCAATGAGATTGTAAAAACTGACGATTTTTACAAGCCTATTGAAAAATTAAAGAACGGAAATTATAAGATAAAATCGGGAATAATCTACCTCGCCTTTTCCACTGACTTTTTAATTGAAGAGGCGGACGAGTGGAGAGAGGAATGCTGGAAAATGATAAAGGAAAGACAAGACTGCACTTTCTTGTTTCTCACAAAAAGAATTGATAGATTCGTCAAATGTATCCCTGCCGACTGGAACGGCGGATACGACAACGTAGTAGTGTGCTGCACTGTCGAAAATCAAAAAAACGCTGATTACAAGTTGTCTATATTCAAAGATTTGCCTATAAAACATAAGTGCATAACCGCCCAACCGTTACTGGAAAAAATCGATATCCAAAAATATCTAGACGGTATAGAATTAGTCGTTGTCGGCGGAGAATCGGATATAAAAGCAAGAGCATTAGATTATTCTTGGGTACTTGACATAAGACAGCAGTGCATAAGAAAAAACGTTGATTTTGAATTCAAACAATGCGGGACATATTTTATAAAAGACGGAAAGCAATATAAATTGCAGACCAAAGATTTAATTAAACAGGCAAAATTAGCAAATATCGACGTAACTAATCGCCGGACATATTGAGCGTTTTACCTTACGCATATACTTCCAAATAAAATTATACGAACCCCTTTTACAGGAGTTCGTATTTTATCATTGATATTATGTAGTTGGTACTTATTTTACTTAGTCGCCGTCAACCTAATTTTGGCTTCGTAGAATTTCCACGTATACTTTTCCAAAATGCCGTCGTCATAGGTATAGAAACCCAGTCTGATTTTAGTATTTTGCGTAAACTTAGATATATCCACCGTTACAGAAAAATTATTATTCCAACTTTTCGACCGTGTAGGTTCAAATTTATCCCAAACGCGAGCGGTACTGCCGTTTATGTCAAGCCACATCTTAGCAAATTTCCCGTCGTGTAATATTCTTTCAAGAAGGGCGCTGATATTAACGTCTATTTTCGTGTACCCTAATTCTTTAAGTAAGTCTATATTCAAATCAACAAGATAATTCCTGGTATAGAAATCTTTGTTCTGATTTTCATCCAACTGTATTTCTTCCCCGCCTGAATTGCCATCCACATCCCCGTCTTGACCGATATGCACAAGGAATGACGTACGTACCCAATACGCGTACAAATCTTTATCTTGCGCGCCGGAATAGATTTCGCCGAACTCATAATCTTTTTGACCTTTATTCGCAGTAGACCAACCTATCTGTAAATATCCGTCTCTCGTACATAATTCGCCCTCGATTGTAATGCTGCAACCTTCTCTTTTATACACGCTTTTTTTATGTTTTATTTCATTAGAATCGTTTTCATAATAGTAAATAATCGAACTAAAGAATACTTCCGAATAGAAGTTAATATCCGTTCCGTTGTACTTTTGATTTGCCGTAATAGTAAGCATGAAACCGCTTCTCGGCGCTTCGGCTATTTTATTTCCTTCCATTTTTCCGCCGGATATACTCCATACCAAATCTTCTCGGTTGTAAGTAAAAGAGGAATCCCAACCGGTCAAATCCATAATATCGCCAACCTCTACCCAAGCGTGCGATACGCTCAAAGTGCCGCTGACGCGTTTGAATACGGAAATTTTCTCTAAGTTCTCTGCCTTACTTTGACTGCCGTTCGGCGCGCTTACGCCGTCCGTATAGATATAATAAGTCGCCGTTCCGTCATGGACGGTAATCTTGTAAGTTACGTAATTATCTCTACCGCTCTGTCCCGATTTTACGCTCAAAGTAAACGCGTCGTAATCTTTAATTCCGCTTGAATAAGCAAACGTAGCGTTGGAAGACACTTCGACGGAATATGTCAAACCGAAGTTTACTTTACCGCCCAAGCCCTTGTATTTGAGATGCAAACTTACGCTTTGTCCTTCTTCAAGTTGCGGAGCGACGGGATTTACGTCGTATTTCTTATTATCTTTTCCGCTGGTCTGCATATATTCCAACGAGAATCTTTCGTTAAGATCCGATACCGTAAAATCTTTATACTGCCAAGCATTGCTGTCAAACGTCCTATAAGGAACTCTTACTTTAGTACCTGCGTTTGCAAAAGTAGAGATGTAGAGAAAACCGTCTTCGCATTTAGCGACGATACCGTTTTTATCTGCGGTTACGATAGGCTCGCCCCATTCTACAGTCTTGTTGCTTGCGTGTCCGTGTCCGTTTATCGTAATCAACGAATTAAGATCGAGCGAATCGTCCCTTTGGAAATTAGCGTCCGCTATTTCCCCGCTCAATGCGGGAATATAAATTGACAGATAGCATTTCTTAGAGAATACGTTTCCGCCGTGGTCGTAGATTACGTCTATCTCAATGAACGGATTGTCTTCTTTCATTGCGCTTAGCGAAGATACCGTTATCGAATCTCCCGAAGTAGCGATAATATCGCTGTTTTGACTGAGCGTAATGTCTATATCCGTTACGTTGTCCACGTCGTAAACGACCGCTACTCTCAACAAATCGGACGGAAGCGCCTTGACTTTTTCGTTGTCCAACGCTATTTCGTCTTTTACTATCTTTACGCTTTCAAACCATTTCGCATAAACGGGCATTACCGTCAAATTGCGCCGCAAAGGCATTACGTCGACGCCCTCCCATGCATTGACCAAATTCGCCGAAAATCCTATTACGCTGCCTTTGCTCGTCAAAGACTTAGGCAAAGTAAGCAAACCTTCGGAGTCCACAAACGCAACGGAAGAATCCGTATCGCCCAACGAATAGATAATCGGAAGTTCGCTGTCTGCCAGCAAAGTAGCGTATTCGGGCAAAGCCTGGGCTTTCAAATTGTAAGAACGGAAGTTTTCCACTTTACTGTCAACCGCGTTGATGAAAGTCAGGCTTTCGACAGGAATATACACCGCGACTGTGATTTCGTCAAAACCGTCGCTGTAAGCCGCTCTTATCTTCACTTCGGGGTGCGGTTTCTTCATACTCTCCGACCAATCGGAAGTAGGTCTTAAAGTAAACGAACCGTCGGAGTGAACGTAGCCGTCCTCAACGTATTCCTGACCTTTTACGATTACGTAATTCAATCCCGCGGAATCTACGCCGTTGACGGTAGCGCGCAAAAAGACTGTATCTCCCGAGCCGCTGTTTGCTATCGCCATAGCCTGTCCTTGCGAATTGTACCGACCGAGCGGAGTGTCCGCGAAAATTTCGACAACCGTAGTTGGCATATACAAAGTCATCGTAACGCTGTCGTACGCGTTGGGATTGTCTATCGAATACGCAGTCAGAGTTACGGTAGAATTGACGTCGATAACGGATACATCCTGTTTTGCTTTTATAACGCCGTTTTCCTCGTCAAAATACTCTATGTATTTCATGCCGTCGCCCGACAACTCGTAACGCAAAGACAAATCGCTTGCGTAAGAAGGAGTGAATTCGCAGGCAACGCTTCTTGTCTTGCCTATATGCAGTTTGTCGTCGTTGCCTTGCAAAGACAGTTTTATTCTATTAACTGGGATTTTCTCGACAGTCATTTCAACGGAGTTGCTCTCTATTCCGTCCACTCCCGCGTTTACGCTAAACGTACTTCCTACTTCTGCGTCAGGAGATACGGTAATAACGGCGTTTCCGACCGCTTTGCCGTTTTTCAACTCAACCGTCGACACCCTGCCGACAGTCGCGCTGGTTGCAGGCGATATATTGAAATATACTTCTTTTGTGGTAGTATACCAAGGACTGACCTCGTAAGACACGGTAAATTGCTGACGGGGTTGAACCTTGCTTAGATTGCCGTCGACGGAAATTTCTATTTTCTCGACGGGAACGGTCTCGAAAGTATAATCTTCTCCCGACTCAACCGCAGCCAAAGCGCGCGAATTGACTCCCGCAAATATCGCGACGGCAAAAATCAACAATAATACCGCGAATACTCCGCCTTTTGTAAAAGTCTTTTCTCTTTTCATATCATTTTACCTCCCAAATACCTTTTACTTCTCCGGTACCCAAATCGCCGTTGTCGAAGACGATAAGTTTTCCATCTTCGTCGACTCTGTAATTTACCGTGAAAGATTGATTGTCGTATACTATTACGGCAGTGCCGTTTTCTCTCAATTCAATTTTTGCGCCGTTTAATTCGTAAGTCCCTATAAAATCCCTATTCGTATAATTGACCGGTCTTACGTTTCCGCAGGTCATTGTATGTTCGAATACGGTCATTTGGGTATCGCGAATATCTATGAAATTGACGCGCGTCAAACCGTCGCAAGCGAACTCGACGTCAATCGCAATATCTTCTTTTTGGAAAAGTTGATAAGGCTGATTGAACTGCGCGGTTTTCAATACAACTTTACCGTTTTCTATACGGTAAATACCGCTTACGTCGGCGGAAACTGCGCCGTTGACAAACGTCTTGTAACCGTAAAGTCCGTCGGCGCTCAAAATCAACTCGGATGACAAAACGTCCGCGTCTTTAACGAACAACGCCGTCCAGGTATTGACGAAATCTTTGCCGCTGTAATCCACTTCGTCGAAAGACGGAGCGGGTTCGGCTGGACGTTCCCAATCGCTGTAAACTACAATATCGCTTCTGATGATTCTTGCGAGCAAATCTTCTGCGCTTACGGCGTTTGTTTTCTGCGCGTCGAGATAAAGTCTGCCGTCGTCAAGTATAGCGTTTAGGACTTCCAAAGCCTCTTGGGAAAAACCGCTCAAAGCATCTTGCAAAGTCTGCTTGCCGACAAGTTCGTCAATACGCTCGAACCCGCCCTGATAATATAGCGTAAAGTCAAAACTGTTGCTTACTCTGCTTACGTAAATTTGAGTATCTCCGTCAAAGCGATAACTCGCCAAATCGTCGAAATAATACTTTTCGCCGTTTATCGTATAAACGGTTAGATAATTGGCGTTGTCCTCGTCGTAGATAAATTTTACCGTCTTCAAATCCACGCTTGATATCACTCCGTCCCATCCCGGCGGATAGACTATGGAATGTTGGTTGTAACCCAAAAACGACAGCGTAGCCATCTCGGAAAGTTTGGTCTTGAACGTAACGGAAACCGCGTACTCTCCTTCCGTCATGGTAAATTCCGCTTGAACGACGGTATTGTTGAGATTTTCTCCCTTGCTTACTCCGTCCACTAAAATATCGTCTATATTAGCGTGCATGGACACTATTTTTACGCTTGCTCCTATCGGAATAACAAACACGCTTCCCACGTCCGGCATCTCGGAAGTCTGCTCGGCATTGCCTTCCACCTCAAAACCGTACGACCAACTTACGCTCGCGCCTTGGCTTCCGTCTATATGCAACTCTCTCGCTTTCGCCGTAACGACGTATACGGATACTTCTTTTCCTTTACTCAAATCGGCTACGGTTATTCTTGTCTTATCTTTGTTGTAAAACGCTATCGGAATTTCCCCTTTCGCAGATATTAACGCTGAATTTATACCTGCGGAAAGCAAATCGTATTTTTCCGTTCTGATAATACCCAACTGCTCGGCAAGCAACGTATTGTCATAATAATCCAAGAATAGCACTTTTACAGTGGGCGTCAACTTGAAATCGGCAAAGATCGTAACGTCGGAAGATATGTTATCCAACTTGTCGACGACTTGTCCGTTAAGAAGCCAACCGTTGAAATAATATCCTCCGTCTACCGCCGATTGAGATACTGCGGGCTTTAGAATAATCGCCCCGTCGCTGTTTTTGTACCTATCGGGATTTTCCCCGAAATCAACGTCTTCAAATTCCAAACCTTCGGGAAGTTTGTAAACGACGTCGTATACTTTCTCCTCAACGGGCGGAAGAGAATTGACTATTTCATCTCTTTTATTCTCCAAAGACTCTTTTAGAGCAATCTGCTCGGGCGTAAGTTGATTCACGCCGTCCAACAAAGATATTGCGTATTCTATGCTCGAAAGATTATCTTCGTTCATAGACTCGATAGGCGGCAACAAATCCAACACGTCCTGCAAAAACTTCTGCTCTTCGTCAATATCGGGTGCTTCGATTACAGTAATGGAAACTCCTACCGTCTTTGTTACGCCGTGCATAGTGAACGAAAACTCTACGTACTTGTCCGACAGTATCAAAGTCCCGGTTTTGTCATATTCCCAATCTTTTATCAATTCGTCGTCTGCGTTGGCGTATTTAGCGTATACTTCCACGCCGAGAAAATCAAAATATTCGCCTTCCGTATATGACAGTTTGACGGGCGTTTTCTTTAAGTAAACGGATTGCAAAACTTTGGCTTCGATTTCGATAGCGACGGTTGCGCTCTTTCCGCCGTAACTTACTCTTATCAGCGTATCGTCTATTTGCAACTTGCCTTTCTTGTCGTATTCCCAACCTTCTACGACTTCGCTTTTTCCGTTGTTGTAATAGGCGGTAACTTCCATACCGTCAGGTCGGAAATAAGAATGTTCGATATATTTTAATTTGTCAGGCGACTTGGTAATTTCCAGCGAAACAATATCCTTTTTAACTACGCTGATAGCGTACGTCGCGCTTTTTACCGCGCCGTTGTCGGAATAAGAAACCTTTATTTCTTTATCGTTAATCCCGACTTGTTTTTTATCGACGTAATAATCGGTAACCGTTTTGCTTTTCTTGCCGTAATACGCCTTTACGACCATACCGTCGGTGTTTACGTCTTCGCCTTCTATGTAATCGGTTTTTTCAGGCAAATTAACTATTTCGATTTTCGTCAAATTCGAACGCGGTATAAGCGTCGCCAAAAGTATTATTGAAACAATCAAAGTTACGACGCTCAATGCAATCAACGCCGTCGCTATCGGATTTCGTTTGCAAAAACTTATTATCTTCCCTGAAAAATTCTTCATTTGTTTTGTTCCTTTTTATTTGCGTATTTTCCCTCTAAACAGTTAGTATCAATCCTATTAGCGTTTTAGGTATTCCCCTATACCCTAAACCTATTTAGTTAATCTAACTACAGGTCTTTTATACTGTTAATAACGTATTATTTGCTGTACGCTATTTCTATATCTCCGTCGGCAAATCCGTAACCTACCGCTTCCGCATTTTTAAGTACGTTGGCGTATTTACCTTCTTCAATATAACTGTCTATAAGATTTTTTACTTCTTCCAAACATACTTCCCATCCGCCCTGCATATCGAAATACATCAACGTGTCGTCGCAATGGCTGGCATAAATTCCGTCCCCGCACGCCCAATCGCAGTCGTATTCGTCATACTCGTCAAACGCAACCAAATCGACAGAATACTTATCTTCCGATTCGTCGTCCGCTTCTTCATAGATTAAAACGCAGTACGCAATCGCGTCGCCCTTAATCTTCTGCATTTCGGTGTTCATCCATTTGTTGAACTGCTTTTTCAAATTTTTCATTTTTTTGTTCCTCCTAATAATGTAAATCTAAAATTCTTGTCTATAGTTATTTCGCCAAACGCTCTACTTTATTACCATTCTACTTTTTCTATTCCGTTATCACTTTGCTAAATCCTATGCCTGTGAATTTGTTTTTAGCGATTATTGATTTGAATTTATCTGATACGACTATAAAAGTGCTATATTCCGTTTCAATTTTTCAAGAATATTCTTCTCTATTCTTTTTTATCGCATCAATCCTCTTTTAGCCACCATTCGCCAAATCCGCCGCTATCGGGTAATTGAGTATCCTTCAAGTTGTAATGTCTTTTGTTAAATGTATTTGCTTCTTTTAATCTAAGACACGGCGTCAAATCCCCGTCTATTATGTTTGTATACACGAAATCAAAACACTGCAATTTAGGATACCTTTCAAAAAACTTTATTGACGGTATACTTCCGCAATTCCTAAGTACCAAGCATTCCAAAGACTCAGTACATTTCATTCCTTCCAAAAAACTTAAATCGCATTTCTTGATATTTTCCAATATCAATACTTTCAAATTCTCAAGATTTTTTATCTCCGATATATCTTCCAATTTAGGACAGGAATCTATCCATAATTTTTTTAGATTCGAAACCTTTGATATTCCTTCTATACTACTTATCGACCTGCAATGCGTCAAACACAGTAAATGCAGATTTTTTATTCTTTCAATTCCGTGAAGATTCTTAACGTTGCACTGTGTTATAAATGTAATTTTCAACTTCTCCGGGTTTTCTATAAAATCAAAGGAAAAGTCCTTCGGTCCGTGAAGTCTTAAATCTACAAGTCCTTTCAATTGTCGTATTATTTCCGGCTTTATTTTACCGTCATCATACTGCGCATACGCCACTACCGACGATTTATCCAAATTTTCAAGTTGGCTTGCTTGAGCAGTAACCAAAATTTCTAAATTCGGAAATTTAGACAAATTAATACCGGTTTTTTTATTTTCCACAAAATAAGACAATTCTTCAAGATTTGTAAATCTATAAACCACATCGCTTATAGTTAATTTGCCACACAATTTCAGATGATTCACCATATCAGGTCTTTCAATCTTATATAAAAAATCTAAATTAACCGGCTGCTCACAATTCTCTACATTAATCCAAATATAATTGCATCGGTTTTCATTGATGTAATTTATACACTCATTCATTATTTCCAAATCTTGCGGAAGTTCTATTTTTACACTTCCATCTCCACATTTTTTTATCATATTTTATCTCCTAATGTACCTCTAAAGTTCTTGTCTATAGATTACCTTGCCTAACACTCTTTTTACCAATCTCTTTTTTCTTCTAAATATTCTAATAGACTTATCTTTTTTAGCGATTTCAATATGTTTGACACATACTCGTAGATTATCTCTGCTTCTAATGTATCTATCAATCCCGTTTCTTTATTTAGACTATTCAAACCGTCTATTAAGGCTTTTAACCACTTTCGTACTGCCTTTTTATCTTGGTCTATTCCATCTAAAAATACTAGACACAATTCTTCTATTTTGTCGCAGAATCTTTCATACTCTTTCCTTTCCTTTTCTTCTTCTATATCCTTGCTCAATTCTCGCAGTTCATTTACCGGCAACGGATACTTTACTTCTTCATACTTCAACTTAGACGGGCGATATTGCGGATTTTCCTCATAAAATTCTTCGAAATATCTCTCTACCCATTTGTCATCCTCATTCTGCCTGTAATCAGCATTAAACCGTTTCAAGAGTTCCATTAAAGGAATTCCCAAGTATCTAGGATAAGACTTTATTTCTTCATTGAGTTTCTTATATGAGATTGGTTTGCCTCGTTCGTTTTTCTCTAAGCAATTATTTACCTCGTTGTGAATATACCATTTATACTGTCCCGTGAGTTTGGATAAATCCAAATTTCGAGAATATTTTGGCAATTCTACACTTAAAGGCAAATCATACTGTCCCAAATACGTTACGCTGCATTTACCAAAATACGGGTCTTCTTCCTTAATTCCAAAATCTTTTGCGCTATACTCTACGTTAGGATTACTCAATAAAGTATTTTGGGGGAATCCTTTTTTCCATATTTCAAAACTTATACGCGAATAATAGTACTCTCCCTGCATTGCCTGTTTTATCTCTATATCAGACAGCGTTTTAATTTGATAGTAATATACTATGTAAAACATTTTATCGTTAAACACAGTAGGATAACCAAACATAGTGTGGTAACTATCGTATTCCTGAAACAAACCATATCCTTTATTTGTCTTTATACAATATAAGTCTTTCTTTGCCATATCTCTCCTCCTTAATTAAATTTAATAGCATACTTCAAAAACAACTCCAAAGGCTTTCATTTGTTTTGCTCCTCTTTATGCGCGATATTTTTTTATCTCTATATGGTTGGTATCCTCAGCAAAATCATGTATTTTTTCGAATATTTTTTGTTCTACAACAGGATCGATTTCACTCTTAGACGCTGTTATTAAACAAGTTAGATTTTCATTCAATTTCCCATTAAACTTTACATTTATATATGGCATTTTCTCAAGTTTTGAGGTTCGCTTCCGTTGCGACAACATTTCAATTAAATATGATTTTACTGATGTCTCGCCAACGCAATAATATATAAAATTCACATTCTTTTCTTTAAGAAACGTAAAGATATCAACAGTATTTATATTCTCTATATTTCCTAAATTATAAAAATCCAACTGCTCCAAAATCTCTTTTTCACAATTTGTTAAACAAATATATTCAACGTGTAAACCGTCATCGTCGCTTTTCATTCTCCAATGGGAATTAACAACATCGTTTTCAGCGCACGAACTGCTTTCGATATCGGCAATAGCGTCGCCCACAATATCGTTAATTTGCTCTTTGTTTAATAAAATATAATATAATCCTTTCATACTCTGTCTACTAAATCTCCTTTTTCTTTTGTTATTACTTTATCAATATTGATATTTTTTTGCCTCCAAAAGGTTGGTATCTTCGGCAAAATCATGTTTTGTTTCTAATATTTGCTGTTCTACAATTGTATCGATTTTACTCTTAGACGCTGTTACCAAACAAGTTAGATTCTCCTCCGCTTCAAACTTAATATTTATATATTTCATTTTCTTAATTTGTGAGGTCTTCCTCCATTGCGACAGCATTTGAATTATATATTTTCTTATTGCATTTTCGCCAATGTAATAATATATAAAATTCAATTTCTTTTCTTTAAGAAACGCAACGGTATCAATCGTATTTTGATTCTCTATTTGATATGAATTATAAAAATCCAACTGCTTCAAAATTTCTTCTTCCGCATTTATTAAACCAATATATTCAAAATGTAAACCTTTATCGTCGCCCATCATTCTACGATGGGAATCAACAGAATCTCCTTTACCGTACGAACTACTTTCGATATTATCAATAACATCGCCCATAATATCCATAATATGGTTTTGGTTTAATAGAATATAATATAATTCTTTCATTTTCTAATTATCAAATCTCCTATTTCTTTTGTTATTGCTTTATCAACATTGATATTTTTTAATCTCCAAAAGGTTAATATCATCAACAAATTCATGTTTTGTTTCTAGTATTTTTTGTTCTACAATAGGATCGATTTCTCTTTTAGACGCCATTATTAAGCAAGTTAAATTTTCATTCAACTTTCCATTAAACTTAATTTTTATATATGGCATTTCCACAAGTTTAGCGGTTCGTTTCCATGTATCTAACTCTTCCAAAATCAAAAACTTTATTTTTTCTTCAGTTAGATTACAATAGACAACTTCTCTTTTTTGCTTCTTGTATAACAAAAGCAACTCCATTAATGACAAATTCTCAATTTCTTGATTACCAATCTCTTCTAAGGAAACAGTTCGTATAATACTTTCTATAACTAAGCCATTACTATCATCGAAATTTATATCGTAACTATGGAAATTGTCTGACCGCATTATCCTACATCCAATAGAAGCAATCGCATCTCCAATTATTTCTCGAATTTGACTTTCATTAAAAACTATATAACTTATTCCTTTCATTTTCTTCTTCCCTCTACTCTGCTCTGTTTTTGCTAAACCCTATGCCGGTAAATTTGTTTTTAGCGATTATAGACTTGAATCTTTCGGATACTACTATAAAAGTGCTGTAATCGTTTTCGATTCTTTCGTCATATTTAAGTCTAAATATATCAATGCTGTCAGGAACCTTTTCAGATTTTATAGACGGTATATACAAAAGCAACTTTCCATTATCCGACTTACTATTCCAAAATATCGACTTATCTATATCAAGCGCATCCGAAACAGAATTTAGCACATTAGCGATACAATATCCCTCTAATTTTTCTTTGTTGTAATGCTCTACTTCTATTGGTATATACTGTATTCCCGTAATTCCCGCTTCCTCTATTGCTTCTCTCATTCTTGGCGAAAAGATTGGCACCATTTCCGTGTTTTGTAAAAAGTCATCGGGCGTTCCGTCATCTTCTTTAAGTTCAGCATAAAATTTAATATTTTCACTGCCTGTAAACTCTTTACAAATTCTGAATATTCTTTTATTTATTTTCAAATCTTCTAGATTTGTTTCACATACCATAGGGTCTTTTACTGCATGTTCACAATCAAAAATTTCAAAATATTTCATGATTATCTCCTATACGTTTTTATTAGTTGCTAAACAATCGATTGTATTCACTTTCCAATTCACTATACTCAGTAGGCACAGTTTTATCAAATTTACATTTAATCGATTGTTTAATCAAAGTTTCAATGTTTATTATTTGCTCCTGGTACCGAGTTTCTCCTTTTCTTGTATCTAATTCCTTGTACCTAAATAATACCTCTTTATCATTCATTGATATTACTTTGTGAAGCCAATAATATTTACTAGGTTGTTTTACAAACATTCTACTCATACTTAATTCGTCATTTTTCATATCGTATATAAATATAAATCCCATATTATAACCAACTAAATATCTTCCAGACAATCTGTAAATATACAAAGATTCTAAATCTGATTTATGGTACAACAATTTTTTTAGAACCTTTCCCGTTTCTAGCGATAGTAAATACAATTCGTCCTTTGAAGTCGAACAATACGCATATACTTTATTTGCATAGACAAATATATCGCAAACTTTACTAATTTTACTAGTCCATAATAACTCATTAGTTTTCAGCGAATAACAAGACGTTTCATATTTATTCCATCCGCACAGTATTACCATATCGTCATTTACAAGTACGACTCCTGATTGATTGTTATACAAACTATACATAATATCGTTGGGCAATGCTAAATTTGCAATTACATTACCATTACTATCTTCAAATCTACAGTATGCCTTATCTATGCAATCTTTCTTTGGCAAATAACATTCGCAAAAACTTTTCTTAATCAGAGTGGATTCCCACTCTTCATAGAAAGTTTCTATTATTCCGACCTCGCTATTTTCAACTACTTTATAATTGTTTATCATATATTACCTTGCCTAAAACTCTTTTTACCAATCTCTTTTTTCTTCTAAATATTCTAATAGACTTATCTTTTTTAGCGATTTCAATATGTTTGACACATACTCGTAGATTATCTCTGCTTCTAATGTATCTATCAATCCCGTTTCTTTATTTAGACTATTCAAACCGTCTATTAAGGCTTTTAACCACTTTCGTACTGCCTTTTTATCTTGGTCTATTCCATCTAAAAATACTAGACACAATTCTTCTATTTTGTCGCAGAATCTTTCATACTCTTTCCTTTCCTTTTCTTCTTCTATATCCTTGCTCAATTCTCGCAGTTCATTTACCGGCAACGGATACTTTACTTCCTCATACTTCAACTTTGATGGTCTATATTCCGGATATTCCTGATAAAATTCTTCGAAATATCTCTCTACCCATTTATCATCTTCGCTCTGCCTATAATTTGCGTTAAATCTTTTCTTTATTTCCACAGGATGCGCAATAAAATATCTCGGATAAGACTTGATATTATCGTTGAGTTTCTTATACGAAATAGATACTCCTCG
Organism: uncultured Christensenella sp.; assembly: GCA_910584635.1. GTDB lineage: Bacteria > Bacillota > Clostridia > Christensenellales > UBA3700 > RACS-045. Next base: position 56,284 of record CAJUBA010000006.1, on the reverse strand, counting down.
CTCATTCCTCTCCAAACAATTATTGATTTCATTATGAATATTCCACTTATACTTTCCAGAAAGTTTAGATAAATCCAATTTCCGAGAATATTTAGGCAATTCTACACTATACGGCAAATCATACTGTCCCAAATATATTAAACTACATTTACCGTAATACGGGTCTTCATCTTTAATACCAAAATCTCTTGCGCTAAACTCAACCTTAGGATTACTTAGTAAAATATTTTTAGAAAATCCTTTTTTCCACATTTCAAAACTTATACGCGAATAGTAGTATTCCCCTTTTATTGCTTGCTGTATCTCTGTTTCCGACAGCGACATAATTTGCGCATAATATACCACATAGAATATATAGTTAAACATATTTGGATAACTATCATATTCTTGAAACAATCCATACCCATTATCTGTCTTTATGCAATATAAATCTTTCTTTGTCATATCTCTCCTCATGTGTCTATTTGTATTGACTTACTTTTTTCCTTTGTATTACACTTTTACCCGTATGTTTTATCATATATTTGAGTAAAACCCAAATTACCTATTCATTTAGTTGCTAATCATCAAACCATTGAAAAAACGACCTTCCGAATGGTAATTGTTTCGATTTCATATTATAATGCCTTTTATTCGTTATTCTAGCGCTTTCCAATCTTAAACATGGTTTTATATCTCCGTCAAGCACATTAGTATTGTAACAATCAAACGCTTGTAAACTTGGATAGTGTTCTAAAAACTTAATTGAACCTATATTACCACAATTTTCAAGCATTAAACATTTTAATGATGTTTTACTACGCATATTTTCCAATAATGAAAAATCGCCTATTTTTATATTTTCCAAAGCCAGCGTCCTAAGATTTCTGCTTCTTCCAACATCAGTTATGTCTTTTAATTTGGGGCAAGTATCAAACCAAAGATATTTGAGTTTTTGTAATTCCCCTACTCCATTAACATCAGCAAATTTATTGCAATGTCCCACATTTATAAATTCCAATGCTTGTAATTTTTGTATGCCACATAAATTTTCTAAATCACATTGCGTAAACCATAATTTTTTTAATTTTTTCAATTCACAAATAGATTCTATTGAAAAATTATATATTCTAAATAGCCTTAAATCTTCTAATTGAATCATTTGTTGCAAACGCTTTGTTTCACAATCCAAATGCCCTGTTACATTGCCATAACATAACATTTTTACAAAACATTTATCTAAATTAGAGAATGGAGATAACTTATGAGTTTGCAACTTCTTTAATTTTACAAACTTAGAAATATCTATAATATTCTCGCCCCCTACAGAAACCGAAAATTTCTCTAAATTTACAAACTTATATATGGGCGAATAATCTTCAAATTCGCTAAATAAATCAAATTCAATTATATTTTCAGGCGTTTTAATATTATTCAAGAATTGCAGACTATACAAAGATTTGTAATTATCTGAAACATCTCCTTGTCTATCTCTAATAACTACGCTTATATGTCTTACGTTATATTCATTGATATATTCAATAACACCTTTAATATTATTGCTATCTTTTGGGAACTCTACAGTTATTCCCCCATCTACAAGTTTTATCATGCTTTTATCTCCTAATGCACCTCTAAAGTTATTGTCTATAGATTACCTTGCCTAAAACTCTTTTTACCATTATCCTTTTTCTATTCCGTTATCACTTTGCCAAATCCAATACCGGTAAATTTGTTTTTGGCGATTATTGATTTGAATTTTTCGGATACTATTATAGTATCACTATATTTATCCCAAAACCTATCATCAAATTTCAGTCTGAATATATCTAAATTCAAAATTTTATCTGCATAAATTACATATTCCCACACATCAAACACTTTGCCTTTATGTTCTTTCGACGAAGAATAATATAATTGTGATTTATCAAAATCGAGCGCACCCGACACTGAATTTAGCACATTTGCGATACAGTATCCCTCCAATTTTTCTTTGTTGTAATGCTCTACTTCTATGGGGATATACTGTATTCCCGTAATGCCCGCTTCTTCTATTGCTTCTCTCATTCTTGGCGAAAAGATTGGCACCATTTCCGTGTTTTGTAAAAAGTCATCGGGCGTTCCGTCGTCTTCTTCAAGTTCAGCATAGAATTTAATTTTTTCACTGCCTGTAAACTCTTTACATATTCTAAATATCCTTTTATCTATTTGCAAATCTTCTAGATTTGTTTCGCATACCATCGGGTCTATTACTGCATGTTCGCAATTCCACACTCTAAAATATTTCATAGCCTTCTTCCTTCTACTCTGCTCTGTTTTTACTAAATCCTATGCCGGTAAATTTGTTTTTAGCGATTATCGATTTGAATCTTTCGGATACTACTATAAAAGTGCTGTATTCAGTTACAAATCTTTCGTCATATTTTAATCTAAATATGTCCATGTTATCGGGAATATTTTCAGATTTTATAGACGACACATATACGTTTAATCTCCCATTATCTGACTTTCTATTCCAAAATATTGTCTTATCTATATCGAGCGCATCCGCCACTGAATTTAGCACATTTGCGATACAATATCCCTCCAATTTTTCTTTGTTGTAATGCTCTACTTCTATGGGTATATACTGTATTCCCGTAATGCCCGCTTCTTCTATTGCTTCTCTCATTCTTGGCGAAAAGATTGGCACCATTTCAGTGTTTTGCAAAAAGTCATCGGGCGTTCCATCACTCTTCTCTGTTTTTGCAAAAAATTTAATATTTTCACCGCTTGTAAACTCCTTACATATTCTAAACCTATTTATATTTATTTTCAAATCTTCTAGATTTGTAACGCAAACCATCGGGTCTTTTACTGCGCGTTCGCATTCAAAAATTTCAAAATATTTCATGATTCTCTCCTTTTTGTTGTTTCTTTGTTTATTTTAGATATGGCATACGAGGATTATTCAACAAATCATCCGCCAAACTTTTTAATGCTTCTTTTACTTTAGCAGTAAATTTAGGTGTATGAGGCGTTACTCCTTCAGTCGCTTTCTGTAACCTTGCTAATACTTCTTTTTTATACATTTTAGTATGCGCCCCCTTATGACCTTGTAAAAAAACTATATTTTCAGGATCGGATAATTTCATATCTGCATTATCAAAGATTGTTTTATATTTCTCTGTAAAACCACTTTTAATAGATTTGTCAGACGCAATATGATGATATTCTCCCTTTACAGGCACCCCGTCAGGTCCGATATTCGTATTATAAGCGGACTTTTTCTTACAAGCGGAATTATGCACAGCAATTCCGTCGCCGTCGCCGACGAAATAAGTATGGTTGTCCGCCACTTCAAAGTTGTATACTTTGACGGGACTGTCTAATATTTCGTGCTGTACTTGCTCGACTATTACTTTCTTGCCGTTGACGTTGACAAGCACGTCGCCCGCTCTTAAATCTTCTGCGGATACCCAATCGTTGTTGGCGTAGAATTTATGTCCGGGCGTCGCCGTTACCTGCTGTCCGTCCGACGTGGATACGGTTACGAGTTCGTCCACCTCATTCTCAAAGGTCTGCAGCACCCGTTTTTCCGACACCTTTCCTGTGGCGGGATTATAACTCTTTACCTTATCTCCTACTCTTACGTCTTCAATACACTTGACTGCTCCGCCCGCCATAAGCACAACCGTGCCTGCGACAAAACAGAATTTCATTTTGCCAAGCGCTTTGCCTACGCCGTGAATCAATACGCCAGTAGCGAAACCTACGGTAAAGGATTTTAGTATATCTTCTATACTTCCGCCGTCTGCCCAAGTCATCGCCGCTTCCGTCAAGCCGTCGATAAGACCTGCGCCGAACCAACCGACGCCCGGTATAGCCGAAAGCACGCCCGATACCGCCGCGACGCCTACGCGCATCCAGTTGACTTGGTCGAGTTTTTTACCTTGGACGACGGTCTGCATGAAGACTTCCATGCCCGCGCCTATAAACGCGCCCATGATATACGGCGCCGCTGTGGTAGCCGCTCCGCACGATACCGCGCTTACTGCCGCTACGATAATTACGCCTACGCAAATCATGCCTATTGCGACAATCGCGCCCGCAAGTCTATCCAACCACGTCGCTTTATCTTCCTCTTCGTGAGGGAACTCGAGTTTAGTCAAATTGCCTTCCGCGTCTACCGTATAATACTCGTTGTTGCCTAACGTCTTTTCCAAGTCATAGAATTCCTGAACGTCTATGCCGAGCAAACTTTCATCCTGTTCGCTTTGCAGATACGCTTCCAAAGCCGAGTAACTGATATATACGAAATTCAAAGTATCTACGGTAAAACCGTTTGCCGTCTGGTCGGCAATATACTTTTCATATTCGCCCTTGGCTATCGCAGGGTCAAGCATTGTGTTAAGCGAAGTTGCTTTAATATCTGCCTCTTTGCCTAATTCAGGGTCGTATACATAAGTTCCGGTATCATAACTGTATACAGAGCCGTATTCAGGATTTATAACGTCCTCGCCTGCTTCAACGGCAGTAAACGTTACGTCCGTTTTTTCAACGCTATAAACAATATATTTACCGTCGGCAATAACATGACAAGGACCGTAACTTTGCGTAAACTTCAAATAGTACGCGGACTCTATTTCTTGAGCCTTTCCGGAGTTATCCTCTTCCTCGCTCATATCATAAAGTTTCACGCCTTTTTCTATATCGTTATCCGTTATTTTTTGCTGTCTGGGCAGTGATACGAATCCTGCTCCGATATAAACTGTTTTATCGTTTTTATCGCCTATATTTTCGAAAGCCTCTTCATAGTCGGAATATCCGAAACCTATTACGTTACTTCCGTCAGGAAGAACTGCTTTTGCCGTAAAGACATTATATCCTAAATGATACATATCCAGCATAATAAGCGAATACAGCAACAACTCTTCTTGCGTCAAGTTTAACTTCTCGGTAATTCCAGTATCTTGGATACCGTCAATATTGTCAAGCACTTCTTCTTTGTTGGGCTTGACTTCGTCGCTTTGCGTATTTTCAACGCCGAAATTGTCGAGCGTAAAGGTATTCGCCAGGACATTGTTTTCGCTTACGCTTTCCGACTGAACGGGAACGACGTCTACTTTATTATTTATCCTATTAAATACGCCTAAATCTCCCCATCCGCCAAACGCGCTTATAAACGTAATTACGACTACAAGCAGGAACGCGGTAAACAGCGTTACTGCGCCGTATTTGCGCAATTTGTTTTGTCCCAAATCTTCCTTATCGGAGAACATCTCTCTTGCATAAGCCGTCGACAATGACTTCATTTCGCCATTGTTAAACGCTTCTCTCTTTTTCCTTACCAAATATAAGGTAAATATCGCAAAGATAAATCCGAGCATGCTTATAAATCCGCCCACAGCGACTTCGCTTGCAATCGGCATGGAAGAGAACAGTCCGCTTAATTTTTCTACTTCTATATCCGCGGATTGAGGAGACGTAGTTCCTCTGGCAATCCACAGCGCGTTTAGCACTATTTTTCCGCCCGCATCTTCGGGAACCGTCATTGTGGAATCGCAATAAATTTTACCGCTTGTCGAAGTGGTCTTCCAAATCCAACCTACAAATACAAATCCCGCTCGCGTAACCTTGGGAAGGGATATGACGGAACCGGGCGCGACTTGCAGACTGTCTGCGGATAGCAAGTCTTCGTCAATGAAATGTATCATTGTTCTTCCGCCGTTGCCGCTAGGCAAAGAGTCTTCGTCCTGCGCGCTTTGGCGTATCCACAGCGCGTCAAGTCTTAGATACTCTATATTGGCAAGAGCGGTTATCTGTCCGTAATAGACTTTGTTGCTACCGTCGGAGAGTTTCTCTCTCCATCCGAAGAAGGTATAACCCGTTCTGGTCGGGAAAGGCAGGATTACTTTATCTCCCACGCGCGCTTCTATAGTCTGCGTGAGATTTCCGTCGTAAAGCGCAATTTCCGAAGACACGTAATGCCATTTAGCGACAAACGTCGGGCTTGCCGAAGTGGGGATATACTCGCCGTTGTATACCGCGCCTCCGTACTCCCAACCGCCGAACGTCCATCCCGCTTTGACTGCTTCGGGTAGTTGTATCGGCTCGCCTATCTCGACTTTCATTCTCTCGATATAATTTCCGCCGTCGGTATCGAAATCGAGATACGTGTATTTTTGGGTTATCTGTTGCCATACGTATAAATCTCCGCCCGTTTGCGGAATAAATACGTTGTCTGTAATCAGTTCGTCATTATAAAGCCATCCGTCAAAGACGTACAAATCGCTTTCGAGCGTGGGCGTAGGAAGTTGAATTTCCTGACCTACAAAGACATGGAAATACTTTGTTATCTCGTCGTCTTCCTGCTCGAGTTGTAGATATACGTCAGCGTATCCCACAGGATCGCTTATAATCAGACTGAATTCGACGGTATTGCCCTGTCTGTCGGCTAGAGTGAATTCGTATACTCCGCCGTCGGCAAACCACATCTCCGACACTTCGTCGAAATTGTATATAGATACTTCGCCGTCGTGATTTATTTTTACTATACTGTATAAATCCAGTTCGTTGGTAAGAGATTTTAATATAAATCCGCTTAATCCCGTTTCGGTAACGGTACTGTTTCTGCCAAACGTTTTTTCAATGAATCTGCCGTTCTTGAATAGGCTGAAAGTCGCCGTACCCGTCATTTCTCCCGGACGGATATAAACGGTGTCGTATTCGCAAGTCGCGTTGTTGGAGTTCGTTTCGCGTACCGTATACACTCCGCTCGGCGCGTTTGCCAATACCAACTGGTATTCAACTGACACTCCGTAGACTATCTCGTAGGTCTTTTGACTGGCTTTGTGGACAAGCGTAACGCTGTCGCTCTCAAAATCCGCCACTTTGATAAACGCGAAATTCATTACTCCTTCTTCTATTTCGCCCGTGTCGGGAGAAATATAACGGTACTTTCTTCCGTTCAAAGACGGCAATCCCGCTTTCATATACGACTGCTCGGTATCGTTGGTAAAGACGATTACGTCTTTGGAGAAATTCATATCCAAAATCTTATCGTCCGCTACGTCGGCGGTCTGGTAACTTTCGGGATTCGTCGAATCGAAATAGCGCTCGACTATAAGAGTCTTGACGACTTTGTCCACTTCCGCCAACAAGTCTTTTTGCGTGTCGTAAGTCTTTCCCCCGTATATATATTTATTTTGGTTCTTTATTATTTTCGCGCGCTCGTTTTCATAAGCGAAATCGTACGCTCCGCTAAAATCTGAAAATGCGAAGATTGCGTTGCCCTCTCCCTTTGTAGGCAACACTACCGCGTAATACTTGCTCTGCATATCCGAAAATCCGTACAAGCCGTTCAAATACGCTTCGTTGATTGACGGCTCTACCGGAGTATCTTCGTCTACTATCTCGAATCTGAAAGTAAAATGGTACAAATCTCCCGAAAGTTCCTCGGTATGCAAATATCTCGGGTTGCCCCAAAATTCCGCTTTATATATTCCCGGCTCGTATATCGTCTTTTCCAACGCTTTCGTCTTATAATCGGAATCGCGCGACTGCTCGATGTCGTATACCCATTCTTCCTCGCCGTCTTCTATTATTTTATACAGTTTTCCCACAACGGGCGCAACTGTGCCGTCCGTAGCGTTCAAATGCCACGTCGCATGACCTGCAAGATACGCCGGATATTCTCCCGTCGTATACACCCTTTTACTGTCCGGCGTAAACAGGCTTTGTCCGAAATAGCCGACTACCGCGTCGTTGACTTCCCTTCGGTCGACGAAAACCGTGTGCCTTATACTCGCTCCCAACTGTCTGTTTATTACGAAATCATAGCGACCTTGTTCGAGAAATACCTGTCCGTCGAAAGCCGTATGCTCTTCCGCTCCGTTGAATGTATACTTTATATCGTAAGTCTCAACTCCCATCGTATCCAATCTGAATCCGTTGAGCGTTACGTCCCCGTTTAATATCGTCTCGAAATCCTCAATGGAAATCGCTCCGCTTCCTTCCTCGTCTCCCGTCTTCCCGAAAGTGCTTGCGTTGTGGAAAAGTACCGCGCCGGAGTTCTGCGCCAAATAGAATTCGGCGCTCTCCAACATATTTATGTACTCCGTTTCCGATTTTGTCTTGGTTATCCCAAGCCAGTTCGTGTATTCCCAACTCGTCGTAATCTTCAACTCGTAAGCAAACGTCAGTTTTATGAACACTCCGCTAGACAAATCTTTCCCCGACGGCGTATAAAGGTCGTATTTTTCTGTTTTATAATAATCGCTGAGAGGAACTACTTCCGTAAAATCCACGGTATGCAGACTCTTTTTGGTTTCGCCGTCTTTGGTCGTCCACTCCCACTGTCCGTTCGCGTCGCTTTTCTTTTGGAAAATAAACGCCCCCGTTCCCACGATACCCAGTCTTTCAATATCCCCTACGTTTTGCGCCGTGTCGTCGGATATTGAATATACCCGAGTCTTATAGCATTTGTCGTTATAATCGTAAAAGCGGTTTGTCCTAAGACTTTCGGGATTGGAGAAATTGTAAGACAACTTCAAAGCGACGGAGTTGCCCGTAACCCCGTAAGCGTCGTATCCGGAAATTTTCCCTTTTTCTATTACCGGTACTTGAATGTCGCTTTGCGTGAACACAGAGATATTGACTAAATTGTTTTTCAAAGGATGATTAGAAGAAGATACCCTCTTATCTTCGCTTTGTATGTACCCCGTGTTGTCTTCCAACTCATAAGCGTTGACCCCGATTGACATAGATTGAGTCTTCGGTTGCGTTTCTTCCTGCGCCGCGTAAACGGCTATATCTTGAGTATTTCCCATACTCAAAGATACGCCCGCGCCTAAACCCAAGCACAGCAACAACAATAAGCATAAAGTGATAATTTTTTTCGTTTTCATCTCTCGTACTTCTCCCGTTTTTCTCTCTAGATTGTTATTCCAAAACGTTGTATTATTTTTTATTTTTTGTTATAATAGCCTTAAAAACAGTAAAAGTCAACTAAGATTTGTCAACAAAAGTTAACATCTTGTCAACTTTTGTTAACATCTTGTCGATAAATGTAAATCGCGTGTCAACTTTTGTTTACATTTTGTCAACTTATGTTTACATCCCGCAACAAAAGTTTACATTTGACCAAAAATGTTAAATTTTGTATCAACTTATGTTTACATCCGTGCAATCATATATTTACATTTTGTTAACTTTTGTTTACATTTGCCGTAAAAGTAATGTTTTTGCTAATTTATGCTGAAAAACTTCTGTCGCTTTGATTTTATATATACCGTTTTTACTCTATGATTTCAATTATCCGATTTACTTGACTCCGCACCCTTTTCCTTTTATAATAAATCATAGGCTTATCTGTTACAAAATCTTTCACGTAACATATATTTCTATATAGTAGACGGGTAAAATAAGGTCTTGCAAATTATTTTGTTAGGAGCAATTAAAATGGATTCTTTTAGAGATATATTAGGCGATTTGGTGGCAAATACAGGGTTGTCATTAAGACAACTCGCAAAGGAAAGCGACGTTACCGCAATTCAATACAGTCGTTATCTTCGCGGTTCTATTCCGACAGTTCCAATAACAATGAAAATAGCAAAATATTTCGACTGCTCTCTCGATTATTTATTTGGTTTAGACGAGAATAAAAACAAGAAAAAATACGCGACGTGGGAATATGATATCAGCGGATTTGTCGATAGGTATCAACAACTTTTGAAAGACAATAATATTACTAATTTCCAATTCGCAAAGAAGAGTTTTTTTGACGAGAGTATAATCAGACATTGGAAGAGTGGAGTTACTCCAAGACTTGACGTAGTCTATTATATTGCAAAAGATCTCGGCGGTTCCATTGATGAATTATTAGGCAGATATTAAAATATTAGCGTTACATAAAAACAGTCGAGATTTTACTCTCAACTGTTTTATATTTGTTGCAATTTGTTGTGTTTTAGAGGAGCATGCCGTCCGCACTTATCAAATAAGTTTTTGTTTCCACAGACTCCCATTCTTTATTATCAAATTTATATTGCATTCTCGCTCTCCAATATCTCTCTACCCCGTTTATTGGCGCTGTTACTTCAAAGGTCTTGTATATATCCAAATCGCTTATGTAGTCAACAGCCTCAAGCGTCATGTTTCTGTAAGTATACTGATAATTAGGCGAAGAATAGAGATATACGTAAACCTGAATCACAGAATTTCCTATTGTGAAATCATTGCGCGCTCTTGCCCACATGCTGTGTCCGTATGTACCCAAATCTATTGTCATTCTTGTATAAATGCCTCTAGGCTGCGCACTTTCTGTGCTGTCTTCTGTATCGGCATTTGCGGTATTACTGTTTATAAAACAGCAAGCGCAACATAACGCCAAAACAGATACAACCAATAAAATGGTCAACACCATATTTTTTTTAGTTTTTAGCATATTTATAACCTCTCATTTATTATTTTTACCTTTTCTATTTATTGCAACAAGTACCGATACACACGCAACGCATACAATACTTGCAATTACAAATATTGTCCAACCTATACTTTCCCATCCCAAATTCATAGATGCAGAAGATGTCGTTCCAACAGCATCTTTATGAGAATCTATTGAATAACCAAATATTACTGCAGTTATTCCAATAGATAACACCGCCACAACTAACAAAATCAACGATATTTTAATAGTAATCGTATTTTGCTTCTTTTCCGGAATAAAAACTTGTTCAGAAACCGTCTCGACTTCTTTAACGCATTCTTCCGTTTGTTCTTCCGATACGCAAGCAAGCACTTCGACGTTTGCGTCGACTGCTTCCTTGCTTATTTCATTTTCCGAATTTTTGTTGACTTTACTGTCAAATTCGACAGCATAAAAATATTCGGAATCCACATCAAACTTTTCACAAATCAACCTTATCTTTTCTGCGCTGATTTTTCTTTTGTCCATTTCCCAACGTGAAACTGTCTGACGTGTAACCCCTATTAGCATTCCAAACTTTTCTTGAGATAACTGGTTATCAAGACGAAGTTTAGAAATTCTAGCACCTAAACCTTTCATATCACCTAATAATCCTGATAGATTACCCACACCGTTATTATTGTAACAATAAAATTTCAATTTTTCAATACTTTTAGTGTTTTTTGTTGAAAAAAACAAAAAATTGCAAAACGGCTTTAAGTTTATCACCTTTTTTTAAGTCAAAATGCGTCTGTTTATTATTAAATTGTTATTCTTTGTATAAATAAATCGTATTATATATATAATTCTTTGCATATAAATTACTTAAATGCTATAATCTTGATATACGGAGTGAATTATGGCAAGAGATTTTTCGGCAAAAGACGCAAAGAAAATTATAAGAACGCACGAAACATATATCGCTTCACTAAAAGAAGCGAAGGGACTTAGCATCGCATTGCGCGACGAGGTAAAGAAAGCCGCAGACGCTTATACGGATAATGAAGTGTTGGCTATACTCAATACGGTTTCCGTCGAGGAACTTAACCGCGATAGAAGAGGTATTAGAGTAAAAGCGCTCACAGAAAACGGATTTGAAACTTTCGGGGATTTGCGCTCCGTTTCGGTGTACGACATCGCCGACGTCAACGGAATAAGCGAAGATACCGCTTACACGATAAAAAGAAAAGTCGACGAGTTTTCCGAAAAGATACGTCGCGAAATAAAAATCAGATTGAGCATTGATTCAAGAAACGAGTTTACAACCAAACTTGTAACCGCTATCTCAATTTTTAAGAATTGTTTGCCTTATTCGAAAACAAGTAAAACTCTACTCGACGACTATTACTCCAAAATTACTCTCTCCATTGAAAATCTTCTGCCTGCCACGAAAACCTTGGGGTGGCTGTTCGTATCCAAAAAGCGAAAAGAGGCGGCGATAAACGCTTACGTTTCATTGGAGCAATTACTTAGAGAGAGTTACAACACAGAAGTTACTTCCCTGTTAAACGACGTCAACAAGATTCTATCAACCGACGCAGTCGACGCATGGGAAGACTTTGACAAAAATACTGTTACTTTCTTTAATATTCTTGAAGATATATGTCCGGGACTTTTGGGAACTGACGACGTTGTCTACGGACTGCCCGAAGACCTCGCGTTGGATATAAAACAACAGCCATTGAATCTCGACGGTTTGAAATGCTCGTTGCGCCGTTATCAGGAATGGGGAGTTAAATATATTTTACATCAGAAAAAAGTCTTGCTAGGCGACGAAATGGGCTTGGGAAAAACCATACAGGCAATAGCGGCAATGGTTTCGCTCAAAAACGGCGGAGCGACGCATTTTCTCGTAATCTGCCCCGCAAGCGTGCTTTCCAACTGGCGAAGAGAAATAACCAAACACAGCGAATTAAACGCGATTAAGATTCACGGCGACGACAGAGACAGCGCTTTGAAAACGTGGATTAAAGAAGGCGGCGTGGGAATAACGACTTACGAAACCACCGCGTTTTTCAAAATGGACGAGACTTTCAAATTCGACTTGCTCGTTGTTGACGAAGCGCACTACATAAAAAATCCCGAAGCCAAACGCACCGTCAATACAAAAAGACTGTGCAAACGCGCGGAAGGAATTTTGTTTATGACGGGTACCGCGCTTGAAAACGACGTTGACGAGATGATAAGCCTTATTTCTATTCTTCAACCCGACCTTGCAAATCAAATTAAAGGCTTTGCATTTATGTCTTCCGCCCCGCAATTCAGATTGAAAATCGCTCCCGTTTATTATAGAAGAAAACGCGACGACGTGCTTACCGAATTGCCAGAACTTATACAAAGCGAGGAGTGGTGCGAAATGAATTCCGAAGAAGAGGAACTCTACGAAAACGCCGTTTTGCAAAAGAAATACGTAGAAGCGCGAAGAGTTTCGTGGAACGTCAAAGACTTGAAAAATTCGTCAAAAGCCAACCGCTTGCTCGAAATCGTCGAAGATGCGGAAAAAGACAACAGAAAAGTAATAGTGTTCTCCTTCTTTTTGGACACTATTCGCAAGATATATATGCTACTCGGAGACAAATGTTTGAATCCTATCAACGGCTCCGTTCCCCCGCAAAGACGTCAAGAGATATTGGACGAATTTGACGCGGCTCCTGCGGGTAGCGTGCTGTTGGCGCAAATACAGTCGGGAGGCACGGGACTTAATATCCAGTCGGCAAGCGTTGTCGTAATTTGCGAACCGCAGTTCAAACCCTCTACGGAAAATCAAGCCATTTCCCGCGCTTACAGAATGGGACAGTCGCGCAACGTACTAGTATTCAGACTGCTATGCGAAGATTCTGTAGACGAAAAGATAACCGATACCTTGGAACAAAAACAAGCGGTATTCGACGCTTTCGCAGATAAATCCGTTTCGGCAGAACAAAGTTTGGAAATCGACGAAAATTCTTTCGGAGATATTATGGAAAAAGAAATTGCGAGAATAAACGAAAAACGCGGACTATCTCAACCCGACAGTCCGCAAATATCGCAACAATCTTAAATTTTGTTAATAAATACGCCCTATTTCTTTTTCTTGTCGCCTCCGAAAAAGTAATACGCATAGACTATGCCAAGCGGTATAATGACCACCGGAAAACCTGCGAATCCGATAAAAACAAACACGTTGTTTTTCAGCGCTATTGTCAATCCGAAAAAAACAAAAAACACTACTATCCAAATTAGCGTAAACCAGGTCATAATTTTTATAATCGTGGAATAAGGCTTTTCATTGAAATACTTTTTGTCCAATCCCGAATATGAATCTTTTGTATAAATACCGTAGCGAAATTCTTCGTTGATTACCACGTAATCCCCGTAAATCTTTATTTTGACCTGATCCAAAGATTTCAAGTAATTGTATTCGTTGATTTCAAACGTAGCGTCAGTCTTGAAAGTCTTTTGCTCCCCGTCCTTTTCATAAGACAAAACGAAGCCGTAATAGCGGTTTATGTTCATACCGCTTTTCGACCCTTCGGAGATGCTGTAATAATCGATTATGACGGCAAAACCGTCTTCTCCGCATTCCCTAGCAATCTTTTTCTTTCTCCAATGATAGACGTCTTTCCATGCGAAAAACAAAGCGATTCCGCCGAATAATCCAAATAATAAGCCGATTACCATAGGCAACAAAACCGTCGCGTTAAATGATTCGCCTTTTTTTATAACTTCCGCAACCATTTCAATGCAAATGGAAACCAACTTTGCTCCGATAAGAACAAAAATTCCGCCGATAATATTAAGCATGACAATCTTGACAATGCTATATTGTCCTCTGTTGATAACCGTATCTTTGTCGATTTTCTTTTTACTCATCTGCCTTTCCTCAATATTTATAATATACTTATTTACGATATACTTGTCAATACAAACACAATTACAATTTAATCGCAAAAAATATTTGACACTGACCTCTCTTTCATTTATAATGATTAAGCAAGCAAAACTGCGATTCCAAAAGAATTGGTTGCTACGGTTTAGGCGCGTTAGATTAATATTTAATATGCTGCTATGGCTCAGCAGGCGCGCGACGTTAAGAAAACGATTGATAATCGTTTTTAGTCAAAGCGAACTGCAACGACGAAAGGTTTCAAAGATCAAGCGAGGTTCTTTTGCAGTCGGGAGCGCACGTCCGCCAAGGACGCGATTATAGTAAACTACAAACTTAATATGCTGCTATGGCTCAGCAGGTAGAGCACGTCCTTGGTAAGGACGAGGTCACCGGTTCAAGTCCGGTTAGCAGCTCCATTAAGTACTCTCAAAACGTTGAGAGTACTTTTTTGTATAAGAAAATCACCTTTTAAGGCGGTTTTTTGTGTGAAATCGCTTTTACATTCGATAGATATAATATCTCAACAAAGTTTTTAATCAATTATATTTAATGTGAAAATAGTCAAGACCCTTTTTGAATTTGTCTTGCGCCGCAAGGCAAGTATCGCGCAAGTACCCTCGCTCAATTTTCCACTCTTTCAGTCCGCGATAGTAAAACATCTTTAATTCCTCGTCTATGATGAACGGAACGATATTATGTTTTAGGCATTCCTTAAATAACAAAAGTCTGCCGATTCTGCCGTTACCGTCTTGGAATGGGTGTATACATTCAAAATTATAGTGAAAGTCCAAAAGGTCATCGAATGACTTTTCTTTTTTCGCATTATATTCAAAAAGCAGTTCTTTCATTTTTTCGGCTACTTCTTCGGGTTTCGCCGTAAACATATCGCCCACGGTATTAGGCAATCTTTTGTAATCGCCAACGGCAAACCAATCCTGCCGTGCGTCCGTCGTGCCGTTCTTTAACGTGCGGTGCAACTCTTTAATGAATGCTTCTGTGATTGCTTTTTTAGCGTTTTCTATTATCAAATCGATACACTTAAAGTGATTAGCCGTTTCTACTATATCGTCGACTTTTACTGCGCCACTTTCTATTCCGATTGTGTTTGTTTCAAATATATAGCGTGTTTGGTCGTGTGAAAGTCGACTACCCTCTATATGATTAGAATTGTATGTCAAGTCTATTTGCACCTTATGATAAATGCCACCCGACAGTTTGGATTTTTTCTCGGCTAAAAGTATTTCAAGTAATGTGGTAGGTATATCGACGCGCTTATTTACCCTATCGGGTTTTTGCGCATCATCAGGAATATTCCACGTTTTACCCGTTAAAAACGCTCCGTCCACTTTCCCCATAGCGCAATAATTCCTTACGCTACGTTCGGACATATTCCATTTTTTCGCCGTTTGCGCTACCGATAAAAACTTCATTCTATTTACCTCGCTTATAAGTATATCATATTATCGGCAAAATTGCAATAAATCAGAACGGAAAATAAATAAGTTTTTGCCGATAATGGCAAGTTTGTGTGTTTACAATTATAATTTTATTGACGGCGACAATGACAAAATATAAATAATATTAGTAGTAAAACTAAAATAGAAGAGAGAATCGTTATTTAGAAATGATATAACGTAATTGAATTAGTATTTTGTTTTTTCAATAATCGCCTTGATTTTGTTTGTTTATAGATTGCTGTACTGCTCTTCGGTTACGGGTTCGAGCCATTCGGTAGACGTATTCACTCCGGGACACTCTACAGCAATATGAGAAAACCAACTGTCTTTCGTCGCGCCATGCCAATGTTTTACTCCCGCAGGTATATGCACCACGTCGCCTGCAGAAAGTTTACGCGCAGGTTGTCCCCATTCCTGATACCAACCTTGTCCGTCGGAGCATAAAATAATTTGTCCCCCGCCTTGCTCGGCTTTATGGATATGCCAATTATTACGGCATTTCGGCTCGAAGGTAACGTTCGCCATAAACACTGTTTGCTTTGGATCTGTAAGCGGATTTAAGTACGATTTGCCGACAAAGTATTTTGCATATTCGACGTTAGGTTTGCCCAAGCCAAATATGCCGCCGTACACGCCGTCGTCAGAATAGACTTCTTTTGCTATACGGAACGCTGCCCACGCGTTGGGCCAGCCCGCATAAAATGCGATATGAGTTAGTATCTCTGCAATTTCGGATTTTGTTACGCCGTTTTTCTTAGCCGTCTGCAAATGATAGGAAAAAGAATTGTCTACAAGACCCTTTGCTACGAGCGTCGTTAACGTAAGCATAGAACGCGTTTTGAGCGAAAGTCCTTCTCTTGACCACACCTCGCCGAATAATATATCGTCATTAAGTTGCGCGAATTTCGGCGCGAATTCTCCAAGAGCGTCGCGTCCCGCCGTCTGTTTGATTTTCATAAAATTACTCCTTATTTTCTAATAAATGCTTTGTCGCTTTCGGGCGCGCTTTCGTCCGTAACGTATCTTTCAACGCGCATACGCAAATTATACTTTTCTCGCAACGTAGAGATTTTTTCCATTAAAGGTAAACCGTGATGCGCGTCGAGTGCGGCTTGGTCTTTCCAACCGTCAATCAAAAGCACAGTTTCGCTATCGTCCATAGGCAAAAAATAATCATACCTCAAATTTCCTTTCTCGCGTCGGATCGTATCAACCAATCCCGAAGAAATCATCTCTTTTGCGAATTTAACGGCGTTTCCGTTCTTACCGCTGTAATAAATGTTTATCGTAATCGCCATAATCGTTACCCTACGTTTATTTTTTCAGTTTATTTACAAGATAATCTAGACAGTATATTTTCCGCTCGTCCGCGTGAATTCCGTCAAGCAATGTTTTCCGTTGAATAGCAAGCATATTCAGCATTTCAGCCGTGTTGTGCGCATTGATTAGATTTATAAATTTTTCTATAAAATCCCTATCGCAACCCGCGTCTATTAAATTCCGCTCTATTGACTTAACGCTTTCTGACATATATAAATTCCTCAATACCAATCGTGTTTTTCGTTCCTATCCAAAATGGCAATCGCGCTCATTTCTTCGTAGGAAAGCGAGAAGTGAAATACTGATATGGTCGTGGTTGGAGGGGCCGGGAATTGCTACCACGCCGCGCTGCGCCATTTCTTGTGCGTACAATCCCGACGACTGTTCTTTCACAGCGCCGAAAGGTCCGCAGAACGCAACGGCGGGAAGTTTACCTTTCGCATTTTTAGGAATATACAAATCCGCCGCAAGCGTTATTCCGTAACAGTTGTGAAAAATAATTTTTCGTGGTCTATATTTTCGCTTTTCGGGAACGTCTTATCCCATTCTTTCGTCAAATTTAGTTTTTCCATAATCTGCACCCCCGCATCTCTATTTATATTTTATAATCAGTCCTACCGCATGTCAAATGCTTATATTTTATCCCATATCCATAATTGACACGCATATCAATAATATGTTATATTATTCAAAAGGAAGGTATAAAATGGAACTACGTGAACTGAAATACTTTTTGGCAATTACGCGCGAACAAAGTATATCCAAAGCGGCGGAAGCATTGTTTATCACACAGCCGAATTTATCTCGACAAATGCAAAATCTAGAAAAAGAAATAGGACAGCAACTGTTTATTCGCGGAACGAAAAAAATCACACTTACCGAAGCGGGACAGTTGCTTCGTAAGCGCGCGGAAGAAATTATTGAACTGTATAATCAAACGGAAGCCGAACTGCATACGCCTATCACGGATATAAGCGGCGATATTTATATAGGCGGCGGAGAAAGTTACGTAATGGGGCTTATAGCGAAAGCCGCCCACTCCGTTCAATGCGATTATCCAAATGTAAAATTCCATATATTCAGCGGCGACAGCGGCACGATTTCAGAAAGACTGGATAAAGGTCTTATAGATTTCGGAATTTTTATCGAGCCGTTCGATTTGTCAAAATACGACCATCTGCGTCTGCCGCTTTACGATACTTGGGGCGTTATTATGCGAAAAGACAGTCCGCTTGCCGAAAAAGAATATATTACGCCCGAAGATTTATGGGATAAACCGATCATTCGTTCCCGCCAGTCTATAGGAAAAAACAAAATCGGCGAATGGTTTCAAAAAAGTGAAGAAGAATTAAATATAGTCGCTACGGGTAATCTCTTATATAATATGTCTTTGCTTGTAGAAGAAGGTATTGGATACGCTGTCAGTTTGGATAAAATCTTGAATACTACGGGAAACTCGAATTTGTGTTTCCGCCCCCTCTATCCCGAACTTATATCTCATCTCGATATTGCGTGGAAGAAGTATCAAGTATTCCCGAAATGCGCGGAAATCTTTTTGAAACGGTTGCAACAAAACTTATAGATAACTCTACAATTTCCCTAAAAAATAAAAAATTGGAAAAGATAACTCATGTTTAGGAATTGACAATAATTCATTTATTCTAAATCAAATATATCGAAACAATTATTAATCTTATTATAAACTTATTTTTTACCGATAACGGCAACATATCTTATTTTCATATTGAAATAAGGCGTCTTCAAAAGACGCCTTATTCGGTTACTAATATTGAATCACATTTTTGATAACGGTATTATAACTCTTCTTCGTCGTTTTCGTCTGTCGTATCCGATTTGCCGTCTGACGGCAATGTATCGGTGGTAACTTCGTCGTTTGCAGGCTCAAAGAGCGAACTGTCGTCGGTAAGAGGCGATACCAAAGAATCTTCTTGCGTCGAACAATTTTCATTTGCAACGATAAAATTCATTTGTGTCGCTTGTTCTTCCGTCAATACGCCGAGCGCAATCGCTTCCGCGACGTCTTCTTGCGCAAACGAATTATCGGCGAGTTTTTCTTTGAAACTTCTGATCTTGATTTCCTTTGCCATTAAAAGTTGTTTCTCTTCCGACAAATCCCAGAATAGGAACGGAACAATAGCCAGTATACCGCAGACTATGCCTAAGATACCCCAGAAAATAAAGACGCTTCTCAATACAGTCGGATTTGAATAGTCCACAGCGGAACTCGCGCCGAGTTTTATCAAAAGTTCGGACGTCAAAAGTCCGGTAAACATACCGCATATAGTAGTAATAACCGTTGTATACTGCGACATATATCCATCCAGTCGATCGCCTGTCTTCCACTGCTGATATTCGCAATAGTCGGCGGTCATCGCAGGCGACGTAACCGTCCACAGCGCCATAAATATGTTGTGCAGGAATAATCCTACAAAATATATCCACGGAGTAACAGGACTTTCAAACGCAAAAATTACCAAAATCAACATCAATGCGGATATTACCGCAGAACCGGCAAATGAAATCAAAGTCATTTTCTTTTTGCCTAATTTTTTCTGTATCAGCGGAGCAAACGCCATTCCGGGAACAAAACCTATCGCCGCTATCGTAGGCATTATACCTCTCATGGTTCCGCCGAGCGCCGGAGCCATCATATAAGCGCAAACGTAGTAGGTAGCGCCGAATATCAAAATTCTGCCGAAAGCAAGCACGTTTGAAATATTGCATATCCAAAAATATTTGTTTTGGAAACTTTTTGCTATACCGGAAAAGAAACTTACTTTCTGCTTTACCTTCTTTTCTTGAATAATTCTTTCCTTAGTTCCGAAAAACATAACAAGGGCAAGGGATACGCAAATTACGCCGAAAATCGGGAAAATTATTTGATATGTACGAATATTTTCCATACCGAAACCGAAGTTTGGCGGCATTCCCAAGTCTATCAACTCATCTTTCAATTCATCGCCGGTAAATCCGCCGAACTGATCTTTGTATTTAATACCGTTGGATCCGTAAAAAGCGTTTACTATAAGCGGGAAAAACATTTGCACTATAGACGGTCCCAAAGAGTCGATAACTCCGCCGATCGAATACAGTTTTGTACGCTCGTTGGTATTAGGAGTTATAACCTGCGCCAAACCTATTCTTCCGAATGAGAAGAAACTAAAAGCGGTAAACGCTATAAAATATATCACCTGATACGAGCCGATTACCAACCATTTGCTCGTTTCCGTTTCGTGAATACCGCTTTTCGGCATAAATATGTTCGGAATAAACGCGAGCAGCCAAAAACAAACAACGCTCAAAAGACCGGTGTAAAGCAAATAAGGTCTGTATTTACCCCACTTTGTATTCGTGTTGTCCATTATCCATCCGACTAACGGAGCGCGAAACAGCGAAAGAATCGCCATTATCCATGTAGTCCACAATACGACTCTTTGGTCGAAATTGTAAACGAATGCGAGGTGCACGCCCATGTTGATTGCAAAGTACTGTGTAAGTATACCCATACCCTGCACGCCCATGCCGCCTACGGAATAAGCGAGGAATTCCTTGTTGGACAAATAATAGCCCTCTTTCGGCGGAGTGTTCCAATGCGCGAAAAAGTCTTTCACAAGAAATCCGGCTTTTTGAAAGATGTTTTGTTTTGCCATAATATTTTCTCCCTTTTCAGTTTTCATATATAATTTATAGATTTCTATATTCTGTCAACCGTTCTGCTCTTTTCCCAATTTATATTATAACATATAAATGTATCATTTGGTTTTACTTTTTTTGGAAAATTTTCTACTTACATAAGCGTCGTCCAATAAGTTATGCAATCCCTGCCAATGCAATACTCTGCGATTGAACCATGCATTTTGCAAATTTCCTCTGACTTTACTCGGATTGGCTATTTTCAACGCTCTTGACTTAAAGCCCTCCCTATTAAGATACTTGACGGTATACCCCAGTCTTCGCTCAAAATCCGAATAATCTTTTTCTCCTTTCAGCCATAACGCTTCCGACAAAGCGCACATTCTCGGCAAAAGTCTTGCGCAAGCGGTTTTGAAATTGGGAACGTACTCCGTCCAAAGTGAAATTTCCGCGCCCAAGAGTTTCTCTTCTCTGACGCCCTTGTTCAAAGGATTAAAAGAGTACGCTTTGCGCAAACTCAGTTTGCCGTAAGGAAAATCCAGGTAAGTGTGTTCCGAATCGCTGGCAATCTGTCTGCCTTCGCTCTTCGCGCTCCTTGCGGCGTCGTTGTCATTCTCTCCTTCTCCGCCCCAGAATTGCCATACCGCGTCGTCGCTTACTTCTATATCCGCGTCAAGTCCGTTCCAAAGTATGGGAGTATATCCTTTATCCGTAATATACTTGCAAACTCTTCGCATGAAGTAACCGAGCAGTTGTTCCTCGTTTTCCAACCCTTCTTTTTTGATAACGGCTTGACAGCGTTCGCAAATTTGCCAACGGCGCTTAAACACCTCGTCGCCTCCCAAATGAACGTATTTTGTATTTTCTCCGAACAGTTCGATTATCTCGTCAAGAACGTCGAATACGAATTCGTAAACGCTTTCTTTGCCCGCGCAAAGAGGGTCGTGTTTAACTCCCCAATGCGTTGCCACAGGAAGTTTTCTGTCAAAGCATCCCAAATGAGGGTAACACGCCAACGCAGACTGAATATGCCCCGGCATATCTATCTCGGGAATAACCTGAATATTGCGCTCGTTAGCGTAAGCGACGATTTCTCTTACGTCGGCTTTCGTATAAAATCCTTTATGCGGTTTGATACCGAAATTAGTATGCGATCTCGCGCTTCCTTTTTGAGTAAGCAAAGGATATTTATCAATTTCGATTCTCCACCCTTGATCTTCGCTCAAATGCCAATGCATCACGTTCAATCTATGTAAATAGCACAAGTCTATTATTTTCAATACGTCATCTTTGCTGTAAAAATATCTGCCGACGTCAAATAACAAACCTCTGTGTTTAAGATAAGGTTCGTCCTTTATCAAACAATACGGCAACTTGAATGCGTAATTGAAAAGAAGTTGTCTAAGCGAACAGAATGCGTAAGACAATCCCGCTTGCTCTAGCGCCTTTATATCTATTCCGCCGTCGCCTATTCGCAGTATATAACCCTCTTTATCGGATATTTCGCAATCGCCTACCGCGTAGATAATTTTAACGCCGTCAGCCAACGAAATTTCCGCGCCCATACCTTTTACTTTATCGACGAAATCCGATACTGCAAAACACTCGTCTCCCGCAATACGCAACGCCTTGCAATCCAGCGTTCCGTCAAAAATTTCTACCGATTTAGGATAAGGTACAAGATTTAATCTGTTCATTGTTGTCTCGACAAATTATTTTCTGATTTTCATTATTGTTGAAAGAGTATTCCTCGCGGTTCGTTCCAACTCCGCTCGCGTTATACCGCCGTCTTTTCCGAGCGTGGCAAGCAAAGTACCGTCGGACTTATATTTTTTTGCCGCATGGTTATTGTCTCCGGGCATGAAAATATCTACTTGCGCTCTTACTCTATACGCATTGTCTTTAATCTTGGGAAATTCGGGACTTTTGCTTTTACGCATCCACCAATCCGTGATTACAAGTCCGTCATATTTCCATTCATCTCTCAAAACCGTCGTAGCCAAATCGTAATTGTAATGACTCCACACGCCGTTGATTTTGTTGTAACTCGTCATTATATTCAACGGACGGCTTTCGTTTACGCATATTTCAAACCCTTTGAGATATATCTCTCTCAACGCCCGTTCGGAAATACGCGAATCGTTGTAGTTTCTGTTGAATTCCTGATTATTGCAAGCGAAATGTTTGGGACAGGCGCCCTTACCGCTCGACTGAACGCCGTTTACAAACGCCGCCGCCATTTTTCCTGACAGCAACGGGTCTTCGGAAAAATACTCGAAATTCCTACCGCAAAGAGGATTCCTATGTATATTCATTCCTGCGCCGAGCAATATATCCACTTCGTAGTAAGACATTTCTTCTCCGACAAGTTGATACAAGGTTTCCACAAGTTCAACGTCCCACGTAGACGCCAAAGCCGTACCGCAAGGAAGCAGCGAAGTATATTTGGCAATTCTTATTCCCGCAGGACCGTCCGCGGTAATTATCGCCGGAACGCCTTTGTCCGTCAACGTAGGAATTATTCCGCCGTACGCGCCCGCGTTTCCTGCCGTGCCTATAGGCGCTCGCATATATCCGAGTCCTCTGCTAAGCGCTTCCAAATCGCTGTCCGTAAGTTGAGATATAAAATCGTCCATTTCCGCTTTTCCCGATTTTACGTCGTCAAAAGTTATGCCCTGCTCGCCTTTATATCCTATCTCCGACGGCAAGCCGTCGACAATGCGCTTTTTCAAATCAACTTCGCCGAGAGGAACGGCTTCTTTGACCATAACGGTTACGCCGTCTTTTTCCTCGGCGCGCAGTCTTTCAAAACTATGTTTGACGGGACAAATATTTTGAAGAGTCTTAACAACCTTATCTCTTAAAAGTCCGAATCTGCCCGCGCATATATCGGTATTTACGTCGTTGCCTACAAACACCGCGTATTCGCCTTTTTCGAGTATGTAAGAATATTGATTACCGCTTGCTCCGGTATCGTCGTAACTTGCGAAAGAATAAAAGTCAAATTGGAAATTTAACGTCTGTTTCTCGCCCGCTTTTAGAAGTTTCGTCTTTTTGAACGCTACGAGCGAACGCGACGCTTTTCCCAGTCTGCCTTGCGGAGCCTGAACGTAGACTTGCGCAACTTCTTTTCCCTCTCTATCGCCTATGTTTTTTACTTCTACCTTACAACTCACCTTATCGCCGTCGACGGAAAAACGGACGACTTTTATTTCAAATTCCGTATATGATAATCCGAATCCGAACGGATACAAAACCCTGTCTTTCGCGAAAGTTGAAAAATATCTGTAACCTACGAAAATATCCTCTGCGTATTCGTTGTATTCTTTTGCGCCGAAACAATCCGAAGACGGGTAATCTTTATAGTCGATCGCTATCGTATCGGGCAACTTTCCGCAAGGATTTACCGCGCCTCGCAATACGTCGACTACGCTATGCCCGCTCTCCATTCCGCCTTGCCATGCAAAAAGTATCGCGGAAATCTTTTCCTTATACCTTTCTGTCCAAGACATATCTATGATATTTCCACAATCCATTATTACGACGGTTTTGGCAAAAGAAGAGGTAATTTTGTCAAGTAAACTCTCTTCCTCGTCGGTGAGATAATAACTGCCCTTTTTCAGCACGTTTTCTCTGTCTTCGCCCGCCGCTCTGCCTATTACGAAAATCGCTATGTCGTTGCGTTTGCAAACCTCTTCGAAAATATTATCATCCAACGCCATCTCGGGATAATTCATGGGCCAATGTCCCCACCATCCCTCAAACGGTACGTTCTCTTCCTTTTGACACCAATTTTCGTATCGCTCCGCCAATACTCCGTCAAGGACAAATCCGCCGTCCGCCGACGCCTCTCTCATCGCTTGCAATAAGTTGACTTTATAAGGCGGTTTTACGTCTCCTCCGCTTCCGTAACCTACGCTAAAATAATCGTATTGACATCTTCCGAAAAGCGCGACTTTATCAGTTTGTTTTAAGGGCAGCGTTCCGTCGTTTTTAAGCAAGACCGCGCCTTCCGCGCCCGCCTGTCTTATAAGTTCGGGCATACCTTTTGTAATATGTCTTTCGCCGACAGGAATGTTAAGTTCCTGCATAAGATCGTTACCGTTGACTTTATCGGTTATTTTTCTTATGATTTTCTTGAAAATTTTCAGCATAATTCCCCTCTGAGCGCCGTTTGCAGACAAAAAACTTTTTCGCCGACTTTTTGACAAATTAAAATTAAATTAGAAATTTGCAACCGACTTTTTTATTTTATCATAATATAAATATGAATTGCAATAATTATAAAAAATTTCCCGACAAAATTCGCGTAAAAAAACGTCCGTCGCTCAACCGATAAACAACGGACGTTTTGATATAATTTATTTATTAAGCAAGATTCAGAAGATCGTCGGAAGTTATCTCATATCCGCTTCCGTATCTGTAATAACTAAGACAGGTTTGTTCGCAAGAAACTTTTATTCCGGTAGAATGTTTTCCTGTATACTTTTCGTTTCTTCTCCAAATTTTGAATTTCATCTTTCCGTCAATCTCCTCGATAGCAAAATCTATCGTCGTATCTTCCATCGTAAAACCTTCGTCTTGCGCGGAAAGGGTATCGAGAAATTCATCCATCGCTTCTCTTTGTACGCTCGTCATCATTTCATAAGAGCAATCTATCGCCAAAAAACAATAATACGTATTTCCGACCTTATAAACTTTATCCGTATGTTTTGTTTTGGACATATAATCCCTACTTGAAATATCGTAAGTAGTAATCTTTTCTTTCATCAGCCAGTTCTGTTCTTCAATATCGCCATTATATTTTGCGAATTCGCCCCAGTCGGCGACTTCGAAAATGCCGTTCTTGCTGTCAAACGAAACGTTCTTTTTAGCGGTATTGTTGATTTCGTAGGCTTGCGAGCCGTCGAAATAATATCTTGTCGCGCAAGTGCCTTTATCCAGTCCCGTTCCGTAAATAACTTCCTGCGAATAAATCTTATCGCCTTCCATCTTTCTTAATAGCGTGGTATTTCTCGAAGCGAGCGAACCGCCCTTTCCCGCCGCAAAAGTAAAGTGTTCCTCTCTTACAAAATTCGTATCCTCGACAAAATTGTCATAAGCCTCCATGACAAGATCGTACGCGCTCATACCCTCTACGACGGTGGATTCGTCGTATGCGCCGAAGTTCTTGTCCTTGACGTCAAACAAATTCCCGCTTCCTCGCGAACAGCCCGCCGCGCCGAAAACAGATAAAACGAAAATTAACAGTACACTCGTCAAAATCGCAAACTTTTTCATAATTATCCTCCGAATTTTTTATACGTTTATATTATCTATTGTAAATATACGATTTTGTCAACGATATTTTATAAAAGCGAGTAAAAAGAATTGTCAAATTCTTAAAATCTGACGGATTTATCGCTCTTTATAACAAAAATATCGTTTTTTTATTAACAACTTACGTAATTTCCGAATGTTGAAAATATATAGATAATTTTTAACATATCGACAAAATGACCGACTTGTAAAAGCGCTATTGACGGTTATATCCGACTTATGGTAAAATATACGGGTAAATAAATTCAAAACGCTTTTTGCGAAATTGAATTAAGAGGAGAATATTATGAAAAGAAACGGAATGTGTCCGGCGTGTTATTTGAAAATGCTTTTAACGCCGGGCAAAAGAACCGCAAAACTGGATTTGGGAGAAAAATACGACAACGGCGTCGCGCTTACTCCGCCTATGGGCTGGGCGAGTTGGAACACTTTCAAAAACACTATCGACGAAGACCTTATCCTTGATACGGGAAAAGCAATGGTAGAAAAAGGTTTGCTTGACGCAGGCTATAAATATATAAATATCGACGACAACTGGCATTCTAATATGCGCGACGAAAACGGCAATCTTCAGGGCGATTTGGTAAAGTTTAAGAGCGGAATACCCTATCTTGTTTCAAGATTAAACGATTTGGGATTAAAAGTCGGCATATACTCTTCCAACGGGACTTTAACTTGCGAAAACCTTCCCGCAAGTCTGCATAACGAGGAAAAAGACGCGCTAAATTTCGCTAGATGGGGAATCGAATACTTCAAATACGATTTCTGCCACAACGAACAGTACAGCCGTTACGCTCCGCTCGTATACGCATTGGAAATAGTACCTTTGGGCGAAAAAAGCGGTAGAACTATACTTTGCAAAGACGCGAAACTTGAAGGCTTGGCGAAATTTATGCCGGAGAAAAAAGTCGAAGGCGGATACTATATTTCCGGACTTGACAAAGCGCGCGGTATCGCGTCGTTCGACAATATCTATATCGACGAAGAAGGCGAATACGTGTTGACCTTATGTATAAAAAAGAAAGGCTGGTACAATAAAATGCTTGTCGCGAAAGTCAACGGCGTAAACCATATCTATGAGTTCCCTCATCAGAAATTCTGGAATACAACGGCGAGATTCCAACAAGTCGTACGTCTGAAAAAAGGCATGAACAGAATCGAGTTGAGCAATCCCGTAACGTGTCGCGCCGATTCCGCCGCCCTTCAATACTACAAAATGGGTCAAGCGCTGAAAAAAGCGACGGCAAGAGTGGCGAAAGAAAACAACGAAGAAGTAAAACCAATTACTTTCTCGATATGCGAATGGGGACTGAATAAACCTTATAAATGGGGAGCAAAAGCGGGTAATCTTTGGCGTACTACTCCGGATATAAACCCATGTTGGAAATGGATAATTATGCTTTACAGACACACGGCAAAACTTCACGAATATTCCTCTATCGGCGCGTGGAACGACCCTGATATGCTCGAAGTGGGCAACGGAAAACTAACTTACGAGCAAAACAAATCGCATTTCAGTCTGTGGTGTATGATGAACGCTCCTTTGATACTCGGCAACGACTTGCGCTGTATCAAACAAGACGTGCTTGATATCGTAACAAATAAAAACTTGATATCGATAAACCAAGACCCGTTGGGCAAACAAGCCAAACTCATGAAAAAAGGCTCGATAGATATTTTGGCAAAACCGCTATCTGGCAACAGAACCGCAATATGTCTTTTTAACAGTAAAAAAGGCAAGAAACAAGCAAGCGTAGATTTGCAAACCTTGGTAAACGATAAATACGTACAGATGAATCACAAAAATTCATATACTCTGACCGAACAATGGACGGGAGAAACCGTAGAAACCAACGGCAAATTCAAAACCGAACTCGACGGATATTCAGTCAAAGTATATATAGTCTGATAAACCGTTTAACAAAAACAATCGGCGAGGTAACTATATGTTAACTCGCCTGTTTTTTATTCTTAACAACCCGACCAAACGCATTTCCGACCAGTCGTAAATACATTTGACCGAAAAATATACGCTTGGTCGGACTTAATGTTTCGACCAAGCGCAATGAAAAACATATTTTAAGTTTTGTCGAAGAAATACCCTCTACTCTGTCCTTAGAGCGACTACCGGGTCTCTTTTTGCCGCTATTCTTGCAGGGACAAGTCCTGCAATGGAAGTAAGAGTAATACTAAGGAGTATCATAAGCACGCCGTGCAACGGGTTCAGCGAACAGATACCTGTAATAGTCGCTTCGAAATGCTGTATTATCAGATTGATAGGAATACTAAGGATATACGTTACCAATACTCCGATAAGTCCCGCGGTAAAGCCTATGATGACAGTTTCCGCATTGAAGATATTGGACACGTCTCTTTTTCTTGCGCCCAACGAACGTAAAATTCCTATCTCCTTTGTACGTTCTACTACCGACACGTAAGTTATGATACCTATCATAATAGAAGATACGACAAGCGATACGGACGAGAAGCATATAAGCGCGATAGTAACGATTCTTATGATTTGGTTCATCATTCCTATAAATATAGCCGCGCTGTCGGTATATTTTATCTGATTGTCTTTATGCTCTTTATTCCACGCGTCCAAATCGTCAAGCACTATTTCTTTATTATCGAAATTGCTGGAAAAAATACTTATCGCAGTTGGTATATCGCTGCCGCCTAAAGACTGCATAACCGTCTTGTAGGTCGCTACTGTATTCCCGCCCATCATTATATTCATCATAGCGTCGGGCGACATGTTTCCTGAAGACATATTGTCGTCTGCGTCAAATTCTTTTCCTGTAAGAACGTTGTAATCGCTATGCTCTCTTTGGAAGTTCACTATTTCGCTGTCGCGAGCATCTTTACGCATGAGCGCCGTCAATTCCTGCGTGTAAACGATACCGGGATTCACCGGCGTATACTCGACTCCCTCTTTCGGTCTTAAAATTCCGACGACGGACAGTTTGTATACCCCGTCTTCTTCAGTAAGATTTTTTATCTGACTGTAATTTTTTTCTTCATAATATTCTTTGCCTGTTTCGGAATTGACAGTCTTATAAAATCTCGCGTCGTTGTTGGGAAGAAGGAATGTTACGCCCTCTTTACCCTTATCGGGATTGCCGATAATATTGTCAAACGTCTGACCGCTCGCTATCATACCGCCCAAATCTATCCCGCCGTATTCCTCTCCGTCAAGCAAACTGTCGAATCCCATACCCGAGAAATATGTGGAAAGAATAGTATTTGTGCTATCCACTACCAAAACGACGTCGGTCGCTTTCTCCGGATACTTTCCGCCTATTATATCGTAAGCGCTTTCCATGTATTTACGGTCGCCTACCATCTCCTGCCAGTTGACCGAACCTTTGGAAGAATCCATAGACATAGATACCTTACCCACGTCCTTGCCCTTTTTATTAAAAACGGTATATTCGTAACCGTAATTGTAATAAACGCTGTCTACCAAACCGTCTTCTAGCCAGCCGACTTTCTTACCGTCCAAAAACGCTATATATTCTTCGTTAATGTTGTTTGGTTTTATCATTTCCTGCAAAATAGTAGCGAGGTTATAGGAATTGACAAACTTTTTATCTGGGAATTTGTCTTTTGACGATCCGGACATTACTTGCATATAAGTAGTCATCATACTTTCCATACTCATTGTATTGCTTGTAATGGTAACGGGATAACCCGACAACATCGTCTTTTGCATTCTGTCGACGTAATTGGAAAATCCGTTGGAAATAGCCAGAACCAACGCCACGCCTATAATACCTATACTTCCGGCAAAAGCCGTCATAAACGTCCTGCCCTTTTTGGTCATCAGATTTTTGAACGACAGTTTTATTGCCGAAGCAAACGACATCGAAGTCTTGTTGAGATTTTCTTTTCTCTGCTTTTGGGCTTTGCGTTTTTGGAATTCGCTTTTTTGAACGCGAGTTTTTTTATTTTTGCGCTTTTCGTCAGTATCGCAGGTAACTTCGTCGCAAGCCATAGATTCTTTAACATCATCTATCTCTTTGACTTCGCCGTTTGTTTCGCTTTGCGCCTCGACTTTTTCTTCGACGGGTTCGGATACGTAAGGATTGGTATCGTCGACTACTTCGCCGTCTTTGAGTCTTACAATACGGTTGGAATACTGCTCGGCAAGTTCGGGATTGTGAGTAACCATTATAATCAACTTGTCGTGAGAAATCTCTTTGAGAATTTCCATAATCTGAACGCTTGTCGCGCTGTCCAAAGCGCCCGTAGGTTCGTCGGCAAGTATGATACTCGGATTGTTTATAAGCGCTCTTGCGATAGATACTCTTTGCATCTGTCCGCCGGAGAGTTGGTTAGGTTTTTTATGAATATGATCTTTCAAGCCTACTTCGTCAAGCGCTTTGATTGCTCGCTCTCTACGCTCTGCTTTGCTCACGCCGGCAAGAAGCAACGACATCTCGACGTTGGCGAGAATATCGATATGCGAAATAAGATTGTAACTTTGGAAAATAAAGCCTATTCTGATATTTCTGTAAGCGTCCCAATCGACGTCAGCGTAATGTTGCGTGGATATGCCGTCTATAGACAAATCGCCGGTGGTATATCTGTCAAGTCCGCCGATAATGTTCAATAGCGTAGTCTTGCCGCAACCCGAAGGTCCGAGTATGGACACAAATTCGCTTTGTCTGAATTCGAGATTTATGCCTTTCAAAGCAGGCACTTTGTCTCCGCCGTTTAAGACGTAGTCTTTTTTTATATCGGTTAGTTTCAGCATTTACCCTCCAATCGCGCGCCTTATTATTATATACATTAACATTAAGGCAATGTGATATTCATATAATCCGTATATTCTTTTTTGTGAATACAGTTTATTATTTTTTTATAGGAAAATCAACAAAATTTCCAACTTAATCGAGAGTTTTTATAAAAGATTTACACTTAAAGCGCAAATGTAAAATTTATGCAAAATCAATAAAAGAGCCTTAGTCCGATTCTTAAAAAATTATACGTTTTATTTCACTCGCCCGTTTAATTTTCAAGCGTATAAACTTATTTTGCTTTGTATATAATCTAAACAATATAAATAAGGAGAAAAACAATGAAAAAAAATAAATCAAAGATCATAGACAAAAAAACCGATAAAAATATGTCCAGCGAGTTTGACGTCAACGGCGCTTATACCGGCACTCCCGCTTTTGACGACAACAGCGCTCCCGTACAAGACGCGGACGATCTTTAATACTCGGGGTTCCACATCAAAAAATATCGGCTTTATGCGCCGAACTCTTCTTTTTTGTCGCGGATTTTAGTAATATTGTACAAAATTTAAGACTTTTTGTCAGTTTTGTACAAAATTATTAAAAAACACTTGTATTTCGAATTTATTTATGCTATTCTCTATTTACCTAATCAGACAAATTGTATTTTTCAATGTCCGAAAATCAAAAATAAACACCGCTCAGGAGATTACGCTTATGCCAACCTCTATTACTTCCGATTACCATTTTATGGCAAAACTCGCAAAAAACAGGATGATTAAAGAATCTAAGAGTGTAAATACATACAAAAATAAAAGCAATCAAGTGAGAGATATTGATTTTTATTACAACGTTGTAAAAATCTTGCTTTCAGACGAAAAGATCTACAACCCTATCTCGCGTTTGGTAGGCAAAGACTTGGAACAAATACCAAACTCCTGCGAAAAGCAACGAACGGTATTCCAAGTGATAAACAAATATACCGAAATAAGAACCTTGCTTAAAAAAGATCTTATCAACGCGATAAAAGAAAAACGTAATTTTGAAATACGCGACATTAGCGTAGACCCTGTCGAAATGTTGAGCAAACTGCAATAATTTTCGCAGTTTTCACGCCGGTTTATCGATATATACTAAAAGTTTTGGTATTGCAATAGATTTACCATTGTTTTTGGTAAAATCAAATTATGAAAGAAATAAACTTCAAAAAGAATCTGAAAACTTTCAGAAACGCGGCAAAGATGACGCAGACTCAACTCGGCAAACTCATCAACGTGGACCAACGCACAATAAGCGCGTGGGAACACGGTATTTGCGAGCCTAGTCTGGAAATTATCGCGAAACTCTGCGATATTTTCGACGAAACTTTTGATTCTATGTTGCTCTAATCAAAGCCGTACAGTATAGGGTTTGAACTGACTTGAACAAAAAAGAGTGTACGTTCGGGTACACTCTTTTTGATTTATTTTAGTTTTTCGAGGTTACGGTATATCCGTCTTTCGAATCGGCGACGGTATATCCCAATTCCGAAAGTTTGTTCCTCAATTCGTCGGCTTTTGCAAAATCCCTATTTTTCTTGGCTTGATATCTTTCCTCCGCGATAGCGCGTATATCTTCGGGTATTTGCTCTTCTTGCGTTTCGGAAGGCTTTGCCCTATCCAAAGACAGTCCTAAGACTTTATCAAACTCCAACGCCAAATCGTAGACGGCTTTGCTTTTGGGTTCCTTAATCATCGTCCATACTACGCCCAAAGCCAAAGGTATATTCAAATCGTCGTTTATCGCTTCGTCAAACTGACGTTTGTATTCCGCCAACTTGTTTTCGTCCGCCGCGTTTTGCCCTACTTTATGTTGATACAAAACGTTAAGAAGTCGCGCGTACGAAGTCTTCGCTCCGTCCATTCCCTCGAAAGTAAAGTTGAGTTTCTTTCTATAATGAGCGTTCAAGCAGAAATATCTGTAATCAAGCGCGCAGTAGCCTTTCTCTTCGAGTTGGTCTATACGGTATACGTTGCCGAGCGATTTGGACATCTTGCCGTTGTCGACAAGCATGAATTCGCTATGAACCCAGTAATTGACCGTCTTACCGTCTTCGAGCGCTTCGTTTTGCGCTATTTCGTTCTCATGGTGTACGGGTATAGCGTCTACTCCGCCCGTATGAATATCAAAATGCGAACCCAAATATTTTCTGCTCATTGTCGAACATTCGATATGCCAACCGGGATAACCCATGCCCCACGGACTTTCCCACTGCATAATATGTTGCGGGTCGGCTTTTTTCCATACCGCGAAATCCGCCGGATGACGTTTTTGAGAATTGACCTCTACTCTCGCTCCCGCCTGCTGGTCTTCAAGACTGAGTCTTGAAAGTTTGCCGTATTCGGGGAATTTGGATATGTCGTAATAGATTCCGTCGTCTATTTCATACGCGTATCCTTTATCGATAAGGGTCTGCACGTCCTTTATCATTTCCTGTATATGGTCGGTGGCTTTGGAAATTACCTCGGGCTTGCCTATATTTAGTTTTTTGAAATCCTCAAAAAAATAATTGGTATAAAACTCCGCGATTTCCCATGGCGTTTTCTTTTGTTCTCTCGCCGCCTTAGCCATCTTATCTTCGCCTTCGTCGCCGTCCGAGAGAAGATGTCCCACGTCCGTGATATTCATTACGCCTTTGAGTTTGTAGCCGTCGTATTTAAGCGTCCTGCGGAATATATCCATAAAGATATACGTCCTTAAATTGCCTATATGCGCATAACTGTATACCGTCGGACCGCAACTGTACATCGTTACCTTTCCTTCTTTTAGCGGCTTGAACTCCTCTTTTTGTCTTGTCAGCGTATTATAAATCCTCAACATATCCGCTCCTTTTGCTTACTTTTCTTTTTTATTTATATTATCCTTTATATTGTCGATTGCGTTTTCCAGTTCCACTATCTCTCTTTCGATTGCGTTTTCTTCGCCGATTTCGTCGACCGCGTTCTCTTGCGTTATAGAGTACTTGCACGATTTAACTTGAAGCGCCTCTTCGAGTTTTTCGATACGTCTGTTAAGCCTCGCGAATTCTTCTAAAATCGGGTCGGGTAATTTCTGATCGATGTCTTCCACTCTTACGTCGTTAAACTTAACCACTCTGCCCGGAACGCCCACGACTGTTGAATTCGGCGGAACATCCTTCAAAACCACGCTGCCCGCGCCTATCTTGGAATTGTGTCCGACTACTATCGGTCCCAACACCTTGGCTCCCGCGGAAATCATAACGTTGTCCTCTATCGTAGGATGCCTCTTGCCGGTATCTTTGCCCGTTCCGCCCAACGTAACTCCCTGATAAATCAACACGTTGGTACCTATCTCCACCGTTTCGCCGATAACGACTCCCACGCCGTGGTCGATAAATACTCCTCCCGCGATTTTTGCCGCCGGATGTATATCTATTCCCGTTTTCCTTCTCGTACCGCAGGATATGACCTTTGCCAGAAATTTCATTTTGTGATTGTAAAACCAATGCGCAAAACGGTGTCTGTACAACGCCTTAAATCCGCCGTAAGTAAAGAATATCTCAAATTTATTCCTTGCCGCCGGATCTTTTTCAAGCGCCGTCTGCAAGTCCATCTTTATTTTTCCCATTTTTACCTCTAATAATAAAAAAAGCAACCGTCTTCAAAGACGATTACTCGCGGTTCCACTTTGATTGAAAGACTTGAAGCCTTTCCTCTCTATTAGGTCTTAACGCGACCCCAACGCGCGGTATTTCCCCCGCGGGCAAACAATCCGCACTTCTCCGTTCCTTTTCGAAGAGGCTTTCAGCCGCCGACCTCTTTCTCTGCTACCCAAGCATAACGGATACTCTTGACTGTTTATCGCCGTATCACATTTGTATTATATGCAATTACGGCGATTTTGTCAACTAAATTACAAAGCGGTTTTTATGCGCCGAGTCCAAACTCCTTAGAAAGTTTTTCAGCGGTGTCCATATACTGCTTCCACGTAATACTCTTTAATTCGCCGTCTTTTAACGAACGTACGAGTTCCAAATCTATGGTGTTATAATCGTTATTAACGAAATTGAAACAGTCGCTGACTACTTTTTCCGAATCAAACATTCCGAACGCTCCTTCGCTCTCGCCTCTGTAAGCAACGAAATTATTTGATTTCATATCTCTATTCCATTCTCCCATCATGAACAGTACTCTGCCGTTCGTATCTCCGTAGAAATAGTACGCAATCGTTTCCTTTTCCGTTGAACCCAACTCTATTTCATCCATACTGACCATCGCCATCTTAGCGGAAAAATCGTCTTTGCTCTTGTAGTTTATATCGTACTTGTAAACTTCTTCCGTAGAATGCTCGTCGTCTTTATTGTAAAAGTATAAAATTTTATGGTTATTGTCCGACTTTACTACGGCATAACCTCCCGAATAAACAACTTCAACATCGTCGACGGTTTCCCTTGTCGGCTCTATTCTGAAAGGCTTATCGTAAATTTTATCTACGCCGTGGACTTCTCCCAACGTCTGAACGTAAGCGAGTACGGAAATTAAATTCTTTACCGCCATACCTCCCGCCATCTGCTCATATTGCGGAGCGTCTTGTTTGTCGGGCGCCTCATTCAAATAATCAAACGCGTTGTCCACAGTATCCCTGCTTGCCGTTCCGACTGAAACTTCGCCGTCAGCCGTAGCGAGTTGAGTTGAAATAGACGCATTTGCTTTCGCCATACTTACAAATTCCCCGATAACCGCGGTCATTATTTCAGTGAATTCTTCAACTTCGTTTACGTCTTTATTACCGCTCGGCAACTCGTCTTGCGGATCTTTACAAGCCATAAGACCTACGAGCAAAAGACAGCACAAAATCATTGATACAATTAAAATACCCGATTTCTTCATTTTTTATTCTCCTTCACTAGTTATTTATCCGCCGACTTTTGTCGCGGTATATACTGTATTTTATTCTCCTTTGCCCCAAAACGCCTTTTTATCCGTTTATACTATAATTATATTATAACCTATTTATATGTCCAACGCAAGTCTCAGTCGGTAAAAGTATACGTTTCCTGACCTTAAAACTATTGACAATATAAATCAAATATTATATGATTATTATATAAAAATGCCCAGTTTTCTGCGATTTTATATGTTAAAAAATCAGTCAGGAAACGTATACTTTTTTTGTAAATGATTTTTCACCAAAATAAACAGCCTTTCAAAAACTGTAAACAGAGTATTAAATCAAATAAAAAAGCGAGCGTCGCAACGCCCGCTTTTATTTTTGTAGGTTTTGTTTTTTAATATTAGTCTTCTTCTGCTACTACGTCGGCATTTACAGCAGTCTTTGCAATAGACTTCATGCCAACCTTGCACGCGTCTTTGGAAAGATATCCGTCGTTGGGAGTACATACTACTTGACCGTTGGACGCCAAAAGTCTGAATCTGAATTCGCCTCTTGCGTCTTGGAAAATTACCCACTTCGGACATTTTTGCTCAACAACCTTTATCAAAGTCTGATCTTCAATCGGAGCCGTCTCCGCGTTTTTAATAACGCTGTTGATACCAGTCTTCAACGAACTAAGCGAAGAATAGGTACCTCCGTTTGTAGCGATTACTTTATGATTAGCCGCATACAGTTTGTAAACGTAATTTCCCTTCTCTGTCTTTCTGTAAACAAACTTGCCTCTTCTCTGATTGTCTTCCATTTATGTCATCCTCCTAATCCTAATCTATTTATTCGCTTACGCTTTAAATTTTTTACCCGCTGTCTGCGTAAGTTTTTTTGAACTCGATTTGTCTCAAATCCTCTAAAAAAACGCATGGCGCAAGCCTTTCACACATTTACTGTTATTAGTTTAACACAAAATTTTCTTAAATTCAATGAGAATAGCGAAAATTTTGCATAAATTTTAATTATTTTTGCCATTTCAAATATTTATACCACTTTTTGACATTTGCGCACATACCTATTTGACAATTAACAATATCGATTTGTTATTTTTCTCGCTTATTTTACAAATTGGTATGTCCGCGCCACAGATAGGAATTATATATCCAAAGCGTCTTTACAATTTGTATTTACAAATATCGAAAAATATTTTGACAAGCCTCGAAAAATATGATATTATACATTATGCGATACGCAAACAAAAATTGACTTTGGAGAAATACCCAAGAGGCCGAAGGGGCTCCCCTGCTAAGGGAGTAGTACGTGAAAGCGTAGCGAGGGTTCAAATCCCTCTTTCTCCGCCATTAGTGAATAATACGAACCCACGCCAAAGTGAGTTCGTATTATTCTTTGAAAGAGATTACTTCGGCGTTTGCGTTGGAATGAATATAGCGTCGCCGGAACCGCCTACACCGACAGCGTGGAAAACACAAAAGCGTGATGAGAACGGCAACTTTACAAAATAGCGATAAAGGCACTTTGAGAGAAATCTCGGAGTGCCTTACTGTTTGCTTGATTAAGTATTTTGGTTTTGCTATAATAATTGTACGATAAACAGTAATTTAACGGAGAAACACTATGTCATATTCATTAAAGAGCGTAACGATACGCACAGACAATTCCGAGAGCGGAATGGCAAAAATCAACGAACTTTGGGCGGATATTATGATGGGCAAAATTCCGCTTGATTTTATAGAAAACGGCGTACCCGTAAAAGGTCTATCACCTATATCGGCATACAGCGATTACGAGAGCGACGAAAAAGGCAAATACAATTTATCCGTTATAACCGTAACCGTAGATTTCTTTGCAAAAATGGAAGAATTGGTCGCACAAAGAAAATACATCAAAATAGACGAGAGCGGCGAAACGATTGCCGAATGCGCAAATAAAGCGTGGTCGAAAGTTTGGGGGCTTACCGCGAGTGGCGAAATTAAACGTGCATTTACTATCGACTACGAAAGCACCGTACCCGCCGAATATACCAAAGACGGTAAAGCGCATTGCTATTTGTACATAGCAATAAAATAACGTATAATCAACGATAGACTTGTCATACTGGATTTTGATAAAACTTATGAAAACAGTTTATAACACGGAGAGAATATACTATGGACAAAACACAAATTTTTCAATTTATATCGGAACAAAAAACGGCGTTTATCGCCTCTGTCGACGAGCAAGGATTTCCCATAATAAGAGCAATGCTTGCTCCTCGCAAAATAGACGGCAACGAGATTTACTTCTCCACAAACACCTCGTCCAACAAAGTTAAACAGTATTTGGAAAATAATAAAGCGTGCGTCTATTTTTATAAGCGCGGAAAATTCAAGTATCAAGGCGTTTCGATAACAGGCGAAATGCAGGTTTGCGCCGACCAAGCGACCAAAGACGAAATTTGGCGTTTCGGCGATAAACTATTTTATAAGCAAGGCGTAACCGATCCCGATTATTGCGTATTGAAATTCAAAGGCATAGCGGCAGAATATTATTGCGATTTTAAGATAGAAAAGATAAAACTGTAAATTACAATTCAGCGTAGATTACTAATTTTAGATTACTACTCCGCTACGATAACGACTGATAAAAATCGAGTTTTATCAGCCGTTTTTGATTAAATAGAATAATTGAGTTTAGATTTTATAATTTACGCGACCTATTTGCGACGCTTTACACAACATACGCCATTACTGTATAGCAAATAGCGCTATCTTTGACTATATCAATATGCCGTAGATTTCTCCGACATTCAATGATTTGCCCTTCTGCACAAGTATAGAATTTTTGCTATTACAATTATTGACTTCTAACGCAATCCCCACAACTCCGCCTGATAATCATTATAAAGAAAACCTCCGACTAAAATCGAAACGAAGTGTAGATTTGGTCGGAATTAAATTTATCCGAATCTTTTTAATCAAACATACTCATTTGTTCGCGGGCATGTTTTTCTTCGAAAGTAGAGAGATATTCAAATATTTTATTATTGTCGCAGACTATTCCGTACTTTCTGCACTGTTCGTAGAAAAATTCTGTTAATTCGGTATTCTTGGGACTGCCGACGATATAGTCGTTACCGTAAATGCGTCTATATTTTTCCGACAGTTTGGGAAAATGTTTATCCAACTGTTTATAAAAGTATTCCCTATTTCCGTCGCGCAAGGTCAATCCCATTCCGAAAAATATAATACCGTAAACTTTTGCTTGCGCGCAATACTTCAATATTCCGTCGATATTTTCCTTCGTATCGTTGATAAACGGAAGTATTGGAGATAGCCAAACTACCGTCGGTATACCGTTGTCGCGCAATATATTCAACACTTCCGCCCGCCGTTTCGTCGAGCATACGTTGGGTTCTAATTTGCGGCAAAGGTCTTCGTCGAAAGTCGTCAACGTCATTTGTACGACGCATTTGGTTTTTTCGTTTATTCTTTTTAACAAATCCAAATCCCTTAATATGAGGTCGGACTTTGTAATGACCGTAAAGCCGAATCCGTGTCGTTCGACTAATTCCAAAGTCTTGCGAACGTTGCCCAGCGTCTTTTCCAAAGGCATATAGGGATCGCTCATCGATCCCGTGCCTATCATACATTTTTTTCGTTTGCTTCTAAGGGCAATCTCCAAAAGTTCTATAGCGTTTTCCTTAACCTCAATATCCTCGAAGTCGTGGCGCATTTGATAGCAATCGCTTCGCGAATCGCAATAAATACATCCGTGCGAACACCCGCGATAGAGATTCATACCGTTTTTTGCGGACAATATAGTTTTAACGCGTACGCTATGCAATTTATATCGCTCCTTTTAGATAATTATTTGAGCAATTTTTTAGTAATATACTTGACGGTCTTTTCGGGAGTCTTTTTCTCGTAATCGGAGAGTTTATCGAACTCGCTGAACGTAGAACCTTGGCTTCCCGACCAACCTATCAACCAAACGTTTTGAAGTTCGTCGGTAAGATTGTCGCTGTCGGATTTGTATTTGAAAATGAAATAATCTTCTTTCTTGACCGTAGCCTTGCCCAACAACTCTATTTCGTCGGGTTTTTGATTAAGTTCCGTGGGATAGCAAAGCCAGTGAACGAGATCGCTCTTTGCAAGATACTCGGGAGTATCGTATTCTTTTGGGAAAAGATTAGCCTTTCCGTATTTTACGAGAACGTTTTTCAAAAGATTAGCGTACGAAAGATCGCCAGCAATTTCTTTTATCGCGTCAGCGGATACTTGGCGATTATTATCAAGCAAAGTTTCCAAAATAAAGTATTTAACTTGATTTTCAACTACGCTCATCGCTTTTTCCAACATATCAAGAATTTTGCCGGTAATGAAATATTTGCTTACGTCGGCGGCAAACTCGATTATATTTACGGCGTCGTCGCTCAAATCCTTTTCGCTTAACAGTCTTTCCAACTCGCTCTCGGTAAATTCCGCAATAGCAGATTTGGCGTCGGAAGACATATTTTTTATCTTATCCTTATGTTCCAGTAGTCCTTGAAAAAGCATTCCTCTTTGATAATCGTCTTTAATTGGTTTTGCTATTGACAAAACTGCTTCTACGTCGCTTTTCTCTATTTTGGCAATTTCAAACATCTTGTCCACGGAATTTTCCAAAACCCGTTCTTTGGACACGGTAGCGATAAGTTTTTGCAATATATCCGCCTGTTCGTCCGTCAACGAATTGTGATCGCCCATCAAAGTAAAAATCATAAGTACCGAATCTTCGTAGAAAAACATCTTATCTTTCTCGCGATAATTCTTCGCCGAGGGAATAACTTCAATAAGTTTTTGCATTTCTTTCAAAGCGAAGTCTTTTATGCTTATCTTTTCTTCGGCGGGCAATTTAGCCATGTTGGATTTAAGCACGTTGCCGAGATATTGAAGCAAACGCGCGTTTTCTTCATAATCGTTGCTGTTTTGTATATCGTTGAAAATCTCATCGAATTGCGCCATAATTTTTTCTTCCTTTTATGTTTTTATTTATTTTTTAATTTTATTTACCTTCGTATATATCGTTCCCGAACGAATCTATAGCGACTACAACGGGGAAATCTTTTACGCTTATTCTTCTTACCGCTTCGGTACCCAAATCTTCGAAATAAAGCACCTCCGCCTTTACTATGCTTTTGCTGTATATTGCGCCCGCTCCGCCGATAGCCGCGAAATATACGCAGCCGTTGCGTTTGAACGCTTGTATACAATCTTTATCTCGCTTACCTTTGCCTATCTGCGCGGAAAGTCCGTGATCTAACATATACGGAGTATACTTATCCATTCTGCAAGACGTCGTAGGACCGGCGCTGCCTATCGCTTCGCCCTCTCTTGCAGGACACGGTCCCATGAAATAAATCGTTTCTCCTTTATATTCGAAGGCTTGCTTTCCGTCCAATATACTTTGATACAAGCGCTTATGTCCCGCATCTCTGAATACAAGCATATCTCCGCTTAGTTTTACCATATCGCCTACTTTCAAATCTTTCATGCTCTCTTTCGTAAGCGGAAGAGAAAGAAACTTTACATCTGACATATCTCGCCCTCCTTTCTGCCGTCAATTACGAATTTCGCCGCTCGCGAACAATGACACAGCACGTTGATTGACACGGGCAACGAAGATATATGAGTGGGATAACTTTCGATAAACACTCCCAGCGCCGTAGTCTTTCCGCCGAATCCCTGAGCGCCGACGCCCAAAGAATTGATTTCGCCGAGAAGTTCTTTTTCCAATTCATCCAAATGCGGAACGGGATTTGAACTTCCGATTTCTCTGAATAGCGCGTGCTTTGACATAATCGCCGCTTTCTCCAAAGTGCCTCCCAAACCTACGCCTATTATTACGGGAGGGCAGGGGTTGGACGCCGCCCTCGCCACGGTATCGACGATAAGACGCTTGGCTTCTTCGAGTCCTTGCGCCGGATTGAGAAGATATACTTTCGACATATTTTCGCTTCCGAAACCTTTCAACATAACTTCCACGTTGACGTCTTCTCCTTCTACGAATTGAGTATGAACGACGGCGGGAGTATTTGTCTTGGTATTTATTCGGGTTACGGGATCGAGGACGGATTTTCTAAGCGTAACGTACGCTTGCTCGACGGCGTCGTCTATGGCGTCCTGCAAAAGTTTTCCCGTCAATATGACCTCTTTGCCTATTTTGACAAACACGACGACCATCCCTGTGTCCTGACATACTGGACGGCGTTCTCTCTTTGCGATTCTGATATTGTCCAACATTACTTCCAAAGCGAATTTCGAAGTGCCTTTTTCTTCCTTCTCATACGCTTCTTCAAGCGCTCTTACGCAACTGGGTTCCGCTTCGCAGGATATTGTGTCGATTGCCTCTTTTATTTTATCTGCTATGTACTTTGTAGAAATTTTTATCATAGTTACCTCTTTGCCTACATTTTACCATAATATTCATTGCGTATACAATAAAAATTATGATAAAATAAAGTCGATACGCAAGGAAACGACGGAAAAGAGAATGAAGTTTTGTAATTTGGCAAGCGGTAGCAAAGGAAATTGCACGGTAGTGTCGTCCGACAACGTTACGCTTATGATAGACGACGGATTGAATATACGCGACCTCGCTCAAAGAGCGACCGCTGAAAATATCGACCTTAGGAAGATTGACGCGATTTTGGTTAC
Source organism: uncultured Christensenella sp. (assembly GCA_910584635.1). Lineage (GTDB taxonomy): Bacteria > Bacillota > Clostridia > Christensenellales > UBA3700 > RACS-045. The sequence continues at coordinate 13,922 of CAJUBA010000006.1, read as the reverse complement.
GCACGAACACAGCGACCACGTCAGAGGTATCGCTTCTTTCGCTAAAAAATATTCCGTGCCTGTATATTGCCATAAAGACAGCGTATACGGACTGGACGCCCAAGCGACTCCTTATCTCGTCGAACAGGACATGGATTTGCCTTTCGAGATAGGCGATATACAAATTACTCCGTTCAGACTTCCCCACGATTCAAACTACAATCTAGGTTACAGACTGAGCGACGGCAAACGCTCCGTTTCCATAGCGACGGATTTGGGAGGCATGAACGAAAATATAATACGTATTCTTTCGGGCAGCGATTTGATAATGCTCGAATCGAATCACGATATAGATATGCTAAGACAAGGGTCCTATCCTTTTATGCTCAAACAAAGAATTTTGGGTAAGAACGGACATTTATCCAACGAGGAATGCGCGCAAAGCATATCGGCGCTTGCAAAGTACGGCACTAAAAGATTTGTGCTTGCGCATCTTTCGCAAGACAACAACACTCCCGAACTTGCTTTCGAGCAAACTGCAAGAGAGTTGGAAAACGCGTGTTTCACGGAAGGAAAAGACGTATTTGTCGAAACGGCAATGCAATATAAATCCACGGCAAAAATTATTCTGGAATAAAAACAAATGGCAAAAAAAACAAACTCTCAACAACAATCAAATCAAAATAAAGGATTTTTCAAAAAATCCGTTCCATCGCTTGAATTTTATGACGCAAGCGCAATATTTATCGTTCAGTTTATATTACAATATATGCTTCAACTTGTACTGATGATAGTAGGTCTTATGATTATCGCGGACTCTATGAATCAATCAATATTCGACGGCGACGGATATAAAATCGTAAGCGATAAGTTTACCGCGTTCACCGCTTCAAGCGGCGGCTTGGTGCTTTTGACTTTCATCAACGAATCTACAATGATTCTATCCCCGCTCGCTTATTGGAAAGTCAAGTCTTTCAACGTATTCAAAGATTTGGGATTTAAGCGCAAAGTAAACGGCGGACAAATAGCCTTGACTCTTCCCGTCGCTATAACTCTTCTGTGCGCGTTCATGCCGATAGCGAGCGCTTTCGTATACCTTATTCAAAAGACGGGATATACTTATACGGGCGCAAATATCGCCGTCGAGTCTTTCCCCACCCTTTTGCTTTATTTGGTGTTTATAGCGGCTATACCCGCAGTGTGCGAAGAAATTCTGCACAGAGGCATGATAGCGAGAGCGGCTAAAAACTTTTCATATTTTTGGGGAGTAATCATAAGCGGCGCGCTGTTTGCTTTTATGCACGGTTCGCCAATGCAACTTGTACATCAATTCTTCGTGGGAGTAGTCTGCTCTCTCGTATACTACATGAGCGGAAGCATTTGGATAAGCGCGCTCGTCCACTTCTTCAACAACGCTATAACTCTGATTTCGGGTTACGTTATATTCAAAATTACCGGTTCGTCCGACCTCACAATGCCTTGGTGGGCAATGCTCCTTTTGTGCGTAGCGGGCATTTGCGGACTTTTCTTCTCCTTGTGGGGAATGTATAAAATTTCTTATGCGAAGAGAAAGAAGGAAGACTCGCTTGTTTGCGACGGCGAAAATGACGCTGAAGAAGTAGTGTATACGGGCAAAAGAAAAGCGCTCAAAGTCTTCAACGAAAAAATGGATTATCTTTTTATCTCTCCCGAACAAAGAGCGCAAGAAAAAGCAAAACGCGACGCGCTCAACGAACTTACCGAAGAATACTCGCAAGAGAAAAAGGAAGTATTTCTATCTATGCGACAGGAAGAAAACGAAACCGTAAAGAAGAAAAACAGCCGAGGAATAATCTTCTCTTTCGTTATCGTTTTGGCTATTTGGATAATAAATACTATATCGGGATATTGATATGAACGTAAATATCGTCTGCGTGGGCAAAATCAAAGAAAAATACATCAAAGACGGAATTGCCGAATATGCAAAACGCCTTTCAAGATTTTGCAAATTCGAAATAATAGAAGTGAGCGAGGAACTCTGCTCCGACCCGAATGGCAAAAATATCCTCTCGACCAAAAACGCGGAAGGCGAAAGAATTTTGAGCAAATTAAAAGGCTACTCTATCGCTCTCGATTTGAAAGGTCAATCGCTATCCAGCGAACAAATAAGCAAAAAGATTTCATCTCTTAAACAATCCGGCGTTTCTACGGTAAATTTTATTATAGGCGGTTCTTTCGGAATTTCGCAAGCAGTACTCGATAAATGCGACTTGTCTATCTGTTTCGGGGCGATAACTTATCCGCATCAACTTATGAGGCTTATACTAAGCGAACAAATCTACCGCGCGTTCACGATAGAAGAAGGCAGTAGTTACCACAAATAAAATACTTTTCTAATAAACCGCTTTCTTTCATACGGTAGATTTTTCTATCTTATAGCGGTGGGAGTCGCGGGAATAATACTGTTGATAATCCATAACAAACGCAAAAAGACTGCGGAAAAGGAAAAAGAAAACATATAACGAAACGCCGTCGAAAGACGGCGCTTTTCTTTGCCGTTAAATACTCTTGCCCAACAAATACGCTTGATTAAGTTCCTCTCTTCCGTTTATCGCGCCTTTGTCGTTTACGCCGCCTACCAATATTCTGCCTTTGTCTTCAAACTTGAAATAATCGACTATCAGTTCGTACTGACGGACTATCGCGTCAAATACGCTTTGCTTTGACGAGCCTGCCGTAAGCAACAACGCGACTTTCTTTATCTTAAAGTTTTTTCTTGCGGGAGTATGAAATCTATCTATTACCGCTTTGAGTTGAGCGCTTATTCCGTAAAAATAAACGGGCGAAGCGACGACCAACATATCCGCGTCGGCGGCTTTTTCGTAAATACTCTGCATACCGTCGTTTTGAAAACACCTGTTGTTTTCTCTTGTAAAACACGAATTGCAGCCTACGCACGGATTTATTTTGCAATCGCATACGTCGACGGTTTCGACGTTGTTGTTTTCCATTGCTCCGTCCGCAAACGCTTTCGCTAAAATATCTGTGTTTCCGCCCTTTCTGGGACTTGCAGTCAATATAAGTATTTTCATTGTTCTCTTCCGAGTCCGACGCGTTTTCGATAATATCGGACTTTATAGTTTATTCTTGCGTTTTGGATATATTCTCGCGACATAAGCGTCGCGAGAAAAATATCGCTTTTCTATTAGACCGTTATAAAAAATGCGACCCTGCAGGTCGCATTAGATTTCTTTGTGATAATTACGCTTTTTTCAATGCGTCAAGTTGCTTGGAAAGTCTTGAAATCTTTCTGCTTGCCGTATTATCGTGATATATACCGTCGCTCTTCGCTCTGTCGATCAAAGAAATAGTTTCGACCAAAAGTTTTTCTGCGGTAGCCACGTCGTTATTCGCGATAGCGCTTTCATACTTCTTCACAGCGTTGCGAACTCTGCTGCGCTTTGCAGTATTGATTTCGTTTTCTTTCTGCGCTATTATAACTCTTTTTTTCTGGGACTTAATATTTGGCATACTCTCCCTCCGTATTTATTTTTAGTATTTTTACTAAATTATTTTATCATAACAATTTTGTTAACGCAACAGATTTTAACATATATTTTCGCGTTTTGCAAATATTTATAGACCTTTTGACGTTAAATTTAGCCAATACGCGTATTTAATCGATTGCATTTTTGGCAATAATTAACGTATGAACGATAATTTACGCAATTTCAGCGACTTGCTGATAGAAGCGGGAGAAGAACTTTCCCTTCCCTCCCGTTCGTACAGACAAAAAGGCGTAGACATACGCGAAACAAAAGTGGATAAAGTGCTGTCCCGTCAATGCGGGAAAAAAGAAGGACTTTATCTCACTCTTACTCCCAACGCTCATACCTTGCCGTCGACGCTTTGCGACGTACTCCAAAACTGTATCAAAAAACTCATACGAGAAAGCGGCGTAAACGAAGGTAAAATTCTCGTCGTCGGACTGGGAAACGAAAACGTCGTCGTAGACGCGCTCGGCAACGAAGTGGTAAAAAAAATACGTACGGGAGGAAAAGCGTTTAACGTCAGCGCAATCGCTCCCAAAGTCGCGGATATAACGGGGATTAAGTCGTTTGATATAGTAAAAGCGATAGTGGATCATCACAAACCGGCTTTGGTACTGGCGATAGATACTCTCGCGACGGGTTATCTGCACAGACTTGGCAACTGTTATCAACTCACGACTGCGGGAATATGTCCGGGAGGGGGCGTAAACAATCCTCAAACCTGTCTTAACAGAAGTACTCTTTCCGTGCCTGTGGTGGCGATAGGCGTTCCGCTGATAATCTCGGTGGCAAGTATTACGGGCGATACAAATTCCGAATACTCCAAATATATGCTTACTCCCCGCGACGTCGATTCTCTCGTCCGCAACTGCGCGGAAGTCATCGCTTCAGCCGTCAACGCAGTATCTTTATAATTTCTCGAAAATTTTTCAATTTGCAGTTACTATCGAGAAAAACTCGGCATACAATGTAGTGTAATACAAAAGATGAAATAAAGTACAAAAGTAAAAAAGCCATAATTTATCCTTCAATCAAAAGCCAAAAAATAGGTCGGGGCGAAAGTCCCGACCTTAATTGTTTCTATTTTAGAAATTACTTCTTATTTACGAAAACCTTTTTGAGTTTTGCAAATCTGGGAAGACCGTCTTCAAGAGGCGCTTTGCTGTCGCCTTGAATGAGAGGCAACGCGTAATCGATAAATTCTTGCGAAAGCATCGTGCCGTCGTTGATTATCCACTCCAACGGAACTTTCTTTTCGGTATTTGCAGCCTTAGCGACGTTCATCGTGCCGACTTTGCATTTATACTTGCCGGACTTGGTATCTCTTTTGAGAATTACCATTTTATCCGTAGAACCGCTTACAGCATACTTAACCGCAGCCGCGCCCGCTTTGAACGCTTCTTCAACGTCCGCTTTGGAAGCCAAATGCGCGCCGCATCTCTGCATAAGCGAGAACTCTATCGCTCTGGTCTTGCAGTTGAATTTTTCTTTGCAAAGATTTGCAAGAGCCGTGCCTACGCCGCCGAGTTGCGCGTGTCCGAACGAGTCCTTAGCAACGTTTTCGTTTATCTTTTCAGCGATGAGCGTGCCGTTTTCGTCCGCGATACCTTCGGATATAACTATCATACATTTGCCGTTGTTTTCTTTCATTTTCTTATCAACGTCGGAAAGGAATTTTTCCGTGGAGAAAGCAACTTCGGGAAGATAGATAAGATCCGGACCGAGTCCTTTATGACAAGCCAAAGCCGAAGCGGCAGTCAACCAACCGGCATGACGTCCCATAGCCTCTACGACGGTAATCATCGGCGTATCGTAAACGGTAGCGTCCAATTTCAATTCCATAGTCGTAGTAGCGACGTACTTAGCGGCGGAGCCGTAACCCGGGCAGTGGTCGGTACCGAACAAATCGTTGTCGATAGTCTTAGGAACGCCAATTACGCGACACTCCCAACCGGATTTCTTCATATACTTGCTGACTTTGTTGCAAGTATCCATAGAGTCGTTTCCTCCGTTGTAGAAGAAGTAACGGATATTGTATTTTTTGAATACTTCGAGCAATCTCTTGTAATCGGTATCGTCTACTTTCTCCGCTTTCAATTTATATCTTACGCTGCCGAGAGCGGAAGACGGAGTGTTTTTGAGCAACATGAGTTCGCTCATATCCTCTTTGCCGATATCGTAAAATTCTTCGTTGAGAACGCCTTTAATACCGTGAGCAGCGCCGTAAACGGCGGTAATGCAATCTTGTTTCAATGCTTCGGTGAACACACCTGCCGCGCTTGAGTTAATAACCGAAGAAGGTCCGCCGGATTGTCCGAACATACAAGCGCCAACTAACTTTTCCATAAAAAAGCCTCCAAACTTTATTTTCTTATTGTAAAATTTATTCGCAATAACGGGCATACTAAGCCCAAAAACTTAAAGCGCAATAAAACAATTATTATTTTATCAAAAAGGTATTGAAAATGGCAAGCGAATTGCCTGCCTTTTTTATATTTATATAAATTATCTATTCAGTTATATTCTTTGACTTGTTATATCGAAAATTCGATTTTATACTCTTTGCCTTTCTCCATTTCCAGCGTTTCCCTTTCGTCGGAAAGTCCGCAGGAAACGATTACTTTCTGGTCTATATCGGACTTTACAATAGCGCTCAGCGTTCCCTTTTTCACGTCCCATTCCAAATTCGTCAAAGTCGCTTGAGTACGCAATCTCAATCCGCTAATACTTCCCTTATCGAATCCGCTTGTAGGAAGACACGGAAGAAGTTCCACCTCTCCTTTATTCGAGAATACAAGACATTCGTTTACCATACCCAAATAACCGATGCCGTAATCCGTACAGTATCCGCTGCGTTTATTGGTATGATGGTTTGTCATAAGAGAATTGTAATATATTCGCGAGTTCATAAGACCTACCATCGCTTTGGTCGCGCTTTCTCTATCTTTAAGACGAGCGGCTATAAGCGTACGGTGTATCAGCGCGTGGCTGGCTTTGTTCTCGCTTTTTCTGTTGTTTACCGCAAGTATCGCCGCTGTATTTAGTTCGTCGTCGTATCTTGTATCCGCAAGAGGCCAAGCGCAGTAAAGATGGCTTAAATGTCTATGCTTGTTGTTTTCTTCAAAAGTATAACTCGCCCACTCTTTAAGCGAACCGTCTTCGTCGTATAGAAGTTTGGGCAGTTTTTTCTGCAAGTCTATCCACTTCGTCATATCGTCTAACGGAGCGACTTCCTCGGCGATTTCCAATAGCATACGTATGTTACTGTCGCATGCGGAAATATCTATAGCCGAATTCGCGCAAGACGGACTGGGATAGTTAGACGGATTGTTTTCGGGCGAATAGGACGGAATAATACAGTACGTTTCTCCGTCGGCAAGAGAAGTTTTTCCCTTTTCGTAACGTATATATCCGTCGGCGTCGGTATAGTATTCGGGAGTCAAAAGTTGTTCCCAATAATTCGCCGATTTGATTAGCAGCGGATAAAGTATATCCTCTTTAAGATTCAAATATCCCCTTGCTTTTAACTCGCTTATTTTACTTTCGGAAAGAGGAACGTCAGTCGGCGAAAGAATAGATTTTAATTTATCGAGGTCGAACTCGTCGCAAATCGGCACTTGAAGATCGCCGTAACAAAGTACGGTTTCGTAAAGAGGCTGCAACATCCAACTTGTTCCCGCGTTCCAGTATCTAAACGGATAAGGATAACAACTTTCCGTAAAAATCGCTCTGTCTCCGTCTGAATTTACGGGCGCTTGCAAAGCGTTCGTAAATCCGTGCGTAGCGTAAGCGTTGTCTTCCCAATCAAGTACTTGCCTTAGGATAAAGTTAACGTATCCCACGGGAGCGGATAAAATATTGCCTGTGTTCATAGACGAAGTCTGCAAATTCACGTTTGCGTCCATCGTATATTTAGAACCCCACGACGCGTTCCACTCTCCCGTCCACATACCGTAAAGTCTGCTCGTCGATACTCCCGAACAGCACAGATACGAATATCTTCCCGAATAATACGCTCTTTCTGCAAGAGTATTGGACAATGATTTTTTATATTTGACGCTTCTTAAAAGTTTGTCGTTTGAAATATTGATATCTCCGCCCAAGTCTATGGAAACCGCGTTGAACTGCGGAGTGAAAATGTCCGTATGGTTTTTCAGCGCTCTGTCGAAATCGAATTTACCGTCTACTTTATACTTCTCCGCAACTTCTAAAACTTTGGTGTACAGCGTATCCGCGAGCGGGTATTCGTCGGCGTTTTCGAAGTCGCCGTATTTGCCCATACTGTGAGTACGGTCGGAAACGCTTATGATATAGACGTTGTCCGCGTCGTTAACGGCTATCGCGGGATTGTCCTGCCCGACGTATTGCGAATCCTTAGGCATTTTGTTAGTTATTCTTTCTTTACTGCCGCCTTCGCATACGACGTAACAAACGGTCGCGTAACCTCCCTCTTTAAGTTCGCTGTTTTCATAATCGGGATAATGAGCGATAAAAGTCAAAGCGTCGGCATTGGAATCGACGAGTTTTTTATACCGTAAATCCACCTCGTTGCCTTTTCCGAAATTTGCCATGCTCGAAATGTTGTCCATGGACAGCGTCGCGTTTATTTTACTGCCCGTATCCGAAGCGCTTATTTTAGTAATAGACACGCCGTCGGACTGGGACGTAAAACTTACCCTTTCCCAACCGCCGTTGGAATCGGTATATCTTACTCCCACGCAAGCGGTTTCGTAATCGGTATAACGGCTGTAATCTTTTACGCCCGTCAACTGTTTCTTTTGTTTTATTCTCAACGTAGCGCCCGCATGATAGGTATAGACGTCGTCGTAACTTTGCCCGTCCACAATGTCCTGACCGTTTACAATGCTTTGTCTGACGTAATCTAGGTCTTGATGGGACACGGGATTTTCACGTGCGTTTTTATTAGGTAAAATAAAATGGATATTTTGATAAATCAAAGTGTCTTCGTAGGGCGAACCGCTTGTAATGAAACCTTGAAGTCCGTTTCCCGACACCATTCCCTCTCTCCATTTGCCTACGCCGTTGCTTTTTTCCGACAGCGTCTTATAAGAAGTGGAGTAAGAACTCTTACTGCTTTGAAGTGGATTTTCCTTGCTTTTGGTATTGCAAGCAACAACGCCGAATACCAAAGATAAAGTCAATATTGCGATTAGCAAAATTTTCAATAATGATTTTTTCATACTCCCCCGACATGATTTACCAATATTTTTCAGTCGCAATCCAAATAATTTTTTTATAGATAAATAATACTACCGAATGCGTATTTATGTCAAACAAAATATTTTCGGGCAACGCTTAAACGACTTACAATAAGGTCGGCGAATATCAAATTTGCTTGACAACGGAAATCAGTCGATATATTATATATGTAACACTTTAATTATAATTATCTAGAATCACAAACTAGCGCGGAGTAAATTTATGGATTTTATCAATATCGAAAAGAAATGGCAAAAGAAATGGAACGAAAGCAAACTCTACTCTTTTGACAAATCCAAAATGAAAGACAAATACTATGTTCTCGAAATGTTTTCCTATCCTTCGGGAGCGAAACTGCACGCGGGACATTGGTACAACTACGGTCCGACCGACAGTTACGCTCGCTTTATGAGAATGAACGGCAAGGAAGTATTTCAGCCTATGGGCTTCGACGCTTTCGGTCTTCCCGCCGAAAACTACGCTATAAAATCGGGTATCCACCCGCAAGACAGCACTCTCAAAAATATCGCGACTATGGAAGGTCAACTTAAAGCGATGGGCGCGTCTTTCGACTGGGACTACGAGATAAAGACTTGTATGCCCGACTATTACAAATGGACGCAGTGGATATTTTTACAACTCTATAAAAACGGACTTGCTTACAGAAAAGAAGCGCCGGTAAACTGGTGTCCGTCCTGCAACACCGTTCTTGCCAACGAACAGGTCGTCGACGGCGCTTGCGAAAGATGCCATACCACGGTAATGAGAAAAAATCTCACTCAGTGGTTTTTCAAAATAACTAAATACGCCGAGGAACTTCTCGACGGACTGGATACCGTCGACTGGCCGGAAAAAACAAAAGCCATGCAAAGGAACTGGATAGGCAAATCCTCGGGCGGAGAAATAGAATTTGAGTTGGAGAGCGGAGATAAATTCAAAGTATTCACTACCCGCGCCGATACGGTATTCGGCGTATCGTACGTAATACTCGCTCCCGAGCATCCGCTTGTCGACAAAATCACTACCGACGGACAAAAAGCGGCGGTTGAGGCTTACAAACTCGAATGTTCCAAAGCAAGCGAAATAGAAAGACTCTCCACTACGAGAGAAAAAACGGGCGTATTCACCGGCGCTTACTGTATCAATCCCGTCAACGGAGATAAAGTGCCTGTATGGATAGGCGATTACGTGCTTTACTCCTACGGTACGGGCGCGGTAATGGGCGTTGCCGCTCACGACGAAAGAGATTACGATTTCGCAAAGAAATTCAATCTGCAAATAAAAAGAGTGGTAAAATCGGCGGACGGCAAAAACGACGATTTGCCTTTCTGCGATTACGGCGTAATCTGCAATACGGGAACAAAATTCGACGGCATGACTTCTAAAGACGGAAAAATTGCCATCGTTAAATGGCTTGAAGAGAAAAACCAAGGTCAGTTGAAGACCAATTACAGACTTCGCGACTGGCTTATATCCCGTCAAAGATACTGGGGCGCGCCGATACCTATCGTATATTGCGAAAAATGCGGAGAAGTTGCCGTACCCGAAACCGACTTGCCTGTAACTCTTCCCTACAACGTGGAATTCAAACCGAACGGCAAATCGCCTCTCGCAAGTTGCGAAGAGTTTATGAACACTACCTGCCCCAAATGCGGAGGAAAAGCAAGACGGGATCCCGATACCATGGATACTTTCGTATGTTCGAGTTGGTACTATTTAAGATACCCCGACGCAAACAACGATAAGATGGCTTTCGATCCCGAAATAATCAACAAGATGCTGCCGGTAGACAAGTATGTCGGAGGCGCGGAACACGCTTGTATGCACTTGCTTTACGCGCGTTTCTTTACCAAAGCGCTTAGAGATATGGGTTACCTTAAATTCGACGAACCGTTCAAATCGCTCGTACACCAAGGCACTATTTTGGGACCGGACGGGTTCAAGATGTCCAAAAGTCGCGGAAATATCATATCTCCCGACGATTACGTAAGCAAATTCGGTTCGGACGCTTTCAGACTTTATTTGATGTTCGGTTTCAGTTATATCGAAGGCGGTCCTTGGAGCGCGACGGGAATGGAATCCATAACGAAGTTCTTGGAAAGAGTGGAAAGAATAGTGGACAAAGCGATAGTTCTCAACACCCCGTCGACCAAAATGGGCGCGGACGAAAAAGCGCTTAACTACACTAGAAATTATACAATAAAACGCGTAACGGAAGATACCAAAGCGTTCTCCTTCAATACAGCGATAGCGCGTATTATGGAATACGTAAACGAACTGTATAAATACGATAACAACGCTACGGAGAAAAATTCGCAGTTTTTCAAGGAGTGCATAGAAGACTTGATACTTCTCCTCGCTCCGTTCGTACCGCATATCGCGGAAGAACTCAACGAGAAAATCGGCGGAACATACTCCGTATTCGATAAATCATACCCCGTATGCGACGAAAAAGCGCTCGTAAAGGACGAATACGAATTGGCGGTTCAGATTAACAGCAGAATGAAAGCGAAAATAATCGTTCCCAGCGACGCCGACAACAAGACTATAGAAAATATAGCGCTTGAAAACGATATTGTCAAAACCGCAACCGAGGGTCTTAATATCGTCAAAGTTATTGTAATACCCAAGCGACTTGTAAATATAGTCTGCAAATAGAATTAACTTCCCTACTCGGGAAAACGGAGAAATAAATTATGTTGGATTTGAAATTTGTATGCGAAAACATAGAAGAAGTAAAGCAAAGACTTGCTCACAGAAGCGGTAAATTCGATCTCGAAGGACTTTCCGAACTCGCCGAAGAAAGAAAAAATCTTATACAGGACAGCGAACAGAGAAAGGCTACCAAAAACGCCGTTTCCAAACTCATCCCCACTCTAAAAGGCGACGAGAAAAACGCAAAGATTATCGAAATGAAAGCGCTCGGCGAAGAAATAAAATCTCTTGACGCAAGACTTTCGCAAGTCGAGGCGAAGATAAGCGAGATAATGCTCACTATCCCCAACCTGCCGAACAAGGAAGTACCTGTCGGCAGCGACAGCGACGACAACGTCGAGATAAGAAAATGGGGAGAACCTACTAAATTTGATTTCCAACCGAAAGCGCACTGGGACATCGCCGAAGAAAAAGAACTTTGCGATTGGCCTAGAGCGGGCAAAATTTCCGGAGCGAGATTTACAGTATACAAAGGTTTGGGCGCAAGGCTTGAACGCGCTATATACAATTTTATGTTGGATACTCATATCGACGCAGGATACACTGAAATTTTCCCGCCGTATATGGTAAATAAAAACGCTATGATAGGAACGGGACAGTTGCCTAAATTCGCGGAGGATATGTATTACGTAAACAACGAAGGACAGGATTTCTATCTTGTGCCTACCGCAGAAGTACCAGTAACCAATCTCCACAGAGAAGAAATAATTCCTTATGAAAATCTTCCGATACGTTACTGCGCTTATACCGCTTGTTTCAGAGGCGAGGCAGGAAGCGCGGGCAGAGATACGAGAGGGCTTATCCGTCAACATCAGTTTAATAAAGTAGAACTCGTCAAGTTCACTACCCCCGAAAGCAGTTATGAGGAACTCGAACATTTGACGAACAGCGCGGAAAAAATTCTTCAACTTTTAGGTATCCCCTACAGAGTAGTATGTCTTTGCACGGGCGACCTCGGTTTCGGTTCCGCTAAAACTTACGATATTGAAGTATGGATGCCTTCTTACAACAGATACGTCGAAATTTCTTCCTGCTCGGACTACGAAGATTTCCAAGCGAGAAGAGCAAGTATACGTTACAGAGATAAAGACGGCAAAGTAAAACTTGTCCATACTCTCAACGGAAGCGGTCTTGCAGTCGGCAGAACTACTGCCGCTATTTTGGAAAACTTCCAACAAGCCGACGGAAGCATTGTAATTCCCGAAGTACTCAGAAAATATATGGGAGTAGATAAAATTCAGTAAATATGACTAAAGCGCGACTCTTAAACAGAAAATCAAAGGCGTCTTCCGAAAGAATTTGGGAGTTGGATTTTCTGCGCGGAGTCTGCGTGCTTTTGATGATATTCGACCACTTGATGTACGACATAGGCTCCAATTCAATGTTTGGCGGAGCATGGAAAGAAGTCGGAAATGAAAATCTTACTTTAATCGTAGATCTTGCTGCGCAATATTATAAAAGTTCCGTTTTACGTCATACCACACAAAATATCGTAGTGTGGATATTCGCGCTTTTATGCGGTATTTCCTGCTCCTTTTCCAGAAACAATCTAAAACGCGGTATTCAAGCGAGTATAATCGCCTCTATCATCACGATAGTAACTTTCTTCATGGATGATACGATAAAATTCGGCATTCTGCACATGTTCGCTTTTTCGATACTGTTTTGGTGGTTTATAGATACTCTATGCGGACATAACAAACTTTTTACTTCAGGCGTATGTCTTTTCCTAGGCGTAATGATTATTATGATGAACGAAGGCTTTATGGCAACTTACAACCTTGACAAAACTGCATTTGCCACAGACAACAACCTATATTTTATAGGCGAATTCATGTTGGGCGGCAAATCGGGTTTTTCTTCCGCCGACTATTACCCTATTTTCCCGACTACAGGATATATGCTTATAGGCGCCGCGCTCGCGCAGTTCCTATATCCCAAGAAAAAATCGCTTTTACCCTGGCTTGGCAAATACGATTGGTATAAGCCTTTCAACTTTTGGGGCAAAATCGCTATCTGGGTCTACGCCCTTCACCAAGTAGCCGTAGTAGTATTGCTTGCTCTTATCAGTTTCCTGTTTATCACACCTGGAGATTTCGTTGTAATTTAATTATTTAATAATTTTAGTTTTTTAATGTACCGACCAAACGTTTTCCGACCAGTCGTAAAATCTACACTTTGTTTCGATTTTAGTCGGACTCTTTTTTATATTGATATTTTATTTAATTTAGATATTTCGACTTCGTTTCACTCCGCTCAATATGACGGGAGAAGAAACAATATTTGTTAATTCTTTTATCATTTTGAAATGAACGTTAGGTTTTTTATATTCGTTATATTGATAGTACAGACAAACGCATATTCATCCGTCATTCTGAGCCTGTCGAAGAATCTAGTCTTATGCCGTCAGGCTTATCCGTTTCTATATATTTCTACTTGCTTAGTTTAACAATAGCAAAGCGGAATTACTTTTATTAC